>NZ_BAABFB010000075.1:0-614197 GCF_039540555.1 Rhodococcus olei | reverse complement strand
GGATCCCGAGAAGTCCTTCAGCGAGCCCTGCAGACGCCCCATCGGCGTACGCGCTCCGGCAACGATGACCGAGACGTTTTCCGTCATGACGGTCTCCTTTCGAATGATTGAGCGGCTCAGACGAGTTCGGGGATTCGGATGTCGAGGGGGGCGCCGGTGGCGGCGGTGACGTCGTCGACCGTGACGCCGGGCGCGAGCTCGACCAGGGCGAGGGTGCCCTCGCCGACCACGTCGATCACGGCGAGGTTGGTGATGATGCGGTTGACGACGCCCTGCCCGGTCAGCGGCAGGCTGCAGGTGGCGACGATCTTCGGATTGCCGTCGCGGTCGGTGTGTTCCATGACGACGATGACCCGGTTCGCGCCGTGCACGAGGTCCATCGCGCCACCCATGCCCTTGACCATCTTGCCGGGCACCATCCAGTTCGCGAGGTCGCCGGTCGCGGAGACCTGCATCCCGCCGAGCACCGCGGTGTCGATGTGTCCGCCGCGAATCATGCCGAACGACAATGCCGAATCGAAGAAAGCGGCACCGGGATTGACGGTGACGGTCTCCTTGCCGGCGTTGATCAGGTCCGGATCGACCGCGTCCTCGGTGGGGTACGGGCCGGTGCCGAGGATCCCGTTCTCCGAGTGCAGGGTGACCCGCACGTCGTCGGTCAGGTAGCCGGGGATCAGGGTCGGCAGGCCGATGCCGAGGTTGACGTACTCGCCGTCGATCATCTCCGCGGCCGCGCGGGCGGCCATCTGGTCGCGGGTCCAGCCGGTGCTCATGCCGAAACTCCTTGGGTGGCGGTGACGGTGCGCTTCTCGATGCGCTTGTTCTGTGGTCCGGTGTGCACGATCCGCTGGACGAACACGCCCGGCAGGTGCACCTGGGCGGGATCGAGGTCGCCGGCGGGGACGAGTTCCTCGACCTGCGCGATCGTGACCTTGCCCGCCATCGCCGCGAGGGGGTTGAAGTTCAGGGCGGTCTTGTCGAAGACCAGGTTGCCGGCGGTGTCGCCGCGGACCGCGTGCACGAGGGCGAAGTCGGCGGTGATGCCGTGCTCCATCACGTACCGCTTGTCGCCGAACTCGCGGGTCTCCTTGACCGGGGACGCGACCGCGACGGAGCCGTCCGGGTGGTAGCGCCAGGGCAGGCCGCCGTCCGCGACGGGGGTCCCGACCCCGGCGGGGGTGAAGAACGCGGGAATGCCGGCGCCGCCCGCGCGGAGGCGCTCGGCGAGGGTGCCCTGCGGGGTCAGTTCGACCTCGAGTTCACCGGAGAGGTACTGGCGCGCGAACTCCTTGTTCTCGCCGACGTACGAGGCGGTGACGCGGCTGATCTGCTTGGCGCCGAGCAGGATTCCGAGGCCGTGGTCGTCGACGCCGCAGTTGTTCGAGAACACCTCGAGGTCGCCGACCCCGGATTCGGCCAGCGCCGCGATCAGGGCGTCGGGGATTCCGCACAGCCCGAACCCGCCGACGGCGATCGTCGCGCCGCCGCCGATGTCGGCGATCGCCTCGGCCGGTGTCGCGAACACTGTCGTACCCATCCGGTGTCCTTTCGCTTGGTGTCGCCCCTGGTTCGCTGGTCGGACGCCGGTTGGCGCGGCGAATCTCGCGGGGGAGGACGCTGGGACCCAGTTAACTGTGCAGGTGACCGGGGTTCAAGGTGTGAGCGCGTCGGGACGGGAACTGCTCGCGGTCCGGACTTCTCACGCCCGTGCGTTCACAGAGTGGACGTATGCTGGGGGAGTGGAGGACAGCCCGAAACCGCACGTCGTCCGTCGGGTCGGCGCACTGCTGCGGGCGATCGCCGCGGCCGATCCCGCCGGTGCGTCGACGTCCGACCTGGCCCGCGCGACCGGCCTGGCCCGGCCGACGGCGCACCGACTGCTGACCTCCCTCGGCGAGGAGGGCCTCGTGGACCGTGACCAGCGGACCGGACGCTGGTCGCTGGGCCCGGAGCTGTACCTGCTCGGGGCGCAGGCGGCCACCCGGTACGACATCAGCGACCTCGCCCGCGACATCCTGCGCGACCTG
The DNA here is from genome assembly GCF_039540555.1 of Rhodococcus olei. Classification (NCBI taxonomy): domain Bacteria; kingdom Bacillati; phylum Actinomycetota; class Actinomycetes; order Mycobacteriales; family Nocardiaceae; genus Rhodococcus; species Rhodococcus olei. Next base: position 612,170 of record NZ_BAABFB010000075.1, on the reverse strand, counting down.
GCGCGGGAGAGCGGCGAGAGCGCCTTCCTCTCGGCCCGCCGTGGTGACGAGACGGTGTGCATCGCCAGCGAGGAGGGCAGCTTCCCGCTGCGCTCCCACGTTTTGCACGTCGGCCTCCGCCTGCCCCTCGGGGTCGCGTCCGCGGGACTGGTGATCCTCTCGCACCTGCCCGACCGGGAGATCGCCGAGTACCTGGGCAGGCGCGACCTGACCCCCGCCTGGGGTGCCGAACACAGCAGCGACGGCATCCGCGAGCGGGTCGCCGCCACCCGCCTGACCGGGTACTGCGTCAACCCCGGACTGCTGGTCGAGGGCAGCTGGGGCATGGGCGCCGCCGTCTTCGACGCCGCGGGAGCGCCCGCGTGGGCGCTGAGCCTGACCGGGGTCGAGAGCCGCTTCCCGCCCGACCGGCTCGGGGAACTCGGGGAACTGCTGCTGCGGCAGGCGCACGTGCTGACCCAGCGGCTGCGCCGCGGTCGGTGACCCGCACGCCCCGCGCGATGAGTTCGCCGCCCGCGCGGAGTCCAACCTGCAGGGGGCACACTCGTACGAGGAGGCGGGTCGTGGACACTGCACTGGATGTGGAATTCGTCGCAACCCTGGTCAAGAGCCCGAACAAGGGCGGCTGGACCTACCTGGTGTGGCCGGGGTCGGTGGAGTACTTCGGTACCCGCGGCCTGGTGAAGGTCCGCGGCACCGTCGACGGTCACCCGTTCGAGAGTTCGTTCATGGCTCTCGGGGACGGCACCCACAAGCTGCCGGTCAAGGCCGCGGTCCGGGACGCGATCGGCAAACAGGCCGGCGACGCGGTGACGGTGCGGTTGCTGGAACGGCTCGGTTAGGGGCTCACCCGAACGCCCGGCGGCAGTGCGCCAGCAGTTCGCGGAGCGCGGGTCGGCCGGCGTCCTTCCAGGCCAGGCCGAGCAGCGCGGCGGCCGTCACGTCGTCGAGCGTGCGCGCGACGAGGTCGGGTCGGTCGGTGACCATCGACTCGCTCAGCACCGCCACCCCGAGCCCGCGCGCGGCGAGGTCGGCGACGGCGGCGGCCGCGCCCGCCTGCAGCGCGGGCCGGGGCGTGAGTCCCTGCGCGGCGCAGGCGGTGTCGAAGACGGCGCGCAGGCCGGTCCCCGGGGGCATGCACACCAGCGGATATCCGCAGACGGCGCGCAGGGTGACCCGCGGTGATCGCGACAGCGGATGTGCGGCGGGGACCGCGACGACGAGGCGGTCGCGGACGAGCGTGCGGAACTCCAGACCGGCCGGCCGGGCCGCGGCACCGACCAGGGCGAGGTCCAGCGAGCCCGCCCGCACCGCGTCGAGCAGGAGATCCGAATTGTCCTCCCGCAGGGCCAGTTCCACGCCCGGGTGGGCGGCGTGGAACGCGGCCAGTGCGTCGAACAGGGGAGTGACGGTGCAGCCGACGACCATCCCGACGGTCAGTTGCCCGCGGATCAGGTCGGTCACCTCGCCGACGGCCTGACCGAGCGCCTCGGCCGAGGCGAGCGCGGCACGGGCGTGTTCGAGGGCGGCCTTGCCCGCGACGGTGAGGGTCGCGGTCCGGGTCGAGCGGTCGAACAGTTCGGCACCGAGCTCGCGTTCGAGCGCCCGGATCTGTGCGCTGACGCCCGACTGGCTGATGTGCACGCGCTCGGCCGCACGGGTGAAGTTGCGCTCCTCGGCGACCGCGACGAAGTACTCCAGCTGCCTCAGATCCATGACTGAAGATTCTAGTTTCGATCAGAACCAGCTGTTGGACTTCTCGTCGGCCCCCGCGCACGCTTGATGTCGTCCGCAACCGAGGAGGAGAACCGTGTACGAGAAGGCCATGCATCCCGAGGACATCACGCGACTGTTCGTCGAGCGGTCCAACGCCGGCGACGCCGCCGGGGTGGCCGCGCTGTACGAGGAGGACGCGGTGATGGCGTACCCGCCCGGCAGCGTCACCGTCGGCCGCGACGCGATCCGCGCGCTGTGGGAAAGGGTGCTGGCCTCACGGCCGCACTTCGAGCCCGAGGCGCCCCTGCCGACGCTGGTCAGCGGCGATCTCGCCCTGACGTCCACCCCGCCACGCGACGGGACGGGCGCCCGCGCCCAGGTGGTCCGGCGTCAGCCCGACGGCAGCTGGCTGCGGGTCCTCGACCAGCCGGAGTTCGTCGCATCCGCCACGCGTGTGTGAGTGTCACCCCGATGGGGGTGGCACTCACACACCGGCGCGAAGCGCCTCGGAGATCGGGGTCGCGCCGTTGTTGAAGGGGATGGTCCGGCGGACGGTGCCGGGATCGGCCAGGGTCGTGGCGACGACCAGCGCGACGTCCTCGCGGGTCACCGACGTCTCCGCGGGCGTCGGGGCCACCTCGATGTGGCCGGTGCCGGATTCGAGGGTCAGGGTGCCGGGGCCGAGGACCGTCCAGTCCAGCTCGGTGCCGCGCAGGTGCTCGTCCGCCGCGGCCTTCGCCTCCGCGTACGCGAAGAACGAATTGTCCTTCGGGACACCGTGATCGGGTCGCGATCCGAGGTACGAGACCATCACGTACCGGCGCACCCCGGCAGCCGCGGCGGCGTCCATCGAGCGGATCGCGGCGTCGCGGTCCACGGCGTAGGTGCGGGCCGGGTTGCCGCCGCCGGCGCCGGCGGACCACACGACCGCGTCGTGCCCGCGCAGCACGTCGGCGATCCGGTCGGCGGACAGGGACTCGACGTCCGCGACGACCGCGTGCGCACCGGCGGCCTCGACGTCCGCGGCATGGTCGGGAGTCCGGATCAGTGCGGTCACGTCGTCGCCGCGTCCGCTCAGGATCCGCTCCAGGTGCAGGGCCACCTTGCCGTGCCCACCGATGACGACCACGCGTGCCATGAGCGTTCCCTTCCCGCAGGAGTTCGCGACATCGCCCGCCACGCTACCCGCATGCCGAACCGCTCTACCGCAGCGCGCTGCCCGCCAGCCACGTGTTCCACGGCACGCCCCAGTCGCCGTTCTGCCACACCTCGAGCGGCGCGCCGCCGGTGTTGCGGACCTCGACGACGTCGCCGGGCTGCGCGAAGTTGAAGAACCACTGGGCGTTCGACGGGCTCAGATTCAGGCAGCCGTGGGAGACGTTCGTGTTGCCCTGCGCCCACACCGTCGACGCGAGCTCGTGCAGGTAGATGCCGTCGGTGCTGATCCGGGTGGCCCAGTTGATCGACTCCTTGTAGCCGAGCCGCGAGTTGATCGGCAGACCGTAGGTCGAGGAGTCCATGATCACCGGGTTCGACTTGTCCATCACCGTGTAGGTGCCCGGCTGCGTCCAGAACGAGAGCGTGGTGTTGCCGATCGTCTCGGTGCCTCCACGGCCCATCGACGTGGGCATCTCCCGCACCACCCGGCCGTTCTCGTAGACGGTGACCATCTTGGTGTTGTCGTCGGCGATCGAGACGTGCGAGTCGCCGATCCGGAACGAGACCTTCTCGTCCTGCTGGCCGTACAGGCCCTTGCCCAGTTGGGTGCCGTAGATCTTCGCGTCGACCGACACCGTCGTGCCGGGCGCGTAGTACTGCTGCGGCCGCCAGTGCGCGTTCTGGTCGTCGAGCCAGTACCAGGACCCCTGCACCGGGGGAGTGGTGGTGACCGTCATCGCCTTCTCGGCGGCGGCGCGGTCGCCGATCTCCTCGTCGAAGTGCGCCACGACGACGAGCCCGACGCCGTACGTTCCGCCGTCGGAGATCGACTGCCCGCCGGTGGTGTTCAGGTACACCCGGGTCTGGTTGTTCGGCGCGAGGGTGGTGAAGGTGGTGTCCTTCGTCGTCGTCAGACCCTGCGCGTCGACCGCCTCCGCGACCAGGTGGTAGGTCTTGCCGTAGCCGAGGGGCTCGCCGGGCTTCCACGACGTCCGGTCGGGCGTGGTGATGCCGGTGACGACCTTGCCGTCGGGATTGGTCAGCGTGACCGACGTCAGTGTTCCCTGCGTGACGTCGACGCGGATCGGGCTCAGCGGGTTCACCGGCGCCGTCGTGTCGGCCGGGGTGAAGCCGATCGCCGCCGCGGACGTCCGGGTGGTCGACACGGGGCCCGCACTGCCGTCGGTCCGACCGCCCGACGAGATCGTGCACCCTCCCACCGCCAGCATCGTCGCCAGGACGCAGCTCACGACCAGGGAGCGCCGCAGGCGCGCAATCATCATGCCTCCTCGAAATACGAGCGGACACGATGCCCCGCACGTCGGATACCACCAGGATATCGGCGCACCCGGCCCAGATGTTTCGGCCACCGGCCCGCAGCCCGGTGCATCCGGCCTCGGGACGGTCGGTGGGGCGGGCGCACGACCGCGCCCGGGTGCGATACGCGCGTCGCGCGTATCGCACCCGGGCGGGCCGGCGTGCCGGTCCATTGATCGCGAATTCCGATCACCCTGTTCGGCATTCGATATTGGACTTCGCCGACCGGACGCGGTTTCGTGGCAGACGAGTTCCTGCTCGAATGGCCCGCCGTCCGTGGCGATCGCCGCGGCGGTCGCGGTCGCGGACGGTCCGAGGCCACGTCTGCGGGTTCCGCGGCAGTGCCGGGCGAGGTGATCAGGGCGGTCATCCCGAACCCTCTGGTCGACACGTGAGGAACGACATGCACGAACTACTGCACATCGACACGGTCGGCCCGGACGAGTTCCGGGGCCGGTGCGCGGAGGGCTCGCCCGGTCGGGCCTACGGTGGTCACCTGGCCGCGCAGGCGCTGGCCGCCGCCCAGCGCACCGTCCGGGAGGGCCGGGCGGTGCACTCGCTGCACGGCTACTTCCTGAGCCCGGGCCGTCCGGAGGCCGAGGTCCGGTACGTCGTGCGGCGGCTCCGGGACGGAAAATCCTACGACCTGCGCGAGGTCACCGCCTGGCAGCAGTCGGACGCCGTCTTCACGATGACGGCATCGTTCAAGGTGCCGGAGTACGGCCCGCCCCGGCACGCACCGATGCCGGACACGCCCCCGCCCGATCTGCTCGCCGAGCGCGGTGCCGGACCCGATCGGACCTGGACGAACGTCGGCGAGCGCTCCGCGGTCGGCCGGGGCGTCGTGTTCCGGCCCGTTCACACCGGCTCCGGGTCCGGCGTGCCCGGCGAGTCCCGGCGCTCCCTCTGGGTCCGGGCCGCCGGGCAGCTGGGCGCCGATCCCGGCGCGCACGCGTGCGCCCTCACCTTCCTGTCGGACATGGCCCTGGCGCGGACCGCGGCCGTCGCTCATTCACCCGCGGCGGCGCGGGACCCGTCGACGATGTTCACCACCTCGCTCGACCACGCGATCTGGTTCCACCGTCCGTGCCGTGCCGACCAGTGGCTGCTCTACACCCAGAGCAGCCGCGCGTCCGGTGACGGGCGAGGACTGAGCACCGGCGAGATGTGGAGTCGGCAGGGCGAGCTGATCGCGACGACCACCCAGGAAGTTGTGCTGCGCGAACGTCGCGGGGCGGCACCGGACCCCGCCGCCGCGGGCTGATCGCCGAGTCGCGCGGGACGGCCGCGCCGGGAGCGGGCAGCGACGCGCACGAGGGCGTGACGGCCTTCCTCGAGAAGCGGCCGGTCGCGTTCGCGGACCGTCGGAGCCGACCCGGCCGCGATCTTCCCGGAGCGGTGCGGATCTGTGAAGAATGTTGCTGCACAGCGGATTCAGATCAAGGTTGCCGCGGCTCCGGCGAGAGTCTCGGTGAGACCCGGGGGAGGGGGTGGTCCCTGCTCGGGGACTCGCGGAGCCGGTGGGTTTGACATCGCGGCGACCGGTCTGCCATTCTCGCTGCAGGTTATGAGTGCCAGCGTGTAGCCCCGGCTTGCTGGCCGGCAACCCTCCGCCGCGGTGGGGTGCCCCGGGTGACGACCTGGCCGTGATTCCAACTCCGGGCACGGCAAGCGCGGACTCGATGCACCACCTCCTCACGCACGGGTCCCTTGACGTAAGGGATGACGCCATGACCGCTGTACTCGACACCACCCTCGCCTCCGTCGACGTCCGCGCTGAGAGCTGTTCCAGCACAGGTCCTTTCGCTCCAGTGTGTGGTTCCGACCTGCGCGCGCCGCTGCGCGACGGAACGACCGTCACCTACGCGAACTTCGACTACGCCGCCAGCGCGCCTGCCCTGTCCGCGGTCGCGGAGCGGGTCCAGTCGCTGCTGCCGTTCTACGCCAGCGTGCACCGCGGCGCCGGCTACGCCTCCCAGGTGTGCACCGAACGGTACGAGGGTGCCCGCGACGTGGTCGCGGACTTCGTCGGTGCCCGCGCCGACGACGTCGTGGTCTTCACCCGCAACACCACCGACGCGCTGAACCTGCTCGCGTCGTGCGTGCCCGGCGAGACCGTCGTCCTGGACATCGAGCATCACGCGAACCTGTTGTCGTGGAAGCGAAACGGCGCCCGGGTCGTCGAGTCTGCCGGGACCGTCGAGGAGACGATCCAGCGGATCGTCGCGGAACTCTGCACGCGTCCGGCCGCACTGCTCGCCGTCACCGGGGCGTCGAACGTCACCGGCGAGGTGCTGCCGATCGCCCGCCTGGCCCGGATCGCGCACGAGTGCGGCGCCCGGATCCTCGTCGACGCCGCCCAGCTGCTGCCGCACCGTCGCGTCGACATCGCCGAACTCGGCGTCGACTACCTCGCGTTCTCCGGTCACAAGCTGTACGCCCCGTTCGGTGCGGGTGCGCTCGTCGGTCGCGCCGACTGGCTCGACGCCGCCGAGCCCTACCTCGCCGGCGGCGGCGCCACCAAGAACGTCGAGATCGACTCCGTGCAGTGGGCCGCCGCCCCGCAGCGGCACGAGGCGGGCACCCCGAACGTGCTCGGTGCCGTCGCGATCGCCGCCGCATGCGAGGCGCTCGCCGGGTTCGACGCGGTCGCCGCGCAGCAGCACGAGCGGGAACTGTGCGACCGGCTCACCGCGGGCCTCGGCGCCGTCGACGGCGTCCAGGTGCTGCGCATCTGGCCGGACTCCCCGGACTCCGTCGGCATCGTGACCTTCACGGTCGCGGGAGCCGAACCGCGCGAGGTCGCGACGTTCCTGTCGGACGGGTACGGGATCGGCGTCCGTGACGGCCGGTTCTGCGCGCACCCGCTGCTGTCGCGGCTCGGGCACGTCGAGGGTGCGGTGCGGGCCAGCCTCGGCCTCGGCAGCAGCGGCGCCGACGTCGACCGGCTGATCGCCGCGGTCGCCGAGTTCGTTCGCGGGCGTGCGGCGGGCGACCCGCGCTAGCATCGATGCCATGACTTCGGCGACGGCAGCGGCGGCAGGCGGGCACTGGTCCCGTCGGCACGTCGACCTCTGCCGCACCGCGTCGTGTGCGTGTCCGGTCTGACCTACGTCACACCAGACCCGTTCACCCGCACCACATCCGAGGTACAGTCATGTCCCAGATCAGCACCCGGCCGCTGCACGTGGCCGTCGAACTCTCCGGCGCCGGCCACCACCCGGCCGCCGCGTCGCACACCGATTTCCGCGTCCCGCCCGGGCTCAGCGACTACTGGGTCCAGCTCACCGGCCCCGCGCTCGACCTCGACGCCCCGGGCTCGGTGGTCCGGACCCGCGCCACCGATCTCGGTCAGGCGCGGCGCGCGCGTGATGCCGCCCGCGCCCGCGCCGCGCGGGACGGGCGCGACCCCGACACGATCTCCGTTCTGCTCGACGTCGAGGTGCTGCTCGCCGACGATCACCGCGCGGCCCGGCTCGAGCTGGCGCGGCTCGATACCGGCCTTGCCGAACCCCGTGTCCCGGAGTCGATCTCGTACACGGGAACCGCGGCGGGGCTGGCCGGGTTGCTCGCCGACATCCGCGCGGCCGGGGTCGCGGACGGGGCCACCCTGTTGCCGCTGGTCCTGCCGAAGGTGCTCGACCGGGTCGTCGACGACGTGCTCCCCGTGCTGCACGACGCCGGCGTGACCCGGCCGTCCGCGGTGCTCGGCGAGGTCCTCGGACGGTTCGGGCTGTCGGTCGCACTGCTCGCCTCCTGACATCCGGGGGCGGGGCACCTCCGGTGGGTGCCCCGTCGCCCGGCCGGGTCACTCGACGTCGATCTCGAGACCGGCCGTGATCCGCACCAGCTCGCGGAACGTCGTCCGGAACACCGTGTTCGGGTGGCCCGCCGCCGCCCACAGCTCGGGGTACGCCTCCAGCGCGGTGTCGACGAACGTCGACAGGTTCGTCGGATGTCCGACCGGCGCGACCCCGCCGAGGGGCTGGCCCGTGACCTCCCGCACCACGTCCGCGGGCGCCCGCGTCAACGTGCCGTCGAGGCGTTTGCCGGTGCGCTCGGTGTCGACCTCGTGGGCGCCCGACACCAACAGCAGCACCGGTTCGTCGTCGAGCAGGAACACCAGCGACTTCGTGATCGCGCCGACCTCGACGCCGAGTGCCGCGGCCGCCTCGGCGGCCGTGTGGGTGGGCTGGTCCTGCGTGACCACCACCCCGTGGTGGCCCCGCGCGATCAGCGTCCTCGCGACGTGCGCCGCGTTCGGATGCAGTGTCCTCGCCATGACTCACCATATGACCGGGCGGCGTCGTTCGCTCGGCATACGGCCACGATCACTCGGCGCCGCCGGCCGCGCCGCTCACCCGGCGCGGCGCGCGCGGTGGCGGGCGGTGCAGCCGAACACGAGCGCGAGGCCGACCGCGGCGTAGAGCAGCAGCGTGCCGATCGGCTGTCCGGCGCCCGTGCCGTGGAAGTAGACGATGCTGCGCACGCCCTCGGTGCCCGCGCCGGGGGTGATCCACCGGCCGATCGCCGCGTAGAACGTGGGCAGCACGTTGGACCCGAACGCCCCACCGGCACTGGGATTTCCGAGCACCACGAAGAGCAGGATCGCGAGCGGGACGGCGAGGATGCCGAGCGCCGCCCGCAACCCCATCGTGAACATGCCGGTCCCGAAGACCACACCGGCGCCGAGCAGCGACAACGGCAGCAGGTGTCCGGTGAAGGTGCCGAGCAGCTGCGTGGCGATCAGCGCGCCGAGGAACCCCGACGCGGCCGCGTAACCGGCCATCAGCGCGGTGTGCACCCCGGCCTCGCGCAGCGTGCGCGGCGCCCCGATCACCAAGCCGATCGCGGCGGCCAGCAGGTACCCACCGACCACCCAGCCGATCGACAGGTAGAACCCGGACAGGCCGCGGTTGTCGTGCATGCCGACCGGTTTCTCGTCGCGAACCACGAACGTGCGCCCGGTGGTCGCACCGGCCGCCGTGAAGGTGCCCTCGAGTGCGGTCGCCGCGGAACTGCCCGCCGCGCTCGCGGTGATCAACGTGTCGGGGCCGGAGCCGGCCACGACATATCCGCCCATGACCTGACGGTCCGCGATCAGGGTGCGCACCTCGTAGGTGTTCGCGGCGACCCGGGCCGAGACGGGATGACCGTCGATCCCGTTCAGCCGGTCGACGACCTGCTGGTCGACCCCGGCCGGCAGCCCCGGCTCGGCGACGACCGCGATCGGGATGTCGCGCGGGGTGGGCTGGTGGAAGGCGGCGACGTAGCTGGTGATGAAGCCGAGCTGGAGCAGCAGGACCCCGACCGTGACCGCGATCAGGAGCTGACGCGTGCTGTAGCGGTCGGTCGGACTGGTGGACCGGTGCGGCTCGGGCCCGGCCGCGTCGGCGGCCGGAGCGTCGACATCGGTGATGGTCATGCGGGTTGTTCTCCCTGTCGCGCGGTTGTCGATACCCAGAGTATTGAATACCGTAGGTATCGGAGATGGGAGGTTCGACGTGGAATCTGAGGCGAACGCAACACCGGCGGCGGGTCCGGTGCCGGCGTCACAGGAGGATCGGGCCGTGCTGTCGCGTCCGTCCCGGGGCGAGGTCCGGCGCCGTCTCCTCGACGCCGCGGCCGAGGAGTTCGCCGAGCACGGCTTCGTCGCCGCCCGGCTCACCGAGATCGCCCGCCGGGCCGGTTTCACCAAGGGTGCCGTCTACTCCAACTTCGAGTCCAAGCAGGACCTGTTCGCCGAACTGTTCACCGAACGCGCCCTCGAGGTCGCCGGCCGGGTGCTCGGCGAGATCGCCGGCCTCGACGTCACCGACGCGGCGGGCCGCAGCGGCGCGACGATCAGCAGCTGGCTGGTCGGTGACCCCGGCTGGGCGCTGCTGGTCCTCGAATTCGGTGTCCAGGCCGCCCGCGAACCCCGGATCGCCGAGGCGTACCTGCGGGAACGACGCGCCCTGCGCGCCCAACTCGAGGACCTCGTCGCCGAGCGCGCGGCCGAGTGGGGCATCGCGGACCGGGTCGACGCCCGCACCGTCGCGATCGCCCTGATGGCGCTGATCTCGGGGCTGATGCTCGAGCACGCCGTCGACCCCGAGCAGGTCGACCAGCGGGCCGTGCAGACGGCGGTGTCCGGGTTCTTCGCCGGCGCCTTCGCCCGCGACTGACTCGACCGCGGGGAAGCCGGACGCCGCACGGTGCGGTTACTCTCGAGTAATGACTCGAGATGCCTGGAAGGCCTTCACCGTCGAAATCAAGGACCACGTCGCCCGGGTGACGCTGATCGGTCCCGGCAAGGGCAACGCGATGGGCCCCGACTTCTGGAGCGAACTGGGGCCGCTGTTCACCGAGCTCGACGCCGACCCCGAGGTCCGCGCGGTCGTGCTCGCCGGCGCGGGCAGGAACTTCTCGTTCGGTCTGGACCTCCCGGCGATGGCCCCGATGATGGCGCCGGTGCTCGGGGACAAGGCCCAGGCCGCGCCGCGCACCACGTTCCACGGGAACATCAAGGACATGCAGCGCGGCATCAACGCGGTCGCCGACTGCCGCAAGCCGGTCGTCGCCGCGATCCAGGGCTGGTGCATCGGCGGCGGCGTCGACCTGATCTCCGCGGCCGACATCCGCTACGCCAGCGCCGACGCCAAGTTCAGCATCCGTGAGGTCAAGGTCGCGATCGTCGCCGACATGGGCAGCTTCGCCCGCCTGCCCCGCATCATCGGCGACGGTCACCTGCGGGAGCTCGCGCTGACCGGCAAGGACGTCGACGCCGCCCGCGCGGAGAAGATCGGCCTTGTCAACGACGTGTACGCCGACGCGGACGCGGTGCTCGAGGCCGCGCACGCCACGGCCGCCGAGATCGCCGCCAACCCGCCGCTGGTGGTGCAGGGCATCAAGGACGTGCTCGACCACAGCCGCAGCGCCGAGGTCGACGACAGCCTGCGTTACGTCGCGGCGTGGAACGCGGCGTTCCTGCCGTCGGAGGACATCGGCGAGGCGATGGCCGCCGTGTTCCAGAAGCGTGACCCCGAGTTCAAGGGACGCTGACCGGACACCGATCGTGACGAGGGGGGAGCCTTCGACCGGGCCGGCCGGTGAAGGCTTCCCCCCGTCGGGGGCCGGGCGGCCAAAGGGACGGTAAACGCCGCGTTCTCGGTTGCCCGAGCGGCCGCATCACGGACATACTTGCGGGCATCAAGTAGTTGAATGACGCACGCAAGGAGTCGACCATGACGCCCGAAGAGGTGGAACCTCTCGCGGACGAGATCGGCAATTACCTGGTCCGCCTGCAACGGGTGCGCGACCGGACGATCGCACACGCCAAGGCCACCGACGGCATCGACCCGGCCGCATACGCCTGCCTGTTCCGGCTGATCAACGACGGCCCGATGCGATCCGGGGCGCTCGCCGAGGCCATGTACTCGGACCCGTCGACGGTGAGCAGGCAGGTCGCGCAGCTGGTCGACCGCGGTCACGTCGAGCGTCGGGCCGACCCGACGGACGGCCGGGCCAGCGTCCTCGCCGTCACCGACTCGGGCCGCGCGGCCGCGGGCCGGATCCGCGCGTTGCGCAACGAGAAGCTCGGTTGGCTGCTCGCCGACTGGCCACTGCAGGATCTCCAGGAATTCGCGCGGTTGATGGACCGGTTCGTCTCCGACTACGAACTCGCGCGTCCGACGTTCGCCGCCACGGAACCCGGAACGAGGGCCCCCCGATGAGCCACGCCACCCCCAGCACCAACGTCGAGAACGTCCGGCAGGAGGGGGTGTTCAGCCACCGGGAGATCCTGGTGATCCTCTCCGGTCTGATGCTGGGCATGTTCCTCGCGGCGCTCGACCAGACGATCGTCTCCACCGCGATCCGGACGATCGCCGACGACCTCAACGGCTATTCGCTGCAGGCCTGGGTGACCACCGCGTACCTGATCACCGCGACACTGGCCACGCCACTGTACGGCAAGCTCTCCGACATGTACGGCCGCAAGCCGTTCTTCATGGCCGCGATCATCATCTTCGTGCTCGGCTCGTTGCTGTGCACGATGGCCCAGACCATGTACATGCTCGCGGCGTTCCGCGCGTTCCAGGGTCTCGGCGCCGGCGGCCTGATGTCGCTGGCGCTGGCCATCCTCGGCGACATCGTCGGTCCGCGTGATCGCGCGAAGTACCAGGGTTACTTCCTGGCCGTCTTCGGCACCTCCAGCGTGCTCGGCCCGGTGCTCGGCGGCTTGCTCGCCGGCCAGGACTCGATCCTCGGCATCGAGGGCTGGCGTTGGGTCTTCCTGGTGAACGTCCCGATCGGCATGTTCGCACTCGCCGTGGTCTATCGCGTCCTGCACCTGCCCAAGGTGCACAAGCCCGGCGTGCGGATCGACTGGTGGGGCGCGCTGGTGCTCGCGATCGGCATCGTCCCGCTGCTGATCGTGGCCGAGCAGGGCCGCGAATGGGGGTGGGGGAGCACCGCATCGGTGAGCTGCTACGTGATCGGCGCCGTCGGTGTGATCGGCTTCGTGTTCGTCGAGAAGAGCATGCGCGACGCGGCGCTGATCCCGCTGCGGATGTTCCGCAACTCCACTTTTGCGCTCGGCGTGGTGATCTCGATCGTGGTGGGCGCGGCCATGTTCGGCGGCATCTCACTGCTGCCGCAGTACCTGCAGGTGGTCCGCGGGTCCAGTCCGACCCTCGCCGGGCTGCAGATGCTGCCGATGGTGCTCGGACTGATGATCGGATCCATCACCTCCGGTCAGCTCATCGCGAAGACCGGGCACTACCGGATCTTCCCGCTGGTCGGCGCGAGCATGCTGACGCTCGGCATGTTCCTGCTGCACTTCGTGCAGGCGGACTCGCCGCTGCCGGTGGTGATGATGTTCATGGTGATCACCGGCTTCGGGCTCGGCAACCTGATGCAGCCGCTGACCCTGGCCATCCAGAACGCGCTGCCCCCGCAGGACATGGGTGTGTCCACCGCCGCCGCGACGTTCTTCCGGCAGATCGGCGGCACCCTGGGTGTCGCGGTGTTCCTGTCGATCCTGTTCGCGCAGCTCACCCCGAACATCACCAGCCAGTTGCAGTCCGCTGCACAGGATCCGGCCTTCCAGCAGGCGGTCGTCGCGGGTGCGCACAGCACGAACCCCGCCGACGTCGCGCTGGCCACCGGCCTGGCGACTCACGACACCTCGGCCGCGGCCGGCGTGCTCCAGGACAGCTCGGTGATTCAGCAGCTCAGCCCCATCCTGGCCCAGCCGTTCAAGGTCGGGTTCGCGGACTCGATGTCGGTGGTGTTCCTGACGGTCACCGTGATCGCGCTGCTCGCGTTGGTTCTCGTCGCGTTCTGGAAGGAGGTGCCGCTGCGCACCGCCGGCGGACTCGCGGCGGCGCGACAGGAATCGGACGGATCGCCGGACTAGGCCCGTCCGTCGGGGCGCGCCGAGCCGCGGAGGCGGACGAGCATCTTTCCGGTGTTGGCGCCGCGCAGCACGCCCAGGAAGGCGTCGGGTGCCCGTTCGATGCCTTCGACCACGGTCTCCTCCGTGGTCAGCGTCCCGGCGGCGAGCCAGCCGGCGGCGAGCGGCACGTACTTGGGGAACAGGTGGAGGTACGAGCTGACGAGCATCCCGCGCAGGGTGAGCTCCTTCGCCGCGGCCTGGAACAGATTGGTGGGTCCCGGAACCGGCGCGGTGGCGTTGTAGGTGCTGATCGCGCCGACCATCGCGATCCGGCCACCGATGCGGGCCGCGGCGATGGCGGCCTCGAGGTGATCGCCGCCCACGCTGTCGAGGTAGACGTCGATGCCGTCCGGGGCGGCGTCGACGAGCCGCTCGGCGAGCTTGCCCTCGCGGTGGTCGATCGCGACGTCGTAGCCGAAGTCGGTGGTGAGCCTGCGGGCCTTGTCGGGCCCGCCCGCCGAGCCGATCACGGTGGCGGCGCCGAGCTTGCGGGCGATCTGGCCGGCCACCGTGCCGACCGCGCCGGCGGCACCCGAGATGTACACGACATCACCCTCCCGGACCGGGGCGATCTCGGTGAGCGCCGTGTACGCGGTCAGACCGGTGGTGCCGAGGACCCCGAGGTAGGCCTGGGCCGGGGCGAGGGTGGTGTCGACGACGGTGGCATCGGTCGCGTCGAGAACCGCGTACTCGCGCCACCCGAGGAAGTGCGACACGGTCGCCCCGACGTGCACCGAGTCGGAGCGTGAGGCGATCACCTCGCCGACCGCGCCGCCGTCGAGGGCTGCGCCGAGCGCGAACGGCGGGATGTACGACTCGGCGTCGTCCATCCGTCCGCGCATGTACGGGTCGACGGACATCCAGGTGTTGCGGACCAGGATCTGGCCCTCGGCGGGCTCGGGCACCGCGGTCTCGACCAGTTCGAAGTCGTCCCGCGCCGGCTCGCCGATGGGGCGGGAGGCGAGGCGGATCTCGCGGCCGGTGAGCGAGGCGGCGGCGATCGGGTTCATGGTGGTCCTCCTGTGTCGACGGTCGGGCCTGCGGTCGTGCCGGCCCCGATGGAGATCACTGTGCCGACGGGCTCGCACGATCGGCTGGGGGTTCGCTGGGGGTCACGCACGGCGGGCTACTGTGGCGAAATGCGTTTCGGGGTGCTCGGTCCGCTCGCCGTGTGGGCCGCCGATGGCTCCCCGGTGCGGGTCCCGGAGGCGAAGGTCCGCGCCCTGCTCGCCGACCTGTTGATCCACCTGGGGCGGCCGGTCACCCCGGCGCGGCTCGTCGACGACCTGTGGGGCGCCGATCCGCCCGGCAACCCCACGAACACGCTGCAGACCAAGGTGTCCCAGCTGCGCCGGGCGCTGGACGGCGCGGACCCGGGCGGCCGTGATCTCGTCCGATATCGCGCACCCGGCTACCAGCTGCTGGTCGATGCGGACGCGGTGGATGCCGGGGAGTTCGTGGCGCTGACCGCGCGCGCACGGGCGACCGGCGCGCCCCGGGAGCGGGCCGCGCTGTTCGCGGAGGCGCTGGCGCTGTGGCGTGGTCCCGCCTACGCCGACCTCGCCGACGACGACTTCACCCGCGAGGCGATCGCCCGTCTCGAGGAGTTGCGGCTGACCGCCATCGAGGACCAGGCCGAGGCCCGTCTCGAACTCGGCGAGCACGACGTGCTGGCGGACGAGCTGGGCGCGGTGGTCGCGGCGAACCCGCTGCGCGAGCGGCTCCGCGCGGCCCAGGTTCGGGCCCTCTACTCGGCCGGCCGACAGAGCGAGGCGCTGGCCGGCTACGGGCAACTGCGTGCGATGTTGGCCGAGGAACTCGGCGTCGACCCCGGGCCGGAGCTGGTCGCGCTGCACCAGGCGATCCTGGAGCAGGACCCCGCGCTGAGCGCGGCACCGGCGGCGCGTCTCCCCGCCCGTGGCAACCTGCCCGCCGCCCTGAGCACCCTGATCGGCCGCGAACCCGAGTTGGCCTCGGTACGAGGCGAACTGGCCGCCGCCCGACTGGTCACTCTGACCGGCACCGGTGGCGTCGGGAAGACCCGGCTGGCGCTGGCCGCGGCGGAAGCGGCGGCAGACCGCTTCCCCGACGGGGTGTGGCTGGTCGAACTCGCCGAGCTGCGCCGGCCTGACATGTCGGCGGCGAGCTCCGTGCGGGAGGTGGCGGCGGCGGTCGCCGCGGTGCTCGGGATCCGCGACGACGCCGCCGTCGGACCGCATCGGCCGGTCGAGCCCACCGACACCGCGGAGGTTCTCGCCGGCGCGCTCGAGGCCCGGCAGTCGCTCGTGGTGCTGGACAACTGCGAGCACGTGGTGGACGCCACCGCGGCCCTGGTGGAACTGCTGCTGCGACGCGCCCCCGGGCTGCGGGTGCTGGCCACCAGCCAGGAGCCGCTCGGCGTCGACGGGGAGGTGCTGCGGGAGGTCGCCCCGCTCGGGCTGCCCGGTGCCGCGGCGGAGGCGGATCTTCGCGGGGTCGAAGCGTCGGCCGCCGTGCAGCTCTTCGTGGCCCGGGCCGCGGCCGCCGCACCCGGGTTCGTCCTCGATGCGGAGAACGCGCACAGCGTCGCCGCGATCTGCCGCCGGCTGGACGGGATCCCGCTGGCGCTGGAGCTGGCGGCCGGCCGGGTCCGGGCACTGGGGGTGCACCGACTGGTGGACCGGCTCGATGACCGGTTCCGGTTGCTGGCCTCCGGTCGACGGTCCGCCCCCGCGCGGCAGCAGACGCTGCGTGCGGTGATCGACTGGAGCTGGGGACTGCTCGACGAGCCGGCGCAGATCATGCTGCGGCGCATGGCGGTCCATGCTGGTGGCTGCACCCTCGCCGCCGTCGAGTCGGTCTGTGGTGAAGAGGGCGCGGATGCGGTCGAGGTGCTCGATCTGCTGACGAGGCTGGTCGACCGGTCGCTCGTCACGGTCTCCGGCGAGGACGGGGAGCCGCGATACGGTCTGCTCGAATCCGTCCGGATGTACGGTCTCGAGCGGCTCCACGAATCGGGGGAGTTCGAACGAATCCAGCTGCGGCACGGTCTCTTCTATGCCGAGCTCGCCGAACTGGCCGCACCGCGGCTGCGCGAGGGCACCCAGCAGGCCTGGCTGAGCCGGCTCGACGCCGAATCCGGGAACCTCGGCGCCGCGCTCGACCGTTGCGTGGAGCGCGGCGACGGCGACCTCGCTCAGCGGATCGCCGAGGCGCTGGCGTGGTACTGGTTCCTGCGCGGCCGGCTCGCCATCGGGCGGCGCGCGTTGCAGAGGTCGCTGGCGGCCGGGGGCGCGCAGGCGATGCGGTCGGCCAGGGTGACCGCCTGGGCGGCCGGGTTCTCGATGCTGGTCGGCGCCGCCGGGGACGGGACCGGGCCGGCCGAACGCAGCCGGGCCGCCCTACGCCCCTTCGACGATGTCGACGACCCGGCCGGGCGGGCTCGGGCGCAGTGGTTCCTGGCCTACGTCCATCTGCGGCTCGGCGACCCGAGCGCGGGCTCCGAGCTGAACGATGCCGCGGGCGCGGTGTTCCGCGAGCTCGGCGACCGCTGGGGCATCGCGGCATCGGAGAACGCGCTGGCAACCGTGGCGCTTTTCCGGGGTGAGCTCGGCGCGGTCGCGCGGCACGGCGCTGCGGGCGCGGCCGGATTCGCCGAGCTGGGCGACGGGTGGGGGCAGGCGCAGGCCACCGATGTGCTGGCCACGCTTGCGGAGATCGAGGGTGACTACCCGGAGGCGGCCCGGTTGCACCGGGCGGGGATCCGGCTCGCCGAGGACCTCCGGCTGTGGGTCGACCTGTCCTACCGGCTGTCGGGTCTGGGGCGAATCGCCCTGCTCACGGGTGATTTCGACGATTCCGCCGCGCTGCACCGGCGCGCACTGCGGGTGGCCGCGGAGCAGTCACACCGCTTCGCCGAGCAGTTCGCCGAGGTGGGCCTCGCCCTGGTGGCCCGCAGGCGCGGAGACCTGGATACGGCCCAGGCGCACCTGCAGCGCTGGCTCGAGTGGAACCGCCGGCTCGAGGTCGCGCACGGGGCACCGTTCTACGGGGTGGTGCTCATCCTCGCCGAGCTCGGCTTCATCGCCGAGCAGCGCGGCGACGGCGAGCTCGCGCTGGCGCTGCACCGGGAGGGCCTGGCAGCCATCGGACAGACGGGTGATCCGCGCGCGCTCGCGCTGGCACTCGAGGGGATCGCGGGCGCCCACGCGGTGGCCGGCCGTCCCGAGGTCGCCGGACGGTTGCTCGGAACGGCAGCGGCGACCCGGCTGTCGGTGGGCCGGCCCCTGCCCCCGGCCGAGCGGGGCGACGTGGATCGGATCGAGTCCGCGATCCTGGAACTGCTGCCCCGGAACGTGTTCGACGACGAGTTCGCCGGCGGCGCCGCCCGCGGGCTCGCCGACCTGCTCACCGATCCGGAGCTCACCGGCGGGCCGGCAGCGCGGGATCAGACCCGGCGCATCACCGAGACGACCTTGCCCAGCACCACGGCCTCGTCTCCGTCGATGACGGAATAGGCGGGGTTGCGCGGTTCGAGGTAGACGTGCCTGCCCCGGCGCCGGAACACCTTCACGGTCGCCTCGCCGTCGATCATCGCGGCGACGATCTGACCGGAGTGGGCCTCCTGCTGCCTGCGGACCACCACGATGTCGCCGTCGCAGATCGCGGCGTCGACCATCGACTCGCCGCGCACCCGTAGCCCGAACACGGTGCCCGACCCGACCAGCTCACGCGGCAGCGTCAGCACGTCGTCGGCGTGCTCCTCCGCGAGAATCGGGGCGCCGGCGGCGATGTCGCCGACCACGGGCACCGTCACCGAGCCCTCCGCGGACGTCCGTGGCCCCGACCCGTGGAGAAACGGCCGCACGTCGATCGGCCGCGACACCGCGTCGCTCCGGCGCAGGAAACCCTTGTCCTCCAAGGCCTTCAGATGCCTGGACACCGACGACGTCGACTGCAGGCCCACGGCGTCCGCGATCTGCCGGGTGCTCGGGGAGTGTCCGTACTCGACGGCCCAGTCCCGGATGGTCGCGAGGATCCGCTGCTGGCGGGGAGGCAACGTCGAGGTGTCGAGGCCCTCGAACAGGTCGGTGTCGTCGTATCCGGTCACGCGGCGAATGGTAGTGGTGACCACCGACATCCGGGGCGCGGTGCCCGCCGCCCGCGTCCGGCCGCCTCCCCTCCGGACGAACGCAGGCCGCGGTGCCGATCGCTCAGGCGGCCGGCACGGACTCCCGGGCCGCCGTCAAAGTGCTTGCCCACCAGTGCAGTTGGTTCAGCATCTTCTCCGCGGCGGATTCCGGGTGGGCGGGATCGCGCAGCGTGCCGTCCGCGTCGAACAGTTCGAAGTAGCGCGGGAACGAGACGTACTCGCGAATGGTGTCGGCGCCCAGTTCGTTGAACACCTGGCGCAGGTGCTCGATCGCGAGCAGCCCGCCGCTGGCGCCGCTGTAGCCGACGAAACCGATGGCCTTGCGGTCCCACTGGGAGAAGTGCCAGTCGACGGCGGTCTTCAGCGAGGCCGGGTAGCTGCGGTTCATGTCGGGGGTGACGACGACCACGGCGTCGGCCCGGTCGAGGCCGCGGGTCAGGCCGGCCATCCCCTCGGGACGCGGCGGGTTGGGATCGATCATCGGCGAGATCGCCGGAAGTTCGTGCGGGAGCGTCACATCGGCGAGGTCGATCACCTCGATCTCGTAGCCGCCGTGCCCGCGGGCCTGCTCGGCGAACCAGCTCGCCACCACCGGGCCGAACCGGCCCTCCCGGACGCTGCCGATGATCACCGCGAGTCGCACCGTGTCGGACATGTCGGTCTCCTTCGAGTCTGTGTGGACGGCCTCCGCGGCCGTTGGTGTCGACTCTGCTGCCCGCCGCGACGCGGGGGGAGTCCGCCGTGAGAGTGGTACCCGCAGGGCCACGATCGGCGCGCGCGAGCGCGGTACGTTCGCACCGTGAGCGACAACGAGTTGGGTCTGTTCCTGCGCACCCGGCGCGAGGGGGTCACCCCGGCCGAGGTCGGCCTGCCCGCCGGTCCGCGCCGCCGCACGCCCGGCCTGCGCCGCGCGGAGCTGGCGACCCTGGCCGGGGTGAGCGTCGAATACCTGACCCGCCTGGAGCAGGGCCGTGACCGGCATCCCTCGCCGACGGTGCTGTCCGCGCTCGCCGACGCGCTGCGCATGACGCCGAGCCAGCGGGTGCACCTGCACCGGCTGGTCAAGTCCGCGGACCCCGGCTTCACCTGCCGCGGCACCACGGCCCCGAACCCGGTGGTGCGCCCCGGCGTCCGCGCCGTCCTGGATCAACTCGAACCGGCGCCGGCCGCGGTGGTCAACCGGCTCGGCGACGTGCTGGCCTGCACCGACGGCTACCAGCGCGTGATGGGGCCGACCGGGTTGCTCGACGGCGGTCTGCCCGCGAGCGTCGTCCGCCACGTGTTCACCGACCCGCGCGCCCGGACCGTGTACCCGGACTGGGACCACGTCGCGGACAAGACCGTCGCCACCCTGAAGCAGGGGCCGTACCTCGCCGATCCGGAGACCACCGCCCTGGTGGACGAGCTGACGGTCACGGCCGGTGCCGAGTTCACCGACCGGCTCGGACGAATTCCCGGCCTGCCGGAGGCCAACGGCACCCGCCGGCTGCACCACCCCGAGGCGGGTCGACTCCGGCTGGTCTTCGAGGTGCTGGAGCTGTCCGCGGACGACGACCAGCGCCTGCTCGTGCACCTGCCCGCCGACCCCGCCACCGCCGAGGCACTGGACCGGCTGGTGGGCCGGCGTCCCGGTGGTCTGCGCGCGGTGTCCGGCTGACGCCGCCGCCCGCGGTCGCCGAAACGACACGAGTGTGGGGTCTCACCCGGAATCGGGGAAACCCCACACTCGTGGGAAGCTCCGTTCGGCGGGGACCCGCCGCCGGTGGCTCAGTGGCCGTGGTTGCTCTCGTGGCGCGCGAACGCCTCGGCGATGACCTTCTCGGCCTCCTCGCGTCCGACCCAGTCGGCGCCGGTGACGTGCTTGTTCGGCTCGAGGTCCTTGTAGTGGACGAAGAAGTGCTTGATCGCGTCCAGCTCGAACTGCGAGACGTCGGTGATGTCCTTGACGTGGTCCCAGCGCGGGTCGCCGGCAGGCACGCACAGCACCTTGTCGTCGCCACCGGCCTCGTCGACCATCTTGAACATGCCGACCGGGCGGGCCTCGACGATCACACCGGGGAACACCGACTCGGGCAGCAGCACCATCGCGTCCAGCGGGTCGCCGTCCTCACCGAGGGTGTTCTCGATGTAGCCGTAGTCGGCCGGGTAGCCGAACGAGGTGTAGAGGTAGCGGTCCAGCTTCACGCGGCCGGTCTCGTGGTCGACCTCGTACTTGTTGCGCTGACCCTTGGGGATCTCGATGGTGACGTCGAACGACACGCGTCTTCCTCGCTTCGTCTGAAGTGGTTGGTGCGACGGACAGGGTAGCCGGTCGGCGATAATGGCGGAGAACTACGACCATCGGAGGGATGTTGGCGAAGGCAGGGGCGAAGGACCGCAAACTCGGGTCCCTGGCCGCGCGACGGCGCAAACGGGTCCGGCTCCTGCTCGGCGCTGTCGCGGTCGCGGCCGCAGGCACGGTCGCGGCGGTGCTCGTCGTGCAGGGCCCCGACCTCGGCTTCGGTGCCGGCGCGGCCACCACGACGACCGTCCCCGCGCCGCCGCCGGTCGTGGCCACACCGCAGGTCGCACCGGTCCCCGCCGACGCGCCTGCGCCCACGCCCGCGGGCGTGTCCGCCGCGCTCGCGCCCGCCCTCGCCAACCCCGCGCTGGGCACGTTCACCGGCGTCGTCTCCGACGCGGAGACCGGCGCGGTGCTGTGGAGTCAGGGCCCCGACACGCCGATGATCCCGGCGTCGACGACGAAGGTGCTCACGTCCGCCGCCGCGCTGCTCGCGTTGCCGGTCGAGCACCGCGTCGCGACCCGCGTCGTGCAGGGCGCCGAGCCCGGGCAGATCGTGCTGGTCGGCGGCGGCGACCCGACACTGACCGCTCTGCCCGCCGGGCAGACCGGCGCCTACCCCGGCGGCCCGCGACTCGACGACCTGGTCGCGCAGATCCGGGGCGCCGGCGCGACCGTCCAGTCCGTCGTCGTGGACACCGGCGCCTACACCGGCCCGGCACTCGCGCAGGGCTGGATGCCGAGCGACATCGCCGGCGGGTTCATCGCACCGATCGAATCCGTGATGCTCGACGGCGCCCGCCTGGACCCGCACCAGGACGAGTCACCGCGCAGCGCGACGCCTGCGCTCGACGCGGGCCGCGCGCTGGCGGCCGCGTTCGGCGTCGCACCCGACCGGGTCACCGTCGGCGCCGCACCGCCGGGTGCCGCGCCGCTGGCGTCAGTCGAGTCGGCGCCGCTGCGGGACCGGCTCGGACAGATGATGAGCCACTCGGACAACGTCCTCGCCGAGGCCATCGGCCGCGAGGTCGCGAGCCAGGTCGGCGCCGACCCCTCGTTCGCCGGCACGGACGCCGCGATCACCCAGGTCCTCGGCGGCGCCGGATTCGACCTGAGCGGCGTCACACTCCACGACGCGAGCGGGCTGTCCGTGGACGACCGCATCCCGGCCCGCCTGCTCGACCAGATCCTGACGGCCGCCACCGGGGACGCCCAGCCGAAACTGCGCCCGATGCTCGACTACCTGCCCGTCGCCGGCGCGACCGGCACGCTGTCCGACCGGTACGCAACCGGCGGCGCCGCAGGCTGGGTTCGGGCCAAGACCGGCACCCTCTCGCAGGCCAGCGCCCTCGTCGGATACGTCACCGACGTCGGCAACCGGGTGTTGACCTTCGCGCTGATGTCCAACGACCGCTCACCGGACGTCAGCAGGCCCGCGCTCGACGCGATCGCCTCGACACTGCGGTCCTGCGGGTGCACATGACCGGCGAGCGGCCCAGCGCACTGGCGGGCGCGGTCGACTGGGAGTTGGCCGCGCGGACCGGTGTCCGGCTGGCCCGCCCCGGACCCAGCACCACCCGGTGGTCCGCGGAGGCGGTCGTCGCCGATCTCGCCGACGCCTCGGTCCGCGCCGAAGGACCCGTCCGGGACGTCACCGGGCTCGCCGACGGCCAGCCCGTCCCGGCGGCCCGGATCGTGGACCGCGGCGGCTGGATCCGCGCCGCCGCGGCCTCGATGGCGAACCTGACCGGCGGGGACACCGGCACCGAGAAGCGGTTCCTCGCCGGCCGACCCGCCGGACTGCAGGCCGGGGCGATGCTGGCGTTCCTGTCGTCGGCGATCCTCGGCCAGTACGACCCGTTCACCGGCGAACACGGGACCCTGCTACTGGTCGCGCCGAACGTCGTCGGGGTCGAGCGGGCGCTGAAGGTGCCGCCGCGCGACTTCCGGATGTGGGTGTGCCTGCACGAGGTGACCCACCGCGTGCAGTTCTCGTCGGCGCCGTGGATCGCCGACTACATGCGCGAGACGGTCGCGACCCTCGGCGAGGTCGACGAGGACTCGATCACCGACATGATGGGCCGATTGACCACCGTGCTGCGCGGCCGCGGTTCCGGACAGGAGCTGGCCCCCGAGGAGCGCGGGATCGTCGGCCTGCTGCGCGCCACGCAGGCGCCGCCGCAGCGTGAGGCGCTGGATCGGCTGCTGATGCTCGGCACCCTGCTCGAGGGGCACGCCGACCACGTGATGGACGCGGTCGGACCCGACATCGTCCCGTCCGTCGCCCGGATCCGCCACGCATTCGACCAACGGCGCGCCAACCGGTCCAACCCGCTGCAGCGGCTCGTACGGGCCCTGCTCGGCATGGACGCGAAGATGGCGCAGTACGTGCGCGGCAAGGCGTTCGTCGACGCGGTGGTCGAGACGGTCGGGATGGCCGAGTTCAACACGATCTGGACCGGACCGGACACGTTGCCGCTGGTCGGGGAGATCGACACCCCGCAGGCGTGGATCGACCGGGTGCTCGGATGACGACCCCGCCGGAGCCGACGGGCGGCCCGCCGCCGTATTCGACGGGCGGCCCGCCGCCGTATTCGACGGGCGGCCCGCCGCCGCGGCTCCCGGAGGGGCCCGCGCTGCTCGAGATCCGGCACGCCGTCCGGCGCTGGACCGCCGCCCACCCGTCCGGCGACGGTGTCGCGGTCGCGTTGTCGGGCGGCGCCGACTCCCTCGCACTGACCGCGGCGGCCGTCGCAGAAGCGGGTCCCGTGCACGCCCTCGTCGTCGACCACCGGTTGCAGGAGGGCTCCGACGAGGTCGCGCGGCGGGCCGCGGACCGGGCCCTCGCGTTCGGCTGCGCGTCGGCGCGCGTTCTGCCGGTCCGGGTCGACGGGCCGGGCGGGCTCGAGGCGGCCGCCCGCAGTGCCCGGTACGCGGCGCTCGACGCCGCGCGCGCGGGTCGCCCGGTGTTGCTCGGCCACACCCTCGACGACCAGGCGGAGACGGTGCTGCTCGGCCTGGCCCGCGGGTCCGGCCCGCGGTCGATCGCCGGCATGCGGGACCGGGACGGCCCGTGGGGTCGGCCGTTGCTGCGGGTGCGCCGCGCCGTCACCGAACGTGCCTGCGGCGAGCTCGGGCTGCAGCCGTACCGCGACCCGCACAACCTCAGTCCGGCGTTCACCCGGGTGCGGTTGCGCACCGAAGCCCTGCCGCTGCTCGAGCAGATCCTCGGGGGCGGTGTCGCGCAGGCACTGGCCCGGACCGCGGACCAGGTCCGGGAGGACGGCGACGTGCTCGACGCGGTGGCGACGGACCTGCGCCGCGCCGCGACCACGGGTGACGAACTCGACACCGAGGTCCTCGCGGCGGCGCCGCCCGCCGTCCGCCGGCGTGCACTGCGGGAATGGCTGCAGGTCAGGGGAGTGAGCGGACTGACCGACACGCAGTTGCGGACCGCCGACGACCTCGTTGGGCGCTGGCGCGGGCAGGGTGGCGTCGCGCTCGGTGGCGGACGCCGGGACGCGAGGTTGGTGCTGTCCCGCCGACGTGGCAGGCTGTCGGTCGGGTTCGTCACGAGCCAATCGGGCGGGTGAAGGAGCCGGTCCAGTGGATCAACAAAGGGGCTAGCGCCGTGTACGAAGGCGACATCGCATCGGTTCTGATTTCCGAAGACCAGATTCGCGACAAGACGGCCGAGCTGGCCGCCGCGATCGCGGAGAAGTTCCCGGAGGGGCAGCCGGAGGGCGATCTGCTCCTGGTCGGCGTCCTCAAGGGCGCGATCTTCTTCATGACCGACCTCGCGCGGGCGCTGCCGATTCCCACCCAGATGGAGTTCATGGCCGTCAGCTCGTATGGCTCGTCGACCTCCTCGTCCGGTGTCGTGCGGATCCTCAAGGACCTCGACAAGGACATCGCCGGCCGGCACGTGCTGATCGTCGAGGACATCATCGACTCCGGGCTGACGCTGTCGTGGCTGATGCGGAACCTGTCGACCCGCAACCCGGCGTCGCTGTCGGTCGTCACGCTGCTGCGCAAGCCGGAGGCCACGAAGATCGACGTCGACGTCGAATGGGTCGGCTTCGACATCCCGAACGAGTTCGTCGTCGGCTACGGACTCGACTACGCCGAGCGCTACCGCGACCTGCCGTACATCGGCACCCTCGAACCGCACGTCTACGGCGGCTGACCGGTCGGTTTCCCGGCGGCGCATAATCGACGGATGGACCCGGAGTTCACCGCCGTCTCCATCGCCGCCCGGGTTCGATCGGGCGCCCTGACCCCGACCGACGCGGTCGACGACGCGCTGTCCCGCATCGCGTCGCGCGACCCGCGGCTCGGGGCGTTCGTCACGGTCCGGTCCGCGCAGGCCCGCACCGAGGCCGCCGCGGTCGCGGCCCGTCCGGACCTGTCGTCCCTGCCGTTGGCCGGGGTGCCGATCGCGGTCAAGGACAACGTCCCGGTCGCCGGCCACCGGCTGGGCAACGGGTCCCACGCCAGCCCCGCTGCGCCGGCCACCGCCGACCACCCGGTGGTCCGGCGGCTCCGCGACGCCGGGGCGGTCGTCGTCGGGCTGACCGCGGTCCCCGAACTGTGCGTGTGGGGCGCGACCGACACTCCGGACACGATCACCCGCAACCCGTGGAATCCCGGCATCACCTCGGGCGGGTCGTCCGGTGGGTCCGCGGTCGCCGTGGCCGCGGGCATGGTGCCGGCCGCGCACGGCGCCGACGGGATGGGGTCGATCCGCATCCCGTCCGCGGCGTGTGGGGTGTTCGGCATCAAACCGGGCCGCGGCCTGGTGCCCGCGGAACTCGGCGTGGACTCCTGGTTCGGCATGTCGGAGAACGGGCCGATGGCGACGACCGTCGCGGACGCGGCGCTGCTGCTGTCGGTGATGGCCGGCCGCCCCGACCTCGCGGCCGTCGCGGATCCGGGGACGCTGCGGATCGCGGTGTCGGTCCGGTCGCCGCTGCCACTGGTCCGGGTGGACTCGCACTGGCGGGCTGCGGCGGAGCGGGCGGCGGCCGCGCTCGGCGGGGCCGGGCACCACGTGACGACGGCACCGCTGCCGTATCCGGCGAATCCGCTGCCGCTGATGGCCCGCTGGACGGCCGGGACCGCGGCCGATGCGGCGGGCCTGGACGCGACGCTGCTGCAGGGGCGCACCCGCGGCCACGTCGCGGCCGGCCGGGTGCTGTCCCGGTACGTCCGGCCCGAGCAGGTCGCGCGGCTCCGGCAGCGGCTGCACCGGTACTTCACCGAGCACGATGTCGTGATCACACCGACGCTGGCGACGACGCCGTTGGCCGCCGCGCGGTGGAGTGCGCGGTCGTGGCCCGCGAACCTGGTCGCGAACGTGCGGTACGCGCCGTTCCCGTCGCTGTGGAACTTCGCCGGCTGGCCGGCGGCGAGCGTGCCCGCCGGAATCCACCCGGCCACCGGCACCCCGCTGGGGGTGCAGATCGCGGCGCCTCCCGGTGGGGAGGCGCGGATCCTGGCGGTGGCGGCGCAGCTGGAGCGGCTGCTTCCATGGCAGCGGGTCGCTGCGGTGTGAGCGGCAGCGGGGCGCTGCGGCGGGTCAGTCGGGCGGGAGCACGCGGTCGACCACCGCGGCGATCAGGCCGCGCATGTCCTCCGGGGGGAAGACGTCGGGGAGGGTGAGGTGCTCGACGATCAGCCAGTTCATCGCCAGGTAGAGCGTGACCACCGAGGTCGCGTCACCGGGGAGACCCGAGTCGAGGTGGTAGGCGACGTTCGCGTCGACGTCGGCGCGGATCCGCTCGGTCAGGACCGCCCGTAGCTCCGGCCGCCGGGTCGCCTCGAGTCGTAGCTCGAGCAGTGCCAGGTAGCCGGTGCGGAAGGCGCTGATCCGGTCGACCAGGTCCTGCATCAGTTCGGTGACGCGCGCCCGGTTCCGCGGTCCGGCCACACCGGCGGCGATCGTGGTCGCGTCGGGCTGCAGGCGCTCGTAGATCCGGCCGCCGGCCTGGGTGAGCAGGTCGTCGCGGTTGGCGAAGTAGTTCGACGCGGTACCGGTGGGCACCGCGGCCGCGGTGTCGACGGCGCGGAACGTGAGTCCGCGCGCACCCTCCCGGGCCAGGACCTCGATCGCCGCATCCACGAGCGCTGCGCGCCGCTGTGGGTTCTGTCTCGCCATTGACACCACTCCGGTTGTAGTACTACGTTCAAACCACTTCAAGCAGAGTACTACGGATGGAGTCGCGCATGCGAAAGCTCGTCTACTACGTCGGCGTCTCCCTGGACGGCTACATCGCGGGCCCCGACGGCGAGTGGGACTTCTACCCGGTGGGCGACGACCTGATGGCCTACATGAACACCCAGTTCCCCGAGGTCGTGCCGGCCCACGTCCGGGCGGCGATCGGGCTCGAGGCCGACCCGGTCCGCTACGACACGCTGATCATGGGACGCGGCACCTACGAACCCGCCCTCGACCTCGGCATCGCCAGCCCCTACTCGCCGCTGCGGCAGTACGTCGTCTCCACGACGCTCGGCGCGGTCGACCACCCCGACGTCGAGGTGGTCTCCGAGGACCCGGTCGCGCTGGTGCGCCGGCTCAAGGCCGAGGACGGCCGCGACATCTACCTCGCCGGCGGCGGCCGGCTGGCGGCGGCGCTGCTCCCGGAGATCGACGAGATGATCCTCAAGCTGTACCCGGTGGTCGCGGGCGCCGGCGTCCCGGTCTTCGCGGGCGGGTTCCGGCCCACCTTGTTCACACTGACCGGCTCGCGCACGTTCACGGGCGGAACGATGGTGCTGAACTACGACCGCGCCTGAGCCGTCACCCGGTGCGCGACGCGGGCTCGTTCGACACCACCCGCTCGAGTGCCTGCAGGTCGGTCTCCAACTGCCGGAACAGCCAGTAGGCGCCGACGAACGCGAAGATCGCACCGACCGACAGGACCCGGACCGCGCCGATGACCTGCGGAATCTGCTCGGGGGACAGGAACGTCACGCCCGCAACCGCGACCAACGGAACCGACGCCGCGACCGCGAGATAGCGCGTGCTGCGGCGGCCGAGACCGCGGAGGTTGCGGTCGTCGTCGCTGCTGGTGATGCCGAGCGGGAGCAGCACCGGGTACATGTACCGGACCGCGTAGAACGTGACGAGGAAGAACGGATAGGTGACCGCGATCGCGCCGCACACGATCAGGGACCCGAGGAAGTGCACGTAGGCCCCCGTGGGGATGCCGCCGGCGATGATCTCCAGCGTCACCGGGTAGACGAGTCCCGCGATCGCCCACAGCGCGAACACGACGGCCGCGATGCGGTCACCGAGCAGCAGCGTGTCGGTGCGGGCGCGGGCGAGGGTCTGCGCGTCGTAGCGGCGACCCCGGCGCAGTCCGCGCGGCACGGTCAGCGGATACCGGCACATGAACACCAGCACGATCGCGCCGGTCGGGAACGCGACCGCGTTGATCACGTACTGGATCTGATCGAAGTGCCGCTGCACGAGGGGTGCGAGGTTGTCGATGATGAGGGTCTTGTTGTGGTGGTAGTTGTAGGCACCGGCCAGCATGTTGGGGATCAGGCTCGCGGCGACGATGATCGGGACCGTCCAGCGCTGCAGGGCCGGGCGACGGCTGTTCGGCGGCGGGTCGACGAGGTCGCGGGCGTGGGCGTCCAGGCACAGCTCGAACTGCCGGGCCAGCTCGGCGCCGCTCGGCCAGCGCCGGTCCGGGTCGGGATCGAGGCAGGTGTGCAGGACGCGGCGCAGCGTGGCCGGGCAGTCCGGCGGCAGGGTGCCCTCCGCGTCGGGCCCGACCCCGGCCTCGCGCAGCGCGAGCATCCGGTCGAGCGCCTCCGGGTCGTCGGCATCGACGTCGGGGAACGGCCGGTGCCCGGTGAGCAGTTCCCACAACACGACCCCGAGCGCGTAGATGTCGCTGCGGGTGTCGAGGTCGGCGGCGGTGCCCGCCAGTCGCGGATGGCAGGCCCGCAGCTGTTCGGGCGACATGTAGGCGAGCGAACCACCGAAGTAGGCGACCGGGCTGGTCCCGGCCACCTGGTCGCTGAAACTGATGTTGAAGTCGGCCAGCTTCGGAACGCCCTCCGCGGTCAGCAGCACGTTGGCGGGTTTGACGTCGCGGTGCAGTACCCCGTGCCTGCCCGCATAGTCGAGTGCCTCGGCCAGACGGCGACCGAGCCAGGCCACGGTTTCCGGCCACGACAGGGCGGCGATCTCGTCGCGCAGGCTCGAGTCGGTGGGCTGGATCGCACCCCTCGCCTCGAGGGTGGCGTCGATCGCCGCGAGCAGCAGCGCCCCGGAACGCGTCTCGGCCGGCGTGTCGCGGACGCGGCGCAGGACACCGAGCAACGTGCCGCCCGGCACGTACTGCATGTACAGCAGCTTCATCTCCTGGTCGGGGACGAGACGCTGGTCGAAGACCCGCACGATGTAGTCGTGGTCGAGCTGGGCGAGGGTCTGCGGCTCGGTGCCGTGGTCGCGGGAGATCTTCACCGCGACGATGCGCTGCAGCGACCGCTGGCGGGCCAGGAACACCCGGGCGAAGGCGCCGCGCCCGAGCGCGACGAGGAGGTCGAAGTCGTCGACCCGGTCACCGACGTCGAGGTCGTCGATGGTGCGTCGTTCCCCCGGGCGGGCGGCCACGGTCGGCAGGTCGTCCGGGTGCGCCGGGTCGCGGGCGGTGCCGGTCATGAGGTCCTCGAGTTCGGCGGACCGTTCGGGCATCTCGCGGGAGAACTCGTTGGCCTGCCGGGTGAACGCCGCAGCGGTCTGCGATGCGTCGGCCGCGACCGTCGCATCATCGGGTGTGGTTCGCGAGTGGCGTTGTGTCATGGACACCTACCGGGTGCGGGCATGACGTGAGTCGGACGGTGATCCCGTCCTTCAGGATATCCCCGGGGGCGACGTCAGAACGGCCAGCCGGGCAGTCCGGGCAGGCCGGGCCGGGTCGGCCTGCCGATCAGCCAGGACAGCAGCTCGGCGCGCGGCAGGTCGGGGACCTCGACCTCGGGTGCGACCGCCGCGAGTTCGGGGAGCTGGCTGCCCAGGGTGGACTCGACGAACTCGGCCGGCCAGTCCGCGCAGCCGTAGCCCAGGTCGAGGTCGACGTGGTGGATCTCGAGCTCACGCCACCGCAGCACCGGCAGGTCACGGGCCCTGACGGGCTTGCGCCACGGGACCGGGGTG
Organism: Rhodococcus olei; assembly: GCF_039540555.1. Taxonomy (NCBI): domain Bacteria; kingdom Bacillati; phylum Actinomycetota; class Actinomycetes; order Mycobacteriales; family Nocardiaceae; genus Rhodococcus; species Rhodococcus olei. The sequence continues at coordinate 581,956 of NZ_BAABFB010000075.1, read as the reverse complement.
TCGAGGAGGTCGGCGTCGAGGCCGCGCAGGTCGTCGACGAGCCGGCGGCCCGCGAACCGGACGTCGGCGGTGAGCAGGTCGACCGGGCGGTCCGCGCCCTCCTCGATCGCGGCGGCCCGGGCGTCGGGACCGCCCGGGTACATCTCGCGGGGCGTGCCGGCCGCGACCCCGATCGTGAACCGGCGGAGCCCGTCGGCGTTGCGGGCGAGGTGGGTCGCGACGTGTCCGCGACTCCATCCGGGCAGGGCGGACGCCCCGCGCGCCTGCGATTCGGTCAGCGTTGCCAGGGTCGCCTCGACCCGGGCCTGGGACTGCGCGACGAGGTCGACGACCTCCGTATACGACAGGGTCACGGGCGTCGAGGGTAGTGGTCGCGGTCCGGCGGATCGGGGAGGCGGAACCTTCCGCGCGTTTCGCTCGTTGAGCATGTCGAACGTGCATCGACGTGGGCGTGCTGGCCGAGATCACCAGCGACGTTCGCGGTAATCTCTTGATTGTCCGGTAAGCAGCCGGAACACCGGCGCACCGAGCTCGACCCGAGCTGGAAGGCTCGACCGGAACTGGAAAGGACTGGCCCGCAGCGGCTGAACCTGTATGAACCGTAAGACAGTGTTTCGCAACCTGGCGATCGTCGCCGGCATCCTGCTGATCATCTACGCGTTCAGCTATTTCGGCAACGACACGCGCGGGTACAAGAGCGTCGACACCTCGGTCGCGATCGCGCAGCTGGACGCCAAGAACGTCACCGACGCCCAGATCGACGACCGTGAGCAGCAGATCCGGCTGACCCTCAAGCAGGGCAACGAGGCGACGGACAACTCGACGCAGATCATCGCCAAGTACCCGAGCGCGGCCTCCGAGCAGATCTTCAACGAGGTCCAGAAGGCCGGGCTCGAGAAGTACAACACCAAGATCACCCAGCAGGGCTGGTTCACGCAGATCCTGCTGTTCGTGCTGCCGATGGTGATCCTGCTCGGTCTGTTCGTCTTCGTGATGGGCCGGATGCAGGGCGGTGGCCGCGGGGGCGTGATGGGCTTCGGGAAGTCGAAGGCCAAGCAACTGTCGAAGGACATGCCGAAGACCACGTTCGCGGACGTCGCCGGCGCGGACGAGGCCGTCGAAGAGCTGTACGAGATCAAGGACTTCCTGCAGAACCCGGCCCGCTACCAGGCGTTGGGCGCGAAGATCCCGAAGGGTGTGCTGTTGTACGGCCCGCCCGGCACCGGCAAGACGCTGCTGGCGCGCGCGGTCGCGGGCGAGGCCGGGGTGCCGTTCTTCACGATCTCCGGTTCGGACTTCGTCGAGATGTTCGTCGGTGTCGGCGCGTCCCGGGTCCGCGACCTGTTCGAGCAGGCCAAGCAGAACAGCCCGTGCATCATCTTCGTCGACGAGATCGACGCGGTCGGACGCCAGCGCGGCGCCGGTCTGGGCGGCGGCCACGACGAGCGCGAGCAGACCCTCAACCAGCTGCTGGTCGAGATGGACGGTTTCGGTGACCGCACCGGCATCATCCTGATCGCGGCCACCAACCGCCCCGACATCCTGGACCCGGCGCTGCTGCGCCCGGGCCGGTTCGACCGGCAGATCCCGGTGACCAACCCCGACCTGGCGGGCCGGCGGGCGATCCTGCGGGTGCACTCGCAGGGCAAGCCGCTGGACCAGCACGCGGATCTCGAGGGGCTGGCGAAGCGCACGGTCGGCATGTCCGGCGCGGACCTGGCGAACGTCGTCAACGAGGCGGCGCTGCTGACCGCGCGGGAGAACGGCGCCGTGATCACCGAGGCCGCGCTCGAGGAGTCGGTCGATCGTGTCATCGGCGGTCCGCGCCGCAAGAGCCGGATCATCAGCGAACACGAGAAGAAGATCACCGCCTACCACGAGGGCGGTCACACGCTCGCGGCATGGGCGATGCCGGACATCGAGCCGATCTACAAGGTGACGATCCTGGCCCGCGGGCGGACCGGTGGCCACGCGATGACCGTCCCCGAGGACGACAAGGGCCTGATGACCCGGTCGGAGATGATCGCCCGGCTGGTGATGGCGATGGGTGGCCGCGCGGCCGAGGAGCTGGTGTTCCACGAGCCGACGACCGGCGCGTCCTCGGACATCGACCAGGCCACGAAGATCGCCCGCGCGATGGTCACCGAGTACGGCATGAGCGCGAAGCTCGGCGCGGTCCGGTACGGGCAGGAGGGCGGCGATCCGTTCCTGGGCCGGTCGATGGGCCAGCAGTCGGACTACTCGCACGAGGTGGCCCGGGAGATCGACGAGGAGGTGCGCAACCTGATCGAGGCGGCGCACACCGAGGCCTGGTCGATTCTCAACGAGTACCGCGACGTCCTCGACGTCCTGGCGGCGGAGCTGCTCGAGCACGAGACACTGACCCGCAAGGACCTGGAGAAGATCTTCACCAGCGTCGAGAAGCGTCCGCGGATCACCGCGTTCAACGACTTCGGTGAGCGCACGCCGTCGGAGAAGCCGCCGATCAAGACCCCGCGGGAGCTGGCGATCGAGCGGGGTGAGCCGTGGCCGGAGGAGCCCGCCCGCACCCCGACGTTCGGGCACCGCGAGTCCGTCGCCGCCGTGCCGACACAGAACGCGGGTCCGCCGGCGCCGCCGCAGAACGGCTACCAGATGCCGCCGGCGCCCGGCTACCAGCCGTACCCGCCGCAGCAACCGCAGGGATCGGTGCCGGACTACGGTGCCCCGGCCGGCTGGTCGGCCCCGGGGTGGCCGCCGCGGACCGAGGGCCAGCATGCGCGGCCCGCAGGCAGCCCGTACCCGGAGCAGGCGGAGAACCCGTACGCCGGATACCCGCAGTGGAACCCGCCGCCGCAGCCGCAGGCTCCGCACCCGCCGGCCGAGGAGAAGGACGTCTCCACGCAGCGTTGGGAAGGGCCGAACGGTCAGCAGTAGGCTTCGGTGCCTAGTGTTTGGGGCAGTCCGTGCGGGTGGGTCCGCGACGGAATGTCCGATGGAAGTGGAGGTGCGATCAGGTGTCGGTTCATCAACTCGGTGGTTCGGGTACCGATGCGGCTGCCGAGGTGCTGCGGTCGATCGAATCCGGTCGCGTCTTCGACCAACCGCGGGCAGAGGCGGCGATTCGTGAGCTGCTGATCGCCGTCGGTGAGGATCCCGAGCGGCCCGGGCTGCTCGACACCCCGGGTCGCGTCGCGCGCGCGTACCGAGAGGTGTTCGCCGGTCTGTACACGGACCCGGACGCGGTGCTCGACACCACCTTCGACGAGGGGCACCAGGAACTGGTGCTGGTCCGGGACATTCCGATGTACTCGACGTGCGAGCACCACCTGGTCTCGTTCCACGGCGTCGCGCACGTCGGCTACATCCCGGGCCCGACCGGCCGGGTGACCGGGCTGTCGAAGCTGGCCCGTCTGGTCGACCTGTACGCGAAGCGCCCCCAGGTGCAGGAGCGCTTGACCAGCCAGATCGCGGACGCGCTCGTGCGCAAGCTCGATCCCCGGGGCGTCATCGTCGTGGTCGAGGCGGAGCACCTGTGCATGGCCATGCGCGGCATCCGCAAACCCGGTGCGAGCACCACGACCTCCGCGGTCCGGGGGATCTTCCAGTCCAGTGCCGCCTCGCGTGCCGAGGCCCTGGATCTCATCGTTCGCAGGTGACCGTGCTCGAGGCGGCGGGCCGCCCGGTCGTGATGGGCGTGCTCAACGTGACCAGCGACTCGTTCTCGGACGGCGGCCGGTACCTCGACCGCGACGCAGCGATCGCGTACGGGCTCGAACTGCGGGATCTCGGCGTGGACGTCGTCGACGTGGGCGGGGAGTCGACCCGGCCGGGCGCGCAGCGGGTCGATGCCGCCGTCGAGGCGCGGCGGGTGGCGCCGGTGATCGCGGATCTGGTCGCCGAGGGAATCCCGGTCAGCGTCGACACGATGCGGGCGTCGGTCGCGGCGGCCGCGATCGAGGCGGGCGCGAGCATCGTCAACGACGTCTCCGGCGGTCGCGCCGACTCCGCGATGGCCGCGGTGATGGCCGAGGCCCGGCTGCCGTGGATCCTGATGCACTGGCGGTCGGTCGGCGGGTACGTGCACGCGGGCGGGGTCCTGCACTACGGCGACGTCGTCGCCGACGTGTGCGCCGAGCTGATGCAGTCGGTGGATGCCGCGATCGCGGCGGGTGTCGAGCCGTCGCAGCTCATCCTCGACCCGGGTCTAGGTTTCGCGAAGACGGCCGACCACAACTGGGCGTTGCTGGGGGCGTTGCCGCGGTTGAACGCGCTCGGGTTCCCCGTTCTGATCGGGGCGTCCCGCAAGCGGTTCCTGGGGGCGTTGCTCGCGGACGCGGCGGGCGACCGCGCGCCGGCCGAGCGCGACGTCGCGACGGCGGTGGTGTCGGCGTTCGCCGCACGGGGCGGCGCATGGGGTGTGCGGGTGCACGACGTCCGCGGGACGCGCGACGCGATTGCGGTCGCCCAGGCGTGGGCGGCGGCGGAGGAGGCTGGACGTGGCTGACCGGATCGAACTGCGCGGGCTCCGGGTGCGCGGCCATCACGGGGTGTTCGACCACGAGAAGCGCGACGGCCAGGACTTCCTCGTCGACATCACGGTGTGGCTGGATCTCGCCCCCGCCGCGGCCTCCGACGACCTGGCCGACACGCTGCACTACGGCGAACTGGCGCAGACCGCCGCCGACATCGTCGCCGGGCCGGCGCGGGACCTGATCGAGACGGTCGCCGGCGAGATCGCGGACGCGGTCCTGCGTGACGACCGGGTCGACGCGGTGGAGGTGACCGTGCACAAGCCGTCGGCGCCGATCCCGTTGACGTTCGCGGACGTCGCCGTCGTCGCTCGTCGGTCCCGGAAGACGGCTCGGGGCTGAGGGGCGCGGATGAGCCGGGTGGTGCTGTCGATCGGATCCAACCTCGGTGACCCGCTCGCGAACCTGCGGTCGGTGGTCGACGCGCTGGGCTCCCGGGTGGTCGCGGTCTCCGGGGTCTACGCCACCGCGCCGTGGGGTGGGGTGGAGCAGCAGGACTTCCTGAACGCCACGCTGATCGCGCGGGACCCGGATCTGGACTGCCGGGGGTGGCTCCGGTTCGGTCAGCGGCTCGAGGAACAGGCGGACCGGGTCCGCGAGGTGCGCTGGGGCCCACGGAGTCTCGACGTCGACGTCGTGGACTGCGACGGTGTCGTCAGCGCGGACCCCGAGCTCACGCTGCCGCACCCGCGGGCGCATCTGCGGGCGTTCGTGCTGGTGCCGTGGCTCGAGGTCGAGCCCGACGCGGTGCTGACCGTGGACGGGTCCGTGGTTGCGGTGCGGGATCTGCTGGCCGGGCTGGACCGGTCGGAGGTCGACGGGGTGCGTCGCACCGGGGCGACCCTGGTGGTGGCGCAGTGAAAGCGACGCGGGTGCGTGACCTCGTCGGTCTGACGGCGTTCGCCGCGATCGCGACGTGGCTGCTCGTGCGCGTGTTCTACGGGTCGCTGCCGCCGATCACCGGGTTTGCGGGTGCTTCGCTGTATCCTGTCGCCGCGATCGAGGCCGTCCTCGCGTTCGTGATCCGGGCCCGCGTCGAGGAGCATCGGATCGGCGTCGGGTCGCAGCAGTTGCACCCGATCACCGCCGCCCGAGCGGTCGCGTTGGCCAAGGCTTCGTCGCTGGTCGGAGCCGCGAGTGCCGGTGTCTGGCTGGGGTTGCTGCTGTTCCTGCTGCCCAAGCGCGCGGACGTCACCGCGGCCGCCCAGGACACCACCGGCGCGCTGATCGGCCTGGTCGGCGGCGTCGCGCTCGCCGCGGCCGCGTTGTGGCTGGAACATTGCTGCAAGACACCCGACGAGCCGCCGGACGAGCCCGCGGTCTGACCGTCGGGAAGGGGGATCGCCGGTCGGGCATCCGTGACCAGTCGGCGGCGGCGGCTATCCTGGCCCCATGACGCTTCCTGGTCGCGCCGCCTCCATTCGCAGGAACAAGCGCAGCGCGAGCCAGATGATCGTGGCCGGTCTGGTCGTGCTCGCGGTGGTCGCAAGCCTGTTCCTGATCTTCAGCGACAGTGTCCAGGTTCTGCGGATCGGCCTGATGGCCGCGCTGTGGGCCGCCGTGATCGGGGCGATCGCGATGACGAAGTACCGGCGCGAGTCGGCCGCCGACAAGGCGAAGGTGCGGGACCTGCAGACCGTCTACGAGTTGCAGCTCGAGCGTGAGGTCAGCGCCCGCCGCGAGTACGAGGCCGGGGTCGAGGCGCGGGTGCGCAGCGAACTGAACGTCGACGTGACCGAGATCGCCGCGCTGCGCGCCGAGCTCGCGGCCCTGCGCGGCAGCCTCGAGATCCTGTTCGACGGCCGCATGCCCGTCGATCGATTGGCCATCGCGGCCGACGCGGCCCGGATCGGCGAGCTCGGCCCCGCGGCGCCTTCGCGCACCGCCGCGGTCCGCCCGCCGGTGCCGTTCGCGCCGCGGCCCGCCTACGCCGACCCGGCCTCGGGACCGACGTTCGCGACGCCGTTCGACGAACCGGTGACCGCCGAGGTCTCCCTCGTCGACGACGAGGCCGACGCCCGGTCGGCCGCCGACGCGGCGGCCAGGGTGCCGGCCTCGGCTCCCGTGGCCCGGCGGGTCGAGCCCGGCGCCGTGCGCACAGGGCGGGTCGACACCCCGGCGGCGGAAACCGGATCCCGACGGGCGCAGGCCCCGGCGCCCGCGTCGGCACCGCCCGGGGCCTCGGCACCCGCGTCGGCGCCGCCCGAGGCCCCGGTGTCGGCGTCGCCCGAGCCGACGACCGGGACCCCCGAATCCGAGGTCACGATCGTGCCGGAGCCGGCCGGGCGGTCCGGCGACACGGCCGGGGACGCGGACGGGCCCACCTCGGCGCCGCGGCGGTCGCGCCGACGTGCGGAGGTGGTCGAGCAGGACGGCGTCGAGGATTCCGGTGCCCACTCCAATGGGCTCACCGTCGCCGAGATCATGGCGAACATGCAGGCCGCGACCCCGGGCGCGGGTGGTGCCCGGTCGGGCCGCCGCCGCCGCGAGTGAGCCGTAGATCACTTTTTTGACCGTGGCGGCGCGTCCACGAGGCCGACTATTCTCGCTCTGAACGTCCGGTACCCGCGATGCGGGACTGGAACGAACGAGAGGAACAACGGTGACCTCATCCGAGATCACTCGAGACGGATCCTTTCCGGATCCGGCGCCCGCACGACTGGCGGTGGGAATCGTCTCGGCGGGACGCGTCGGCACCGCACTCGGTGCGGCACTCGAACGAGTCGGCCACCTCGTGGTGGCGTGCTCAGCAGTTTCCGACGCCTCGGTGCGACGTGCCGAGCAGCGTCTTCCCGACACCGAGATTCTGCCGGTGTCGGATGTCGCATCCCGTGCCGAGTTGTTGATCCTGGCCGTTCCCGACGACGAACTCGCGGACCTCGTGCACGGTCTGGCCACGACCGGCGCGGTGCGGCCCGGCACGATCGTCCTGCACACGTCCGGCGCGAACGGGATCGGCGTGCTGGCCCCGCTGACGCACGTCGGGGCGGTGCCGCTCGCGATCCACCCCGCGATGACCTTCACCGGCCACGACGAGGACGTGGAGAGGCTGGCGTCGGCCTGTTTCGGGATCACCGCCGCCGACGAGATCGGATACGCGATCGCACAGTCCCTGGTGCTCGAGATCGGCGGCGAGCCGGTGCGGGTCCGGGAGGAGGTCCGGCCGCTGTACCACGCCGCGCTGGCGCACGGGAGCAATCACCTGGTCACGCTCGTCGCCGACGCGGTCGCGGCGCTGCGGGTCGCGCTCTCCGGTGACGAGCTGTACGGCCAGCAGAGCGTCGACAGCGACCCGAACGGGGTGGCCGAACGCGTGCTGGCGCCGTTGCTGTCGGCGGCGCTCGACAACGCGCTGCGCCGCGGCCCGGCGGCGTTGACGGGGCCGGTGGCGCGCGGCGACCGGGCCGCGGTCGTGACCCACCTCCGGGTCCTCGGTGAGGTGGACACGGAACTGGCCGCCGGCTACCGGGCACTGTCGTTGCGTTCGGCGCAGATCGCCGGGGCGGACCCGGCGTTGATCGAAATTCTGGAGGACCAATCGTGAACGGCTACACGCGCGGCGAACTGACCGTGCACCACGACCCCGCGGAGCTGACGAAGGTCACCAAGGCCCTGCGCGGGGTGGGCCGGCAGGTCGCGCTGGTGCCGACGATGGGCGCCCTGCACGCCGGGCACCTCGAGATCGTCCGCCAGGCCAGGCTGCGCGGCGCGGTGGTGGTCGTCTCGATCTTCGTCAACCCGCTGCAGTTCGGCGCGGGGGAGGACCTCGACGCCTACCCCCGCACCCTCGACGCGGACCTCGACCTGCTGCGGGCCGAGGGGGTGGAACTGGCGTTCGCGCCGCCGGTGTCCGCGATGTACCCGAACGGGCAGCGCACGATGGTGCACCCGGGTCCGCTCGGCGCCGAGCTCGAAGGGGCGAGCCGCCCAACCCATTTCGCGGGAATGCTGACGGTGGTCGCGAAGTTGCTGCAGATCGTGGCCCCGAACACCGCGTACTTCGGCGAGAAGGACTACCAGCAGCTGACGCTGATCCGGCAGATGGTGCGGGACCTGAACTTCGATGTCGAGATCCTCGGGGTGCCGACGGTGCGGGAGCAGGACGGGCTGGCCCTGTCCTCCCGCAACCGCTACCTCGACGAGGCGCAGCGGGCCGCGGCCGCAACGATTTCCGCGGCCCTCGTCGCCGGGGCGCACGCCGCCGCCGGGGGCGTCGAGGGGATCCTCGCGACCGCACGCGAGGTGCTGGCGACGACTCCGGAGATCGTCGTCGACTACCTCGAGGTGCGCGGCGTGGACCTCGGTCCCGCGCCGGAGCGCGGCGACGGGCGCCTGCTCGTCGCGGCCCGGGTGGGCACCACCCGCCTGATCGACAACGTCGGTGTCGCAGTCGGCACCGGATTCCTGGAGCGGGACGCCGACCCCCGCACGCAGTCCACCCCGGCCGCCGCCGACCACCAGATTTCCCGTTAGACCGTAAGGGGCAGCACATGTTTCGCACGATGATGAAGTCGAAGATCCACCGCGCCACCGTCACCCACGCCGACCTGCACTACGTCGGCTCGGTGACCGTCGACCAGGACCTGATGGACGCCGCCGACCTGCTCGAGGGTGAGCAGGTGTGCATCGTCGACATCGACAACGGGGCGCGGCTCGAGACCTATGTCATCGCCGGTGAGCGTGGCAGCGGTGTGATCGGGATCAACGGTGCCGCAGCGCATCTCGTCAATCCCGGCGACCTCGTCATCCTGATCGCGTACGGCGTGATGGACGAGCAGGAGTGCCGCGACTACAACCCGCGCGTCGTGTTCGTGGATGCGGACAACCGTCAGGTCGAGCTCGGGTCGGATCCGGCGCACGCGCCGGAGGGGTCGGGCCTGATCACGCCACGCATGCTCTCCACCCTGGAGAACACCTCGGCGCTGGTGTAGCCGTGCTGCTGGCCGTCGACGTCCGCAACACCACCATCTCGCTCGGCCTGTTCGCCGGCCTCGGCGAACACGCCCGGCTGGTGCAGGACTGGCGTGTGCGCACCGAACCGCGGGTCACCGCGGACGAGCTGGCGTTGATGCTGCGCGGGCTGCTGGGGTCGCGGACCGACCAGATCGTCGGGGTCTCGGCGCTGTCCACGGTGCCGTCGGTGCTGCGCGAGCTCCGGGTGATGCTGACCCGGTACTGGGACCACGTTCCCCATGTCGTGGTCGAGCCGGGGGTGCGCACCGGGGTGCCGCTGCTGGTCGACAACCCCAAGGAGGTCGGCGCCGACCGGATCGTGAACAGCCTTGCCGCGCACCATCTCCACGGTGGTCCGTGCATCGTCGTCGACTTCGGTGTGGCGACGTGTGTGGACGTCGTGTCGGCCAAGGGGGAGTTCCTCGGCGGGGCGATCGCGCCGGGGCTCGAGACCTCCACCGACGCGCTCGCGTCGCACTCGGCCGCGTTGCGTCAGTTCGAGCTGGTGCGGCCGCGAACCGTCGTCGGCAAGAACAGCGTCGAATGCATGCAGGCCGGTGCGGTTTTCGGGTTCGCCGGGCTGGTGGACGGCCTGGTGCGCCGGGTGCGGGCCGAGGTGCCGGGGTTCGCCGGCGACGACGTGACGGTGATCGCGACCGGCGACAGTGCGCCGTTGGTGATGCCGGAGTCGGACACCATCGCCCGGCTCGAGCGTGACCTCGCGCTCGAGGGGCTGCGGATCGTGTACGAGCGCAACCAGGCTCGCCGCGCCGCGAAGCGTCCACCGGTGGAGTGACCGGGGTCGCAGCAATCCGACCCTTTGCCGAGCTCGCAATCTGTGTCACACTGGTCGACGTGATTGCTCGCATGGTTGCTCAGGAGTGTTGTCGAGGCTGACCGCCTCGACCCGTCGAGGCACGCCCAATGCCTCGACCGTTTTCACACTCCTGGAGCGTTTTCCATGCTTTCCACTTCTGTGGTGTCTCCTGTTGCACCCCATTCCTCGCGGCGACCGTCGGTGTCGCCGAGCCGACTGCGTCCGGCGGACCTGTTGCGCATCACCGATCAGGGTGCACAGGACGTGCTCGACGGCCGGTTCGCCGACCGCCTTCCCGCCGGCGGCCGGTTCCCGGTCGCGCAACGCTGGTCGGTCCGGCTGCACGCGGACGACGACGTCGACGTGTGGCTGATCAGCTGGGTACCCGGTGAGGCCACCGAGCTGCACGACCACGCCGGCTCCCTCGGCGCACTCACCGTCCTCAGCGGCACCCTCGCCGAATATCGCTGGGGTGGAGCGGAACTCAAGTTCCGCACACTGGCGGCCGGTGACCAGGCGTCGTTTCCGCTCGGCTGGGTGCACGACGTGATGCAGGCCCCCGACACCACCGCGGGGCCGGACCGCCCGACGCTCAGCGTGCACGCCTACTCACCGCCCCTGACCGCGATGTCGTACTACGAGGTCACCGATCACGGCAGCCTGCGCCGCACCCGCACCGAGCTGACCGATCTCCCGGAAGGACAGCCGGCATGACCATCGACGAGATGCTGGAGAACGCCCGCAACAGCTACCGGCGGACGACCGTGTTCGAGCTCGAGGCCGCCGTCGCCCGCGGGGCGATGATCGTCGACATCCGCCCGCAGGCCCAGCGCGACCGCGAGGGCACCCTGCCCGGGGCGCTCGCGATCGAGCGCAACGTGCTCGAGTGGCGGCTGGACCCGGCCAGCGGCGCCCGGATCGCCCTCGCGGTCGACCACGACGTCGAGTGGATCGTCGTCTGCTCGGAGGGATACACCTCCAGCCTGGCCGCCGCGGCACTGCAGGAGCTGGGTCTGCGCCGTGCGACGGACCTCGTCGGCGGGTACCGGGCCATCCGCGCAGCGGGCCTGCTCGGGGTCGCGACCCGGTCTCGGCACCTGGTACGGGACACCGAGGCGGCCGCCGCGCACTGACCGCATTACCCTGGTCAATCGTGAGTGATGTAGCAACCGAGCACGACGACACCCCCGAGCAGCTTCGCATCCGCCGAGAGAAGCGGGAGCGGATCCTTTCGGAGGGACTCGAGGCGTATCCCGTCTCGGTGCCGCGCACCCACACCCTCGCCGAGATCCGGGCGAAGTACCCGGACCTCGAGCCCGATGCCGCGACCGGCGAGCAGGTCGGCGTGACCGGACGCGTGATCTTCGTCCGTAACACCGGCAAGCTGTGCTTCGCGACGCTGCAGGAGGGTGACGGCACCCAGCTGCAGGCGATGCTCAGCCTCGCGAACGTCGGCGCGGAGTCCCTCGCCCGGTGGAAGGCCGACGTCGACCTCGGCGACCACGTGTTCGTGCACGGCGAGGTGATCAGCTCCCGTCGTGGCGAGTTGTCGGTGATGGCCGACTCCTGGCAGCTGGCGTCCAAGTCGTTGCGACCGCTGCCGGTCGCCCACAAGGAGATGAACGAGGAGTCCCGGGTCCGGCAGCGCTACGTCGACCTGATCGTGCGGCCGGAGGCCCGGGAGATGGCCCGCACGCGGGTTGCGGTCGTCCGCGAACTCCGCAACGCGCTGGAGCGGCGCGGTTTCCTCGAGGTCGAGACCCCGATGCTGCAGACGGTGGCCGGCGGCGCGGCGGCACGGCCGTTCGTCACGCACTCGAACGCGCTCGACATCGACCTGTACCTGCGGATCGCGCCGGAGCTGTTCCTCAAGCGGTGCGTCGTCGGCGGAATCGAGAAGGTATTCGAGATCAACCGCAATTTCCGCAACGAGGGCGCCGACTCGACGCATTCTCCCGAGTTCGCGATGCTCGAGACGTACGAGGCGTACGGCACGTACGACGAGTCCGCGACGATGATTCGGGAATTGATCCAGGAGGTCGCGCAGAACGCGCTCGGCACCCAGGTCGTGACGCTGCCGGACGGCACCGAGTACGACCTCGGCGGCGAGTGGAAGACGATGGAGATGTACCCCTCGCTGTCCGCGGCGATCGGGGTCGAGGTCACCCCGGACACCTCGGTGGAGGAGCTGCTCGCCCTCGCCGCGAAGGTCGGGCTCGAGGTGCCGAAGGACAAGGGCTACGGGCACGGCAAGCTGGTCGAGGAGCTCTGGGAACATCAGTGCGGCGACCAGTTGCACGAGCCCACTTTCGTGCGCAACTTCCCGGTGGAGACGTCGCCGTTGACCCGGCAGCACCGCTCGCTGCCCGGCGTGACCGAGAAGTGGGACCTCTACGTGCGCGGTTTCGAGCTGGCCACCGGTTACTCGGAGCTCGTCGACCCGGTGATCCAGCGGGACCGATTCGTCGACCAGGCGCGGCTCGCCGCGGCGGGTGACGACGAGGCCATGGCGCTCGACGAGGAGTTCCTGGCCGCGATGGAGCAGGGCATGCCGCCGACCACGGGTACCGGTATGGGCATCGACCGGCTGTTGATGGCATTGACCGGATTCGGAATCCGGGAAACCATCCTGTTCCCAATTGTTCGGCCCGCCGCGCGCTGATCCCATTCGAAAAGCCATTTCGTTTCTCCGGTATTCGGTAACTTCGGTTTCGGGGTAGACTCGGCGAATCCGGTGCACGGGCCCGGAATGGCGATTTGTTCGAAGGGAATGCGGCTCATGGCGAAGAAGGTCACCGTCACTCTGATCGACGACGTGGATCAGGAGTCGGCTGCCGACGAAACCGTCGAGTTCGGGCTCGACGGCGTCACCTACGAAATCGACCTGTCCTCCGACAATGCCGCACAGTTGCGTGAGCAGCTCGAGGTCTGGGTTTCTCACGCTCGTCGCTCGACCGGCCGTCGTCGCGGAAAGGCCGCGCCTGCCGCAGGCAAGTCGCGTGTCGCGGTCGATCGTGAGCAGAGCGCCGCGATCCGGGAGTGGGCGCGGCGCAACGGTCACCCGGTGTCGGCGCGGGGTCGTATCTCCGCGGAAATCACCGAGCTGTACCACAAAGCAAACTGACCCACCGGAATTGTTTTCGTTCGTTTCACCTGTCCGCGCGCACCTGCGCTGTTAGCCTGCGCGGACAGGTGGACACAACGAGAACAATGGGGGGGCGTCATGCGTGTACGAAATGTCCTGGCGGCATTGGCGGGGGTCGCGACGCTATTTCTCGGGGCGGGCAATGCGGGCGCCGCGCCGCTGCCCGTGCCGTATCAGTTCCTGGCCGGGGTTCCACTCGAACTCGGCAATCCGGGAGGTTCCGCGCCGGGGTCGAACGACTGGTCGTGCAAGCCGACCGCGCAGCATCCGGAACCGGTCGTACTGGTACACGGGACCGGTGGGAACCGGCAGACCAACTGGGCGACGTACGCGCCGCTGCTCGCGAACGAGGGGTACTGCGTGTTCGCGCTGACGTACGGCGCCCACGAGGAGCTGCCCTGGCCGATCAGCGCGATCGGCGCGATGGCCCCGATGGAGGAGAGCGCCGCCGAGCTCGGTGCGTTCGTCGACCGCGTGCTCGCCGCGACCGGCGCCTCGAAGGTCGACATCGTCGGGCATTCGCAGGGCACCCTGATGCCGACGTACTGGGTGAAGTTCCTCGGCGGCGCGGACAAGGTGAGCAAGTACATCTCGCTGGCGCCCCTGTGGCACGGTGGGGGCGCGGTCGAGCTGGACAGGAACCTGGCGGCGCTCCGGTCGCAGGGCCTGGACGTGGTCGGGCCGATGATGGCGCCGCTGTGCGGGGCCTGCGGGCAGATGGTCGCGGGTTCGCGTTTCATGGCGCAGATGCGCGCCGGCGGCGTCTACGTGCCGGGGATCACCTACACCAACGTCATCACCCGCTACGACGAACTGGTGATCCCGTACACGAGCGGCTTCGAGGAGGGGCCGAACACGACCAACGTGTTCGTCCAGGACCACTGCGACCGCGACTACGGAGACCACCTGTCGATCGCCGGCGAGCCGGTCGCGGCGACGATCGTCCTCAACGCGCTCGATCCCGCCCACCCGCGGCCGGTGCCGTGCGTGTTCGTGCCGCCGGTGGTCGGGTGACGCTCAGGAGAAGCTGAGCACCTGGGCGACCGGTCGGCGCGGGGTGTCGTTCAGCGGCGCCGGATGGGTGGCGACACCGACCCGGACCAGCAGTTGCGGCACCCCCGCCCGCGGGGCGAGGACCCGGATCAGGTCGCGGCTGGCCTCGATGTCGGTCAGGTGGGTGAGGGGGCACGTGGCGAGCCGCTGGACCGTCGCCTCGAGCGCGACCGCGGACAGCGCCTGCCCGCACCGGATCCAGTCGGCGGCCGTGTCGCCCGGGGTGCTCAGCACCAGCACCGTCGACGCGTCCGCCGGGCCGTCGTCGGCGCCCATCCGGGTGTGCGGGTCGGGGAACTCCCGCCCCATCGGGACCTTCGCCCGCTGCGCGCGGGTCGCCAGGGCGGACTCGGGGATGCCCTCGACGTCGAAGCTGTGGCCGGACCACCAGTGCAGTTCGGCCTGGTAGGACGAGTCGTAGCGGCGGGCCGCCGAGCTGAGCGCGGTCGCCTCCGCGAGGGTCGGCCGGGCGTCGGCGGGCAGCACGGTCAGCACCACGTCGGAGCCGACGGCGCTCCGCAGCAGCTCGGTCAGGATCGGGTTGTCGGGCAGCGGTGCGAACGCGGTGCGGTCGGTGCGCCGCCGCCGGATCGCGGCGAGCAGGTCGAAGTCGTGCGACCGGGGTCGGGCGTCGCGGCTGAACCGGATCGACGCCACCAGGTGTGGCCGGGCGGGGTCGGGCAGCAGGTCGATGTGGGTGCGCCACCGCAGGGCCGTCGACGCGACCGTCAGATGGCCGAGGGCGGCGCCGCAGCTGATCAGCAGTTGCCTGCCCCGGGGATCCGCGGCCGCCAGCAGCCGGGCGGGGTCCGAGTGCAATTCGAGGCGGCCGCCCTCGTAACGCCAGTGCCACGGCTGGCTGTTGTGCACGGACGGGGCCCGGCACGCCAGGTCCACGATGGTGCGTACGACGTCGGTGTCGGGAATGGTGGCGTCCATGGCCGTGTCCTCACGATTGGTCTCTCGGGTACCAGTGTCGAACGGGTCGGATCGCCGGGACTAGGGCCGTAGGTCCCGATGTCGCCGCGCGATGCGGGGGAGAGACGCCGTTCGGGGCCGGATCGGACGCCGATGACCGTGTTCGCTGCTGGCGAAGCGGCAAACGGAAACGAAAGACCTGGCTGCCGCGTTGTGACAGGTAAGCATGCAGACTGTCCCCGTCGGAATGGGATGGAGGCGGCGCAGGTCGCATCACCGGCCACTAGAGTGGAGGTGCGGCTCGTAAATCCCGCTGGGGATCTACCCATAAAGAACGTGAGGGAGAGCGATGTTCGAGAGGTTCACCGACCGCGCACGGCGCGTTGTTGTCCTGGCCCAGGAAGAGGCCCGGATGCTCAACCACAACTACATCGGCACGGAACACATCCTGCTCGGCCTCATTCACGAGGGTGAGGGTGTGGCGGCGAAGTCGCTGGAGTCGTTGGGTATCTCCCTCGAGGGCGTGCGCAGCCAGGTGGAAGAGATCATCGGCCAGGGCCAGCAGGCCCCGTCCGGTCACATCCCGTTCACCCCGCGCGCCAAGAAGGTGCTGGAGCTGAGCCTGCGCGAAGCGCTGCAGCTCGGCCACAACTACATCGGGACCGAGCACATTCTGCTCGGCCTCATCCGTGAGGGCGAGGGCGTCGCCGCCCAGGTGCTGGTCAAGCTCGGTGCGGACCTGAACCGGGTCCGCCAGCAGGTGATCCAGCTGCTGTCCGGGTACCAGGGCAAGGAGCCCGCGGAGTCCGGCGGCAGCCGCGGCGAGGCCGGCACGCCCTCCACGTCGCTGGTCCTCGACCAGTTCGGCCGCAACCTGACGCAGGCCGCGCTCGAGGGCAAACTCGACCCGGTGATCGGTCGCTCGAAGGAGATCGAGCGGGTCATGCAGGTGCTCAGCCGTCGCACCAAGAACAACCCGGTGCTGATCGGCGAGCCCGGCGTCGGCAAGACCGCCGTCGTCGAGGGTCTCGCGCAGGCCATCGTCAACGGCGAGGTTCCGGAGACCCTGAAGGACAAGCAGCTGTACACCCTCGACCTGGGGTCCCTGGTCGCGGGCAGCCGCTACCGCGGTGACTTCGAGGAACGCCTGAAGAAGGTCCTCAAGGAGATCAACACCCGAGGCGACATCATCCTGTTCATCGACGAGCTGCACACCCTGGTCGGTGCCGGCGCGGCCGAGGGCGCGATCGACGCGGCCTCGATCCTGAAGCCGAAGCTGGCCCGCGGCGAGCTGCAGACCATCGGTGCGACCACCCTCGACGAGTACCGCAAGTACATCGAGAAGGACGCCGCCCTCGAGCGCCGGTTCCAGCCGGTGCAGGTCGGCGAGCCGACGGTCGAGCACACGATCGAGATCCTCAAGGGCCTGCGCGACCGGTACGAGGCGCACCACCGCGTCTCGATCACCGACGGTGCGCTGGTCGCGGCCGCGACCCTCGCGGACCGCTACATCAACGACCGCTTCCTGCCGGACAAGGCGATCGACCTGATCGACGAGGCCGGTGCCCGGATGCGCATCCGCCGGATGACCGCGCCGCCGGACCTGCGCGAGTTCGACGACAAGATCGCCGACGCGCGCCGGGAGAAGGAGTCCGCGATCGACGCGCAGGACTTCGAGAAGGCAGCGAGCCTGCGCGACAAGGAGAAGCAGCTGGTCGCGCAGCGTGGCGAGCGGGAGAAGCAGTGGCGCTCCGGCGACCTCGACGTCATCGCCGAGGTCGACGACGAGCAGATCGCCGAGGTCCTGGGCAACTGGACCGGCATCCCTGTGTTCAAGCTCACCGAGGAGGAGACCACCCGCCTGCTCCGCATGGAGGACGAGCTGCACAAGCGGATCATCGGCCAGGAGGACGCGGTCAAGGCGGTCTCGAAGGCGATCCGCCGCACCCGCGCCGGCCTGAAGGATCCGAAGCGTCCGTCGGGTTCGTTCATCTTCGCCGGCCCGTCCGGTGTCGGTAAGACCGAGCTGTCCAAGGCGCTGGCGAACTTCCTGTTCGGCGACGACGACGCGCTGATCCAGATCGACATGGGCGAGTTCCACGACCGCTTCACCGCCTCGCGGCTGTTCGGTGCCCCTCCGGGCTACGTGGGCTACGAGGAGGGCGGCCAGCTCACCGAGAAGGTGCGGCGCAAGCCGTTCTCGGTGGTGCTGTTCGACGAGATCGAGAAGGCGCACCAGGAGATCTACAACACCCTCCTGCAGGTGCTCGAGGACGGCCGCCTCACCGACGGTCAGGGGCGCACGGTCGACTTCAAGAACACCGTGCTGATCTTCACCTCGAACCTCGGCACCGCCGACATCTCGAAGGCCGTCGGGCTGGGCTTCACGTCCGGTTCCGGCAGCGAGTCGAACTACGAGCGGATGAAGCTCAAGGTCCACGACGAGCTGAAGAAGCACTTCCGGCCCGAGTTCCTCAACCGCATCGACGACATCATCGTCTTCCACCAGCTCACCCAGGAGCAGATCATCGAGATGGTGGACCTGATGATCGGCCGTGTCGAGAAGCAGCTGAAGAACAAGGACATGGAGATCGAGCTGACCGAGCAGGCCAAGTCGCTGCTCGCCAAGCGCGGCTTCGATCCGGTGCTGGGTGCGCGGCCGCTGCGTCGCACCATCCAGCGCGAGATCGAGGACCAGCTGTCGGAGAAGATCCTCTTCAACGAGCTGGTTCCCGGTCAGATCGTGCTGGTCGACGTCGAGGGCTGGGACGGCGAGGGTGCCGGGGAGAACGCGAAGTTCACGTTCACCGGAACCCCGAAGCCGGTCAAGGTTCCCGATTCGCCGGCCGAGGCGCTGGCCGGCGCCGGTGAGAGTGACGCCGCCGGCGAGTGACCACCGCGACACCGACGACGCCCCGCACGCAGCAGCGTGCGGGGCGTCGTCGTGTTCGGATCCGGCCTGCGATGGGCTCGACCCACTGGTTGTCGCCCCGCCTGCGATCGCACCTCACGCCGAGGATCGGCGGTGCGCTCCCCGCGGGCGGGGTATGCGGGGGCCGGGGAGGTCCTCAGGACGCCGGCGGCGAGACGACGGCCGCGCGACCGAGGACGCGTGCGAGGAAGTCGAGCTGGTCGGCGAGCGCCCGGCGCTGCCACGGACCGTCGTAGACGTCGAAATGGTCGACGGGGTACTCGCGCAGCTCGGCCCACCGGCCCGCCTTCTGCGCGGTCCGGCGGGCCGCGCCGGGCGGCGCGACCCGGTCGTTCGCGCCGACCTGCACCAGGATCGGGCACGTCAGCCGCCCGGCGAAGGCGATCGGCCGGTTCATCCCGACCTCCAGTGCGGTGCGCGCACACACCTCGTTGCGCCACGTCGGTCCGGCCATCGAGGCGTAGAGCTCCTCGGCGCCCGGGGTGCTGATCATCGCCGTCGACCCGGGCCGCCCGACAACCGGAACGTGATGCGGCGCCCGCCCGGTCAGGGCGTGCGCGAGGTCCCGCAACCCGTGTCCGGTCGCGCGCACCAGCTGACCGACCCCGGCGTAGCGCGCGATCTGCGCCAGCGTCGCGAGGCCGTCCGTCGCCGGTGTCATCGAGACGACCGCCGCGACGCGTCGATCCTGCGCCGCGACCGCGACGACGTGACCGCCGGAGTACGACGTCCCCCACAGCACGATCCGGTCCGGATCGACGCCGGGCAGGTGCCGGGCGACCGCGATGGCCGCGTGGTAGTCCTGCCGCTGGCGCCGGTACGACACATCCTGGCGGGGTGTGCCTTCGGAGTCGCCGAAGCCGCGGTAGTCGAAGACGAACGCGTCGATTCCGGCCGCGGCGAAGGGCTCGGCAAAGCCGAGCAGACCGGTGTCGCGGGTGCCGGCGAAGCCGTGTGCCATCACCACGCACGGCCGGCCGGCCGGGCCGGTGGACGTACCGGTGTCGGCCGACACGTGCCAGGCGGCGCAGCGGACGCCGTGGCTGGGGAAGGTGATCTCGCGAATCATCGTGTCGCTTTCGGTCGGGACGCCGGAACGGCCGGCTTGGCGGAGGTGAACGTGAGGGCGCCGTCCGCGACCGGACCCTCACGCAATCGTTCGACGTCCTTCTCGTAGGCCATCTCGACGCTCCACGGGCCGGTCGTTCCCGCCCGCGGGAACTGTGCGATGCCCCGCTGCACGTAGCCCGCCTGCATGTCGATGATCGGCACCCGGTCCATCGCCGGATCGTCCAGCACCGGCTCGACGGTGCCGTGGCCGTGGGCGTCCATGTAGTCGAGCAGGCGGCAGAAGTGCTCGCAGACGAGATCGACCTTGAGGGTCCACGAGATGTTCGTGTAGCCGACGGCGAACACGAAGTTGGGTACACCGGAGAGCATCATCGCCTTGTAGGCGGTCGTGTCGGGCAGATGGACCTGCCGCCCGTCGACGGCGAGCGCGATCCTGCCGAGGGGCAGCATGGTGAGTCCGGTTGCGGTCACGATGATGTCGGCGGCGAGCTCCTGTCCGGACTCGAGCAGGATGCCCGTCGGGGTGAACCGTGCGATGCGGTCGGTGACCACCGAGGCTTTTCCGGCCGAGATCGCCTTGAACAGATCACCGTTGGGCACCATGCACAGCCGTTGCTCCCACGGGTTGTAGCGCGGGGTGAAATGGGTGTCGACGTCGTAGTGCTTCGGCAACTGCCGCCGCACGTTGGCGATCAGCAGCGTGCGCATCAGGTTCGGGGCGCGCTTGCAGGCCTTGAAGATCCCGCGGCTGAGCATGATGTTCTTGCGCCGGATGATCCGATGCGCGCGGTCGTGGCCGAGCAGCCTGTTGAGCGTGTTCGCGAACGGATCCTCGGCCGGGATCGAGAACACGTAGCTCGGTGAGCGCTGCAGCATCGTGATGTGGCTCGTCCGGTCGGCCATGGACGGGACGAGCGTGACGGCCGTTGCGCCGCTGCCGATCACGACCACGCGCTTGCCCGTGTAGTCCAGATCGTCGGGCCAGTGCTGCGGGTGGACCACCTGGCCCGCGAAGTCCTCGACACCGGCGAACTCGGGCGTGAAGCCCGACTCGTAGTCGTAGTATCCGGTGCCCAGGAACAGGAATCGCGCGGTGAACAGCGCCTCCTCGCCGGTGCCGGAGTGCTCCGCGGTGACGGTCCACTTCCCGTCCGACGAGGAGAACTCCGCGCTGCGCACCCGGTGGCCGAAGCGGATGTGCTCGGCCAATCCGTTCTCGGTGACGGTCTGGTGCAGGTAGTCCATGATGACGTGCCCGTCGGCGATCGCCTTGCGGTGGGTCCAGGGCTTGAAGTTGTATCCGAAGGTGGGCATGTCCGAGTCCGATCGGATACCGGGGTACCGGAACAGACTCCACGTCCCGCCGATCGAGTCGCGGCCTTCCAGGACCGCGAACGAGGTGCCCGGGCGGCGCGTCCGGAGGTGGTAGGCCGCGCCGATACCCGAGATGCCGGCGCCGATGATCAGCACGTCGAAATCCGTGGTCTGCGTCTGACTGGTGGTCGTGATCGTCACTGCTGTCTCCTGGGCCGCGATCGAGCGGGGGTGTGATGTGTTTCACGGTAGAGCCGGACGTGCCGGCGTGACATGTCCTCGTGCCCAGGCTTTGCGCTGCCATATGTGCGCTGGCACACTTGGTCCATGAAGGGTGAGGCGCCGCCACCCGAGATCGTCGACCTCATGGGCGACGTCGCGGAATTGATGCTGGCCGACCTCGACCAGCTCGTCGCCGAGATGGACGCCGCCGAGGTCGACCTGACCCCGATGGTGGGTGCCGACGCGGCGCTCGTTGCGGACGTGTCGGCGAGCAACCGGGCCAACGCCGCACGCCTGCTCGCCCTGTTCGCCCGCCGTGACGGCAGGCCGGCGCCGATCGACGTCCCGCCCGAGGCGCTCGACGTCGCCCGTACCGTTGCGCGCCGCGGCATCGACCTCGACGTGATCTTCCAGTCCTACCGCCGCGGGCAGAACGTCGCGTGGCAGCACTACCTGGCGCACGCCACCCGCGTCGTCACGTCGGTCCCGCTGCTCGTTCAGCTGCTGGAGGTCTCTTCTCAGCGCATGTTCGAGTACGTCGACCACGTGATCGGCGCCGTCATCGCGGCCGCGCAGCGCGAGCGCGAGGAGGTGCTCGGCGGCGCGCTCGCGCGCCGCGCGGAGACGGTCCGGCTGATCCTCGACGGCGCCCCGATCGACGGCCGCCGGGCGGGTGATCGGCTGGGGTACGACCTCGCCCGGCGTCACACCGCTCTGGTGCTGTGGGCCCAGCCGCCCGGTGGGGTCCAGGGCGCCCTCGAGTCCGCCGCAGCCGTCCTGGCACGGGCCGCCGGTGCTCGCCCGCCGCTGACGCTGTCCGTCGGAACCTCGACGCTGTGGGCGTGGCTGGGCACCGATGCCGGCCCGGAACTGGACGCGCTGCGCGGGGCGATCGGCCAGGCCGGGTCCAACGTCCGCGTCGCCGTCGGCCCCACCCGCCCCGGCATCGCCGGCTTCCGCCGCTCCCACGAAGCGGCGCTGGCGATCCAGAGTCTGCTCGCCGGGCATCCGGGTGGCGCACGGCTCGCGCTCTACCGGGATCTGGAGGTCACCGCGCTGGCCGCCCACGACCACGACCGGGCGGCCGAATTCGTCGCCGCCACACTCGGTCCGCTCGCCGCGGACACCCCGGGTGCGGGGCGCCTCCGGGAGACCCTGCGGGTGTTCCTCGACGAAGCCGAGAACGCACCCCGCGCCGCCGCCCGCCTGCACACCCACCGCAACACGGTGCTGCAGCGGGTCGCCCGCGCGACCGAGCTCCTCGGTCACCACCCCGGCGAACGTCGGCTGGCGATCGAGCTCGCTCTCGAACTCGCCCACCAGATCGGTCCCCGGGTGCTGACCCGGGCCTGAACCGCGTCGAGTGCCTCGCCGGCGCACACGGACCGACGCGTCGTCCCGGCTCTCGCGTCGTTGATCACCGTCCCGCCGGACCGGGATCGACAGCGGCCGGCGGGTCACTCCCGTTCGAAACGGTCGCGTACCGCGACCATCTTCGCGCGCAGCTCGTCCTCGGTGATCACGCCGCGGTCGAGCAGCGTGTGCGCGGTGACGATCGCCGACCGCGCCCGGACCGGGAAGTCGACGTACACGGACTCGCCGAGTGTGTCCTCGGCGTGCCGCCGTTCGAGGTTGTCGAGTGCGCCGCGCCAGGACAGGCACTCGCAGGTGGCCTGCATGCTCGACTCCCACGGGGCGGGCTTGCCGTCCAGTTCGGGCAGGGAGCGTTCGCGGCGGCCGTCCGGGTCGAGGGTCGCGAGCAGGACCTCGTATCCGGGGCGGGTCATCGCGTCGCTCCCGACGGGGCGGTGGTGGCGGTCCAGTCGGCCTGCGGCAGCGCGACACCGATCATCGTGTCGCGGGTGACGATCGCCGCCAGCTGGTCTTCGGTCCAGCCCTCGGTGCCCTCGGGGCGCATCGGCATCACCATGAACCGCGACTTCTGGTTCGAGTCGTGCACCCGCACCTCGACCTCGGGCGGAAAGTGCAGGCCGAACTCGCCGAGGACCTCGCGGGGCCAGCGGACCAGGCGGCGGCGGTAGTTCGGGGTGCGGTACCAGTCCGGGGACATTCCCAGCACCGGGCGCGGATAGCACGAGCACAGCGTGCACACGATCACGTTGTGGACGGCGGGGGTGTTCTCCAGGACGTAGAACCAGGTGTAGTCGCTCGGGGTGCCGGACCCGGTGGGGTCGCGCCAGTCGATGCCGATCTCCTTGCACGTCTCGGTGCCGTCGGCGAGCAGGCGTGCCTTGAACTCCGGATCCGTCCAGGCCTTCGCGACCAGCCGGGACCCGGCCGCCGGCCCGATGGATTCCGCCCATTCGGAGAAGCGCCGGTGGTCCTCGTGGGAGAACAGGCCCTTCTCGATCGCCAGTTCGCGGATCGCGGTCTCGAGGACCTCGAACTCGCTGATCTCGGGGGACTCCTGAATCGGCGCGTGCGCGTCCTGCGAATCGCTCACTTCGCTTCCTCCTGTGCGGGTTCGAGCCAGCGTTCCGAGCACTCCGTCTCGAGGGTGTCGGCGTCGCATCCGGTGTAGTTGGGCCACAGGTCCCGCTGCCGGAACCGGACCACGTAGAACGGCTCCGTGCGCCCGTCCTCGCGGCCCCACGCCTCGTCCTCGGGGATCACCCATTCGGGTCGGTGCTCGACGACGACTCCGGTGCGCCCGCGGGTGTACGCCTGGGTGCGGGTGTGGAACATCGTGGTGGCGTCGCGGACGGTGACGCGATCGCCGATCCGGTACCTCGTCATGACGACGGACCCTCCTGTGCCGCGATCAGTCGGGACCGGACCTCGTCCAACTTGGCCGACAGTTCGTCCGGGGTGATCAATCCCTTGTTGATCAGCGTCTTCGCGGCCACGGTCGCCCACCGCGCGTAGTAGGGCAGGCCGAAGTACAAGGTGGCACCGAGGTCGTTCTCGGCGCGGCGACGTTCCTCGGAGTTCCACACCCCGCGCCACCCGAGGCATTCGCAGGTGACGTACGTGTTCATCTCCCAGCGCTCCTCGACCTTCTCGCGGAACTCGACCGGGAGGTCGAGCTGCCCGCCGACGTCGTGCAGGACGTGGCGTAGCGCGCCGAACAGGTCGTTGGAGATCACGTACGGGGAGTCGAGCCGGGTGCGGACCGCCGGTGACAGGCCGGCGACGCGCCCCTGCAGGTCGTCGAAAGTGTCCGGTGAACTCATGGGAGTCCTTCGAGAGTGCTCGTGCAGTCCCGCCGGTGTGACCGATCGCCGTCCGGCGGGCTCAGGTCAATGGCACGGCAGGCCGAGCAGGTGCCGGCCGTCGTGCATCAGTTCGTGCATGTACATGCCGGTGCGGGAGAGTGCGCCCTGATCGAACCCGACCAGGTAGAGCGCGAGGAGGGCGAACAGGACGATGCCCAGAGCCGCGAGGGCCGCGCCGACGGATTGTGCCGTGCTGCTGGGTGAATGGACTACTGCCATGGTTCCTCCTGGGGAACAGCATGTCGTCGCGATTCAACACTGACGGGGTACGCGGATTCGAGGCTACACCGTAAACGGAACGCCTCCCGGGTCTTTCCCGTGCGTGCCGGGTGGCGGCGGTCGGCGGCGTGGTGTCCACTTGTACGGTGGCAACCCAAGGCGATGCCCGCCCGGCGCGTTCCCGGTTCGTGCTGGCCGCGCTGATTCTCGTTGCGGCGGTGGCGAATCTGAACCTCGCGGTCGCGAACGTCGCGCTGCCCGACATCGGGCGGGCGTTCGACGCCAGCCAGACGGAGCTGAACCTGATTGCGGTCGGGTATTCGGTGGGCCTGGCGGCCTCGGTGCTCTACCTGGGTGCGGTCGGTGACCGATACGGACGCAAGACGATGCTGGTGCTTGGCATGCTGCTGTCGCTGCCCGCGTCGCTGGTGGCCGGGTTCGCGCCGAACGCGGAGGTGCTGTTCGTGGCACGGGTGGTCGGGGGGGTGTCGGCGGGTCTCGCGTACCCGACCACGCTGGCCCTGATCACCGCGCTGTGGGCGGGGGCCGCGCGGACGCGGGCGATCGCGCTGTGGTCCTCGATCGGCGGTGGTCTCACCGCGCTGGGCCCGCTGGTGGCCGGGGCGCTGCTCGAGGGGTTCGACTGGGGATCGGTGTTCCTGGTGACGATCCCACTCGCACTGCTGGCGCTGCTGATGACGCTGGCGTACGTACCGAGTCACGTGAACGAGTCCACCGACCCCGTCGACCACTTCGGCGGCATCGTGTCGGTGGTCCTGGTCGGGGCGCTGGTGCTGGGCATCAACTTCGCGCCGGTCGACGGCATGGCGGCCGTCGCGGTCTCCGCGCTGGTGATCGCCCTCGCCGCCGGCGTCGTGTTCGTGCTCCGCCAACTGCGTGCCCGGAATCCACTGTTCGACCTGCGGATCGCGCGGCGCCGGATCTTCTGGGTGGCAGCGGTCGCGGGCATCATCGTGTTCGGCACCCTGATGGGCACGATGTACATCAGCCAGCAGTACCTGCAGAACGTGCTCGGCTACTCCACCCTCGCGGCGGGGTCGGCGGCGTTGCCGGCCGCGCTGGTCATGGTGCTGGTCGCGCCCCGGTCCGCGCGGCTGGTGGAATCCCGCGGTTCCCGGTTCACCCTGTTGTCGGGCTACCTGGCGATCGTGGCGGGTCTGGTGGTGGCGTTGCTGTGGTGGGGCGAGGGCGCCGAGTACTGGACGGTCGCGCTCGGCTTCATGTTGCTGGGGGCGGGCGTCGGGCTGGCCGGCACCCCCGCCTCGCACTCGCTGACCGGGTCGGTTCCGGTGTCTCGTGCCGGAATGGCGTCGGGCACAGCGGATCTCCAGCGTGATCTCGGTGGTGCGATCGTGCAGTCGGTGCTCGGTGCGCTGCTCACCGCCGGGTACACGGCCTCGTTCGCGTCGACCATCGCGGCGACCCCGCAGGCCTCCGAGGTCAGCGAGCAGACACAGGCGGCCCTGGAGAAGTCGTTCGCCGGTGCGGTGGACATCGCGGAGCGCTATCCGCAGTACGCGCAGGCGATCATCGCCGCGGCCCGTTCGGCCTTCCTCGACGGCGACAGCCGCGCGTACGCCGCGGCGATCGGGATCGTGCTGATCGGTGCGGCCCTGGTGTACTTCGCGTTCCCCGGACGGGACGGCGAGCGTGCCCTGCTCGCGCGGTACGAGGCCGAGGACTCGGCGAGCGACGGCGACAGGACACCCGCCGACCGGTGATCGGCGTCGTCGCGTTCGCCGTGCCGGGTCGGTGCCGGAGGGGAAGACTGAGAGCGGTATCCCGTCGGGTTCGCCTTGTCGCATCGGAAGGATCGCTCATGCCCACTCGCACCGCACGAACCGCGTGGAACGGAACCCTCCAGGAAGGGGCCGGTCAGACCGAGCTGACCAGCTCGGGCCTCGCGACGTTCGACGTGTCGTTCCCGAAACGTGCCGCGGAGGAGGCGAACGGCGCCACCAGCCCGGAGGAGTTGATCGCCGCGGCCCATTCCGCGTGCTACGCGATGCAGCTCTCGGCGCTGATCGGCGAGGCCGGCGGGGTGCCGCAGAGCCTCGAGGTGACCGCGGTCGTCGGCCTCGGTCCGGACGATCCCGGGTTCAAGCTGACCGGGATCACGCTGACCGTGCGCGCGGAGGTCGACGGTCTCGACGCCGACGCGTTCGCGCAGGCCGCACGCGCCGCGAAGGAGACCTGTCCGGTCAGCAAGGCGCTGACCGGCGTGGAGATCACCCTCGACGCCGCCCTCGTCTGACGTCCGACGCCGACCCGCGACGGCGTGGTGTGCCGATGCACGCCGCGCTGTCGCGGGTCGTCCGGTTCGCGACGCCGGCGCTATGGTGTGCCGCCGGAAATTTACCCTGGCTTATCAACGGCGGGTCCCTTATCATGGATTTCGCCGCACCAATGCGTGACACGCCGATGGGTGCGGAATTCCCCTTGAAAAATGGCACATCAACGAGGTTCCGGCGAACCGCCGCAGCCGCTGGTTGACGATTGCCGCCGAAGTGAGGATCGACCACTGTGACCAACTCCCTCAAGGCACCCGCAAGCCGCTTTGTCGCCAAGCTCGCTCTGACCGGCGCACTCGTTGCGCTTCCTCTCGGCCTCTCCGTTGGGCAGGCGTTCGCGGCGGGCACCCATCCCGGCAGCTGCAACTTCGGCGGAAACGTGAAGTGGGTGAAGGACTGCCCCGACCCCAAGTAGGCGCAGTCGAGGGGGGTTGAACGACAACTTCATGCTCATACCCGGTCGACCCGGGGGTGCTCGCACCCCCGGGTCGACGTGCATCCACCCCACTTCCCGCACGGAAGCCGGGTGTTGACGTTGACGTCAACGTCAACACATACTGTGACCGTGACCACCAGCGAGCAGCAGGAGCAGGCGCGCTCGGCGCGCCGGGCGTCCGACGGCAGGCGCCGCCGGGACCTGCTGTCCGCGGCCGCGCAGTGCTTCACCGAGCTCGGCTACGAGGCGACGACCGCGCAGGCGGTCACGGCCCGCGCCGAAGTCTCGCGGGCGACGTTCTACGCCTACTTCTCCTCGAAGGAAGAGGTGTTCCGCGCGGTCACCGAACGGGTCTGCCAGCAGTTTCTCGATGCACAGCATCTCGAGGGGCCGATCGTCGACGACCTGCGCGAGGTGCTGCACGCGACCACCGCCGCGGTGGTCGAGCTGATCTTCGAGCACGGGTCGCTGGTCGGCCTCATCGACCACCGCGCCCAGCTCGACCCCGAGATCGCGGAGCTGTGGGCCGCCGTGCGCGGCAGGCTCGTCGCTCGCTACGTCCGGTTCATCGAACGCATCAACGATGCCGGAGAGGTGACGCCCTGCGCGCCGCCGGCCGCGGTGGCCCAGGCCCTGGCCGACGCGCAGTTCGTCGGGGCGGCCCGGTTGTCGGCCGCCTCGGAGGGCGAGCGGTCCCGGTACATCTCGGACATGGTCGCGATGTCCGAACGGCTGATCGGATTTTCCTGACGCCTCAGGGCGACGAAGAGAAGTGGAGTTCCCCCATGACCACGGTGGCATCGTCGGTGCTCGAGGCCGCGCTCGCGGAGGTGCGGCAGGTGCAGCAGGCCAACTGGCCTGCTGCGATTCCCCGGGAGGTGCGCGACCCGATCGGCAGCCACGGCCTGGTCGACCACCTGCGGCACTGGGCCGCCGAGCGTCCCGACACGGTGGCCATCGCGTTCTACGGCCGCGAGATCGGCTACGCCGAGTACGACGAACTCTCCGACCGTTTCGCGGGCTGGCTCCTCGCGAACGGCGCCGTGGCGGGCGATCGCATCGGTGTGAACCTGGGCAACTGTCCGCAGTTCCACATCGCGATGCTCGGCATCCTCAAGATCGGGGCCGTGCACGTGCCGGTCAACCCGATGCTGCGGGAACACGAACTCGCACATGAGCTTTCGGATGCGGGTGTGACCATCGTGCTGACCCAGCCGGCGCTGGCGCCGTTCGTCGAGTCGGTGCGGGAGCGGACGCCGGTGCGGCTGGTCGCGACGACCGACCTGTCGGACATGCTGACCGGTCCGGCAGCCGGGGCGCCGTTCGAGGTCGCCGACCCGACGGCCACGGACTGGCACACGATCATGGGAAGCCCTCGCGCCGAAGCGATTCCGACCGACCCCGACGCGCTCGCCGCGCTGAACTACACCGGCGGCACGACCGGTCTGCCGAAGGGCTGCGAGCACACCCAGCGCCACATGGTGTACACCGCCGCCACCGCGACCGTCGCGACAGGCCGTCAGGTCGGCGAGAACCCGCCGACCGCCCTGGTGTTCCTGCCGGTGTTCTGGATCGCCGGAGAGGACTTCGGCATCCTGCTGCCGCTGGTGAACGGCGGCACGGTGGTGCTGATGACCCGCTGGGACGCCCGGGTCGCGCTCGCGGAGATCGAGCGGTACCACGTCACCTCGATGGTCGGCACCGTCGACAACTACGTCGAGCTGATGGACACCCCCGGCTTCGCGGACCGCGATCTCACCAGCCTGGACAACCCGATGGCCGTCTCCTTCGTCCTCAAGCTCGACTCCGCGACCCGCGCGCGGTGGCGGGAGGCGACCGGAAACGTGTTGCGGGAGGCCAGCTACGGCATGACCGAGACGCACACCGCCGACACCATCACCCTCGGTTTCCAGGACGGCGACCACGACCTGGCCGGCGACCCGGTGTTCTGTGGTCTACCGGTGCCCGGAACCGACGTCCTGATCGTCGACCCCGACGGGAACCCGGTCCCGCTGGGGGAGCAGGGTCAGATCATCGTGCGCAGTCCCTCGGTGATGACCGCCTACCACCGCAACCCCGCCGCCACCGAGGACGCGCTGCGGGACGGCTGGCTGCAGACCGGTGATCTCGGCAAGTTCAGCGACCGCGGCGCCCTGCACTACCTGGCGCGCAACAAGGAGATGATCAAGACGAACGGGATGAGCGTGTTCCCGTCCGAGGTCGAGTCGCTGCTGATGCTGCACCCGGCGATCGAGAGGGCCGCCGTGGTCCCGAAACCGGACCGCGACCGGGGTCAGGTCGCGTTCGCGTTCGTCCAACTGGTGGAGGGCGAGGAGACCGTCGCCGCGGACCTGGTCGAGTGGGCGCGAGGGAACATGGCGGCGTACAAGGTGCCGGAGATCGAGATCCTCGACGCGCTGCCGATGACCGCCACCGGTAAGGTCCGCAAGGGTGACCTGTTCGCGATGGCGGAGGGGCGCTGACGATGACCGAGACGTCGACGACCACCGTTCTGGTGGCCAACCGGGGTGAGATCGCGCTGCGCATCATCCGCTCGGCGACCGAGCTCGGCCTCGACACCGTCGCGGTGTACGCCGCCGACGACGTCGACGCGCCGCACGTCGCTGCGGCGACCACCTCCGTGGCCCTGGCCGCCTCCGGGCCCGCCGCCTACCTGGACCGGCGGGCGATGCTGGACGCGGCCGCGGTCACCGGTGCCACCCTGGTGCATCCCGGGTACGGGTTTCTCAGCGAGAACGCGGATTTCGCGCGCGACTGCGCGGCGGCGGGGCTGACGTTCGTCGGCCCGGACGCCGGGGTGCTCGACACGTTCGGCGACAAGGCGTCCGCGCGCGCCGCGGCGGTCGCGTCGCGCGTGCCGGTGCTCGCCGCCACCGAAGGAGGGGTGAGCGAGCAGCACGCGCGCGAGTTCCTGGTCGCGCATCCGCGGGGCATCATGATCAAGGCGCTCGCCGGGGGTGGTGGGCGCGGTATGCGTCCGGTCCGCGCGGCCGACGAGGTCGCCGACGCCTACCGGGCCTGCGCAGCGGAGGCCGAGCTCGGGTTCGGCAATCCCGCGCTGTTCGCGGAGGCGCTGTGCGAGGGTGCCCGGCACATCGAGGTGCAGATCGTCGCGGCCCCGGACGGCGACGGCACCACCCGGGCGCTGGCGCTCGGTGACCGGGACTGCAGCGTGCAGCGCAGGCACCAGAAGCTGATCGAGGTGGCGCCCGCCCAGCAGCTGAGCGACCGGACCCGTCTCGGGCTGCACCGTGCCGCCGCCCGGCTGTGCGCGGACCAGGGCTACCGCGGCCTGGCCACGGTCGAATTCCTCGTCACCGGTGAGGACTTCGTGTTCCTCGAGGTCAACCCGCGGATCCAGGTCGAGCACACGATCACCGAGGAGGTCACCGGCACCGATCTGGTCGCGGTCGGCCTGGACATCGCCCGCGGCGCGACGCTCGCCGACCTCGGGCTGCCGGACGGCGTCGTGGCGCACACCGGTGAGGTGACCGGATCACCGGCCCGCGCGCGGGGTGTCGCGATCCAGGCCCGTGTGAACACGGAGTCGATGGCCGCGGACGGCCGCACCGTTCCCGCGGCGGGCACCCTGACCGTGTTCAGCGCCCCGACCGGCCCGGGCGTCCGCGTCGACACCTACGGCCGGCCGGGCCTGACCACCAGCCCGCGCTACGACTCGCTGCTGGCGAAGGTGATCACCCACACCCGGGCCGAGGGCTTCGCGGCGGCGGTACGCAAGACCGACGCCGCGCTGCGCGAGTTCACCGTCGAGGGCGTGGCCACCAACATCGCCTTCCTGCGGGCGGTGCTGTCGGACAAGGACTTCGGCTCCGGCGTCGTCGACACGGCGTACCTGGGGGAGCGGATCGCGGACCTGGTCGAGATCGCCGAGGAGAAGGCGTCCGAGACGGCGACGACCGCGTCCGCGACCCGGCCGCCGCGCCCGGCCGCCGAGATCGCGCTCGCCGACGGCGAGGAGGTGGTGCGGGCCGAGCTGACCGGCGTCGTGGTGGAGGTGGCGGACGTCGACGCCACCGTCGCGGGCGGGACCCCGCTGGTCGTGCTCGAGGCCATGAAGATGCAGCACGTGCTCGCCGCGCAGGAGGATTCGCGGGTGGTGCGGGTGCTGGCCGAGCCCGGACGGGCCGTGAACGTCGGGGACCCGCTGGTCGTCGTCCGCGCCACCGGAGCCGGCGCGCAGACCTCCGCCGCCGACGCACTCGACCTCGATCACATCCGCCCCGACCTCGCCGAGGTCCTGGCCCGGCACGAGGTCACCCTCGACTCCGGCCGCCCGGCCGCGGTCGCGAAGCGGCACAGGGTCGGTCGTCGCACCGCGCGGGAGAACATCGCCGACCTCGTCGACGAGGGCAGCCTCGTCGAGTACGGCGCGCTGGCGCTGGCCGCGCAGCGGACCCGGCGCACCGAGCAGGACCTGATCGAGAACACCCCCGCCGACGGCCTGATCGCCGGGGTCGCGACGATCGGGGCCGACACGTTCGGCCCGGCCGCCGCGGAGGCCGTCGTGATCTCGTACGACTACACGGTCCTCGCCGGGACGCAGGGCATGCGCAACCACGTCAAGACCGACCGGATGCTGGACGTGGCCGCACGCAAGCGGATTCCGTTGGTGCTGTTCGCGGAGGGCGGCGGCGGACGGCCCGGTGACACCGACGCGAACGGTGCCGCGGGCCTGGAGCTGGGCACGTTCCGGGCGATGGCCGGACTGCGCGGTGTGGTGCCGACGGTCGCGGTCGTGTCCGGCCGCTGTTTCGCCGGCAACGCCGCGCTCGCCGGCGCGTGCGACGTGCTGATCGCCACCCCCGACGCCAACATCGGCATGGGCGGTCCGGCGATGGTCGAGGGCGGCGGCCTCGGCGTCCACCGCCCGGAGGACATCGGGCCGATCGACGTCCAGACCCGCAACGGTGTCGTACACCTGGTGGCCCGCGACGAAGCCCATGCGGTGGAGCTGGCGAAGCGGTACCTCTCGTACTTCCAGGGCACCCTCACCGACTGGACCGCGCCCGACGAGCGGCTCGCCCGGCACGTGGTGCCGGAGAACCGGCTGCGTGCCTACGACGTCCACGAGGCCGTCGCGGCGATCGCCGACGTCGGGTCGGTGCTCGAACTGCAGCCCGATTACGGGCGGGGCATGGTGACCGCCCTGGTCCGTGTCGAGGGCGTCGCGTACGGCGTGCTCGCGAACTCCAGCCACCACCTGGGCGGCGCGATCGACGCCGAGGCGGCCGACAAGGGCGCCGACTTCCTGACGCTGTGCCAGGCGCACGGGCTGCCGGTGCTCACCCTCTGCGACACCCCCGGCTTCATGGTCGGCCCGGAGTCGGAGAAGGACGCGACGGTGCGCCGGTTCGGCCGACTGTTCGTCGCCGGTGCCCGGCTGACGGTCCCGTTCGGCACGATCATCCTGCGCAAGGGCTACGGCCTCGGCGCGATGGCGATGGCCGGCGGATCGTTCCACGCGCCGGAGTTCACCGTCGCGTGGCCGACCGGTGAGATCGGCCCGATGGGACTCGAGGGCGCGGTGCGGCTCGGCTTCCGCAAGGAGCTCGACGCGGCCGCGGACCCGGCGGAGCGCGACGCCCTGTTCGCGGCGCTGGTCGAGCAGGCCTATCAGCAGGGCAAGGCGTTGCACGCCGGCACCACGTTCGAGCTCGACGACGTGATCGACCCGGCGCAGTCGCGGGCCTGGATCCGGCAGCTGGGACGGGCGCGAGCCTGACCGGGAACAAGACCGGCGGTGGTGGACGTTTCAACTGTTCGTGCCCATCGAATCCGTTGACCAGTCCGCCGCCGCCGCCGTCGTCGTGGAGGTGTGGTCCGACATCGCCTGCCCGTGGTGCTACATCGGCAAGAAGCGTTTCGAGACCGCCCTCGCACAGTTCCCGCACCGCGATCGGGTGCAGGTGGTGTGGCGGTCCTACCAGCTCTCCCCGGAGACCCCGGCCGGGCTGCGGCGCCCCGAGGTCGAGGCGCTCGTCGAGATGAAGGGCATGCCCGCCGAGCAGGTCCAGCAGATGTTCGCGCACGTCGCCCGCACCGCCGCCGCGGACGGGCTGACGATGGACTTCGGCACCGTGATCGCGGCGAACACGTTCGACGCCCACCGGCTGGTCCACATCGCCGGCGACCGCGGGGACGAGGTGATGGCGGCACTGTTCCGCGCCCACTTCTCCGAGGGTCGCGTCGTCGACGACCGCGACGAGCTCGTCGCGATCGCCGCCGAGGCCGGGCTCGACGCCGACGGCGTCCGCGCCGCCCTCGACTCGGACGCCGAGGCCGACCGTGTCCGCGACGACCTCGCCCAGGCACGGGCCCTCGGCATCTCCGGGGTCCCGTTCTTCGTCGCCAATCGCGCGATCGGGGTCTCCGGCGCGCAGCCGGTCGACGTGTTCACCCAGCTGCTCGAGAAGGCCTACGCGGACGCCGGACCGATCGTCACCCTCACCGGCGACGCGGACGGCGCCTGCACCGACGGCGCCTGCGCCGTCTGACCCACCCCTGCTGGGCTCCCCAATGTCACATCGGGTCACTTGACGTTCCCCACTGTGACATTGGGGAACCACTGTGGACCCACACATCCCGGGTCCCGACTCCACGCACCAGTCGTCGCTGAGGCCATCGGTTCCCGCTCCCGAACTCCTCCGACGACGCCCTGTGACCGAGTTCCCGATGCTGTGCCCCGACTGGGCTCCTCCGCCGCGCGCCGCGATTGCGTTGTAGCTCGCCCCGGAACGAATCTGTGTGCCGACCGGGGCGGCACCGCCCGGCGGCGAGGAGGCCGGCCGCCCCGATTCGACCTCGCCGATGCGAGGCGGTGCGCGAATTCTCTTGGGAATCTGCGTGATAGGTGCGAACAGCGATCCATTCCCGTGTCTTCCTCCGCGATCAGTGGAGTGCCGGCGGGCACTGACCGGGGTGGCGGCCCGTGAACCCGAGGTCGAGACCGGAGTCTATTGACCTTCCGATCGTAAGGGATTAAATTCCTCGGACAAGCCGATCCGTTTCCGGGGTCGGGCCCGATGCCGGCACTGCGTCGCTGCGTGCCGTCGTTGGTAACTCGGAACGAGGAGTGTTCCACTCATGGGCGTCAGTTCTGTTGGCACCACACGGTTGTCGAGCGTCGTCATTCGATTCGCCGGAGACTCCGGCGACGGCGTGCAGCTGACCGGTGACCGATTCACCGGGGAGTCGGCACTGTTCGGAAACGACCTTTCCACACTGCGGGACTTTCCCGCCGAGATCCGCGCTCCTGCAGGAACCCTCGCTGGTGTCTCGTCGTTCCAGCTGCACTTCGCCGACCACCGCATCGAGACGGCGGGAGACCGGCCGGACGTCCTCGTGGCGATGAACCCCGCCGCGCTGAAGTCGCACCTCGGGGATCTCCCTCCCGGTGCGGAGATCATCGCCGACAGCGACCAGTTCAAGCGCCGCAGCCTCAAGCGGCTGGGGTACACCTCGAATCCCTTGGAGGACGGCAGCCTCGACGGCTACCGACTGCACGCCGTCCCGCTGACCTCGCTCACCGTCACCGCACTTCGGGACGCGCCGATCGGCAACAGGGACGCCGAGCGCGCGAAGAACATGTTTGCCCTCGGCCTGCTCTGCTGGATGTACGACAGGCCGACGGAGTCGACCGAGCGATACCTGCGCCGGCGTTTCGCCACGAAGCCGGAACTCGCGGACGCCAACGTCACCGCGTTTCGGGCCGGATACGCGTTCGGGGACACCACCGAATCGTTCGCCTCGCGCTACCAGGTGCCCGCGGCCCAACTGCCGCCAGGGCGATACCGCAGCATCTCCGGGAACCTCGCGCTCACCTACGGCCTGCTGGCCGGCGCTCGAGGCGCCGGCGTCCCGCTGTTCCTCGGCGCGTACCCGATCACGCCCGCTTCCGACCTGCTGCACGAACTCGCCCGCCACAAGGCGAGCGGAGTCCGGACCTTCCAGGCCGAGGACGAGATAGCGGCGATCGCCGCCGCGGTCGGAGCATCCTTCGGCGGGCACCTGGGTGTCACCGCGACGAGCGGCCCCGGGATGTCGCTCAAGGCGGAGGCGCTGGGGCTGGCGATCGCGTTGGAGTTGCCGCTCGTGGTGTGCAACATCCAGCGGGCGGGACCCTCCACCGGCATGCCGACCAAGACCGAGCAGGCGGATCTGCTGCAGGCCATGTTCGGCCGCAACGGTGAATCGCCCGTTCCGATCCTGGCGCCCCGGTCGCCCTCCGACTGCTTCGAGGCCGCATTCGAGGCGGTCCGGATCGCGACGAAGTACCGGACACCGGTGGTTCTGCTGTCGGACGCCCATCTGGCGAACGGTGCAGAGCCGTGGCGGTTGCCCGATCTGGACCGGTTGCCCGACATCCGGGTCCGGTTCACCACCGAACCGAATCACGGCGACGAGTTCTGGCCGTACCTCCGGGATCCCGTGACGATGGCGCGGCCGTGGACGGTGCCCGGTACCGCCGGCCTCGAACACCGCGTCGGGGGGCTGGAGAAGCTGGACGGCCGCGGCAGCATTTCCTCGGACCCGGACAATCACGAGGCGATGGTGCGTGTCCGGGACGCCAAGATCGCCGGGATCGCGACCGACGTGGCGCCGCTCGAGGTCGACGACCCCGACGCCGCGGAGGTGCTCGTCCTCGGCTGGGGCTCGACCTACGGTGCGGTCCGCGCCGCGGTTCGTGCGGTCCGTGAACGCGGAGGCCGGGTGGCGCAGGCGCACCTCCGTTCCCTGAATCCCTTTCCCGCCAACACCGGTGACGTTCTCGACCGGTACCGCACGGTGGTCGTCCCGGAGCTCAACCTCGGCCAACTGCTGCTGCTGATCAAGGCGAGATTCGACGTGCACGCGGTCGGACACCACCGAGTACGCGGCCTGCCGTTCGACTCGGCGGAGCTCGCGGCGCGAATCGAGGAGCTCATCTGACATGGTCGACAACCTTCTTCTGCCCGCGGCGCCGATGCTGCACCCACCCTCGCCCGGCGGCCTGTCATCCGACGACTTCAAGACCGATCAGGAGGCACGGTGGTGTCCCGGATGCGGCGACTACGCGATCCTGGCCGCGGTCCAGGGACTGCTGCCCGAGCTCGGACTGGCCCGCGAGAACATCGTTTTCGTCTCCGGGATCGGGTGCTCGTCCCGGTTCCCGTACTACCTGAACACCTACGGCATGCACTCGATTCACGGCCGCGCTCCTGCGATCGCGACCGGGCTGGCGACGGCACGACCGGACCTGTCGGTGTGGGTCGTCACCGGTGACGGTGACGCGCTGTCGATCGGTGGCAACCATCTGATTCACACACTCCGGCGGAACGTGAACCTGAAGATCCTGTTGTTCAACAATCGGATCTACGGCCTGACCAAAGGCCAGTACTCGCCGACGAGCGAGGCCGGCAAGGTCACCAAGTCGACCCCGGGCGGCTCGGTGGACCAGCCGGTGAACCCGATCGCCTTGGCGCTGGGTGCCGAAGCCACGTTCGTCGCGCGGACGGTGGACTCGGATCGTCAGCACCTGACCGCGGTCCTGCGTGAGGCGGCGCGGCATCGCGGTACGGCTCTGGTCGAGATCCTGCAGAACTGCACCATCTTCAACGACGGTGCCTTCTCGGAGCTGAAGGATCCGGAGACACGCGACGACGCCACCGTCCGGCTGCGACACGGCGAACCGGTCACGTTCGGAACGAAGAACCCGAAGGGCGTGCGGATCGCCTCGCGCGGCGGTCTCGAGATCGTGCCACTCGACGGGGCGTCCGCGGACTCCCTACTGGTTCACGATGTCCACGACGAGGATTCGTCGATCGCCTACATGCTCGCACGCCTGCCCGAGCGACCCGGAGGCGTCGTCCCGCTGGGCATCTTCCGCGCCGTGGATCGGCCCGCGTACGACGATCTGGTCAACGACCAGCTGCTGCGGGCCCGGGCCGACGACCCTGCGCCCGATCTGTCGGCGATCGTCGCCGGCGGCGACACGTGGCGGGTGACTTCGCGGGACTAGCCGCCACGGCATCACCTCTGCAACAACGACCACACGAAGGAGAAGGAATTGATCATCGATCAGGTAGGCGTCGTCGGCGGCGGCCTCATGGGAACGGGGATTGCGCGCGTCTGCGCACTCGCGGGGGCCGACGTCGTGATCTGCGAGGCGGACGCGGCCCGGGCGGAGTCCGCGCGAGCGCGAACCGAGAGCTCACTGCGTCGCGCCGTGGCCGCGGGCAAGATCGCCGACGCCGACTGCGCCGGCGCACTGTCGCGGCTCCGGTTCACGGCATCGCTCGAGGACCTCGCCGACCGCGAACTGGTCGTCGAGGCCATCGTCGAGGACGAACGCGCCAAGGCGGACCTGTTCGCGGCCCTCGACAAGGTGGTCTCCGCGCCCACCGCCGTGCTGGCCTCGAACACGTCGTCCATCTCGATCACGAAGATCGCCGCGGCCACGACGCGTCCGGAACGTGTCGTCGGCCTGCACTTCTTCAATCCCGTTCCCGCCCTGCGCCTCGTGGAGCTGATCCCGACGCTGCACACCGCGGCGGAGACGGCCGATCGGATCGAGCGGTTCGCGGCCGAGGATCTGGGCAAACTCGTGATCCGGTCGCAGGATCGCGCCGGATTCGTGGTGAATGCACTCCTGACCCCGTACCTGCTGTCCGCGGTGCGGATGCTCGAGGCGGGTTTCGCGTCGGCCGAGGACATCGACCGGGGCATGGTCGAGGGCTGCGCGCACCCGATCGGCCCGCTGTCCCTTGCCGACTTCGTCGGACTCGACATCCTGCTGGCCGCCTCGACCTCGATGTACGAGGAGTTCCGGGATCCCGGGTTCGCGCCGCCGCCGTTGCTGCTGCGCATGGTCGAGTCCGGGTTTCTCGGCGAGAAGACCGGCCGCGGCTTCTTCAGCTACTCACGATGACGAGCCCGGAAGGACATCGGATGCCGACACACGAGAGCGCCGCGGCTCCCGCGACGTGGTCATCGGCCTCGGAGGGGGGCGACGGTGCCACCGCGGCACAAGATCTGGTGTGGCCGCTGCGCCGGGCGGTCGGGATGTACGGCAGATCGGTCGCGGTGGTCGACGGCGCGACACGGCTGAGCTACGAGGAGTTCCGGTCCTGGGCCGACCGCATCGCCGCGGGACTGGCCCGGCGCGGCGCGGTCCGCGGCGACCGGATCGGGGTGCTCGGGGCCAACAGCGCCGAGTACCTCGCCGCCTATTTCGGGGTCCCTGCAGCCGGATTCGTGCTGGTTCCGCTCAACGCCCGTCTCGCCGACGTCGAACTGGCCTCGGTCATCGACGACTGCGAGCCGGCGGTCGTCCTGGTGGACGAGGCGCACCGTACCCGAGCCGAGTCGCTCTGCGAGTCGACGCCCGCGGTCGTCGTGGACTTCGGCCACCTGCTCGACGATCCGATCGAACGCGTCGATCCGGCAGCGGGCGCCGACGTGGGTTCGGACGCTCTCGCGGCGATCTTCTACACGGGCGGCACGACCGGTCGCGCGAAGGGGGCCATGCTCACCCACGGGAATCTCGCCGCGAACGCGCAGCACATGATCGCGGGCCTCGGATACTCGGCCGACGACGTCTATCTGCACTGCTCGCCGATGTTCCATCTCGGTGACGGGATGTCCGCTCACCCGATGACCTGGGTCGGCGGCCGGCACGTGGTGGTGCCGCGATTCGATCCGGCCGCGGTCGTCCAGGCGATCGAGGCCGAGGGTGTGACCTGCACCTTCCTGGTGCCGACCATGCTCACCCTGCTGCTCGAGTACCTGGACCGGACGGACTCGAACCCGGACCTGTCCTCACTGCGACTGGTGGTGCACGGCGGAGCGCCCATCGCGCCGACCCTGCTGAACCGAGCGATGGAACGACTGGGCTGTTCCTTCACCCAGTCGTACGGGATGACCGAGGCGGGACCGATCCTGAGCTTCCTGCCGGGGGAGGACCGGCTGCTCGGCAGCCGCGTTCTGCGCTCCGCCGGGCGCCCCGTCGTCGGTGTGGAGGTCCGGGTGGTGCGGCCGGACGGCACCGACTGCGAAGTCGGTGAGACCGGTGAGATCGTCGGGCGCGGGCCGAACTTCGCACGCGGGTACTGGCGACAGCCCGAGGTCACGCGCGAGCGTTTCCGTGGCGGCTGGTACTGGTCGGGTGACCTGGCGTACCGCGACGAGGACCACTACCTGTACATCGTCGGCCGGGCCGGCGACACGATCATCAGCGGCGGCGAGAACGTCTATGCCACCGAGGTCGAGGCGGTGCTCGCGCAGCACCCGGACCTGGTCGAGGCCGCGGTCATCGCGGTCCCGTCATCCCAGTGGGGCGAGCAGGTGCACGCCGCGGTCGTGATTCGCCCGGGATCGGCGACGACCGAGTCGGATCTCGACCGGCACTGCCGGGCCCTGATCGCGGGCTACAAGATCCCTCGCTCGTACGAATTCCACACCCAGCTTCCGCGTACCGGACCCGGAAAGATCGACAAGCTGGCACTGCGTCGTCCGCACTGGGCGATGCTCGAAAGGGGCGTCTCATGACCACATCGGACGATCGACGGCCCAAGGTCGCGCTGGTGACCGGTGCCTCCCGCGGGATCGGCGCGGCGTGCGCGTTGCGGCTCGCGGCGCAGGGG
This sequence comes from Rhodococcus olei, assembly GCF_039540555.1. Lineage (NCBI taxonomy): Bacteria > Bacillati > Actinomycetota > Actinomycetes > Mycobacteriales > Nocardiaceae > Rhodococcus > Rhodococcus olei. The sequence goes on along the minus strand of NZ_BAABFB010000075.1, from coordinate 542,155 downwards.
TACGACGTCGCGGTCAACTACGCGCGCTCCTCGCACGACGCCGAGTCGGTCGTGAAGCAGATCCACGCGAACGGCGGACGCGCGGTGGCGATTCGAGCGGACGTGTCGGAGGACGGTGCGGGCGAGGAACTCGTGCACGCGACGGCGGATCGACTCGGTCCGCCCCAGGTGGTCGTGAACAACGCCGGGGTGCAACGGTCTCGGGCGATGATCCGACAGCACCGGGACGAGTTCGACGAGATGATCGACACGAATGTCCGCGGGGCGTGGTCGGTCACGCGCGCCGCCCTGCCCCACATGTACGACGCCGGCTGGGGACGAGTGGTGTTCGTCAGCTCGGTTCTCGGCGCCACCGGCGGACCCGGAGACACCGGATACGGCGCGTCGAAAGGCGCTCTGCTCGCGATGTCGAAGAGCCTGGCGCAGGAGATCTCTCGCCGGAACATCACGTCCAACGCGGTGTTGCCGGGGACGATTCTCACGGACATCGTCAGCGAGGTCGATCCCGCGGTGCTCGAGGCCAACATTGCCGCCATTGCCGCGCGGCGGGGAGGCGATCCCGACGAGGTCGCCGCCGTGGTCGCCTTCCTCTGCTCGCCCGATGCCTCCTATGTAAGCGGCGCGGAGATCCTGGTGCACGGCGGCGGGTGGGTCACGCTCCCGCCGTCGAAGTAGCCCGTGACAACAGTATTCGGACCGTGGAGGTAGTGAGCGATGCAGTACGGAATTGGGCTGTACACCGGACAGGTGCCGCCGGGTGAGGAGATCGGGTTCCGCGACGAGTACGCCAGGATCATCGAGCAGGCGAAGCTGGCCGAGGAGTCGGGGCTCGACTCGATCTGGCTGAGCGAACATCACGGGGCGGCCGACGGCTACCTGCCCTCGATGCTGCCGATCGCCGCGGCCGTTCTCGCCGCCACGAAGCGACTGGTGGTGGGGACAGCGGTGCTGCTGGCGCCGTTCCACAACCCGCTCAGGTTGGCGGAGGACGTTGCCGTCCTCGACCAGATGTCCGGAGGACGGTTCATCCTCGGGATGGGAACGGGATGGCGGCGCAGCGAGTTTCGTGCGTTCGGCGCGGACATGTCCACCCGCGGGCGCGCCCTGGAGGAGACGGTCCGGATTCTTCGACTTGCTTGGCAGGGAAGGCGATTCGGATTCGAGGGGCGGGTGCACCGGATCGACAGCGCGGTCGTGAGGCCCGAACCCTTCACGCCCGGTGGCCCGCCGATCTGGCTCGGCGGAACCGGCCCGAGGGCGCTGGCCCGCGCCGGACGATTGGCCGACGGATACTTCGGGGTGTGCACCCCGTTCGACGAGGCGATGACGACGTACTCGCGGGTGCTGGAGACGGTGCCCGCCGAGCGCCGTGCGTCCTTCGCCTTCGGTCAGCTCAGGTCGGGCTTCATCGCGGACGATCCCGAACTCGGCTGGAAGATTGCCGGACGCGGCATGACGTACACGATGGACGTGCACGCCCGGTGGGCGGCGGAGGAGGCCGGCGATCCGCTCCCGGCGGACGCGCGCCTCTCCTCGGAGGATGCGGTGCGGCAGTACAACCTGATCGGCAACCCGGACGAGGTCACCGCGGCACTCCGGCCGTACGAGCGGAGGTTCGCCGGCCGAACCGACTCCCACCTCTGTTTCCGGTTGTATCACCCGTACATGCCGCACGACACGGTGCTCGAAGCCATCCAGACGTTCGGTAGGGTGATTGTTCCCGCCCTGCGGGCCTCAGCGGGCGACGAGCCACGGCTGGGGTGAGCGCGGGGCACGCCTGTCCACCGGAAGGAAGCCCGTGCCACCCAAGCGCTCCGCCGAGCGGCATGCCGAGGTCCTCGACGCGGCCATCGGGCTGATCCGCCAGAAGGGTATCGACGGCACGAGCCTGCAGGACATCGCGGATGCGGTGGGGATCAAGAAGGGCAGTCTCAACACGTACTTCTCCTCCAAGGAGGAACTGGTCGAGTTGATCCAGGCGCGGTTCACCGAGGTGGCCGAGCACGAACTGGCCAGGATCGCGCAGCGTACCGACCTCACACCCGACCAGCGACTGCGCGAGCTCCTCTACTTCCACGCCGAGCACTGCACCCTGCGCGTGTCGTCACCCGTGCTCGTGGGCTTCATGCAGCTGTGGACCTCGCCGTCGTCGCCGGGCGGGCGGCACCAGCCGGCGGTGGTTCGTGAGTACCAGCGCACCTTCGAAGACGTCGTCGCGGAGTGCTCGCGCGCCGGAGTGTTCCGCGATGTCGATCCGGAGCTCACGGTGAACGGCCTGATGGGCAGCATGAGCTGGTGCGCATTCTGGTACAACGAGCAGGATCACGGGCCGTTGCGTCCGCTGGTCGAGAGCATCATCGACATGGCGTTCGACGGGCTGCGGCCGAAACCGGCCCGTCGAACGAGCCGACGGTCGGGAGCGGGCGGCTGACGTCCGCTCCCGGTCGGTTGTTCAGCGTTGAGCGAGCCGGGCCCCTGCGTCCAGCCGGATCACCTCGCCGTTGAGCATCTCGTTGGCGATCACCGCGCACGCGAGGTCGGCGAACTCCCGGGGCCGGCCGAGACGTCGCGGGAAGGCAACGGACGCGGTCAGTTGGTCCTGCAGCCCCGACGGCAGATCCGTCGTCAACGCTGTCTCGAAAGCTCCGGGTGCGATGGTGGCGCAACGAATTCCGAACTGAGCAAGCTCCCGTGCGGCAGGCAGGGTCATCCCCACGACGCCGGCCTTGGACGCCGAGTACGCCACCTGGCCCTGCTGCCCCTCGAACGCGGCGATGCTCGCGGTGGTCACCACCACCCCGTTCTCGCCGTCGGATCTCCGGTTCCTGCTCATTCGCCAGGCCGCCGCGCGCAGAACGTGAAACGTACCCAGCAGGTTCACGTCGATCACCCTGCTGAACCGTTCGGGATCGGCCGGTCCGTCCCTGCCGATGAGCCGAAATCCGCCCGCCACGCCCGCGCAGTGTACGACGACGTCCACCCGGCCGAAGGTGTGAATCGCGGCGTCGAACGAGGCATCGACCGCGTCGGCTGAGGCGACGTCGGCGGCGAGTGGCAGCCAGGTCGAGCTCGGTGCTCCCGGCGGTACCTCGAGGTCCAGTGCCGTCACCCGGGCGCCACGCCGGGCGAGCATATCGGCGGTGGCCGCGCCCAATCCTGCTGCGGCGCCGGTGACCACGGCGACTGCGCCGTCGATTTCCATGTCGATCTCCTTGTGTCGTGCCCACGTCCGACAGGTGCGGGCGGCTCGGCGATGTGAGTGACGCGGCGCAGGCCTCGATCCAGGCTCGGTGGTCTGTGCCACGTCGTGAACGGAATGTGATCCAGGTCTTGATTCGTCCCGGCATCGACGTTAACCTTCCAATCGACAGGATAACAGTCAGAATCCCGGAGCGGCTTCATCTCTATCTGAAAGAGATTGACTCCGAGGATGTTTCAGTCCGCCGAATCGTGGCGTCGACAATGGAGGATCCGCATGCTGTCGCATGAAGACAATGAACTCCTGACCCGGGTGGGCGGGGGAGCGCCGATGGGCGCGTATCTCCGTGAGCACTGGACGCCCGCGGTTCGGTCCGAGCGGCTCGTCGCCGATGGTGCTCCCGTGAGGGTCCGGCTGTTCGGAGAGAATTTCGTGGCCTTCCGCGCGACCGACGGCAGGGTCGGCTTCGTGGACGAGGCGTGTCCGCACCGGGGGGCGTCGCTGGCGCTGGCCCGAAACGAGGACTGCGCGCTCCGGTGCATCTATCACGGTTGGAAGATCGACGTTTCGGGCACCGTCGTCGAGGTGCCCTCCGAACCCGCCGACCGGCAGGCGGACATGGCCGACAAGATCGCGATCGACCGGTATCCCGCCCGTGAGGCCGGGGGCGTGGTGTGGGTGTACCTGGGAGTGCACGGCGATCCGCCGCCGTTCCCGCGGCTCCCGTACGACGGGCTCTCGGCCGATCACGTGCGGGTGCTGGCCGCGGAGACGCACTGCAACTGGCTGCAGGCGGTCGAGGGCACGTTGGACTCCTCGCACGTGTCGATCCTGCACCAGTCCTGGCTCGGGAGCAGCAGCGGCAGCCTCGGCGAGACCGCGCAGGACTCCGCGCCGCGCTACGAATCGGACGAGACAGGTTACGGCATCCGATTCGCCGCGATCCGGCACTCGGGCGACGACCACCTGCACGTTCGAGTGACGGAGTTCGTGATGCCGTGGACGGCCTACATCCCCACCGGTGACGAGGATCGGATCGCGATCATCGGGACCCCGATCGACGACGAGCACTCTCGGCAGTGGTTCATCCGGTGGAACGACGACCATCCGCTCACCGAGGACACCGACACGCACTTCTGGTACCACGATCTGACGGTCGCCCCGGACGACTTCACCGCTCTGGTCCGGGGCAAGGACAACTGGGGCCAGGACCGGGCGCTGATGTCCGACGGACACTTCTCCGGGTTCACGAACCTCGTCCTCGAGGACGTCGCGATCCAGGAGAGTCAGGGCCCGATCGTCGATCGCTCCCGGGAGAAGCTCGGCACCAGCGACATCGCGGTCGTCAAGACGCGCCGGCTTTTGCTCGGTTCCGTTCGGGCACATGAGAACAGCGGTGCGGTGTTCGGCCGGCAGGATCCGCTCGCCGGGCCGGACACGGCCGGCGTCGCGATGACGATCGCGGCCACCGAGGACTGGCGCACCACCGCGTCGGGGGAGGCACGCTATGTCTAGCCCGAGCCCGGCCGACTTTGCGGACTGGCAGTCGATCCGCACGCTCACCGCGATCTACAACCGCTGCTTCGACAAGTCGGACGCGGACGGCTGGGCCGGCACCTTCGTCGACACGGGCCGGCTCGAGGTCGCCGGTGAGGGCGTCGCCTACACCGGCCACCAGGAGCTGCGTGAATTCTGCCGGTCCCGGGGCTGGGGAATCCTGCACATGACCCTCGACCCCGAGGTCACCGTTACGGGTGGCCGCGCCGAACAGCGCTGCAACCTGGTGATGTTCAGGCGCCACGAGAACCGGGAGCGGCCGACGCTGATGGCGACCGGCCGCTACGCGGACAGCCTGGTGCGCACACCGGACGGGTGGCGCTTCGAGCACCGGCTCGTCGAGCTGGACAACCGCCTCGGCTACACCCCGGGAGAACCGACATGACCTCCGGAGCAGAGCGATTCGCCCACGAACCGGACGCCGGCGCCGGCACTGCCGCGGACGTGGTCGTGTTCGGGTCGGGTGCGGCGGGACTCGCGGCGGCGCTCGCCGCGGCGGACGCCGGAGCCGAGGTGCTGCTGTGCGAGAAGGCCGCGACCCTCGGCGGCACGACCGCGAAATCGGGTGGTGTGTACTGGATTCCCGACAACCACCTGATGCGGGAGCACGGTGTGGCGGATCCCGAGGGCGGGGCGCTCGGGTACATGGCGAGGGTGAGCGCGCCGGAGCGCTACCGCGCCGACGATCCGCTGCTCGGATTGACCGAGTGGGAACACGACCTGCTCACGGGCTACTGCCGGCTCGCGCCCGAGGCGCTCGAATTCCTCGACGGCATCGGCGCGCTCCGGTCGACGATCGAGATGGCGCTGCGGTTCCCCGACTACCACATGAACCTGCCCGAGCAGGGCGGAGTGTTCGGGCGGGCACTGTGTCCGGCCGACGAGCACGGCCGACCGGCCGGCGGTGAGGAGCTGATCCGCCAGTTGGCGGCGGCCGCGGTGCGCGACAAGGTCCGGATCGCGACCCGGCACGCCTTCGTGAGGCCAGAGGTCGACGGCGGGCGGGTGATCGGTGCCGTGGTGCGGGATCTGGAGGCCGGGCGCGACGTCACCGTCCGCGCGGAGCTGGGTGTGGTGCTGGCGGTCGGCGGATTCACCCACGATGCCGAACGCCGGACGCGCCATCTGCCCGCGCGGGTGTGGGGCGGGTGCGCGGCAGGCACGAACACCGGCGACGCGCTGCCCGCGCTGGAGGAGCTGGGCGTGCCCCTGCACAACATGGACTGCGCCTGGTGGGATCAGGTCGCCGTCGAACACACCCGGGCCGGGGCCACCGAGACGCGGGCCGGCATGTGGGTCGCTCCCGGGGACTCGTCGCTGATCGTGGACCTCGCCGGGCGCCGTGTCGGCAACGAGAAGCGGTTCTACAGCGATCGGGCCAGGATCCACATCGGCCCGGGCGCACCGGAACTGCTGGTCCTGATCTTCGACAGCCGGACCGAGGAGCTCTTCTCGGCCGAGCCGTTCGCCTATCCGTTGGCACCGCCGGGGGAGTCGCGCTCGCACCTGGTCGTCGGCGACAGCTGGACGGAGTTGGCCGACAACCTCACCGCCCGGTTGCGCTCGCTCGAGCCGGTGACCGGCGGCGCGCGGTTGACCGGCGAATTCGGATCGAACCTGGCTGCGACGATTGCGCGATTCAACACGCTGGCGCACGCGGGTGTCGATTCCGACCACGGTCGCGGGACGGAGCCGATCGAGGCGTTCTTCACAGGCGAGCGACGCGCCGGTGGCGGGCCGAACCCGGTCATGGCCCCGTTCGCCGAGCACGGACCGTACTACGCCGTCCTGATCGGGCTGGGCACTCTCGATACCAAGGGTGGCCCACGTACGAACGCCGCCGGGCAGGTGCTCGGCGCCGACGGCACCCCGGTCGGCGGGCTCTACGCCGTCGGCAACTGCGCCGCGTCACCGTCGAACCAGGGCTACTGGGCGGCCGGCGCGACGATCGGCCCGGCCCTGGTGTTCGGGTACGCCGCGGGCCGTCACCTCACCGCTCGCCGCGCCGTCGAAACCGAACCGCGGATGGAAGGAGTGGCGCAATGAGTTTCGTCATCGGAGCCCCGTGCGTCGACGTGATGGATCGATCGTGTCTGCAGGAGTGCCCGGTCGACTGCATCTACGAGGGAGCCCGCAAGCTCTACATCAACCCGGCCGAGTGCATCGACTGCGGTGCCTGCGAGCCGGCGTGTCCGGTGGAGGCGATCGTCTCCGATCGGGACGGGGACGAGGACTTCGAGCCGTTCGTCGCCGACACCGCCGAGTTCTTCCACTCCGTGCTGCCGGGACGAGACGACCCGATCGGGTCGCCGGGCGGCGCGCGAAACATCGGACCCGTCGGGGTGGACAGCCGCTACGTGCGCGATCTGCCCCCGACCGGATCTCACCCCTAGCAGCGCGACACGGTCGCGAACCACCATCAGAAGGAGAGACACATGACCAAGGTGACAGTTGTCAGCGCCCACGGCATGGACTGGGTGTGGCGTACCGGCGGCACCATTCTCAAGTACGTCAAGGCCGGAGCGGAGGTGACCGTCGTCTGCCTGTCGATGGGCGAGCGCGGCGAGTCGGCATCGGCGTGGTCCGAGCCGAACCAGTCTGCGGACCGGGTGCGGGCGCTCCGCCTGTCCGAGGCCGAGAAGGCGGCCGCAGTGGCGGGCGTCGAGTTGCGGACCTACGACTGGGGCGACTATCCGATGGTCATCGACGACGAGCGCCGGCTCGAGATGGTCCGGCTGCTGCGGGAGCTCCGTCCGGACGTCGTACTGACGCACGGGCGCCGCGACCCCAACAACCCGGATCACGTGGCGACGGCCCGGGTCGTCGAGGACGCCGCCATCTGGGCCCGCGCGCACGGTCGGCTGCCGGAGTCGGAGCGATTCGTCGTTCGCCAGATCCACGGCTACGAACCGGAATTCCCCGAGTTCTGTGACTTCCAGCCCGACACCTACATCGACATCAGTGACGTCGCCGACCAGAAGCTCGAGATGATGCAGTGCTCGCAGGTGCAGCAGTTCATGATCGAGGTCTACGAGCAGCGGGCTCGCTACCGGGCAATCATGGCGGGGCTGCTGCTGGACCGGAAGGTCACCCACGCCGAGGCGTTCGAGCGGTTCCTGCCCGCGGCCGGGGGCCTGTTCTGATGGAGAACCAGCTGATCGACCCGACGATCGTCGACCACGTGGACCGGCGCGCCGGTGCGCACTCGGCGGAGTTCGCCGAGCTCGGCGTCGCGACGGTGCACGAGTCACAGGGCCGCAGTGGGCTCATGGATCCCGCGATCAAGCCACTCGTCGCGGGCTCGCGCGCAGCGGGGCCGGCGGTGACGTGCCTGAATCATCCGGGCGACAACCTGATGCTGTTGGCCGCGCTGGACCTGTGTCGGGAGGGCGACGTCCTCGTGGTCGGCAACCTGGCCCCGTCGACCGCCGGCATGGTCGGCGAGATCATCTGCAGCATCCTGGTCGCGCGCGGTGCGGCGGGTCTGGTCGTCGACGGCGGCGTCCGTGACGTGCGGGAGCTGCGCCGGCTCCCGTTGCCCGTCTGGTCGAAGACCGTCTCGGCGATGGGCACCACCAAGGGCGGCCCGGGCTGGGTGAACAGCCCAGTGGTCGCCGGCGGGGCCACCGTGCGGCCCGGGGACCTCGTGGTCGCGGACGACGACGGAGTCGTCGTGGTGCCCGTCGCGTCGGCCGACGAGGTCCTCGCCCGCGGCAAGGCCCGAGTCGAACGGGAATCTCTGCTGCTGACGGACATTGCCGCCGGCCGGTGGCCGGGCCTGTCGCCTGAGCTGCGCGAGCAACTGCGAACTCTCGGCGTCACGCGGATTCCCGGCGCGCAGTAGGCCTGTTTCACAAGTGATCAACCCCGAGGAGGAGTCATGCGGATTCCACTGTGGCTCGGCGGTCCGGTTGTCATTGCGCTGTCGGCTGTCGACGCGGCTTTCGAGGTCCGGACTCGAGCGGTGGGGGGCGGTGACACGGACCGTGATCGACAGGATGGCCACCCTCATTCCTGAGCAGCCGTCCGATTCGGCAGGAGGCAATAGCGCAATCTCTTGGCTCACAGGGCTTTTCCGCGGGGGAACACCCGTGGACTGCCTCGAGGAAGCGCAGGAGGCGTGCGGCGATCATGGCCCGGGGATCGACGCACCGCGTTGGACGGATTGCGGACTGCTCAAGGTCAGGGGTCCCAACAGTTCGTCATATTCGAAACGAGGGCCTGGCCCCGCCACCCATTCCGAGAGGCATCTTCTCATGCGATTGTGTTCGTTCCTGTCCGAGGGGCACGCCCACGTCGGTGTCGTCGCCGACGATGATTCGGTCGTCGACGTGACCCGGATCGTCGCGGACCGAGGCGACGATCTCCCGCGGACGATGGCGGGATGGGTCGATCTCGGCTCGGCCGGGATCGACCAGTTGCGTCGACTCTGCGCGGAGTCCTCGTCGGACCACATCGTGGGCGACGTCGACCAGCTCACGTTGCTCGCGCCGATGGGTCGGCTGCCGCGCAACGTGATCTGTGTCGGCGTCAACTACCGGGAGCACATCGAGGAGTCCGAGCGTGCCGTCGGTGAGATCGACGTGCCGGATGCACCGGTGTACTTCACCAAGGACGTGCGCAGCGTCTGCGGTCCGTTCGACGACATCGGCTGGGACTCCTCGGTGAGTGTGCAACTCGACTGGGAGGTCGAGCTGGCCGTGGTGATCGGGCGCGCCGGCCGCGACATTCGACCAGCCGATGCGCTGGGGCACGTCTTCGGGTACGCAGTGTTCAACGATGTCAGCGCCCGGGATGTCCAGCTGTCCCGGAACCAATGGTGGAAGGGAAAGAGCATCGAGGGGTCGTCGCCGTTCGGGCCCTTCATCGTGACCGCCGACGAGATCCCCGACCCCCAGGATCTGGAGCTCACCTGCCGGGTCGACGGCGTCGAGATGCAACGCTCCACCACCAAGCTGATGATCAACGACGTCGCGTCGTTGATCGCGGATCTGAGCCGCGCTCTGACGCTCGAGCCTGGCGACGTCATCAGTACCGGCACCCCGGCCGGAGTCGGGCTCGCCCGGACACCCCAACAGTGGCTCGAACCTGGATCCGTGCTCGAGAGCGAGATCACGGGGCTGGGCCGACAGTGCAATCGCGTCGTCAGAACTGGAGTGTGAAACCCAAATGGCAAAACTCGTAGGTGTTTTCGGGACCTCCCACAGCCCCGCACTGATCGCGCCCATGTCCGACTGGCCGGCCTTGGAGCCGAACATCGCGCGACCGTCCCTGGACCGGCTCGCCGGCGATGTCCGCGACCACTGGGCCGAGCACGAGGCGCGCTTCGACGCCGCCACGACGGCATTGCGGTCGGCCGTTCTGGCCGCGGAGCCCGACGTCCTGCTGATCGTCGGCAGCGACCAGGGGGAGAACTTCGGTCCCCGATCCGCACCCGTGTTCGAGATGTTCCTGGGCGAGCGGGTCGATGCGAGTGCGGCGAATCGGCGGGACGAGGGTCCCGACCTGTTCCGGATCTCCGTGCCGGTCGCCCGTGAACTCGGCCTCGAGGTCCTGCGGTATCTGTGCGACAACGGATTCGATGTCGGGCACACGTCGGAGCCCTCCGACGAGTACGGCATCGGTCACGCGGTGACCTGGCCGATGCGCTTCCTCGACCTCGCCGATTCCGGGCTCGAGCTACTGCCGGTGGTGACCAACGTGTGGAACCCCCCGAACATCCCGAGCGTGCCGCGGTGTGTGGCTTTCGGCCAGGCGTTGCGCAGCGCGATCGACACCGCCCCATCCTCGTCCCGCGTCGCGGTGCTCGCGTCGGGCGGGTTGAGCCACCTCGTGCTGGACGAGGAGCTCGACTCCCGGGTAGTGGCCGCCCTGCGGTCGGACGACCTCGCCACCTGGGGGGCCATCGCGGACGACGAACTGCGGCTCGCCCACGAGAAGTACGACCTGCCACTGCGACTGAACGGGACGGCGGAGATCACCGACTGGATCATCGCCGACGCCTGCGCACAGGCGCCCGCCGACATCGTCGACTACGTGCCGGCGTACCGAACCCAGTCCGGCTACGGCGTCGGAATGTGCTTCGCCCAGTGGCGCCTTCCCGCCTGATCCACACCACCACACCCGATCGGAGAACCAAATGTTTGCAGCCCTGCCGGACGAGTACGTCGAGCTCCAGGCGTCCGTGCGTCGCTTCTCGCAGTCCGTCGTCAAGCCGCGGGCCATCGAGATCGACCGCCTCAACGAGTACCCGGAGGACATCTTCAAGGCGCTGCTCGCCGCCGACCTGCTCGGCCTGGCGACGCCGTCGGAGTACGGAGGCTCTGGGGCAGGCACGATGGGGCTGACGATTGCCATCGAGGAGGTGGCGAAATACTCCAACACCGTCGCGTTGATGCTCCTGCTCACCCGGCTGCCCGCGTTGCCGATCCTCATCGGCGGCACCGAGGAACAGAAGAACACCTACGTGCGCGACATCGCGACCGGGTACCGGCGCGCATCGTTCGGGCTGTCCGAACCGCAGGCCGGATCCGACCTCAAGGGTATGCGCACCCGCGCCGTCCGCGACGGAAGCGACTGGGTGATCACGGGATCCAAGTGCTGGATGTCCGGGCTCGAGCAGGCGGACTTCTACACGGTGTTCGCCCGTACCGGTGGGGACGGCTTCAGCTGTTTCATCGTCGATCGCGCCCTGCCGGGCGTCTCGGTCGCCCGCGTCGACGACAAGCTGGGTGTGCGCGGCGTGAACACCGGCGAGTTGCGCCTCGACGGTGTCCGGGTGTCCGACTCTGCGCTGATCGGCGAGCCTGACCAGGCATTCAAACTGGCGATGCTGTCGCTGAACTCGATGCGTCCGATCGTCGCGGCGCGCGGCCTGGGTCTGGCGGAGGGTGCGCTCATGTATGCGGTCGACTACATGCGCTCCCGTCAGGCCTTCGGAGCGGCGCTGACTTCCCAACAGGGCCTGGGCTGGATGGTTGCCGAGCATGCCGCCGAGATCGAGGCAGCGCGTCTGCTGACCTACCGCGCGGCGAGCATGGTCGACGCGGGAGCTTTCGACAAGTCCGCCGTTCCCCAACTTTCGATGGCGAAGCTGGTGGCGACCGAGACCGCAGTGAAGGTCTCCGGGACCGCTGTCCAGCTTCTCGGCGCGGCCGGATACATGAAGGACCACCCGGTCGAGATGTACTACCGCGACGCGAAGCAGCTCACCATCGTCGAGGGCACGAGTCAGATCCAGAAGAACCTGCTCGCCGAGGCGGTCTCGGCTCGCACGTTGTGGTGGGACTAGCAGTGCGGTCGAACGCCCGCATCGTTCGGTGAACACCCAGACACGAAAGGAAATTCACCCAATGTCAATGAACGGATACCACGGCTCGGAGGACGACATCCTGCTCTCGATCGAGGATCGGATCGCCTGGATCACCTTCAACCGTCCGGAGGCGTTGAACGCGTTCGGCCCGGCCCAGTTCCATCGGCTCGCCGACCTGCTCGACGGGGTCTCGGTCAACCCCGACGTCGGTGTCGTGGTGCTGACCGGCAACGGCCGGGCGTTCTCGGCCGGCGGTGACGTGCGGGAGTTCACCAAGAAGGGGCTGGTCGACACCGGCGTGTACGCCATTCGCGCGATGACGTCCATTCGGTCCTGCCGCAAGCCCGTGATCGCGATGGTCAACGGGATCGCGGTCGGAGGTGGCAACGAGCTGGTGATCGCCGCCGACCTCGCCATTGCGGCGCGCAGCGCCCGACTCGGTCAGGCCGGCACGATGATCGGCGCCTGCCCCGTCCTCGGCGGCACGAACGTCCTTCCGCTGCAAATCGGCGAGAAGAGGGCGAAGCAGATCGTCTTCTTCAGCGAGAAGGTCTCGGCAGAGCAGGCATTCGAGTGGGGGTGGGTCAACGCGGTGGTCGACGACGCGGACCTGGAGTCGACCACGCGGGAATGGGCCGAGCGGTTGCTCGCACTGCATCCGCAGTCGCTCCAGATCGCCAAGGCCGGCAGCAACGTCTGGTGGAACTACTCCTACGACACGATGGTCAACGGTCTCGACATGATCGCGATGGGCGTTCCCGCCGAATCCGTGGACGAGGGGCGCGACGCGTTCCTGGAGAAGCGTCCGGCCGACTACTCGCGCTGGCGCTGACGCCGACTCCCCGTCGCACCTCCCTGCCACCCTTCGAAGAAATGGACAAGGCATGACTGTTGATGCATCTCGTGCAGCAGGCACTCCGGGGCTCGGCGCCCGTCTGGATCGGCTACCGGTCGTGACGCGAACGCTCCGGTCGATGATGGTCGTCGTCGGATTCTTCTACCTGTTCGACGCTGTGGACATCGTGGTGTTCGGCAACACGGCCCCGGCGATGCGCGCGGAATGGGGGTTGAGCGTCACCGACATCGCGTGGGGCTCGGCCGCCCCGTTCGTCGGAATGTTCGTCGGTGCCGTCGTCGGTGGTCAGCTCGCGGACCGATTCGGGCGGAGACCGGTCGTCCTGGGCGCCACCGTGATGTACTCGATCTGTTCGTTCGCAACGGCATTCGCGCCCAGCTACGAGGCGGTCGTGGTCCTGAGAGGACTGACCGGGCTGGGCCTGCAGGCCCTGACCGGGGCGGTGATGGTGTACGCCAGCGAGTTGCTGCCGCGGCACGTGCGGGGGCGCTACCTCGCGATCATCGCGGCGATCGGCGCAGTGGCCGTCCCTGTCACGGCGTTGATCTCCCGACTGGTCGTGCCGCTCGGCGAATCGGCCTGGCGGTGGATGTACGTGTTCGGCGCGCTGGGGATCCTGGGTGTGGTGTCGGGATACCGGCGCCTGCCCGAGTCGCCCCGGTGGCAGGTCACGCGTGGTCGCGCCGATCTGGCCGAGAGTCTGGTCGCGAAACTCGAGGCGGAGGCGGAGGACGCGACCGGTGGGCCGCTGCCGCTGCCGGGCCCCGAGCCGCTGATTCGCACGGGGTCGGTGCGCGAGCTGATGGCGCGGCGCTACGTCAAACGCACTGCGGTCGCCTGCGTGGCGATGGCATGCTTCGTGCTGGTCGCCTACGGATGGTCGCCGTGGTTGCCTTCCCTGCTCACCGCGCGGGGATACACCCAGGCTGAGGCCTTGACGTTCGTGTCGGTGCTCGGGATCGCGTCGGTACTCGGGGCGTTCTCCTCCTCCCTGGTCATCGACAGGTGGGATCGCAAGAACTACATCCTCGTTCTGACGAGTGCGCTGTCGGTCGTGCTGTTCGCATTCGCCCTTTCCGACAGCCGGCCGGTGATGCTCGTCACGGGATTCGTGATCTCGATGTTGATTCAGGCGCTGCTGACCGCCGTGTACACGTACGCCCCAGAGGTCTTTCCCACGCACCTGCGTGGGATCGGGAACGGGGTGGTCAACAGCGTCGGCCGGATCGCGGGAATCGCCGGTCCGTTCATCGTCGCCGCGGTGTACAACGCATTCGACTTCGGCGCGGTGTTCGCGTACCTGGCGGTCGTCGGATTGGCTCTCGGGCTGGTGCTGTCGAGTCTCGGCGAGCGGACCAGCAACAGGTCACTTGAGGACATCGCGGCCGAGTCGGACCCGGCCGAGATCGACCGCTGACGAGAGGACACCGCGGGCGAGCAGGATTGTCGCGCCCGCGGTGATCCGGTCCGACGAATCGGGGGCGGCCGTGGCCGTCGGCCAGGGAGAGGACATGACCGGACATTTCGAATCCAAGCCACCGACGAAGGTGTTGAGCCGGATCACGACGCTGATCGACGCGTTCGACGGCCACGGTCAGCTCACGCTGACCGAGGTCGCGGAACACGCCGGGATACCGCGCTCGTCGGCGCACCGCATGCTCGACAGTCTGGTCAAGCTTCGATGGGTTCGTCGGGACGGGCACCGATACGAGCTCGGCATCCGGCTGGCGGAGCTCGGCGCGCTCGCGATCCACCAGGCCCGGCTGCACCGCGTCATCCTGCCGTACCTCCATGACCTGCATGCGCAAACCGGGCTTCTCGTGCACCTCGCCGTGCTCGACGGCCCAGACATCGTGTGCCTGGAGAAGATCGGCGGTCGGTCGGCCGCCGCGGTCCCGACCCGAGTCGGAGGCCGACTTCCCGCGCATTGTTCCGGCCTCGGAAAGGCGCTGCTGAGTTGCGCGAGCCCGGCGGAACTGGGTGCGCTCGGTTCCGGCCCGCTGCCGCGCCGGACCGCGCATTCGGTCGTGTCGCGGGCACAACTCGACCGCGAGATCACCACAATTCGCCAGCGCGGGCTGGCTTTCGACCGCCAGGAGCTCACCATCGGTTTCGGCTGTGTCGCAGCGCCCGTCCAGGTGGCCGCAGTCGCGACGTCCGCAATCTCGTTGTGCGGACCAATTGCCGAGGTCCAGAATCCGGTGTTCGCGGGTTACGTTCGGGAGTCTGCACAGGCGGCTCGGCGCGCGCTCGCGTACTCGATTCGCCGTCAATCCGCCTGAGCAAGCAGGACGCCTTTCCGACCACTCCGCGGAGCCGAGCACGTCCGCCAGGAAGGATTCCGGAATCGGCGCTCGGTCCGTCACCGAGCGGCCGCCGCGTCGGGCGGCGGGTAGTAGGGGTCGCTCGTCCGGTGGTGGTAGGGCGCGGCCCACGCCTGCAAGCGGCGCGCGGCGGTCAAGTCGAATCGGTGGATTCGACGACGTCCGACTCGGTCAGGTGCGCCCCCGGACAGCTCGAGGAGCAGTGATCGAGTCTCGGTGATGTCGAATCACAGTTCTACGGAGTCGATTTCGATGAGTTCGTCGCGTATCCGCATACGGCTCAACGGGAGCCCGGAGCGGCTTCTGCTCGTGACGATAATCTGGGGTGATGGCAGCCGCTGTCGATCACGAACTCCATCGCTCCGAGAGTCGCGGTGCTCGACACCCGATGCCAGTCGTCGACGACAACGGCGACCCGCTCGTCGCGCTCCTGGGTCTCGTTGCCGAGCGACGTCAGCACGAACCGTTCCGCATCGTCGCCGTGCTCCTCGAGCGTCTCGCCGAGTCCCCGCCGCGCAGGTTCGGGATGGGCTCGATGGTGATGCCCAGGAACTGGGCGACAACCTTTTCGCCGCTGCGTCGTTCGAAAGCCGCATGTCCGGTGATCGCGCAGAACAGCGTGGCCCCGAGGCCGTGGACGTCCGATGCCGGAGTCGGTGCGCCACGGAGAACCTCGGGTGCGGTGTAGGCCGGCGACCCCGTCACGGCACCGGTGGATGTCTCGAAGCCGCCGACGATCCGGGCGATACCAAAGTCGGTCAGCGCCGCGTCACCGTTTTCGGTGAGAATGATGTTGGCCCGGCTTCACATCTCGGTGCAGGGCTCCCGCTCGGTGCGCGGCCTCGAGGGCGCCGGCGATCTTGACTCTCCGAGTCGCACAGCGTCGCGCCAGGGGAGCGGACCGGATCGGCGACTGCGCGTATCGAGCGAATCGTGCGGGTGGAACTCCGTCACGATGTAGGGCCGTCCCCAGGACATGGTCCCCACCTGGAGGATTCGATCGATGTTCGGGTTTCCGGACAGTCGCCCCATTGCACGTTGCTCGCGGAGGAAACGGTCCGGATTCTCCGAGTTCGGATCGGCGGAGAGGACCTCCACGGCAACGGTGCGGTCGAGTGCGCGCCGGCGGCAGCGATAGACGATCCCGAACCCACCTGGTGCAACCGCGTGGGCGTCCTCGAATCCGGCCGCAGCCGAATCCTCAGGGATGTCCGTCGTCGGATCACGGTGGAGTGGTGGAGGATCGGGCTCGGTCATGGCAGCATCAGCGCCGGAGGGGAATCTCCGTGGCCGCCCGCAGGACTCCCGGACCGGCGGGTTCTGGGTCGGCGGGCGAGCGGACCCGGTCGAGTGTGTGCATGCCGTCACGTCTCGTCGGTTACCGGATGGCGTCACCCGATCCGTGACGTGGCCGTCGAGACCCGAGGGCCTTTCGATACCGGGCGCCCGGTATTCCGTGGCGGGAGCGCCGCGCACGGCGAGGTTTCAACTCCGTGGAACTCGCGAAGAACATCATTGACCTTCCGATCGGAAGGTTTTAGTCTCGTCTCCACCGCCCGATCACGGGGCACACAATCACCGGCTTCGCGCCCATCCCATTCTGGGGGAGCAGTGGACATCAGCAACAGCAACTACGACAACCGCCACGTCGCCACTCTTGACGATCCCGACGAGATCCACCGCGTCATGCGGGCACAGTGCCCGGTCGAGCACAGCTCACAGCACGGTGGCTTCTGGGCACTGACGCGCTATGCGGAGGTCGAGCCCGCCACCCGGGACACCGCGCGGTTCTCGTCCCTTCCGACCATCACCCTGCCGTCGGTCGGCGCGCCCCGGCCGTTCATCCCTATGGAATCCGACCCACCGGAGCATGCCAAGTACCGGTCGCTGCTCAACGTCGTGTTCAGCGCCCGGCGGTTCGCCGAGCTCGAGGGCGAGATCCGCAAGCACGCAGTCGAATTGGTCGAGCGGTTCGCGGGCGCCGGGGAGGCGGACCTGGCACGGGACCTGGCCTTCCCGCTGACCTCCCGGGTGATCACCTGGCTGCTCGGGATCCCGGACGAGGACGTCGCCCGCTTCAACGAGTGGTCCCTGGGGTTGGTCTCGGTCGGATCGCCGGAAGAGGGACTCGCGCTGCAGATGGAGATCCGGGACTACTACATCGGCCACATCGCCGCACGGCGCGCGAACCCCACCGGGGACCTGGCCAGCCACCTGCTCGCGTCCACGATCGACGATCGCCCCGTGGACGAGGAGGAAGTGCTCGACATCTACCTCTCGCTGACGGGCGCCGGTGGCGAGACGACCGCCGCGGCGGCCAATCACATCTTCACGTTGCTGGACCGGCACCCCGAGCTCCGTGAGCAGCTCCTCGCGCATCCGGAGCTGATGACCTCCGCGCTCGAGGAATTCCTGCGCTACGTCACGCCCGTTCCCGGATTCGCCCGGACCACCACCTGCCCGGTCGAAGTCGCCGGGACGGTGATCCCGGAGGGGGAGCGAGTGTGGATGTCGTGGTTGTCGGCCAACCGCGACGAGGCGGTGTTCGAGCGCCCGTCCGAGATCGTCCTCGATCGGAAGCCGAACCGGCACTTGGCGTTCGGTGCGGGTGTACATCGCTGCCCGGGTGCCCCGCTGGCCCGGCTCGAACTGCGCATCATGGTCGAGGAAGTGCTGGCCCGGATTCCGGACTACCGGCTCGTGGATCCGACCTCGGTTCGGATCTCCGAGGGCCAGACCCGCGTGATCCGAACGCTTCCGATCATCTTCACCCCGCAGCGATGACCAGTCCCCGCCCGTGCTGCCGGAAGCCGGGCACACATCCCACCACCTGCAGGAGGTTCGTATGAGAGCCGCAGTGAGCCGCGGAGTCGGCCAGATCGTCATCGAGGAGCTGCCGGACCCCCGGCCGCGGGCCGGCGAGGTTCGGGTTCGCCTCGTCAGTTCGGGCATCTGCCACACCGACGTCTCGGTACTGGCCGGGCACCTTCCGTCACCTCGCCCGATCGTGCTCGGACACGAGGGTGCGGGCATCGTCGACGAGGTCGGTCCGGGAGTGGACCACTTCGCGGTCGGCGACCACGTGATCTGCTCGATCATCACCTCGTGTCACTCGTGCTTCCAGTGTCAGCGTGGGGAATACGTGCTCTGCGAACGTGCGGTCGGGTTCTCCGGCACCATGCTCGACGGCACCACCCGGCTCGAGTCGGCGGGGGAGGACGTGCACACCCTGTTCTGTCAGGGCTCGTTCGCCGAGTACGCGGTGGTGCCGGCCTCGGCGGCGGTGCGGATCCGGCCCGACGCGCCGCTCGAGAAGCTGGCCGGGCTAGGGTGCGCGTGGTCGACCGGTCTGGGGGCCGCGATCGTGCGGGCGGAGGTCCGGCCCGGGAGCAGCGTCGTCGTGATCGGCGCCGGCGGAGTCGGTCTGGCCACGATGATGGGCGCTCGGGCGATGGGCGCGACGTCCGTGATCGCCGTCGACCTCGCCGAACACAAGCTGGCCCGGGCCGAGGAGCTCGGGCTGGCGACACACACGCTCTCGGTATCGGGAGAGGACGCGGTGGCGGCCATCCGCGAACTGACCGGCGGCCGTGGCGCGGACTACGGATTCGACGCGGTGGGGGCGCGGGGCACCCTCGAGACCGCGCTGCAGGGCATCCGTCCGGGCGGGCTGGCGGTCGCGATCGGGGTCATGGACGCCGCGGTCACCGCCACGTCCGACCTGTTCGCATTCCTGATGCAGAAGCAGCTGACGGGCACGTATGCCGGATCGATCATCCCGCAGCGGGACATCCCCGCGTTCGTCGACCTCTACATGGACGGCCGGCTGCCGCTGGACTCGATCATCGACGCGACCTATGCACTCGACGACGTCCCCAAGGCGCTCGATCAGCTCGCGGCCAACGAGATCACGAAGGGTGTGGTGCTGCTGTGACCGGTTTGGACATGCAGATGTACATCGACGGTCGCTGGCGGGACGCGGCCTCCGGCGGGCGGATCCAGGTGGCCAACCCGGCCCGATCCGCGGAACCGGCGGGGTCGATTCCCGACGGCACGGCCGGTGACGTCGACCTCGCCGTGGCGGCCGCGAAGGCCGCCCAGCGCGGCTGGTCGCGCCTGTCGCTGACCGAGCGGGCCGCGATGGTGGCCGACGCGGGTGCGCGGCTCGCGGCGATCGACCCGTCCGGCCCGGAGGCGTTGACCAGGGAGATGGGCAAGATCCTGGCCGAGTCCACGATGGACTTCCAGTCCCCGCCCTGGGCGTGGTCGCACTACCTGGACAACCTCGACGAACTCGACCGGATCCTCACCGACAGCCGGTTCGACGACACCGGCCGGCTCGAGGTCCGGCGCCGTCCGGTGGGCGTCGTCGGGGCGATCGTCCCGTGGAACTGGCCGATCGCGCTGCTCGGCGTCAAACTCGGGCCGGCACTGCTGGCCGGGAACACGGTGGTCGCGGTCCCGTCCCCGTTCGCCTCGCTGGGGGTGCTCAAGGCGATCGAGGCGATTGGTGCTGCGCTGCCCCCGGGCGTGGTCAACGTGGTCACCGGCGCGGGCGACCGGGTCGGCGCCGCGCTCAGTGCCCATCCCGACGTCGACATGATCGCGTTCACCGGCGGGCCGGAGGCGGGACGTGCCGTCGCGCAGGCACTCGGATCGCGTCTGCGGCGGGGTGTGTTCGAGTTGGGCGGCAACGACCCCGCCGTCCTGCTCGACGACGTCGTCGTCGACGACGACCTGATCCGCAGGCTGGTGGCGGCCTTCGCCGTCACCTCCGGCCAGGTCTGCTTCGCGGTCAAGCGGCTGTACGTCCACGAATCGCTGCTCGACGACGTCACCGCCCGTCTCGGCGATGCCCTCCACGACATCGTCGTCGGTGACGGGCTCGACCCCGACGTCACCATGGGTCCTCTCGCCAACGAACGGCAGTTCACGCGGTTCACCGGACTGCTGGCTGAAGCGGAATCCTCTGGTGCGCAGGTGAAATCGTACGGTCGAATGCGCGACAAGGCGGGCTGGGAGGGTGGGTACTTCCACCTGCCCACGCTGGTGACGGGGGTCGGGGCGCGGGAGCGCATCGTCACCGAGGAACAGTTCGGCCCGGCGCTGCCCATTCTCGGTTTCCGCACCGAGAGGGAGGCAGTCGAGCTGGTGAACTCGACCCCGTACGGCCTCACGTCGAGTGTCTGGACGTCCGATCCGAACCGTGGGTGGGCCATGGCCGGCGAGATCGACGCGGGCGTGACCTTCATCAACAAGCACGGCATGGCGGCCTTCGATCCGGGGGCACCGTTCGGCGGGGTGAAGGCGAGCGGTTACGGGCGTGAGATGGGCATGGAGGGCCTGCTCGAGTTCACCTGGACCCAGCAGATCAGCGATCGACAGATCCCCGGGTAACACCCCGGCCGGGGCGCAGCGCGGCGCCGGGGGACTGGCGGTTCCCCGGCGCCGCGGACACCGGGCCCGGCGCGAATGACACGAACGACGAACACATTTCGAACGGATGAATGGAATGACACACCTCGACATCGATCCGCAGCGCGTGTACCCGCTGCTGGTGCAACAGGTCACCTGGGAGGCAGAGGATGTCGTCTCGATCCGGCTGATCGATCCGACCGGCTCCGAGCTCCCGGCCTGGGCGCCCGGTGCACACCTGGATCTCGTCCTTCCCTCCGGGAAGGTGCGGCAGTACTCGCTGTGCGGCGATCCCGCGGATCGCTCGGCGTACACGGTCGCGGTGCTCCGCGACGAGCAGGGACGCGGCGGCTCACGAGAGATCCACGACGGTGCGCTGGTCGGGCGGACGCTGTCGGTCCGGGGGCCGCGCAACCACTTTCGGTTGGTCGACGACGCCCCCTCGTACCTGTTCGTCGCCGGAGGCATCGGAATCACGCCGCTGCTCGCGATGGCCCGCGAGGTCGAACGTCGCGGGATGCGCTGGCGGCTGGTCTACGGCGGCCGGAGCCGGACCTCGATGGCGTTTCTCGGCGAACTGGACCGGATCGGTTCCGGGAAGGTCGAGGTGGTCCCCCAGGACGTGCGGGGCATGCTCGACCTGGATACCGTCCTCGCCGATGAACCCGCCGGGTCCGCGGTCTACTGCTGCGGGCCCGAGGGCCTGATCCGCGCCGTCGAGGAGCGGGTCGATTCGCGCTTCGCGCCGGATGCGCTGCACGTCGAGCGCTTCGGGGCCTCCGTCGTCCCGGGCGCCGTGGCCGCGGCCCCGGAGCGGCCCGAGGACACGGCGTTCGAGGTCGAGTTGCGCCGCACCGGCGCGGTCCTGGACGTGCCGGCCGACCGAACGCTGCTCGACGTGGTCCGCGACTCGATCCCGGACTTCCTGTCCGACTGCGAGGAGGGCTTCTGTGGCGCATGCGAGGTGCGCGTGCTCGAAGGCGAGCCCGACCATCACGACCTGCTGCTCTCGGACCAGGAACGCGCGTGCGGCGACCGGATGATGATCTGCGTGGGGCGCTCGAGGTCCGAGCGACTGGTCCTCGATCTCTGACGCCGGGCAGTTCCTGGTCGACCCCTACAGATTGGAATCCGGGTGGAACCCATCACCTTTCCCGACGTCGGTCGGGCGCTGCGGGCGCCCGACGGCTTCCGGTACGACGCGGTGGCGACCGCCTCCGCGCCCTCGCGGGTACGCGCGCTCGAGGAGATCGTCCGTGCGACAGTCGAATCGGGCGACCAGATCCACTTCCCGTGGCTCTCGACTCGGGCCTACGCGGCGCTGTTCGAGGTGGTCCGACAGGCGCGATCGGGCCGGCTGCGTGGCTTGACCGTCATCTCCGCCTCGCTGCGCGCGGAGGTGGGCCTGCTGGTCGCCTCCGGCGGCGTGGACAAACTCGTCACCTCCTTCGCCGCGACCACGTATCCGGCGGTGCGTCCGAACACGATTCTCGCCCAGGCGATCCGGGACGGATCGCTGGAGGTCGAGGAATGGTCCATCCTGGCGCTGATCCAGCGGGTGCTCGCCGGTGCGCTCGGGTGGCCGTTCGTGCCCGCCGCGACGATGGACGGCACGGACCTGCCCGTCGCCGCGGGGGCGCGGCCCGTGCGAACCGTCCTCGATCCGTTCGGCGAAGCGGAGTGCACGGTGATGCCGGCGCTGCACCCGGACGTGGCGCTCATCCACTGCCCGGTCGCGGACTGGCACGGCAACGGTGTCGTGTTCCCGCCGTTCGCGGAGGACCTGCACACCGTGTACGCGGCACGCAAGGGCGTGATCCTCACCGCGGACCACATCGTCGCGCCGGACGAACTGCGGCGCTGGGCCGGCCACGTCCGGGTCCCCGCCGCGCGCGTCGTCGGGCTCGCACAGGTGTCGTTCGGCGCGCATCCGTCGGCGTCGCCCGTGCCGGTGCGGGTGGATGGTGCGGCCGGCTACGGCGAGGACTACCGGTTCCTGGCCGAACTGGGACGGTTGCGGACCCTCGAGGAGGCGGAGTCGTTCAGTCGCCGCTGGATCGACCCACCGGCCCGCGCGAGCTACCTCGGCCGGCTCGGCCGCGAGCGCATCGAACACCTCGTCGCAATGGACCTCGACGAGTCGTGGCGGATCGACGAACTCGACGCCGAGCCGATCCCCGCGGACGTGGACTCGGTGACCCTCGGCGAGCGCCTCGCGATCTCGGGTGCGCGGGCGATGCAGACGTTGGCGCGACGGTCCGGTGCCCGGACCGTCGTCGCGGGTGCCGGACTGTCACATCTGGCGGCCGCGCTGGGACGGACGACGCTGCTCGACGACGGGTACGTCGTGGACCTGGTCTTCGAGAGCGGCGTGGTCGGGTACATCCCCCGACCCCACGACGCGACGCTCTCGAACACCCGCAACCTGCCCACCGCCCGTCACCTCGGCAGCACGCTCGAGGTGCTCGGCATGCTGCTGCCCGCCACCCCCGACAGCACGATCGCGGTGCTGTCGGCGGGCGTGCTCGACAGCCACGGGAGCGCCAACAGCAACCGCACGCCGTCCGGACATTTCCTCGTGGGTAGCGGGGGGAGCACCGACATCGCCTCGCGGGTACCCACGGTGGCGGTCGTCGCCGCGGACCCCCGGAAGTTCGTCGACACGGCGGAGTTCGTCAGCTACCACGGCGCGAAGGTCGCGGTCATCGCCACCGATGTCGGTCACCTGAGCCGCAGCGACGACGGCTACGTGCTGTCGGCCTGGTTCAAGGACGTTGCGGCGGGCGCGGACGACGCGCTGGCGCGGATCCGCGCGGCCACCGGGTGGGACGTCCGGCTCGCGCCGGACGCCGAGCAGCTGGCGGCGCCGAGCGCGGCGGAACTCGACTACCTCAGGGCCATCGACCCCGAGGGCAACCTGATCGGGTGAGGGCGGCGTCGGATGAACAAGGAGGACAGAGAGCTCGTCCGGTTCGCGGCGGCCTGGGCGCCGTTCGGCGGTGCGCCGCCGGGCGAGGTGTTCGTCACCTTCGGGATGACCGCGGACCGGTATCAGCGGCGACTGCGCCAGATCCTCGCGGCGTGCGCGGTCGACCGCGCCCAGGGCCGGGCCCTGAACGACATCCTTCGCAACCTCGGCGCGTGATCACTGACGCCGGGGTGCGGCGAACGCCGTCGCCCTCGCGCGCGGCCCCCACCTCTGCGGGGTTCCCCAATGCCACACACCTTCACCTGACGTTCCCCACTGTGACATCAGGGAACCGGAAGAGGGCAGCGTCGAACGAGAAATGCCGCACCAGGTACGCGGTGCGGCATTTCTCGTTCGACTCGTGGTCACCTGAACGCGAGGGCTCGTTCTGCCTGCTTGCCGCTTCGTTCGGTCAGGAAGGCGAAGCCGAGCCCGAGGGCCAGCCACAGCGTCGCCTGGATCGCCAGCGAGGAGATCCGGAACTCCCACAGCAGCGTCGCGGGGAAGTCGGGGCCGACCTCGTTGACACCGGGCATCGCGACGTAGCCGATCCCGACGATCACCAGGAACGCGAGCACCGGCGCAGCGACCCGCACCGACAGGTAGCCCGTCGCGGCGACGAGGCGGGCGACGTACGTCGCGACCGCGACCGCGAACAGTCCCAGCACCACCGCGGCCAGCCACAACCAGGTGCGCTGGTTGATCGTGTCCGGGTCGCCGACCGCCGGTGGATTGGCGGGGTACTTGAAGAAGGGCACGGCCTCGATCGCGAGCCAGCCGAGTCCGGCCAGGGTCAGCGCGAGCACCGGGCCGGCCACGTCGGTGACCCGCCGCGCATAGTGCGCGACGACCGCGAAGATCGCGCCCAGTGCCAGCCCCGCGAGGGTCGTCGCGAGGAACAGCCCGACCCGCTGCCCGTCCCGGCTGACGAGGGCATCGTCGCCGTGCGAGTGGCCCTCCGAGGCGGCCGCCTCGGACTCGCCGTGTCCCTGTACGTCGGTCCCGGCGTCGTGCGCGTGCTCCTCCGGCTCCGCAGTGCCGTGTGCGTGCTCGGCCGGGGCGGAGGCGGCTTCCTCGATCGCGATGGCCGCCTCGATGTGCGGTTCGCCGATCACGAAGGCGACGGCACCGGCCAGCAGACCGGCAACGAGGCCGGCCAGCAGACCGCGGACGAGGAGCTTGGTGAAGGTGTCGGTCAGTGGCACGGCAGCCCCAGCAGGTGGCGACCGTCGTGCATCAGCTCGTGCATGTACATGCCGGTGCGCGAGACCGCGCCCTGGTCGAACCCGACCAGGTACAGGGTCAGCATCGCGAGCAGGACAACGCCCGCGATGATCAGCGCAATGCCGAGGGAATCGGTTGCCTTGCCGGGGGTGTGAACGAGAGCCACGGTTCCTCCTGGGATGACGCGTCCGCAAAAGTCCTGGCGATGGTCACGGTGTCTGGCTGTCGAGTCGTCCTCGAACACAGTGGCGCGACCGCTCCGGACTCACACCGGATTCCCGTCGAACCATCGCTCTAACCTGCGCACTGTCGCACCTGCGCACCCGCGGTGTCAATCGGGCCGGGTTCGCCGGGATCCCGCGCCGATGCCCCGGCGACCCACATCGGGGCACCGGCGCGGGAGGTCAGGAGGGCACCTTGTCGAGGAATCCGAGCACGTGCACCAGGCGCCCGGATCCGTCACGTTCGACGACGTCGAAGCCCTCGATGAGGTCCTCGGCGCCCGCGGGCCCGAGCTGCCAGCCGAAGCGGGCCTGCTCGTGGTGGCCGTCCACCGGGCCGCGGAGCCGAAAGCGCATCCCGGGGAACTGCCCCTGGACCGCGCCGATCGTGGCGTCGATCTCCGAGTGGCCGGATGCCGCCACAGCCGGGTCGACGTAACGCCCGTCCGGCGTCCACAGCGATGCGATCGCGGTGCGCCGCGCGGCGGGGTCGGTCTCGTTCCAGACCGCGATGTACCTGGCGGCGAGGGTGTCGAAGTCGCTCATGTCGTCTCTCCGATCCGTGGGTGCCGGCCCGGGTGGCCGGTCGACGAGACAACTGTGCGGCCGGCGCGGCCGGACGTCGATTACCTCGCGGGTAATGGATCCGCTTCCCCGCCGGCGCCTAGGCTCGGGCGATGACCACCCTCGTGGAACGGGATCGGCCGGTCGGGGACCTGTTGCGCCAGTGGCGGGAACGCCGCCGGATGAGTCAGTTGGAACTCGCCGGTCGGGCCGAGGTGTCGGCGCGGCACGTCAGCTTCCTCGAGACGGGACGCTCGCGCCCCACCCGGGCGATGCTGCTGCGATTGAGCGATCAGCTGGACATTCCACTGCGGGAACGTAATTCGCTTCTCCTCGCCGCCGGCTTCGCGCCCGCGTATCCGGAGCACGCGCTGGGCGACGTCCCGATGGCGGCGGTGGCGCGGGCGATCGGGCAGATCCTCACCGCACTCCTGCCCTCGCCGGCGGTGGTCGTCGACCGGCACTGGCACCTGGTGGACGGCAACGCCGCCGTCGCGCTGCTCACCGACGGGTGTGCCGCGGAGCTGCTCGAACCCCCGGTCAACGTGCTGCGGCTGAGCTTGCACCCGGAGGGTATGGCCCCGCGGATCGTGAATCTCGGTCAGTGGCGGGCGCATCTGCTGCACCGCCTCGGGCACCAGATCGCCGCGACCGGGGATCCGGTGCTCGGTGACCTCACCGCCGAACTGGCGGCCTACCCCTGTGCCGACGCCGTCGACACCGATCCGGGCGAGCTGGTGGTGCCGATCCGAATCCGCACGGACGCGGGCGAACTGGCGTTCCTCAGTACGACGACGGTGTTCGGGACCCCGCTCGACGTCACCGTGGCCGAGCTGGCGATCGAGACATTCCATGCCGCCGACGCCGGGACCGCGGAGGTGCTGCGCCGGTTCGGGGACTGACGGGGCGCCGGCCGTCGCGAGCGCGTCGGCCGGCGCCGTCGGTGGGGGGAGGGGTCAGCCCTGCTTCGCCGCGACGTCGAGCACGACCTCGAACTCGAGCAGCGACGCGCCGGTCGCAACCGGCTGCTTGGCCTCGCCGGCGTGGGCGGCGCGGGCGTCGCCGTCGCGCCAGGCGGCGAACGCCTCCTCGGACTCCCACTGGGTCACGACGAAGTAGCGGCTCTCGCCCTTCGTCGGGCGCAGCAACTGGAATCCGAGGAATCCGGGGGAGTTCTCGACGGTGCCCGCACGCTGCGCGAACCGCTTCTCGAGTTCGGGGCCGGCGCCCGCGGGCACCTCGATTGCGTTGATCTTCACGACTGCCATGGCCGCGAGGGTACTCCCGATCGACGTCGCTCCGGCGGGCTCAGCGCGCGGCGGCGGGGGCGTCGGGGTCGCCGAGATGCGCGGTCAGCACCGCCAACTGGATCTTGCTCGCGTCGGCGTGGACGTTCCGGCCCGCGTCGGTGACGTCGACGAAGACCCCGCGACGGTCGGACTCGCACAGGGAGCGGGTCACCAGGCCGGCCTTCTCCAGTCGGGCGACGCTGCGGGAGAGGGCGCTCGGGCTGAGGTACATGTCGGCGGCCAGCTCCTGCATGCGGGGGTGCTCGCAGGTCACCGCGACGAGCCGGTCGAGCGTCTCGAAGTCGCTCATGCTCAGACCGTGTGCGCTCTGCATCTGCCGGTCGAGTTCGCAGGCGATGCCGTTGTACCTCGTCAGCAGGGCCCTCCAGGTGTTGCGGAGTTCCGCGTCCGACGTCATGGCCGCATCGTAGTTCGCCCCTCCGATCGGTGCAAGCAAAATAAATGCAATGAGAATTAATGCTTGCGCATTGAATGCACGTGCAACTACTGTCGTCGACGTGACTATCACC
Organism: Rhodococcus olei; assembly: GCF_039540555.1. Classification (NCBI taxonomy): domain Bacteria; kingdom Bacillati; phylum Actinomycetota; class Actinomycetes; order Mycobacteriales; family Nocardiaceae; genus Rhodococcus; species Rhodococcus olei. Next base: position 514,696 of record NZ_BAABFB010000075.1, on the reverse strand, counting down.
GAAACCACCCCGAACCTGACAATCGCGTCGGATTCCCCAGCCCCGCAACGGGGTTGGACCGGCCGCCTGTGGGGGATCCTCGCGGTGCTCTGCGTCGTGATGTTCCTCGACGGGCTCGACGTCTCGATGGTGGGAGTCGCGCTCCCGTCGATCGGCACCGAACTCGGGCTCGACACCACCTCCCTGCAGTGGATCATCAACGGCTACGTGCTCGGCTACGGTGGCCTGCTGCTGCTCGGCGGGCGCACCGCCGACCTGCTCGGCCGACGACGGGTGTTCCTCGTCGCGCTGTCCGTCTTCGCCGCGGCCTCGCTGGTCGGTGGCCTCGTCGACAGCGGCACCCTGCTCATCGTGACGCGGTTCGTGAAGGGCCTCGCCGCGGCGTTCACGGCCCCGACCGCGATGTCGATCCTGACCACCACCTTCAGGGAGGGGCCGTCCCGCAACCGGGCGCTGTCGATCTTCTCGGTGTTCGGCGCCAGTGGGTACTCGTCCGGGCTGATCCTGGGCGGCCTGCTCACCAGCGCGGGCTGGCGGTGGACCTTCCTGATGCCGGCGCCGTTCGCGATCGCCGCACTGGTCGCCGCGTGGGCGCTGATCCCGCGTGACGAACCGGCGGGGCAGGGCGGCCACGACCTCGTGGGCGCGGTCACCCTGGTCGCCGGGATGATGCTCACCGTCTACACGGTGGTCTCCGCGCCGTCGCGCGGCTGGGCCGACCCGCTCACGCTCGGATCCTTCGTGCTCGCCGCGGCACTGCTGGCCGCGTTCTTCGTGGTCGAGAACCGGGTCGCGCACCCGCTGGTCCGGCTCGGCATCCTGCGGGTCGGCACCATCGTGCGGGCGAACCTGAGCATCGTCGCGCTGTTCGGCTCCTACCTGAGCTTCCAGTTCATGATGACGATCTTCCTGCAGTCGGTGCTGGGCTGGACCCCGCTGAAGATGGCGCTCGCGCTGCTCCCGACCGGGTTGATCGTGGCGGTGACGTCGCCGTTCGTGGGTCGGCCGATCGACCGGTTCGGCACCTCGCGGATCATCCTGGCCGCGCTCACGTCGCTCACCCTCGGCTACCTGTGGTTCCTGTTCGCCGGCGGCGACCAGCCGTCCTACGTGGTCGCGATCCTGCCCGCGACGATCCTGCTCGGTATCGGGTTCGCGCTCGGCTTCACCTCGATCATGGCTCAGGCCACCGCGGGCGTGGACGACGCCGAACAGGGGCTGGCGTCGGGTCTCGTGCAGACCTCCTCCCAGGTCGGCGCGGCCCTCGTGCTCGCCCTGACCACCGCGCTGGTCACTGCCGGCTCGCACGCCGCCGGGCCGGTCGCCACCGGGTTCGAGCAGTTCCGCCCCGGACTAGTCCTGGTGACCGGAGTGGCGTTGGTCGGGCTGGCGATCACGGTCGTGCCGCTGATCCGCGGCCGCCGGCGGTACACCGCGGTCCCCGCGCCCCGGCGGGCCTGACCCGACCACCCGTCGCGCGTGCGGCACGGTGCCCGGGGGCGCCGTGCCGCACGCGCGCGGATGCGTCCCCATCGGTCACCGCAGGCACGGGCCCGGACGGCTAACCTCGGTGCCGTGCTGCATGACGAGGGTGGGACGGGCGAGCCGATTCTGTTGCTTCACGGGTTGATGGGCAGCGCGCGCACGTGGCGCAGGCACGTGCCGTGGCTGCGTGAGCACGGGCACGTGTACACCTTCGACGCCGCCGGGCACGGCCGGCCCGCGCCGGCCCGGTTGACCACGGAGGCGTTCGTCGCCGACCTCGCGGCAGCGCTGGACCCGATCGCGGAGCCGATGGTCGTGATCGGCCACTCGATGGGCGGCCTGCACGGCTGGTGTTTCGCCGCCGCCCACCCGGACCGGGTTCGCGCGCTCGTCGTCGAGGACATGGCCCCGGATTTCCGTGGTCGAACCGCGGCGGACTGGGCCGCGATGATCGGGTCCTGGCCGACGCCGTTCCGGGACGAGCAGCACATGGTCGAGTTCTTCGGGCCCGTTGCGGCGCAGTACTTCATGGACTCGTTCGAGTTGCGCGACGACGGCTACCACCTGCACGGTGAGGTGCCCGTCTGGCGCGACATCTCCGAGGAGTGGGGCACCCGCGACTTCTGGAGTCAGTGGGCCGCGGTGCGGGCACCCGCCCTGCTTCTGGAGGGGGAGTTCACCATCACGCCACCCGGGCAGATGCGGGAGATGGCCCGCACGCCACGAGAATCGGAGACCCGCTACGAGTGGGTCGCCGGCGCCGGGCATCTGGTCCACGACGACCGGCCCGAGGAGTACCGCAAGGCAGTCGAGGACTTCCTGGAGTCCCTCTGAACCGTACGGCGCTCAGATCGCGGAACCGCCGTTCGGGCTGATCACCTGCCCGACCAGATAGTGCTCGTCGCTCGCGAGGTGCAGGACGGTCGCAGCGTACTCGTCGACCCCGCCGAATCGGCCCGCCGGACAGCTCTGCCACAGCCGGTTGCGGCCGTCCTCGCCGATCTGGTCCAGGTACCCGTTGAAGGCCGGGGTGGCCACTCCGCCCGGGGCCATCGCGTTGACGAAGATGTTGGCGCCCGCGACCTCCAACGCCACGGACCGGGTGAACGCGACCACCGCGCCCTTGGTGGCGCTGTAGTGCGGGCTGTGGGCGCTACGGGCGGAGATGCCGGCGATCGACGCGATGTTGACGATGCGTCCGTAGCCCTGCGGCTCCATGAGCCGCAGCGCCTCGCGGGTGCAGTAGAAGACCCCGTGCACGTTGACGCCCCAGAATCGCAGCCACTCGTCGTCGCCGATGCTGCTGGTGAAGCCCAGGGACTCACGGGGGACCGGTGTCTGGATGTAGGAGTAGAGCCGGTTTCGGCGCTCGGTGTCGACCGGGGTGTTCGGGGTCAGCGCGGCATTGTTGACCAGTGCGTGCACCGTGCCGAACCGGTCAACTGCGGCCGCGAACATCTCACGCACCTGCGCGCTGGACGAGACGTCGCAGCGGACCGCGAGGCAGGTGCCGCCGGCCTCCTCGACGGCGTCACGCGCCTCGGCCAGCGCGGTCTCGTTCACGTCGCAGACGACGACCCGCGCGCCCTCCTGGGCCAACGTGACGGCGATCGCCTTGCCCAGGCCGGGGCCGACGCCGGTCACGAGCGCGACCTTGTCCTTCATACGCATGGCGATTCTCCTCGGGTGTGTGGTGGACACGGGGGTGTCCGTGGCGGTCAGTGGGTGGGCGCGGCGGCGTTCTCGGGCGAGAGGAGCAGGCGCAGTTCGCGTTTGAGCACCTTGTGGCTCGGTCCCATCGGCAGCGCGTCCATGACGTGCACCCGCCGCGGGTACTTGTGCTTGGCGAGACGCTCCCTGGACCACGCGATCAGGTCGTCGGAGTCCGGCACGGTGGCGGCCTCGGCAGGCACGATCACCGCGCACACCTCCTCGCCGCGGACCGGGTCGGGCAGTCCGATGACGGCGACCTGCGCCACGGCGGGATGGGTGGCCAGCACCTCCTCGACCTCGCGTGGGTAGACGTTGAAGCCGCCGCGGATGATGACGTCCTTCTTGCGGTCGACGATCGTGACGAAGCCCTCGGCGTCCTTGGTGCCGAGGTCGCCGGTGCGGAACCAGCCGTCGACCAGCGCCTCCGCGGTCGCGCCGGGCCGATTCAGGTAGCCGGAGAAGACATTGTGGCCGCGAATAACGATCTCCCCGAGCGTGTCCGGGGGCTGAGCCACGATGGCCTCCTCGGTCTCGGCGTCGGCGATCTCGACGTCCACGCCCCAGATCGGTTGCCCGACCGTGCCGGCACGCGCACCGAACGCGGCCTGATTCGCGCAGGCCACCGGCGCGGTCTCGGACAGCCCGTAGCCCTCGAACACGGTGGCGGAGAACGCGGTGCTGAAGGCCTCGAGCACGGTCACCGGCAGCGACGCTCCACCGGAGAGGCAGTTGCGCAGCACCGGGAGGGAGCGTGAGGTGCGGGTGGCTTCGAGCAGGGCGATGTACATCGTCGGCACGCCGTGGAAGACGTCGACACCCTCCCGGACCATCGTCTCGATCACGCCGTCACCCGAGAAACGGGTCAGCAGAACCACAGTGGCACCCATCCGGAAGGTGGCGTTCATGCTGACGGTCTGCCCGAATGCGTGGAACAGGGGCAGGCAGCCGAGCACCACGTCGGACGATCGGACGTCGTGCGCATCCACCGCCGCGACGGTCGCGTTCATCACCATGTTCAGGTGGGTGAGCACCGCCCCCTTCGGGGTGCCCGTCGTTCCGCTGGTGTAGAAGATCACGGCCGCATCGTCCGGGCTGCGCGTGACGTGGTGGGGAATCGGTTCGGCGCCTTCGATATCGGCACCCGTCGCGACCGGGACGCCGGCCTCGGCCGCGGCGGGCCCGGCCACCGATGCGGTGGGCTCGTGGCAGACGACGAGCTTCGCGTCGCTGTCCTGCAGCACGAATGCTACTTCCGTCGCGGTGAGGAGCAGGTGCACGGGGACGACGACCGCTCCGGCGGCGAGGATTCCGTAGTAGTTGACCGGAAAGTCCGCGACGTTGCCCATCATCAGGGCGACGCGGTCGCCGGGGCGTACGCCGTGCGCGTGCAGACCCGCGGCGACCGAGCGGGCCCGCTCCCACAACCGGCGGTAGGTGAGCCGGACGGCGCCGTCGACGACGGCCACCTTGTCGGGGTACTTGCGGGCGGACTCGGCGGGCACGGCGGCGAGGGAGAGTGTGGCGTTCGGGTTGTGGGCGAGCATGGGGCACGGGTCCTTACAGGTCAGAGTTGGTGGTGGGGCGCAGTCGGCGTTCCCCCAGCGCGGCGGCGGGGATGCCCTTGACGATCACGACTCCGGCGACGAGCAGGATTCCGGCGACGAAGTACATCGCGTTGTCCATGCTTCCGGTCCTGGTCGCGATCTGACCGATGATGTTCGGGGTGACGAAGGCGGAGACCCCGCCCAGGCTGCTGATGAACGCGATGCCGCCGGCGGCGCTCGCCTTGGCCAGATAGGACGGCGGAATGGTCCAGAAGACCGGCAACGCGCCGAAGCACATCATCGCGGCGATGGTCAGCAGGGATATCGACAGCAGCAGGTTCGATGAGGTCAATGTCATTGCAGCAAAACATATTCCGGAGACAGTCAGCGGGACGGCAACGTGGAAACGGCGTTCCATGGTTCGGTCGGAGCTGCGGCCGGCCACCAGCATGCCGATCACCGCACCGATCGAGGGGAGGGTGGTGAGCAGGCCGATCGTGGTGAGGTCGGTGACTCCGAGATCGTGCAGCAGGGTGGGCGCCCAGTAGGCGAGGACGTTGAAACCGGCGTACATCGCGAAGAACACGAATCCCGCGAGCCAGACCCGGCCGTCGGTGACCACCCGGCGCAGCGCGCCCTTCACGGTGGCGTCGGGGCGCTCGTCCTCCGCCGCGACCGCGGCCGTCACGAGGTCTCGCTCGCGGGTGTCGAGCCAGTCCGCGGTCTGCGGTCCGTTGGGGAGCAGGAACCAGGCCGCCACACCGAGCGCGACGGCGGGGATGCCCTCGTAGATGAACAGCACTCGCCAGCCCTGCATCCCGTGGGTGCCGTCGAAGGCGGTCATGATCCAGGCCGCGAGCGGGCCGCTCATCAGGCCCGAGGCCGGAACCGCCAGCATGAACATCGAGGTGATCCGACCGCGCCGTGCCGCCGGAAACCAGTAGGTCAGGTAGAGAATGATGCAGGGGAAAAACCCGGCCTCGGCGACGCCGAGCAGGAACCGCAGCACGTAGAGCTGTCCCGGGGTGTTCACGAACCCCGTGGCCACCGTGATCAGGCCCCACAGGATCATGATGCGCATGACGGTCAGGCGGGCGCCGACCCGCTGCATGTACAGGTTGCTCGGCACCTCGAACAGCACGTAACCGACGAAGAACAACGACGCGCCCAGCCCGTAGGTCGCGTTGCTCAGCCCGAGGTCGTCGACCATCCGCAGCTTCGCGAACGAGATGTTCGCGCGGTCGATCGAATTGATGACGTAGGCGAGGAACAGGAAGGGCAGCAGCCGCAGTGCGATCCTGCGGTAGAGCCCGTCCAGTTCACGGGTCGTCGCGCCCGACTCCTGACCCCCGCCCGGAGCGCCCGGGTGCGTGTCCGAAACGACGTCGTCGCTCGTTCGCTTGGTGTCCATGTTGCCTCTTTTCGCTGCTCGTTCGAGCGCTTCAGGTGGGGTGCCGGTTCGGCGGCGGGATCAGCGGTGCGCCGCGATTCCGCTCAGTTCGTGCTCGAGGATCGGCAGCGCGAACTCGTAGCATTCGCGGCCCTGATCGGCGACGATCCGTAGGACCGCGTCGATCTGTTCCCGGCTGGCACCGAGTTCGAGGGCGGCGGCGATGTGCCGGCGGGTGCCGGGCTCGTACATGTGGGTCAGCGCCGCGTCGCCGGCGATGCAGAGCAGTTCGATCCACAGCGGGGGCAGGACATGGTCGCTCCAGATGCCCGCGCCCATCGCGAGGAACGCCTCGAGCCAGTCCGGGTCCCAGTTGTGCAGCGTCTCCCACAGCGGGTTGAACTGTCCGCGTTCGAGAAGGCCGTCGATCACCGGTGTCGGTGTGGTGGCCTCGCGCGGGCCGGACTGCCGCCCCGCGTGTACGAGTTCCTGGGCGAGGATCGGCACACCCGTGGCGCACGCGTGGATACCGATCACCGCGGAGATCTTGATGACCTCGAGCAGTTCCTCCCGGGTGGCCCCGAGTTCGATGGCCGTCGCGATGTGCCTGCGCACGCCGGGGGCGTACATGTGGGTGGCCGACACGTCGATCTTCAATCGGATGAACGCGACGAGCTTCGGGTCGAGCACGTCCGGATCGATCTGGCTCTGCATGGCCGGGCTCCGCCCGCTCAGGCGACGCCGGGGACCGTGAAGCCCCGCTGGCCGATGCGCCGGTTCGGTGCCATCCCCAGATTGGCGATGGTCTCGTCGACGCTGGAGTACATCTCGCCGATCTTGTAGATCCGGCGCGCCTCGGTGCCGTCGGCGATGTCGCGGCCGAGTTCCCGGGCCAGGCGCACCGTCTGCTCGACCTGCTGGACCGAGGTGATCCGCTCGCCCTTGCGGCCCCACAGGTTGTCCTCGATGCCGACCCGCACGTGCAGGCCCATGGCGATCGCCATCGTGTTCATCGGCAGCACCGCGCGCATCGCGCTCTCGATCGTCAGCACCGCGCCGTCCGGTGTGCGGCGGACGAACTCGATCAGATCGGACGGGTTGAAGCCCGCCGCGCCGCCGCCGATCGCGACGTAGTTCAGGATCAGCGGACCCGTGTACAGGCCCTTGCGGATCAGGCGTTCGACCGTCTCGAGCTGATGCACGTGGCCGAGCATGAAGTGGGCCTGGATGCCCGACTTCGCGAGCCGCTCGAGGTGCTCGATGTAGAACGACGGCCGGGCGTCGGAGACCATCTCGGTGTACGCCTTCACGTACTCCGGCTTCTCCAGGATCGTGCCCCGCACGTCGTCCTTGGTGAGCATCTCGACGATGTTCATCTGGCTGGTGTTGATCGCCACCGTGACCTGATCGGGTGCCGGGTCCAGCTCGGCGAGCATGTGGCGGGTGTCGTAGTCGAGCCAGGTGGCTGCCTGGCCCTCGTCCTCCGGCGCGAACGAGATCGATCCGCCGACCTGCAGGACCATCTCGGGAACCGCCTCGCGCAGCAGGCCGATCATCTCGTTGAACTTCGAGAGCCGCTTCGAGCCCTTCCCGTCCTCCTCGCGGACGTGCACGTGCAGCACGGACGCACCCGCGTTCCAGCAGTCGACGGCCTTCTGGATCTGGGCGTCCATCGACACCGCGATGTCGTCGGAATCGCTCGGCAGCCACTGCGGGCCGTACGGCGCTACCTGGATGACCAGCTTCTCCTGATTCTCCGGGTACAGACTGTCGTCGAGAAAGTGCATGTCGCCTACCTTCGGATCCCGGCGGTTCTCGGTGGTCCCCGCCTCGTGCGACTTCGAAAGTAATGCGCATCACATGCAAGGATTTATCCTTGGGTAACAAGAATTTGTCTTCACGTTGCAGGAGGTGGCCGTCGATGGCGAAGTCGGGGAGCGGGCTCACCGCGAGGTTGCTGCCGGCCGGCGTACTCGCGAACGTCCCCGCGGTGGCGATGCGATTCGGGGTCGACGCGTGGCCGGTGCTCGAGGCGCACGGGGTGACCCCGGAACTCCTCGAACACAATCCGCTGACGCCGTTGCCGATCGAGGTGCACGGGCGGATCGTCGACACCGTTGCGGCGGCGACGGCCTGTGATCACCTCGGGTTGCTGCTCGGCCAGTACGCCTCGCTCGGCAACACCGGGCCGCTGCGCTTTCTCGTCGTGAACGCGGGCACGGTGGGCGAGGCGCTGGACGCGGTCGGCCGGTTCAGCCCAATCTGGTACCGGGGGATCGCGTCGACGATCAGCGTTGCGGACGGCTACGTCGCCCGGTCGATCATCGTCGACGGCACGTTCCCGGGCAGCGACCAGCTGTTGACGGCCTACCTCGTCGCCCACGTCAAGATCGTGGAGCTGCTGCTGGCCCGATCCTGGCGACCCACGTTGGTGCGGATTTCCTACCGCGAGCCTGCGTCGTCCGAGCTCTACCGTCGCTTCTTCCGTGCGCCCGTGCACTTCAACGAGCCGAGGCACGAGGTGCTGTTTCCCGAAGAGCTTCTACAGCAGCGTGTTTCGGGAACAGACCCGGAGCTCCGTCAGTTCTTCCACGGGCACCTCCAGCAGTTGCAGACCGGTGCGGTCGACGACATCGTCGGCCAGGTGCGACGGGTCGTCGAGTCGATGCTGCCGTCCGGCGACTGCAGCGTCGATCGCATCGCGCAGTTCTTCGCCGTGCACCGGATCACGCTGTATCGCCATCTGGCCCGGGGCGGTACGACCTTCGAGGAGATCGTCGACCAGACCCGGCACCGGCTCGCCGAGCAGCTCCTGTCTCAGACCGACCTGCCGCTGGTCGAGATCAGCCGATTGCTGGGATACGGCAATCAGAGCGCACTCACCCGCGCGTTTCGCCGTTGGCGCGGGACCACACCCTTGCAGTGGCGACGTGAACTGGGCACCGCCAGGTTGTAGCAGCCGATCGCCTGACGCGCGGCGAACCGGACGGCGGTGGAGTCCTTGCGCCGCGACCTTCGGGCGGAGGTACCCGCTCGCGGTGGTTGATCGCGGTCCTGTCGGACGCCCTCGCTACGGTCTGCCGCATGGCAACTCCCAGCGACTTCGACGCACTCGAGCCGGTCCGACTCGTCTCCGGCGGCAGTGGTTCCAGCGTCATCTACTCGCCCGGTGGTCCCGAGTGGCACCAGCACCGATCGGCGTTGGAGGCGCACGGAATCGAGGGTTCCGGGTACGAGTTCTCCGGTGCGCTCCTCGCGGTGCTCACGGACCGGGCTCCGGACGTCCTCGCGGCGGTCGGCTTCGATCCCGAAGCCGGCATGGTCAGCGTCTACGGCAATGACGTCGACGCCCTGCTCGTCGCGGCGAAAGCACTCCACGTCCTGGTGACGGACGCGGACGCCCTCGGCGCGGCGCTGACCCGCGCCGGCGAACTGGAACTGGACCTCGACTAGCCCTCGCCGGCCAGCGCGAACAGTCCGTCGTCGGTCTGTTCGATCAACCCGTCGACGAGCAGCGAGTCCAGGGCCCGGTCCCGCTGCGCGGTGTCGGTGAGCCAGACCTGGTCCAGCAGTGCGCGTTCCACCGGTCCGTGGCCGTTTCGCAGCACGTCGAGCAGGCGGCCGCGAACCTGCCGGTCGGTGCCGGCGAACTTCTGCACCTTCCGTGCCGGCCCGGTGTACGCGGGCCGTCCGGCCGCGACCCACGCGCAGTCGTCGAGCGGGCAGCGTGCGCAGTCCGGTGTGCGTGCGGTGCACACCGTGGCGCCCAGTTCCATCAGTGCGGCGGAGAACATCGCCGCCCGGTCACGCGTGCGGGGCAGCAGCGCTTCCGCGTCGCCGAGGTCCCGCTTGGTGGACGGATTCCCCGGTTCGGCGGACCCGTGGACGGCGCGGGCGATCACGCGCCGAACGTTGGTGTCCACCACAGGAACTCGCTGCCCGTAGGCGAAGCAGGCGACGGCGCGCGCGGTGTAGGCGCCGATGCCGGGGAGGGTCAGCAGCACGTCCACGTCCGCGGGCACCATGTCGTCGTGGTCGCCGGCCAGCACACCAGCGCACTCGTGCAGTCGCAGCGCCCGCCGCGGGTAGCCGAGCTTGCCCCACGCCCGCAGCACCTCGCCCTGGCTCGACGCGGCCATCGCCGACGGCACCGGCCACCGGGCCACCCACTGCTCCCAGATCGGCGCGACGCGCGCCACCGGGGTCTGCTGCAGCATGATCTCGCTCATCAGGATGTGCCAGGCCGTGACCCCGTCCCGGCGCCACGGAAGGTCCCGGGCCTGGCGCTCGTACCAGCCGATCAGTGCGGAGGAATTCATCCGATCGTCACACCTGTCCTTCGTCGTTTCACCAGGTCGCTGCGATGCCCGATTCGGGGTCGGGTGCACAATGGCAGGCATGCCCAATTCGAACCCCATTTCGGCCTGGAAAGCCCTCAAGCAGGGTAACGAGCGGTTCGTCAGCGACAACTCGCTGCACCCGAGTCAGGGCATCGCCGACCGGGCCAAACTCGTCCAGGGACAGCACCCCACCGCGGTGCTGTTCGGATGCGGTGACTCACGTGTCGCCGCGGAGATCATCTTCGACCAGGGGCTCGGCGACATGTTCGTCGTGCGTACCGCTGGTCACGTCATCGACAGCTCGGTCCTCGGGTCCATCGAGTACGCCGTCGACATCCTCAACGTGCCGTTGATCGTGGTGCTCGGCCACGACAGCTGCGGTGCGGTCGCAGCGACACTCACCGCACTCGACAAGGGCGAGGTGCCCGGCGGCTTCATCCGCAGCATCGTCGAGCGGGTCGCGCCGTCGATCCTGGTGGGCCGCAACGAGGGCCTGAGCACCGTCGACGAGCTCGAGGGACGACACGTCGTGGAGACCGGCCGGCTGCTGATGGACCGGTCCCGGATCATCGCCGACAAGGTCGCGGACGGCACCTGCGCGATCGTCGGCGTCACCTACACCCTCGCCGACGGCGGCATCAAGCTGCGCGGTGTGGAAGGTGAGATCGGCGAGGTCGTCGACGAGCGGGACGCGCTCTGACACGCCTCGCGTGAGCGACACGCCGGACCTGGTGGGCGGTGCGGATACCGCGGACACCTACCGTGGTATCCGTGATGGAACCGTCCGGGCCGCTGCCCCCCGAGATCTACTGGCGCCGCCGGTGGCTTGCCATCGGCGCCGCGGTGGTCGCACTGATCCTGGTCGTCTGGATCGTCTCCGCGTTGCGTGGGGGCGGCGATGACCCGTCCGCCGACGCGGCGGCCGCGAGTTCGTCCCTGACGTCGACCACCTCGGCCACCGCGACCGGCACCGCTGCACCGTCGGACGGGGCCGGCAGCGGCGGCGGGGGAGGTGGCGCGTCCGGGTCCGCGTCGGCGTCGGCATCCGGGACGGCGGCCGCCGCTCCCGCGCCGGGGCAGTGCCCCGACAGCTCGCTGGCCATCAAGGTGAGCGCCGACAAGTCGACGTATCCGGCGGGGCAGGAGCCCGAGTTCGGGATCGTCATCACGAACATCGGCAACACCGCCTGCGACCGCGACCTCGGCGCGGGGATGCAACAGGTCCTGGTCTACACGCTCGACGGGCAGAAGCGGCTGTGGTCGAACGTCGACTGCTACCCGAACTCGACCCCCGACCCCCGCACCCTCGCGCCGGGCGAGCAGGCGGCGTTCACGGTCAAGTGGTCGGGCGCGACGTCGGCTCCCGGGTGCACCGCGCCCCGCGACCCGGTCGGCGCCGGTGCGTACACGGTCGTCGGCCAGCTCGGCAACCTGCGCAGTTCGCCGGAGCCGTTCAACCTGAGCTGACTAGTCGAACGGGCCGGTGATCGACGTCTCGGCGAGCCGGGAGAGACCCTCCCGGATGTGCCGGGCCCAGAGCCCACCGATCCCGTCGACGGCCTGCAGGTCGGCGGCGGTCGCCGCGAGCAGGCCCTGCAGGGTGCCGAACGAGGCGACCAGGCGGTGCACCTGGTGGAACTGCAGGCGCGGCACCCGCGCGAGGACCCGGTAGCCGCGCGGACTCATCGGCGCGTCGAGTGCCTCGATCGTCGCCGGGTAGCCGAACGCCCGTGCGAGGGTGGTGAGGTCGAGCAGATCCGCATCGGTGAGCTTGTCGAGCCGGGCGAGGGTGTCCTCGACCGCCTCGGTGGCCGGCTGCCCGGGTCCGGCCAGGTAGTCCCGCGCCACCAGCTGCCTGGCCTGGTCGTTGTCGCCGACGAGTTCCTCGAGCTGCAGCGCCAACTGCCGGCCGTCGGTGCCGAGTTCGAGCACGTCACGTTCGATCTCCACCGACACGCGCCGCACCATCTCCAGTCGCTGCGTCACCGTCAGCGCGTCGCGCAGGGTGACGAAGTCCTCGATCTCGACGACCGAGAGGGCGTTGGTGACCTCGGTGAGCCGCGACTTGTAGCGCTCGAGGGTGGCCACCGCCTGGTTGGCCCGCGACAGGATGGTCGGCGACCCCTCCAGCACGTGCCGGACGCCACCGACGTACACGGACACGATGCTCATCGACTGGCTCACCGACACCACCGGGTAGCCGGTCTGGATCGCGGTACGTTCCGCGGCGCGGTGCCGGGTACCGGACTCGACGGTCGGGATCTTGTAGTCCGGCACCAGTTGCACGTTCGCGCGGACGATCCGGGTGCCGTCGGTGGACAGGACGACCGCACCGTCCATCTTCGACAGTTCTCGGAGCCGGGTCGGTGCGAACTCGACGTCGAGCTCGAAGCCGCCGTCGCAGAGCTCCTCGATCTCGTCGTCGTAGCCGAGCACGATCAGGGCGCCGGTGCGTCCCCGCAGGATCCGTTCGAGTCCGTCCCGGAGCTCGGTTCCCGGCGCCAACCGGGCAATGGTCTCGCGGAGCGTGGCCGCGGTGCCGTCCATCGCCGTCCCCCCTGCTTCGTCGAACGCGCTGCCTCGCCGAACACGCGTGGCGCAGTGCCGATGCGCGGGAGGCCCTCGTCCCGCGCGGATGTGTGCCGACTAGATTACCCAGGCGTGAGCGGTACCTGGACTTTGCCTGAAGATCTCGAAATCCCGACCCGGCCGGACTCCTTCCCGGCCCCCGGCGCTGCGCTGCCCCAGCACTGGGCCAAGTGCTTCGGGTGTGGTGACGACCAGCCGACCGGGGTCTCCATGCACTTCACCGCGACCGAGGGAATCGAGGTCGTCGGCAGGCTGACCGCCGAATCGCGCTACCAGGGCGGACCGGGTGTGATCCACGGCGGCATCCTGACGACCGCGTTCGACGAGACGCAGGGCATGGCCTGCATGCTGCTCGGAACCGCGGTGGTCACCGGTCACCTGCAGATCGACTTCGCCCGCCCGATCCCGCTCGGTTCGGTGCTCGAGTTCCGGGCCCGCATCGACGGCATGATCCGGCGGAAGGTGTACACCAGCTCGGAGGTCCGCATCGTCGAGGGCGCGGCGGCGAGCGACGAGATCGTCGCGACCTCGCGCGGCCTGTTCCTGAAGATCAAGCCCGAGCACTTCACCCCGATGCAGGAGTTCGTCGACGGCCAGCCGACGGGGCTGCCGACGTTCGGCGACTCGACCCTGTAACGCCCGGCTCACTCCGGCACGGGGCGCAGCCTGCGCGGCAGCACCCGCAACGCCTCCTGCAGGCTGCCGACCTCGGTCACCTTGATTCCGGCCGGGTGCGGCCCGCAGCCGTGGGGAACGACCGCGTGGGTGAACCCCAGTCGGGCGGCTTCGGACAGTCGGCGCCCGACGGCGGTGACGCGCCGGACCTCGCCGGCCAGGCCGACCTCGCCGAGTACGACCAGGCCGGACGGCAGGGAGGTGTCGCGGTACGCCGATGCGATCGCCAGCGCCAGCGCCAGGTCCGCGGACGGTTCGGTGACGCGCATGCCGCCGACGGTCGCCGCGTACACCTCCTTGTCGTGGGTCCGGACGTTGCCGTGTTTGGCGAGCACCGCGAGCACCATCGCGACCCGGGACGCGTCCATCCCGCTGACCGCGCGCCGCGGGGACGGGTTCTGGGTGGTCACCACCAGGCCCTGCACCTCGCCGAGCATCGCACGTTTGCCGTCCATCGTGACGGTCACCGCGGTGCCGGGGACGGTGTCCTCGCGGTGGTGCAGGAACAGTCCGGACGGGTCGGCGACGCACTCGATGCCGTCCTCGTGCAGTTCGAAACAGCCGACCTCGTCGGCGGATCCGAAGCGGTTCTTCACGCCCCGCAGCATCCGCAGCGTCGAGTGCTTGTCGCCCTCGAAGTGCAGCACGACGTCGACGAGGTGCTCGAGCGCGCGCGGGCCGGCGACCGCGCCGTCCTTGGTGACGTGCCCGATCAGCAGCACCGGGATGCCGCTGGTCTTGGCCAGGGTGGTCAGCGCGGCGGTGATCGCCCGGACCTGGGTGACGCCGCCGGTGACCCCCTCGACGTCGGCGGCGAGCATCGTCTGCACCGAGTCGACGATCAACAGTGTCGGCTTGACCTGGTCGACGTGGCCGAACACGGTCGCGAGGTCGGATTCGGCGGCCAGGTACACCCGTTCGTGGACGGCGCCGGTGCGGTCGGCCCGCAGCCGGACCTGACCGGCGGACTCCTCACCGGTGACGTAGAGCGAGCGGTCCTCGGGGCCGCGCCGCGCCCACCGGTGCACCACCTCGAGCAGCAGCGTCGACTTGCCGACGCCCGGCTCGCCGGCGAGCAGAACCACCGACCCCGGCACGATCCCGCCGCCGAGGACCCGGTCGAGTTCCGGGATCCCGGTCGGTTTCGCGCGGCTGATGGTCGCGCTGACCTCCGACAGCGGGGTCGCGGGGGAGTTGGGGATCAGCGCCGCGCCGGCCCTGGCCGCGGTCGCGCCCGGCCGGTTGGCGACGGCCGCCAGCACCGGTGCGGCCTCCTCGACCGAACCCCACTCGCCGCATTCCGGGCAGCGACCGACCCACTTCGCCACGGTGTACTGGCAGGCGGTGCATCGGTAGCTGGATTTCGGTTTCGCCACGGTGGGAAACCCTAGGTGCGGGGACCGACACGCGCCGCGCGCGGGTGAGCCGGGGCCCACCCGCGCGCGGCGGTTCGGTCACTTCTTGTAGTACGCGGTCACGTCGTCGTTGCCGATCAAGTCGGGAACGGTCCAGCCGTCGAGGTCGTACTCGCCCATGAACTGCTCGGCGAGACCGCGCATCCCGGCGACGACGCCACGGTTCTCGGCGGCGAACAGCAGTTCGGCCTTGACGTTCTCGTGGTTGCCGGAGTAGTTGCGCTCGTACAGTTCGTGGCGGCCGCCGAACTCGGATCCGATCGAATCCCACAGGGCCTTCATGGTCTTCACCCGGTCGACGGCGGTGATGCCGTCGCTGCCGCGGACGTACTTGTCGAGGTAGGGGCGGACCTCGGGGTTCTTGAAGTCGGCCGCCGAGGACGGCAGGTAGATCAGGCCGGACGCGACGTCCTGCTCGATGATCTCCTTGATCCGCGGGTAGCCCTGGATCATGAACATCCGGTACGTCAGGCCGTATTCGAGCTTCGGGATGACGGTGTCGCCGATCCACGGCTCGGGGTCGCGGGCCATCGACTCGGTGAGCGACCAGAACAGGTTGCGCCAGCCGATGACCTCGCCGACCCGGGTCTGCACGCCGCGGAAGCCGCCGGCGCCGGTGGCGTCGAGCGCCTTGAGCAGCAGGCCGGCGATGAAGTCGAGCTTGACCGCCAGGCGGGTGCAGCCCTGGAACGTGAAGCGGGGCAGGAAGCCGGACTGCGGGAAGAAGGCGTTGATCTTCTCCACGTCGCCGTACATGAAGACGTTCTCCCACGGCACCAGCACCTTGTCGAAGATGAAGATGGCGTCGTTCTCGTCCATCCGGGACGAGAGCGGGTAGTCGAACGGGGAGCCGACGACCGCGGCGTTCTGCGAGTACGAGGCGCGCGAGATGAGCTTGATGCCCGGGGCGTCCATCGGCACCGTGCAGATCAGGGCGTATTCCTTCTTCTTGATCGGCAGGCCGTAGTGGGCGATGAAGTTGTAGTTGGTGATCGCGGAGCCGGTCGCGACGACCTTCGCGCCGGAGACGATCAGGCCCGCGTCGGTCTCCTTCTCGACCTTCATGAACACGTCGCCGACCTGGTCCGGCGGCAGCTGGCGGTCCACCGGCGGGTTGATGATGGCGTGGTTCCAGTACAGGACCTTCTCCTGCGACTCGCGGTACCAGCGCTTCGCGTTGTCCTGGAATGGGGCGTACAGCTCGCTGTTCGCGTCGAGGGTGCCGAGGAAGCTGGCCTTGTAGTCGGGGCTGCGGCCCATCCAGCCGTACGTCATCCGCGCCCAGGTGGCGATCGCGTCGCGTTCACGCAGCAGGTCGTCGGAACTGGTGGGGGTCTTGAAGAACGGCATCGTCACGCCGCCGTTGCCGGTGTCGGTGGGGCAGGTGAGCGTGTCGACGTGGTCGCCGGTGTGCAGCGCGTCGTACAGGCGTGCGGTCATCCGGATGGAGTTGCGGAACGCCGGATGGTTCCAGAACTCCCGCACCCGCTCGCCGTGCAGGTAGATCTCGCGACCGTCCTTGATCGACTCGATGTACTCGTCGCCGGTCATCGGGCGGGTGGCGAAGTTCTGCCGCGTGTTCGCCGGCGCGTCCGCGGCGGGGTTGACCGTGGAACGGTCGGTGACGTTGTCGGTGGGCCGGGACTCGGTGGTGGTCATGAGATCTCCTTGGGGTGAAACAGGATTCGGATGATCGTGGGGATGGTCAGCGGGTGGCGGTGGCCAGGTGCAGCGGGGTGAAGCTGGTGCCCGCGTCGAACCAGCCGCTGTGCGGGTCGTCCATCGAGCCGTTCCAGGCGGCGGCACCGCTCGGCGCGCCGAGGTCGTGGAAGGCGCTGCGGTAGAAGAGCAGGGGCGAGGTGTCGCGGCACTGCGCGTCGACGATCTCCCCGATGAAGATGACGTGGTCGCCGCCGTCGTACTCGCGCCACGGGATGCAGGACAGGGTGGCGGCGGTGCCGGCGAGGACCGGGGAGGTCGGACCCGGTTCCCAGACCGGCTCGGGTGAGGCCGGGCGTCCGGCGAAGTGCAGCGCGACGTCCATCTGGTCCGCCGCGAGGATGTTCACCGCGAACGGTGCGCCCGCGAGGAAGCTGCACGCCTTCGACGCCCGGGTCAGCGTCACCTGGCACAGGCGCGGCTCCAGCGAGACCGCGGTGAACGCGGTCACCGTGGCCCCGTGGGGCGTGCCGTCCTGCTTCGCGCAGGTGATGACGGTGACGCCACTTGCAAACTGTCCGAAGATGTTTCGGAGTCGGCGTGAGTCCATTGCGTGCTCCGTGTGAGGGGGTTCGGGTAGGTGTGACGTAGAACATAGGCGCGGTGGACGAGGGTCGGCGATCCGCTGAGCGGTCCGACTATCCGTTTTGCGCGGCGAACCCGTCCGGGCGTTGTTGCCACCGGACGTGTCGCCCATCACACTGGGGTCGAAGGTCCCGATCGGGACGGGCGAGGAGGGTGCGGTGCGCACGGCGACGGACACGGCGGCCGGTCCGGGTGACTGGGGCGAAGCCGAACACGCGGTCTCGGACGCGTACTTCCCGCACGTCCTGACGCCGTTGGCCGCCGGCTCGGAGCCACACCTCGACGTCCGGGCGCTGCAGCTCGGCGAGCTGCGGCTCGCGCGGATCGGTTGGGGCGGAGAGGTTTCCGTCGAGTCCCGGCATCCCGGAGCGTTCGCCGTGAACATCCCGCTGTCGGGGCGGATCGAATCGGTGACCGAGGGTCGCCGGGTGGTGTCACTGCCGGGTCAGGCGTCGGTGTTCCCGCCCGACACGGACGCGGTGATCACCCGCTGGACCGACGACTGCGAGATCGTCGGCGTCAAGCTGGACCGGGACCACCTGCGGCGGGAGATGGCGCGCATCCTGGGACGCCCCGACCGCCGGCTCCCCGACCAGGTGGACCTGTCCACACCGGAGGGGGAGAGCTGGATGGCGCTGCTCCGCTCGGTCATGGAGGGGGTGCGTGGCGGAGAAACCCTGTGGCGCAACCCGATTGTCGCCGAGCAGCTGTCGGGTGCGCTCACCGCCGCGTTCGTGCTGGCGGTCATGCCGGACGACGCCGGTGGCGCGGCCCGTCCCCGCATCGTCAAGCGAGTCCTCGACCGTCTCCAGGAGGACCCGTCGCAGCCGTGGACGTCCGCGGACATGGCGGAGGTCGCGGGGGTGAGCGTGCGCCGACTGCAGGAGGGCTTCCGCGAGTACCTGGGCGTGTGTCCCCGCGATCACCTGCTGGATCTACGGCTCGAGCGGATCCACGAGGAGCTCGTCGCGGGCGATCCGTCCGACACGTCGGTCACCGAGGTCGCGTTGCGGTGGGGTATCACCCACACCGGCCGTTTCGCCGCGTCGTACCGGCGCAAGTACGGGGTCTCGCCCTCGTCGACGCTGCGGGGCTGACCCCGAGGACTGTGCTGCCCGCCGTGCCGCGGCGATGTCGCGTTTCGCTTCGGTGCAGTCACCGCCGAGCGTGCCGACGCCCCGGACTCTCCTGCGGCCGACTATGCTCGGGATCACGTGGTCGTGAAGTGATCGCGTGGGTGTGGACCTCAAGTGTCGGGGTCGAAGGTGATGGCCGAATTCGATCCGCTGATAACGCAGCGTGGTCCGACTCCCGGGATCGTGGCGGAGTTGGCCGAGGCCGGATTCGAAGACGCCCACGAGATCGGGCGGGGTGGCTTCGGCGTCGTCTACCGTTGCCTGCAGCGTGCCCTCGACCGGACGGTCGCGATCAAGGTGCTCACGTCGGATCTGGATCCGGACAATCTCGAGCGATTCCTGCGTGAGCAGCGTGCCATGGGCGCGCTGTCCGGCCACCCGAACATCGTCAACATCCTGCAGGTCGGCACCACGCCGTCCGGGCGGCCGTACATCGTGATGCCGTGTCATTCGCGCGATTCGCTGGAGGCTCGGATCCGACGTTCCGGCCCGCTCGACTGGAGCGAGGCGCTCGGGATCGCCGTCAAGGTGGCGGGCGCGCTGGAAACCGCACACCGGATCGGTACCCTGCACCGCGACGTCAAGCCGGCGAACATCCTGATCACCGACTACGGCGAGCCGCAGCTGACCGACTTCGGCATCGCGCGTGTCACCGGTGGTTTCGAGACCACCACGAGCACGGTGGCCGGGTCGCCGGCGTTCACCGCCCCGGAGGTGTTGGAAGGACGGTCGGCGACCGCCGCGTCGGACGTCTACGGGCTGGGTGCGACGCTGTTCTGTGCCATCACCGGGCATGCGGCGTTCGAACGCCGCAGCGGCGAGCGGTTGGTGGCACAGTTCCTGCGCATCACCACGCAGTCGGTTCCGGACCTGCGGGATGAGGGAATCCCCGACGACCTGTGCGCCGTCATCGAAGCGGCCATGGCCCGAAACCCGGCCGATCGGCCCGGGACCGCCGCCGAGTTCGGCGAGAACCTGCGAACGATCCAGGACCGCCACGGCCTGGTCGTCGACGACCTGCCGCTGCCGCCGGACCCGAAGCTCGCCCGTGCCGACGAACACACCGGCCGGTCCGGCACGGGCCGGCGCGGCACCCAGCGGGGGGCATCGGCCCGCACCCCCGTCCCGGTCGTCCCGGAGACTCGGTTCCATCCGTCGGCGCCGATCCGGACGCCGGTGAGTCGTGACAGGTTGATCGAGCTGCTGCGGGCCGGTCACGGGCGGCTGCTGACCGTCATCGACGCGCCGGCGGGCTTCGGCAAGACCACGCTCGCCACCCAGTGGCGCGACCTGCTGGCCGGGGAGGGGCGGGCCGTCGCCTGGCTGAGCGTCGATCGTGACGACAACGATGTGGTGTGGTTCCTGGGGCATCTCCTGGAGTCGATCCGGCGGGTGCGCCCCGCCCTGGTCCGGGAGCTCGACCAGGAGCTCGAGCATCACGGTGACGGGGCCGACCGATACGTGCTGACCGCGCTGATCAACGAGATCCACGAGGCCGACGAACCCGTCGTGCTCGTCCTGGACGACTGGCACCGCGTCGACGATGCCGCGACCGTCGCCGCGATGGAGTTCCTGCTCGACAACGCCTGCCACCACCTCCAGGTCGTCGTGACCACTCAGCGGCGCTCCGGACTTCCACTGAGCCGGATGCGAGTGCGCGACGACCTGGTCGAGATCGACTCGACCGACCTCCGGTTCGACGCCGCGGAATCCCACGACCTGCTCGTCGAGCTGGGGGGGTTGCCCCTCGACCAGGACGGAGTGGACGAGCTCACCGCGACAACCGAGGGGTGGGCGGCGGGCCTGCAGCTGGCGTCGTTGTCGCTGCGCAACAGCGACGACCGCGAGCAGTTCATCGGGTCGCTGTCGGGACGGCACCGCGCCATCGGCGAATACCTCACCGAGAACGTGCTGGGCACCCTGGAACCGGACATGCTCGACTTCCTGCTCACGACCTCCGTGGCCGGGCGACTCTCCGGCGACCTGGCCTCCGCACTGGCCGGCGTCGGCCCCGGGCAGATGATGCTCGAGCGGGCCGAGGAGCGAGATCTGTTCCTGCGCGCCATGGACGAGAACCGGGAGTGGTTCCGCTACCACCCGCTGTTCGCGCAGTTCCTGCAGCAACGGCTCGAACGCGAGGATCCCGAGCGGATCGCCGAACTGCACCGGATCGCCTCCCGGTGGTTCGCTGAGCACAAGCTGATCAGCGAGGCCGTTGACCATGCCATGGCGGCAGGTGACGAGGAGCAGGCAGTGGAGTTGGTCGAACGCGACGGCGTGCATCTCCTCGAGCATGCCCAGATGTCGACCCTGCTCGGGTTCGTGGCGAAGCTTCCGCCGCACATCGTGGTGTCCCGCCCCCGATTACAGCTCGCGGTGGCGTGGGCGAACATCCTGCTGCATCGTGCCGAGCCCACGCGGCGAGCACTCGACCTGGTCGAGTCCACGCTCGACCACGGCTCGCCGACCGCCGACGAGAAGGCCGAGATGCGGGCCGAGGTCGACGTGGCGAAGGCCGTGGTGGCGGCTCGCGCAGACCGGGTGGAGGGCATCGATGACCTCGTCCAGGCGGCTCTCGCGCGCCCGGACATGTTGCGGCCGTTCGTCGTGTCCTCGGCTGCGAACATTGCCTCCTTCGCCGCGATCTACCGGTTCGACTTCGCCGAGGCGCTCCGACTGCAGCAGTGGGCCGCTCCCTACCACGCACGGAACATCGGTCCGTACGGCGCGATGCACGGACACTGTTTCGTCGGAATTGTCGCCAGCGAACGCCTCGATGTCCGCGAGGCTCAGGACAGCTTCCGGAAGGCCGTGCGGGTTGCCCGGCGATCGGGCGGGAGCCACTCGTTCGTCGCGCGGCTGGCCGGGTCGATGCTCGGCGAACTGCTGTACGAGCAGGGCAGGCTCGACGAGGCGGAACGACTGCTCGACGAGGCCGGCGAGCTCGGCGCGGGCGGTGGACTGGTCGATTTCAAGCTCGCCCGGTACGCATCCGGAGCCCGGATCAAGGCGGTCCGCGGAGACCGGACCACGGCGGCACAGCGCCTCGACGAGGGCGCCCGGACGGCGGCGACGCTGGACCTGCCACGACTGCGAGCCAGGATCGAGAACGAACGGATCCGGCTGGGCCTGCCCCCGACTCCCGGGCTCGGACCGCCGTCCCGGGTCGAGTACGCGAGACGTCCGCGCCCCGTCGAGGGCATCGACGCGATCACCGCACAATTCGACGAGGACACCGCCATCAGGCTGCTGGTGGCGGAAAACTCCCCCGAATCGGGTCGGCTCGCCTGCACCTGGGCGCAGGAATGGGCGAACATGCTGGAGGGTTCGGGGCGGCGCCGGGCCCTGATGCAGGCCAAACGCCTGCTCGTGGTCTGCCTGGCGGCGGCAGGACGTACGGACGAGGCGAAGAGGTTGCTCGCCTCGATCGCCGCGCAGTGCGCAGAGCTCGGCATGACCCGGTACCTGCTCGACAGTCCGCTCTACGTCCGGGATCTCGTCGTCGACCTGCGCGACGACCGTCTCGCCGGTCGGTGGCCGCCGGAATGGGCGCGGGTCCCGACGTCCTTCCTCGCGGACGTGCTGGCCGCGGAGACCGCCACCGTCGACGTGGCGTGAGGTGCCCGCCCGACCACGTCACGCCGCGGATCCGGGATCGCCCGAGCGCCTGAACTGGTCGCGTTCGAGCATCCACGACACCGTCATCCCGGCCACCAGACCCCAGAACGCCGCCCCGATGTTCAGGAACGTCACGTTTGCGGCGGTGACGACGAACGCCACCAGTGCCCCCATCGTGTGCCTGGTGCCGAACGCGGCCACGAACGCCCCCTGCAGTGCGCGCAACATGGCCAGTCCACCGAGGGTCGCGACGAACGCGACCGGGGCCGCGGTCATCGCGCGGACGAACACCGGGGCGAACGAGCCGAACACGATCGCCAGGGCGCCGCACGTCACCGCGGCGGTGTACTGCCGCCCGCGGTCCCCGGACGCGACGAGCAACGCGTTGGTCGGGCCGGTCAGGCAGGTCGACACCGCGCCGACGCAGGCCGCGGCCAGGGACCACAGCCCGCAGGCGATCGTCGACACCGTGACCGGGGGCCGGTGACCGGCGGCAGCCAGCACCGCCACGCCCTGCCCGTTCTGCACGACCAGCACCGTGATCGCCAGCGGCAGCACCAGTTCCGCGATCGCGGACCAGGTGAAGACCGGTGCCGTGAACACCGGCGCGGCCAGGATCGCGCCCGATCCGGGAGCGGGTGCGAATCGTCCCGACGCGGCGACCGCGACCACCCCGGCCAGCAGCGCGCCGAGGATCGGGGGCATCCACTTCCCGGCCCGGACCCACGCGCTCAACGCCAGGAACACCGCGACCATCGGTGCGGCGATCGCGACGTCCGCACCGAGGGCGCTCACCAGGTCGACCCCGAACTTCAGGAACACACCGGCCACCATCGCCATCACGATCGGCATCGGCAGCGCCGCCATCACGCGGCGCACCAGCCCCGACGCGCCGAGCAGCAGGATCAGCGCGCCGGTGACGAGGAACGCGCCGATCACCTCCGGCCAGCTCAGGTGCCCGAGCGACCCTCCGACGACGACGGTGCCCGGAATGGTCCAGAAGAACGCCAGCGGCTGCCGGTAGGCGAGACTCATTGCGATGGTGAGGATCCCGTTGAGCACGAACACGCCGAAGATCCAGGACGCGATGTCCGCGGCGCTCAGCCCGCCGGCGGCGCCTGCCGCGAGAATCACCGCGACGGGGCCGGTGCACGAGAAGATCAGGCCGATCAGGCCGTTGGCGGCGTATCCGGGTCCGACGTCGCGGACCAACCTCCGGAGGCTGGTCCGGGGGCGGGCGGGGCGCTCCAGCCGGTGTGTCCCGGTCGTGGCCGCCGGGTCGTCGACGATGGTCATGACGTGGGTGATCCTCAATCGTGTTCTCGGAAACGGGCTGCCAGTTCGCCGCGGGAGCGGATGCCGAGCTTCGCGTAGATCCGGGTCAGGTGGTACTGGACGGTCTTGACGGACAGGAACAGCTCTCCGGCCACGGCCTTGTTGCTCTTGCCCGCGGCGACGAGTGTCGCGACCGCGCGTTCCTGCGGGGTCAGGGATCCGACGTCGGACGTCGGGCGGTCCGGTGCCGGCTCGGCGGTCCGCACGCCGCCGGCCTTGAGTTCGCGGTCGCAGCGTGCCACGTAGGCCGCCGCACCCAATGTCGCGTACAGCTCGCGGGCCGTGCGGATCACCGCGTCGGCCTCGCGGCGGCGCCCGGCCCGGCGCAGGGTCTGGCCGTAGGCATAGTTGACGCGGGCGCGGTCGTACGGGAGCGGGAGCGCCGCCAGATGACTCAACGCGCCCTCGAAGGTCTCACGCGCGGCGGCGATGTCACCGCGGGCACCCAGGATCCGGCCGCGCACGTATCCGAGCCGTGCCATCGCCGAGCGGTGACCGCGTTCGGTCGCCCGCGCCTCGTGGGGGACGAGGAATTCGTCGGCCCGGTCCACCTGCCCGGTGATGACGAGCGCGTTGGCGTACAGATCGGGCCAGGGCCAGAATCCGGGTTCGTCGAGCGCGTCCTGGTCGCGCAGGGCCACCAGCGGTTCGAGGTGCCGCAGGACGCCGTCGTAGTCGGCGGCGACCTCGGCGCACTGCGCGGCGGCGAGGCAGGACGGCACGAGCATGATCGGGTAGTCGTTGCCGCCGGCGCGCCCCCGGCGCAGGTGTCGGCGGGCCGCGGTCCAGTTCCCCCGGAGCGCGTGCACCTGCGCTCCGGTCCAGTGCACCAGGGGGCGCACCAGGTCCAGCCCGGACAGCTCCAGCAGCGCCGCCGCCCGGTCCACGGTGCGGATGGTCTCGTCCCATGCGCCGAGGGCGAACTGGGTGCGGGCCAGCCAGGCCTGCGCCCACAACGAGATTCGCAGCGACCCGCCACGGAACTCCGTGGGTTCGGCGCTCTCGAGTTCGGTGCGGGCGGTGTCGGGGTCGTCGAGTGCCAGCGCGAGCCACCCCTCCGCCATCCTGACACGCTGGCCCTGCGCACCCAGTCGCATGTAGCCGGGCAGATCCGTGTAGAAGGTTCGGGATTCGGCCGACCCGCTCATCCCCAGCCCGAGCCCGCGGATCGCGGCGGCTTCGACGGCAGCGGGTGTGGCCTCGCCGGCGAGTGCGCGGGCGCGGTCGGCCCACTCGACGAGTTCGCCGCCGCGAAGGCGGCACAGCGAGTGCAGCACCATCCGCTGGCAGACCAGCGCCGCGACCGAGGGGTCGTCGTCACCGCTTTCCCATGCCCGCGTGAGGAACTGGTGTGCCTCCGCGGGGCGCCCACGCTGGATGGCGAGATAGCCGAGCACCGCGTCGCGTTTCGGAGAGGCAGGCAGGTTCTCGATCTCGGGGAGGAACGTCAGAGCCTGGGGCAGGTCCGCCGCTCCGGTGAGCGCGTCGACGCCACGGAGAAGCCGGCCCGCACGGACGCCATGTTCCGGGGTGATACGACTGGCCGTGATCAGGGCCCGGGCCACGTCGGACCAGGCACCGTCCGCGGCCCTGCTGTCGGCATACCCTTCGAGCCGGTCCGCGAGTTCGGCGTCGTCGGTCATCGTGGCGGACACCAGGTGGAACAGGGCCGCACCGGTGTCTTCGGCGATTGCGGCTGCCTGAGTGTGCAATTCGGACCACCGGGCGGGGCCGATCCCGTCGGCGACGGCGACGGCGGTCATCGGGTCGGGGAACGCGAGGGTGACGTCGCCGAGTTGGGAGCGGATCACGAGCAGTCCGGCCCGGTGCGCCGAATCCAGGGCCGCGACGGGATCGTCGAGGCCGGCCAGCGCCGCGGCCCGGGACGACGAGCAGTCGTCCCCGAGGACGGCGACGGCCTCGACGAGCGCTCGGGTGCCGGGGGGACACGCGGCGAGTGTGCGCGCGACCGTGGCGGCCAGTTCGCGGGGTGCCGGAAACCGCGCCTGCCACCCGAGCCAGCGGTGCCGCGGCACCTCCTCGAGGAGTTGCAGCACCGCACGGGGATTCCCGCCGGTGTGCTCGGCCAGCCGGCGGGCGGTCCACGCTTCGAGGTCGGCGCCCAGCTTGCCGAGCGCGAGTCGGGTGATCGTCTCGACGTCGACGGGTCCGACTGACACGGATGGGGGACGGAGCCCGACCAGTAGCCGCCGGGTGGCCGGGTCGACGTCCTCGCCCAGCACGTCGGGCACCACCAGCAACACGAGCAGTGCCCGGGCGTGGGCCCGGCGCACCGCCGACACCAGCGCCTGGAGCGACACCGAATCGGACAGGTGCGCATCGTCGACGACCAGCACGGTGGGTGTCACGGTCCGGGCGAGGAGGTCGTGCGCCACGTCGACGGGATCGGTCGCGGACACGGGACTGCGGAGCAACTGCTCGGCCACTCCCCAGGGGTGGGCTGCCTCCCAGGACACACCGGTGGCGGCGTGGATCGCCCAGCCGTCCAACCGGCCCACGAATTGCTCGACGAGGGCGCTCTTTCCGATTCCGGACGGCCCCTCGACGAGGGCGAGCACGGGGGTGCCCGTGCTCGCCTCGTCGAGGAGCTGATCGAGCTCGGCGAGCTCCCGGTCGCGTCCGACGAACATCGAGTGCGCCGTCACACGTCCACGGTAGCCCGGGCCGGGCGTGTGTCCGGGACTGTCGTGTCGGTCCGGGAGGCCGGGACGAGGATCGTCACCAGGGCCCCGGCCACGGCGATCACGGCGAAGATGTGGAAGTTGACGTCGTTGCTCAGTCCGGCGCCGATCAGCAGGCCCCCGACGAGAGGGCCGACGATGCCGCCGAGGCGCCCGAATCCGGCGCACCATGCGACGCCGGCCGCGCGGGCGGAGGTCTCGTAGTAGTTGGAGACGAATCCGTACACGAGCACCTGCGTGCCGATGGTTCCGACACCGGCGACGGCGACGGCGATCATCAGCACCGACGGTGGGAACCCGACGGTCAGCAGCACCAGCGACAGGGCCGCCAGGACGAAGGTGGTGGCGATGACCCGCTGCGGGCCGGAGCGGTCGGCGAAGCGGGACGCGATCAGACCGCCGACGATGGCGCCGCCGTTGAGCACCAGCAGGAACGACAGTGAGCCCTTCGCGTCGTACCCGGCGTCCGCCATGATCTTCGGCAGCCAGGTGTTCAGGCCGTACGTCAGCAGCAGGCCGGCGAAGCTCATCAGCCCGAGCAGCGCGGTGCCGACCGCGTACCGCCTGGTCGCAAGAGCGGCGAAACCGACCTTCTCGGCTGGTGCCGGGGTCTCGGTCGGAAGTGGGATCCCGAACTTCTCGGACACCGCGGTGGCGTCCTCGCGGCGGCCGCGGCTGAGCAACCACTGCGGTGACTCGGGCAGCTTCGTCAGCGCGAGCGGCAGCAGGATCAACAGCGGCAGTGCACCGATCCAGAACAGCCCGCGCCAGCCGATCACGTCGCGCAGGCCGATGGCGAGCAGGGACGCGAGCACACCACCGGCGGGGACACCGCTGTAGACGATCGCGTTGTAGAGGTTGCGCTTGCCTGCGGGGGCGAATTCGGCGACCACGGCGCCTGCGGTCGCGACGAGGCCGCCGACGCCGATGCCGGTGAGCAGCCGCAGGATCCCGAACGAGGTGACGCTGGTGGATGTCGCGGTCGCGCCCATCCCGACGGAGAACCAGACGATGTTGACCAGCATCGTCTTTCGGCGGCCGACCCGGTCGCCGAACGCGCCGGTGACCAGGGCGCCGACCATCACGCCGACGAGGGCGTACGAGCCGAGCACACCGGCCTGCTGCGCGGAGACCTCGCCGATCTGGGTGGGATCGGCCATCAGGGTCGGCACGATCGTGCCGTAGACGACGAGGTCGTATCCGTCGAACACGATCGCGAGCGCGGCGAGCGCGACGATCCAGGTGACGCTGCGCCGGTGTCGGGCACCGGCCCAGGTGGTGGTGTCGGTCATGGAGAGCTCCGGTCTGTGAGTGGGGTCACATCTGAAACGGGGCAGAAAGGTGGCCTCACCGGCAGGGGCACGGCCTGTCGGTGAGGCCCGGATGGTGGGCGGGGCGTCAGCCCTGATCGCCGCCGGCGACGGGCAGGACCGTGCCGGTGATGTAGGACGCCTCGTCGGACGCGAGGAAGGTGATCGCGGCGGCCTGTTCGTCGAGTGATCCGTACCGCTTGAGCAGGGACGAGTCGACGGTCTGGTCCACGATCTGCCGGTACCAGGCGACCTCCTGCTCGTCCTGGGCGGCGGGTCCGCGGGACACGCGCCGCGGGGGAGCGTCGGTGCCGCCGGGTGCCGAGGCGACCACGCGGATCCCGTACTGCGCGACCTCGAGCGCGAGCGACGCGGTGATCGCGTTGACCCCGCCCTTCGCAGCCGCGTACGGGACGCGGTTGACGCCGCGGGTCGCCACCGACGACACGTTGACGATGGTGCCGGCCGACCGCGCGATCATGTGCGGCAGCACCGCGCGGCAGGTCCACAGTGTCGGGAACAGCGACCGCTGTACCTCGGCCTGGATCTGCTCGGGGGTGTAGTGCTCGTAGGGCTTGGCCCAGATGGTGCCGCCGACGTTGTTGATCAGCACGTCGATCCGGCCGTGCTGAGCACGCGCCTCGTCGATCGCGGCCTGCGCTCCGGTGAACGTCTCGAGGTCCGCCGTCACCGAGTGCGCATCGAAACCGCTGCGCCGCAGTTCCTTCGCGACCTCGTGCACGATCTCGGATCGGTCGATCAGCACCACCGCGCCGCCCTCGGCGGCGATGCGGGTCGCGACGGTCCGCCCGATGCCCTGCGCCGCGCCGGTGACGGCGACGGCCCGGTCGTCGAACCGGCCGGCGAACACCGCGGGGCTCATCGGGTTCCCACCGCTGCGGAGTCCGCGATCGCCCGGCGCATCGTGGCCTTCGCGTGCTCCGCGTGGCTGACGATGAGGTCGCGGGCGGCGGCCCGGTCACCCTTCTCGAACGCCCTCACGATCGCGAGATGGTCGTGGGGAACCTGCTCGTCCACCCACGAGGCGGTGCGCAGTACCTCCCGCATCAGGCGGGTGACCTCGAGCCGGTGGTAGGCCTCGAGCAGCACCGGGTTGCCGCAGCAACGGAACAGGAAGTCGTGGAACGCGGCGTTCGTGTCGGTGAACGCGCCCGCGTCGGTGAAGTGGTCCCGGTCGATCGACGCGGTCGACGCCTCCGCGAGGATGCGGTACTCGACCAGCTGCTCGGGGGTCAGCCGGCGGATCGTCAGTTCGAGCGCACCGAGCTCCAGGGCCATCCGTGCGTCGAACTGGGCGTCCGACTCGGCGACCGGCGCGTGCTCCTCGCCGATCTCGTAGCCGGCGTCGACCGTCACGGTCGCGACTGCGACGGGCAGCCCGGTTGTGGCGGAGGCCCGCTCGGCCGCGGCGAGCTCGGCCTCGGTGGGTTCCGGTGCAGCGGCGGCGGTCGCCGAGTTGTTGAACTTCTCGAAGTAGAAGTTCACCGGCGTGATGCCCTCGGTGCCCAGGTGCGTGCGGACCGCCTCGACCATCGGCGGCGGCCCGCACAGGTAGACGTCGACGTCGCCGTCGTTCAGGTGCCGTGGCTCGAACAGCGACGTCACGTAGCCCTTGTTGGCGGCGGACGAGTTCGGATCGGACACGCAGTGGTCGAACGTGAAGCTCGGCAGCGACCGCGTGTACGCCTCGAGCGTGTCCAGTTCGACCAGGTCCTGGTCGGAGGAGACACCGTAGATCAGGTGCACCGGCAGGTCCGTGTCCTCGGTCTGCATCGTGGCCAGGATCGACAGCAGCGGTGCCAGGCCGGTGCCACCCGCCAACAGCAGTGCGGGGCGCTTGCGTTGGCGCAGGAAGAAGCTGCCGAACGGGCCGGTGAACTCGAGCGTGTCACCGACCTGCGCGTGGTCGGTGAGGTGGTCCGACATCAGTCCGCCCGGCGTGATCTTCACGAGGAACGCCAGCGCCGAGTCCGTCGGCCCGGTGCTGAAACTGTACGAGCGGGTCTGATCGGTGCCGGGCACCGTGATGTTCACGTACTGGCCGGGCAGGAACACCAGGTCGTCGCGGTTGGGAATCTCGACGGTGAACCCGACGGTGCTGGGGGAGTGTCGCCGGATCTCGGTGATCGTGGCGGAATACGTTGCGGCGGAAGTCTTCGCGACCTCCGATGTCGAGGCGATCTGGAGCACCAGGTCCGACTCGGGCACCATCTGGCACGGCAGGCAGTAGCCGCGCTCGGCCTCGTCGTCGGTCAGCGCTTCCTCGATGTAGTCGCCGCCGTCGTAGCTGCCGGACTCGCACAGCGCCTTGCAGGTGCCGCAGGCGCCGTCGCGACAGTCCAGTGGGATGTTGATGCGTGCCTTGTACGACGCGTCGGCGACCGTCTCGTTCGGTCCGCACTTGACGAAGCGGGTCACCCCGTCCTCGAAGCTCAATGCCACCTGGAAACTCATGGCCTGTGCCTTCTTTCGTGATTCGGGGGTGGTTCAGACGACGTAGACGTCCACGATGTGGTGGATGTAGTCGTTCTTGAGGACGATCTTCTTCTTCCGGATCACCGGCGCCGCGCCGGAGACGTCGAGGGTGACGTAGCTGGTCCCGAAGTACGTGTCGGTGGTGTTGTACCGGTAGTACAGCGAGAACCAGTTGTGTCTCAGGTCGATCTCGGTGCCGCGGCGCGCGAGGACCTCGACGTTCGTGATGTTGTGGCCGGTTCGCGGCTCGGGGAGGGAGGTCGCCGACGACCGGTCGGTCCGGATGCGGAACACCCGGTCCTCGAGGCCGCCCCGGTTCGGGTAGTAGATCAGCGAGATCTCGGTCTGCGGGTCCTCGGTGGTCTCCCCGTTGTCGTCCCACGCCGGCATCCAGTACTCGGCGTCGGGATGCCAGCAGTCGAGCCACTTCTCGAACTCGCGGTCGTCGAGCAGCCGGGCCTCCCGGTAGAGGAAGGCCTCGATGTCCGTCTGGGTCAGTTCTGCGATGGCGGTCATGGGATCTCGGCCTTTCTAGTGTCCGCAGCCGGGCGTGCCGGAGGTGGTGTGGTCGGGGGCCGCCGCCTCGGCCGCGACGGCCCTGCGCATGCTCTCGAGCCAGTAGCCGTGTTGGATCGGGTACAGCCCCTCGTCCTCGGTCTTCACCCCGCTCGAGAGCACCCTCGTCATGCCCAAGTCGGTGGCGACCTGGTCGGGTCCGTTCACCTGGTGGGTGGCGCCGCGGCTCAGGTCGTTCCACGGTGCGGCGGTGGCCAGGTACGTCTTCTGGCAGGACCGGAACTCCTCGAGGTCGTCGGGGGTGGCCATGCCGGTCGCGTTGAAGAAGTCCTCGTACTGGCGGATCCGGTTCGCCCGGGCCTCCGGGCTCTCGCCCTTCGGGGCGATGCAATAGATGGTGACCTCGGTCTTGTCCACCGAGATCGGACGGAAGTGCCGGATCTGCGACGAGAACTGGTCCATCAGGTAGACATTCGGGTACAGGCACAGGTTGCGGGACGCGCCGACCATGAATTCGGCCTTCTTCTCGCCGAACTCGGCGGCGAGTTCCTCCTTGCGCGGGTACAGCGGGCGGTCCTGCGGGTTGCCCCACCACATCCACAGCAGCAGATGGCCGTGGTCGAACGAGTGGTAGCCGCCGCCCTGCTTGCCCCAGGTGCCCGCGTCCATCGCCTTCGTCTCGTTGGCGGACTCGCCGGACGTGCGGCGCGCGGTGGTGGCCGCGTAGTTCCAGTGCGTCGCCGACACGTGGTAGCCGTCGGCGCCGTTCTCGGCCTGCAGCTTCCAGTTCCCGTCGTAGGTGTAGGTGGAGGATCCGCGCAGCACCTCCAGTCCCTCGGGGGACTGGTCGACGATCATGTCGATGATCTTGGTGGTGTCACCGAGGTGCTCCTCGAGGGACACGACGTCCTCGTTCAGGCTGCCGAACAGGAAGCCGCGGTAGTTCGCGAACTTCGCGACCTTGCGCAGGTCGTGGCTGCCGTCGGTGTTGAACTGCTCCGGATAGCCGGCGTCGCGAGAGTCCTTGACCTTGAGCAACTTGCCCTTGTTGTTGAACGTCCAGCCGTGGAACGGGCAGGTGAAGTTGGCACGGTTGTCGGTCTTGCGGCGGCAGAGCATCGCGCCGCGGTGGCTGCAGGCGTTGATCAGGCAGTTCAGCTCGCCGTCCTTGCTGCGGCTGATCACGACGGGCTGCCGTCCGATGTGGGTGGTGAAGTAGTCGCCGACGTTCGGGATCTGGCTGTCGTGCGCGAGATACACCCAGTTGCCCTCGAAGATGTGCTTCATCTCGAGTTCGAAGATCTCCGCGTCCGTGAAGATGCTCCGGCGAACCTGGTGGCGCCCCGATTCGGGGTCTTCCACCAGTGCGTCGGCGAGTGTCGCGGCCATGCTGTCGAGGGTGTCGGTCATGGGGTGCTCCAGTTCTCGATCATCGTGGCGGCGGGGGGAATGCCGGCGGCCACGGCTCTGCGTTTCAGACTGGCACGGTGTGGTGCCAGTCACACCAGGCGAATGCCTAGTTCCGGCCAGGACCCCCGGGAGCCTGCGCGGGGGCCGGTGTGTGGTTCGTCGGGACCGGCTCGGAACGGGACGTGCTCTGCGACGCGCGGGCCCGTCTGCCGCTGCGTGAATTCGTCCCAGCTGCTCTGGATGCCGAAGTCCGGCACGGTGGCCGGACGCGCCGACGCCGCCGAACGGCGCGTGGGCGTCGCCGGCGGCTTCGGCGCGTCGGAGCGGACCGGGACTGTCGGGTCTCCCGAAAGTGCTCTGACGCAAGGAGATTCGCGCGGGTTCCTCCGCAACAGGCCTCGGCCGGATCGCGGCAGTCGCCGGACTTGTTGCGGCTGCGGTCGCTCTGGTGGGCGGCGCGGCGGCCGTGGCCACTTCGTCGGCTGCCTGACCCGATCCGCTCGGTGGGCGGAAGCCGGGGTCCCGAAACGTTCAGGGTCACAGCTTCCGCCCGCATTCGTGCCGTCACACGGCCGGCCGCACGGCGATCCGACGCAACGGGGTGCCCGCGTCAGCGGGTGGGGGAGCCGAGGTCCGCGCTGAGGGCGTCGGCGCTGTCGACCACGTGTCCGGCCGCGGCGGCGCGGAACTCCTCCGGGGTGTGTCGGCCGGAGGACGTGGAGCAGGCGAGCACGCCGACGACGGCGCCGGTCGCGTCCCGAACCGGTGCGGCCAGGGAGATCAGGCCCTCTTCCAGTTCGGCGGAGGTCAGCGCGTAACCCTGTTCGCGTACCCGGTCCAGCTCCGCTCGCAGGGCGTCGGCCGAGGTGACCGTCGCCGTCGCGAGCTTCTCGAACCGGGACTCGGCGATCACCCGCTCGACGGTCTCCGCGGGCGCCCAGGCGAGCAGCGCCCGTCCCATCGACGTCGCGTAGGCCGGCACGCGGGTGCCGACCGAGACGTTGATGCTCATGATCCGGCGGACCGGAACCCGGGCGGCGTACACGACGTCGGCGCCGTCGAGCACGCCGAGGGAAGCGGACTCGTGGGTGCGCTCGGACAGTTGGACGAGCCTCGGCATCGCGGTCTCGACGAGCGCGTGCGATGCGGAGTAGTGCTGGCCGATGCTGAGCACACGGGGGGTCAGGGACCAGCGGCTGCCGTTCGCGGCGACGTAGCCGAGCTTCTGCAGCGTGAGCAGGATGCGGCGCACCGCCGGGCGGGACAGGTCGGTCTTGGTGGCGAGTTCGGCGAGCGACGGGGTGGGGTGCCGCTCGTCGAACGCGAGGAGCACGGCGAAGCCCCGTTCGATGCTCTGGATGAAATCCCGGTCTTCGTTCGGCATCGAGCGCTCCTACCTGCATGTTCGGGGACGGTCCCGGTCCGGGTGTTGACAACCGCTGTGACTCGACGCACAGTGTGTGTACGCACTGCGAATCATATGTACGCACAGCGTACACCGCCGGAAGGTGGCGGGCCAGCCCCGCACCGACCGCCGCCACGACATTCCTCGACCGCCCGCGTTCGAGCCTCGATGAGGAGGACCCCATGACCAGCACCGAAACGGCGACCGCGCACGCGTCGGGCAATGCCGCCACCGACAAGTTCAAGTCCGAGCGCGTGTCGGCCGACACCTCGCCGGAGCGTGCCGCCGCGATCTACCAAGACGTGTTGAAGGCGTTCGCGGACGTCATCCACAAGCACGAGGTGACCTACGACGAGTACCGCGTGCTCAAGCAGTGGGTCATCGACGTCGGCGAGTACGGCGAGTGGCCGCTGTGGCTGGACGTGTTCGTCGAGCACGAGATCGAGGACGTGAACTACAGCCGCAACGCGCTCACCGGCACGAAGGGCAGCATCGAGGGCCCGTACTACGTGGCGAATTCGCCGAAGCTGCCGTCGACGTGCACGATGCCGATGACCGACAAGGACCGGCAGGCGACCCCGCTCGTGTTCTCCGGTCAGGTCGTCGATCTGGACGGCAACGGGCTCGCCGGCGCCACCGTGGAACTGTGGCACGCCGACGAGGACGGCTTCTACTCGCAGTTCGCCCCGAACCTGCCCGAGTGGAACCTGCGCGGCACGATCGTCTGCGACGACGAGGGCCGCTACGAGATCACCACGCTGCAGCCCGCGCCCTACCAGATCCCGCACGACGGCCCGACCGGCTGGTTCATCGAGTCCTACGGCGGCCACCCGTGGCGCCCGGCCCACCTGCACCTGATGGTGAAGGCGCCCGGCAAGCGGACGATCACGACCCAGCTGTACTTCGCGGGCGGCCAATGGGTCGAGAACGACGTCGCGACCGCGACCAAGCCGGAGCTGATCCTCGACCCGAAGGCGGGCGACGACGGCAAGAACCACGTGACCTACAACTTCACCCTCGACCCCGAGGCCTGAGCCCAGGCGAATGCCGGTGTCCCCCAAGGGCGCCGGCATTGCGCATCTTCCGATTCGATAGAGAGCTGTTCGATGTCCGACTCCGATCTCGCGATCGTCTCCGTCGAGACGACCATCATCGACGTGCCCCTGGTGCGTCCGCACAAGTTCGCCACCACCACCGCCGAGACGCAGCCGATCCTGCTCGTCGCGATCAGCACCGCCGGCGGCGTCACCGGCTACGGCGAGGGCGTCGTCCCCGGCGGTCCCTGGTGGGGCGGCGAATCCGTCGAGACGATGAAGGCGATCGTCGACCGGTACATCGCCCCGTACGTGATCGGCCGCGGTGTCGACCAGATCACCGGCATCATGGTCGATCTCGAACGAATCGTCGCGAACGCGAGGTTCGCGAAGGCGGCCGTCGACGTCGCGTTGCACGACGCGTACGCACGCAGCCTCGGCGTCGGTGTGCACACCCTGCTCGGTGGGGCCTTCCGCACCGGCGTCGACGTCCGCTGGGCGCTCGGCGCGGCACCGGTGGAGGAGATCCTCGAGGAGGTCGCGCACAGGATGGAGGCGCGCCTCAACTTCGCCTTCAAGCTCAAGATGGGCGCGCTGGACCCGGCCGTCGACACCGCGCGCGTCGTGACGATCGCCCGGGCCCTCGAGGGCAGGGCCGGCGTGAGCATCGACGTCAACGCCCGCTGGGACCGGTTCACCGCACTGCGGCACGTACCCGAACTGGTCGACGGCGGAGTCGAACTCGTCGAACAACCCACCCCGGCCGAGCAGCTCGAGGTGCTCGCCGAACTCAACCATCTCGTGTCCGCGCCGGTGATGGCCGACGAGTCCGTGCAGACGCCGCACGACGCACTCGAGGTCGCGCGGA
This sequence comes from Rhodococcus olei, assembly GCF_039540555.1. Lineage (NCBI taxonomy): Bacteria > Bacillati > Actinomycetota > Actinomycetes > Mycobacteriales > Nocardiaceae > Rhodococcus > Rhodococcus olei. The sequence continues at coordinate 479,411 of NZ_BAABFB010000075.1, read as the reverse complement.
TCGGTGCCGCGGACGTCATCGCACTCAAGACAACGAAATGCGGTGGGCTGCAACGCAGCAAGGAGGTCGTCGCGGTCGCGAAGGCCGCCGGGATCCGTTGCCACGGCGCCACGTCGATCGAGGGACCCATCGGGACCGCCGCGTCGATCCACTTCGCCTGCGCCGAGCCGGGAATCAACTTCGGCACCGAACTGTTCGGCCCGCAGCTGTTCGCCGTCGAACTGCTGCAGACCCCGCTGGACTACTCCGAGGGCCAGGTCCACCTGCCGCAGGGGCCCGGCCTCGGGGTCGAACTCGACCTGGACGTCGTCAAGCACCTCGCCCGCGACTGAACACGATCGACGAGAAGGAAACCGACATGGCACTGTTCCACGTGCGGATGGACGTCCACATCCCACTCGACCTCGACCCCGACGTCCGCGCGGAGACGGTCGCCCGGGAGAAGGCGTACTCGCAGCAGCTGCAGCGGGCAGGCAAGTGGCCGCAGATCTGGCGAATCGTGGGCCAGTACAGCAACTTCAGCATCTTCGACGTCGAGTCGGCCGACGAATTGCACGAGATCCTGTTCAACCTGCCGCTGTTCCCGTACATGGACATCGAGGTGACCCCGCTGACGCGGCACGGATCCGACGTCAAGGACTGATCCGACGCGCGCGGCTCAGTAGGGCGTTGCGGCGCGGTGCTTTCCGGCGAGCGCCCGGTAGACCTCGGCGTTGTGTTCGATCTGGGCGATCTCGTCGTCGGTGAGCTCGCGCCGCACCTTCGCCGGCACTCCGGCGACGAGTGAACGCGGCGGAATCTCGGTGCCCTCGAGCACCACCGCACCGGCCGCGACGAGGCACCGGGCGCCGAGACGGGCGCCGTTCAGGATCACCGCACCCATTCCGACCAACGAGTCGTCGCCGACGGTGCAGCCGTGCAGGACCGCGTTGTGCCCGACGCTGACGTTCGCGCCGACCGTCAGCGGGAACCCGGGGTCCGCGTGCATCGTCACGTTGTCCTGGACGTTGCTGCCCGCACCGACGGTGATCGACTCGACATCGCCCCGCACGACCGCGCCGTACCAGATGCCGGTCTCCTCGCCCAGCGTCACCGAGCCGATGACGGTCGCGGTCGGGGCCAGCCACGCCGAGTCGGCGAGGGTCGGCGTCGCGTCGCCGAGGGACACCACGTGCGGTCCGGTCATGTCGCATCCTCCTGAAGGGGGCATCGTGCGGGCTCGGTAGCAGGATCGCACGGCCCCGCATTCCGCTTCCGCGGGGCATCCAACGGCGAGCGGCCCCCGACCGGTGAGGTCGGGGGCCGCTCGCGGTGGCTGTCGCGACGGGTCAGTGCCCGCCGGCCTCCCCGCCGCCGAGCGGCTCGGCGCCGGCGTTGCCGGACTTGGCGGACTCGTGGCGCTCGCGGGTCGGACCCGCGTCGACGGGAACCTGCACGGTGATGTCACCGGCGCGCTCGAACGTGAAGGTGATCGGCACGGTCAGGCCCGGGTAGACGCCCTCTTCGATGTCGTTGAGGACGACCGCGACCAGGTCGGTCTCGAGCTTCTTGCCGTCGTCGGTGACGGTCACGTCCGGGACGCCTGCGCCCATCGCGGTCTGCGGCTCGATGATGCGGCCGCCGACCTCGCCGGCGATGGTGACGGACTTGGCCTTGTCGGTGGAGATCTTGGCCAGCCGGTCGGCCTTGGACTCGTTCTCGTTGATCGCGGTGAACGCCAGGGCGGCCTTGCCGCCCGGCTCGAGGCTGTACTCCGCGCTGTTCGGGTACACGATGTGCACGTTGCGCAGCGAGATGTCGCCCTGGTTGGCGTAGTTGCCGTTGACCGCGGCGACCTGGGTGGCGGTCTGGGTGATCTGGCCCGCGCTGCAGGCGGACAGCGAGATGGCAGCGGCTGCGGCCAGGGCAACGGCGGTGGCGACTCGGCGAGTCGACGCATTCAGTGCTGTCACGGGGGTGTCCTCCACGGCGTCGGGTCGTAACTCAACTAGGCAGAGTAGTAGTCATGTCGCGGCCGGGTGCTCCCGGGTCGGCGTTGGTGAGCCGTGTGTCCGTGGTCGGGGCCGTGAAATCCGCTGCGGCACGGGCGGATCATCGGGGTGTCGATGCAGGTTCGTGACCTGGTGTCAACCCCTGTGATCTGCTCGCGGTGGGTCTGACCAGCGACGTTGGAACCGGGGTGGTGAGAACCCGTGATAAACTGGGCAGATCGAAAGGGGCACGGGACAGATGATTTTTAAGGTCGGAGACACCGTCGTATACCCCCACCACGGAGCGGCGCTGATCGAGGCAATCGAAACTCGCACCATCAAGGGTGAACAGAAGGAATATCTCGTACTGAAGGTCGCTCAGGGCGACCTCACCGTCCGGGTCCCTGCAGAGAACGCCGAATACGTCGGCGTTCGCGACGTTGTGGGCCAGGAAGGGCTCGACAAGGTCTTCCAGGTGCTGCGCGCGCCGCACACCGAGGAGCCGACCAACTGGTCGCGGCGCTACAAGGCGAACCTGGAGAAGCTGGCGTCCGGCGACGTGAACAAGGTTGCGGAGGTCGTCCGCGACCTGTGGCGTCGTGAACAGGACCGAGGCCTGTCCGCGGGGGAGAAGCGGATGCTCGCGAAGGCCCGTCAGATCCTCGTCGGTGAGCTCGCGCTCGCCGAGGGCACCGACGACGAGAAGGCAGAGACCATCCTCGACGAGGTCCTCGCGGCGGCGTCCTGACGCCCGGCGTGGACACGACACAGATGAACACCGCGACCGACCCGGCCGACGCACGCAGCGGAGGCCGGGTCGTCGCGTTGGTGCCGGCGGCGGGGCAGGGCACCCGACTCGGCGAAGGGGTCCCCAAGGCGTTCGTGACGCTGCGCGGCCGCACCCTGCTGCAGTGGTCGGTCGACGGGCTGCTCGACTCCGGTGTCGTGGACCGGGTGATCGTGATCGTGCCGCCGGACCGGGTCGCGGCGGTCGGCGCGGATCTGCCGGACGGTGTCGACGTGGTCGCCGGCGGCACGGAACGGACGGACTCGGTGCGCGCGGGCATCACCGCCGCCGGGGACGCGGACCTGCTGCTCGTGCACGATGCGGCGCGGGCGCTGACCCCGCCGCGACTGATCGCCCGAGTGGTGGCGGAGCTGCGGGCCGGGCGCGAGGCCGTGGTCCCCGCCCTGCCGGTCGCGGACACGATCAAGTCGGTGGACCTCCTCGGAGTCGTCACCGGCACCCCCGAGCGGTCGGAGCTGCGGGCGGTGCAGACCCCGCAGGGTTTCGACGCGGCGCTGCTGCGGCGCGCCTACGACACCACCGACGTCGTGACCACCGACGACGCGGGGCTGGTCGAGCGGACCGGCGCGCGGGTGCGCACCATCGCCGGCGAGCCCCTCGCCTTCAAGATCACCACCCCCCTCGACCTCGCGTTGGCGCGGGCGTTGACGGACCCCGACACCAACGAATAGGAGCACCGAGGCTGTGCGAGTGGGCATCGGAACGGACGTTCATCCGATCGAAACCGGGCGTCCGTGCTGGATCGCGGGCCTGCTGTTCGAAGGCGAGGACGGCTGCGCGGGTCATTCCGACGGCGACGTCGCCGCCCACGCACTGTGCGACGCGCTGCTCTCCGCGGCCGGGCTCGGTGACCTCGGATCCGTGTTCGGGACCGGCCGGCCGGAGTGGTCGGGGGCCAGCGGCGCCACCCTGCTCGCCGAGGTGCGGCGGATGCTCGAGGGCGACGGCCTGGCGGTGGGCAACGCCGCCGTGCAGGTGATCGGAAACCGGCCGAAGATCGGGCCTCGGCGGGCCGAGGCGCAGGAGACGCTGTCGGCGGTGCTCGGCGCGCCGGTGTCGGTGTCGGCCACCACCACCGACGGGTTGGGTCTGACCGGGCGTGGTGAGGGCATCGCCGCCGTCGCGACCGCGCTGGTGATCACTGCCGGGGCGGACCGGTAGGATCGCCCGTCGTGACCCTGCGACTTTTCGACACCGAGGCGCGGGCCCTGCGTGACTTCGTTCCGCTGGCCCCCGGACGCGCGTCGATCTACCTGTGCGGGGCCACCGTCCAGGGTGAGCCGCACATCGGCCACGTGCGCAGCGGCGTCGCGTTCGACGTGCTCCGCCGGTGGCTGCTCGCGCACGGCTACGACGTCGCGTTCGTCCGGAACATCACCGACATCGACGACAAGATCCTGAACAAGGCCAAGGACGCCGGTCGTCCGTGGTGGGAGTGGGCGACGACCTACGAACGTTCCTTCACGTGGGCGTACGACCAGCTCGGGGTGCTGCCGCCGTCGGTGGAGCCGCGCGCGACCGGTCACGTCACCCAGATGGTCGAGCTGATGCAGCGCCTGATCGACGCGGGCCACGCGTACGCGGCCGCGGGCGACGTGTACTTCGACGTGCTCAGCTGGAAGAACTACGGGGTGCTGTCGGGGCACAAGCTCGAGGACGTGCACCAGGGGGAGAGTGCGGCCGAGGGCAAGCGCGATCCCCGCGACTTCACGCTGTGGAAGGCGGAGAAGCCGGGTGAGCCGGCGTGGCCGACCCCGTGGGGACGCGGCCGCCCGGGCTGGCACCTCGAGTGCTCCGCGATGGCCGGCACCTACCTCGGGTCGGAGTTCGACATCCATTGCGGCGGACTGGATCTGGTGTTCCCGCACCACGAGAACGAGCTCGCGCAGAGCCGTGCCGTCGGGGACGGCTTCGCCCGGTACTGGCTGCACAACGGCTGGGTCACGATGGGCGGCGAGAAGATGTCGAAGTCGCTCGGCAACGTGCTGTCCGTGCCGAACGTGCTCAAGAAGGTCCGCCCACAAGAACTTCGGTTCTACCTCGGCGGGGCGCACTACCGTTCGATGCTGGAGTACTCCGACCACGCGCTCGCCGCGGCCGCCGAGACCTACCGCGGCATCGAGGCGTTCGTGCTCAAGACCGCCGAGCGGGCCGGGGACGTCCCGATCGGCACGTGGACCGAGGCGTTCGCCGCCGCGCTCGACGACGATCTCGGGGTGCCGAAGGCGCTCGCGGAGATCCACGGCCGCCAGCGCGAGGGCAACCGGGCACTGGCCGCGGGCGACCTCGGCACCGCCGTCCAGATCGCCGGGCAGGTGCGCGCGATGACGGGGATCCTCGGCGTCGACCCGCTCGACCCGCACTGGGCGAGCGAGTCCAGCGACGCATCCGCGGCGCACGACGCGCTCGACGTGCTGGTTCGTGCCACTCTGGAGGCACGGCAGCAGGCGAAGGCCGAGAAGGACTGGGCGGCCGCCGACGCGATCCGGGACCGGCTCGCGGCGGCGGGCATCGCGGTCACGGACACCCCCGACGGACCCGAGTGGTCCCTCGACAAGAACCGCAACGAAGCAGGGTAGAGATGGCAGGCAATTCGAGCAGGCGCGGCGCGATCCGCAAGTCGGGCACCAAGAAGGGCCAGGTCGTCGGCTCGGGTGGGCAGCGACGCCGGGGGCTGGAGGGCCGCGGTGCCACCCCGCCCGCGGAGATGCGCACCAAGCACCCCGCGGCCAAGCGCGCCCGTGCCGCCGCCAAGGCCGCCGACCGCCACCCGGGCGGCGGCCGCGGTGGGGCACCGCGCAAGGGCACGGACGGGCCGGAGAACGTGCTCGGGCGCAACCCGGTGCTCGAGTGCCTGCGTGCCGGTGTGCCCGCGACCGCGCTGTACGTCGCGGTCGGCACCGAGAACGACGACCGGCTCTCGGAGAGCGTTCAGATCGCCGCGGACGCGGGCATCTCGATCCTCGAGGTGCCGCGCACGGACCTGGACCGGATGAGCGCCAACGGCCTGCACCAGGGCGTCGCGCTGCAGGTGCCGCCGTTCCGGTACGCACACCCGGACGACCTGATCGCCGCCGCGCGGGAACATCACGAGGCGCCGCTGCTGGTCGCCCTCGACAACATCACCGACCCCCGCAACCTTGGCGCCGTGGTGCGGTCCGTCGCCGCGTTCGGCGGTCACGGCGTCGTGATCCCGCAGCGTCGCAGCGCGGCGGTGACCGCCGTCGCGTGGCGCACCAGCGCCGGCGCCGCGGCCCGCCTGCCGATCGCGCAGGCCACCAACCTCACCCGCACCCTCAAGGACTGGGCCGCGAAGGGTGTGCAGGTCGTCGGTCTCGACGCCGGCGGCGACACCACCCTCGACGAGTACGACGGCACCGGTCCGGTCGTGATCGTCGTCGGGTCCGAGGGCAAGGGCCTGTCGCGGCTGGTCCGCGAGACCTGCGACACCATCCTGAGCATCCCGATGGCCGGGCCCGTCGAGTCGCTCAACGCTTCCGTCGCCGCGGGTGTCGTGCTCGCCGACATCGCCCGCCAGCGGAGGAGTTAGCGGCGGCGCAGCCGGCGAGGTGACCAGGGGGTCTCGTGGACTCGACGGTGTGGCGCGAATTCGGCTGCCCGCTCGTCGGAGCCACCGGCGCGGGACCGCTCGACGGCACGACCGTGGCGGTCAAGGACCTCTACGCCGTCGCCGGGCACCGCGTCGGTGCCGGTAACCCCGCCCGGCTGGCGGAGGCGGCACCGGAGACCGTGACCGCCCCGGCGGTCGCCGCGTTGCTGGCCGCCGGGGCGGCGGTCGCGGGCATCGCCCGCACGGACGAGTTCGCCTACAGCCTCGCCGGCACCAACCGTCACTACGGCACACCGCCGAATCCCGCTGCACCCGAACGGATCCCGGGTGGGTCGAGTTCCGGTCCCGCGGCCGCGGTGGCGCTCGGCGAGGCGACCGTCGGTCTCGGCACCGACACCGCCGGATCGATCCGGGTTCCCGCGTCCTACCAGGGGCTGTACGGCATTCGCACCAGCCACGGTGCGGTGTCGACCGCCGGGGTGGTGCCGCTCGCGCCGTCGTTCGACGCCGTGGGGTGGCTGACGCGCGACCCGGCCGCCGCGCTCGCGGTCGGCCGGGTGCTGCTGCCGGCACGGCCGGTGCGCTCCTTCCCGCGCGCGCTGGTGTCGGATGCGCTGGTCGCGCTCGCGTCCGGGGAGGTTCGCGACGCGGTCGACGCGGCGACCGGGCGGTGGCGGGCCGACCCGCGGCTGCCGTCGATCGAACCGACCGGGTTCGACACGAGCACACTGCCCGACGCCCTCGAGGCGTTCCGGACGATGCAGGGCTGGGAGGCGTGGCGGGCGCACGGCTCCTGGGTCGCCGGCCACCGCGACACGCTGAACCCCGACGTCGGGGCCCGGTTCGACACGGCCGCCGGGTACACGGCAGCCGACCACGACCGGGCCCGGAACCGGCTGCGACGCTTCGTGTCCGAGGTCGACGACCTGCTCGGTGAGGACCTGCTGCTGGTGCCGTCGGCGTCCTCGGCGGCGCCGGAACGCGGCGACTCGACGCTCGGCGGACCGGTGATCGAGGCGGCCCGCGCGGCGACGTTCGCCCTCACCTGCATCGCGGGAGCGACGGGCCGCTGCGCGGTGAGCGTGCCGCTGCCGACGGGGGTCCCGATCGGACTGTGCGTCGTCGGCCCGCGCGGGCGCGACCTCGACGTGCTGGTTCTCGCCGAGCGGCTGCGCGGCGCCGGCGTCTGCGGCTGACGGCCGCACCGACACCCCGCCCCGCGCACCCGGGCGGAGCCGGCGGTTCGTCGTACCATCGCCGCATGTCGACCGCCCTCCTCTACGGTCTGGGGACCGCGCTGCCGATGCTCCTCGGCGCGTTCGTCGGCCTGCGCTACGACCTGCCGCGGCCGCTGCTGGCCGGGCTGATGGCGTTCGGTGCCGGGGCGATGGTGGCCGCGGTGTCCACCGAACTGTTCCAGCCGGCGTTCGAGGCGGAGGGCGTCGTGGCCGCCGGCACCGCGCTGATGCTCGGCGCACTCGTCTACGTGGTCGCCGACCACCTGATCGAGAAGAAGCTCGGACCCGCCGCCCTCGGCTGGGCGTTGATGCTCGGCGCACTGCTCGACGGGATTCCCGAGAACACCGCCCTGGGTGTCTCCCTGGGAGTCGAGGGCGGCCTCGTCCTGCTGGTGGCGATCGCGGTCGGCAACGTTCCGGAGGCGGTCGCGGGAGCGGCGTCGATGCGCAAGCAGCCGAACTTCGACCGCCGCCGGGCGGCGCTGCTGTGGACCGTCACGGCCGTCGTGCTCGTGCTGGTGGTGGTCGGCGCGTACGCCGCGGCCGACACGATCCCACCGCACCGGATCGCGGTGATCCAGGCGTTCGCCGGCGGCGCGACGATCGCGGTGCTCGCGGATTCGCTGATGCCGGAGGCGTACCGGGAGGGTGGCTGGTGGGTCGGCCTCTCGACCGCGTTGGGCTTCGTGGTCGCGTTCGCGCTCGGCGGCTGACCTTGACCTGAAGTGTGCTCGAAGTTCTAGCGTGGCGGCATGCACCACACGGACCTCGACGCCGGGCGGCGCGGGTGGCGGGCCCTGCTCGGACCCGACCACGTCGGGTCGATCGTGGTGCTCGCGGGCGGGGTGGCACTGTACGCGACCAACGTCCACCTCACCGCCGCCGTGCTGCCGTCCGCGGTCGCGGACATCGGCGGCGAGCGGTTCTACGCCTGGGCGACAACGGTCTTCCTCGTCGCGTCGGTGATCTCGGCGGCACTGGTCAGCCGGCTCCTCACCGTGTCCGGGTCTCGCACGGCATACCTGGTCGCGATCGGCGGGTTCACCGCCGGAACGCTGGTGTGCGCGGCCGCGGCGACGATGCCGGTTCTGTTGGCGGGGAGGGCATTGCAGGGTGCGGGCGGCGGCCTGCTCAGCGGGCTCGGGTACGCGCTGATCCGGTCACAGCTGCCGAAGCAGCTGTGGACGCGGGCGTCGGCGCTCGTGTCCGGGACGTGGGCGGTCGGGGTGTTCGTCGGGCCGGCGCTCGGCGGCGCCTTCGCCCAGATCGGCGCCTGGCGCCTGGCGTTCGTGGCCCTCGCCGCGGCGGGGATCGCGGTCGGCGCCCTGGTGCCGCGCTACCTCGCCGGCGGCCGCCCGGGCACGCCGCCGCCGTCCGTGCCCGTCCTGTCGATGCTCGCGCTCGCGGCGGCCGCCCTGCTGGTGAGCGTCGCGTCGGTCGCGCCGACCGGTGGGTGGACCGCGACGGCGCTCGCCGCGGCCGGGGCACTGATCGCGGTGTTCGTGGCTCACGAACACCGCACGGGTGGCCGGGTGCTCCCTGCCGTCACGTTCACCGTGGGCGGCACCCTCGCCTGGACGTACCTGACGATCGCCGTGCTCGCGGCCGTCTCGACCGCCGACGCGTTCGTGCCGCTGTTCGGACAGCGGTTGGGCGGGCTCGCGCCACTCGCGGCCGGATTCCTCGGCGCGGTGCTTGCGGTGGGGTGGACGCTCGGCGAGGTGTCCAGCGCGGGTGCCGCCGGCGCTCGGGCGGTCCGGGCGGTGCTCGTCGGGGGCACGGCGGCCGTGGTGGCGGGGTTCGCGATCCTGGCCCGGACGGCGGATGCGCCGGTGGTGCCGTGGGTGCTCGGACTGCTGCTGGTCGGGACCGGGGTCGGTGTCTGCTGGCCGCATCTGTCCGCGTCCGCGATGGGCGCGTCGGCGGACCCGGCCGAGGCGGACCGGGCCGCCGCCGCGATCAACACGGTGCAGCTGATGGCGAACGCGGTGGGCTCGGCGGTCGCCGGGGTGCTGGTCAACCTCGGCGGATCGCCGACCGGGTCGGCGCGGCTGCTGTTCGCGGTGTTCGCCGCGATCGCCGGGCTCGGTGTGCTGACGGCGATCCGGGCGAGCCGACACCGCGCCTGACTCGACCCCGTGCCCGGCTCCGGCGCTACGGGGTGCCGTACCCGCCGCCGCCCGGCGTCTCGACGACCAGGACGTCGCCCGGCTGCACGTCCACCGAGTCGCAGGCGGCCATCCGCACCACCGTTCCGTCCGCTCGTTCGACCCGGTTGCTGCCCAGCCCGCCGGGGGAGCCGCCGGCCATCCCGTACGGGGGCACACGGCGGTGACCGGACAGGGTGCTCACCAGCATCGGCTCCCGGAACCGGAGCCGGCGAACCGCGCCGTCACCGCCGCGCCAGCGTCCGTCACCGCCGCTGCCGCGCCGAATTGCGAAGTCCTCCAGAAGAACCGGAAGCCGCCACTCGAGCACCTCGGGATCGGTCAGCCGGGAGTTCGTCATGTGGGTCTGCACGACCGACGACCCGTCGAACCCGTCGCCGGCACCGGACCCGGATCCGAGCGTCTCGTAGTACTGGTGCCGGTCGTTGCCGAACGTGACGTTGTTCATCGTCCCGGACCCCTCGGCCTGCACGCCCAACGCGCCGTACAGGGCGCCGGTCACCGCCTGCGACGTCTCCACGTTCCCGGCGACGACCGCCGCCGGATGGCCCGGCGCCAGCATCGACCCCTCGGGGATGACGATGTGCAGGGGCCGCAGGCAGCCGTCGTTGAGCGGGATCTCGTCGGCCACGAGGGTGCGGAAGACGTAGAGCACGGCCGCCGTGGCCACCGACGACGGCGCGTTGAAGTTCGATTCGAGCTGCGGCGAGGTTCCGGTGAAATCGATTGTCGCCGACCGGGCCTGCCGGTCCACGCTCACCCGCACCGCGATCACCGAGCCGGAGTCCGTCTCGTACCGGTAGGAGCCCTCGGTCAGGGAGTCGACGACCCTGCGCACCGCCTCCTCGGCGTTGTCCTGCACGTGCCGCATGTACGCCTCGACCACGTCGAGTCCGAAGTGGTCGATCATCTTCCCGACCTCGTCGACGCCCCTTGCGTTCGCGGCGATCTGGGCGCGGAGGTCGGCGAGGTTGGTGTCCGGATTCCGGGACGGGTACCGCGCACCGGTCAGCAGGTCGAGGGTCTCGGCTTCGCGGAGGCGGCCGTCGCGGGCGAGCAGCCAGTTGTCGAACAGCACCCCCTCCTCGTCGATCTCGCGGCTGGTGGCCGGCATCGATCCGGGGGTGATCCCGCCGATCTCCGCGTGGTGCCCGCGGGACGCGACGTAGAACAGGATCCGGGCACCGGTCTCGTCGAAAACCGGTGTGATGACGGTGATGTCGGGGAGATGGGTTCCGCCGTGGTACGGGTCGTTGACGGCGTAGACGTCACCCCGCCGCATGCCGTCCCGGCGGCGTGCGATCACCTCCTTGACGCTGCTGCCCATCGAGCCGAGATGGACCGGGATGTGGGGAGCGTTGGCGATCAGGTTTCCGTCCGGATCGAACAGCGCGCACGAGAAGTCGAGTCGCTCCTTGATGTTCACGGACTGCGCCGTCGACTCCAGGGCGGCGCCCATCTGCTCGGCGATCGACATGAACAGGTTGTTGAAGATCTCGAGCATCACCGGGTCGGCCTGCGTGCCGACCTCCGTCTCGCCCCGAGCGGTCACCCGTTCGAGCAGCAGGTGCCCGCCCTCGGTGAGCGTGCCGCGCCAGCCCGGGTCCACCACGGTGGTGGAGTTGGCCTCGGCGAGGATCGCCGGACCGGTCACCGCGTCCCCGGACCGCATCCGTGCCCGTTCGTACAGCGGCGCGTCGTGCCAGGCGCCGTCGTGGTACATGCGGACCGTGTCGGGGGTCGCGTCGGCCGCGTCGGCCGGATCGTCGGTCGCGGTCGCGACACCGGACAGGTCCGGGTGGTGTGTCAGCCCGGTCGCCTCGACGGCCACCGCGTCGACGACGAGCGGTCGATCCATCAGGAACGAGTACGTGCGCAGGTGCACGCCCTCGAAGTCGGCGGTCATGGTCTCGGGTTCGGTCAGGTCGACCGACACGGTGGTGTCCGTGCCGTCGTAGCGCAGGTGCGCGCGCCGGGTCACCCGGATCCGGTCCGCCGGGACCCCCTCCTCGCGTAGCTCACCGACGGCCGCCGACTCCAGCGCCCCGGCGACGGAGAGGATCCGGGGCAGGGTGTCCGGCCCCAGCGGCGTGACGACCGACTGTTCCCGCATGACCGTGGTGTCCGCCAGACCCATGCCCAGCGCCGAGAGGACACCGGCCATCGGCGGAACCAGCACGGTGTGGATGCCCAGCGAGTCCGCGACCGCGCACGCGTGCTGGCCGCCGGCACCGCCGAACGTGGTCAGCGCGTACTCGGTGACGTCGTGGCCCTTCTGCACCGAGATGTGCTTGACCGCGTTGGCCATGTTCGCCACCGCGATGCGCAGGAAGCCCGCGGCGACCTGTTCGGGTGAGCGGTCGTCCCCGGTCCGCGCGCGAATGTCGGCGGCCAGCTCGGTGAATCGGCTGCGCACGACGTCCCCGTCCAGCGGCTGGTCGCCGTCCGGTCCGAACACCCGCGGGAAGTGCTCGGGCTGGATGCGGCCGAGCATCACGTTCGCGTCGGTGACGGTCAGCGGCCCGCCGCCGCGGTAGCAGGCGGGACCCGGATCGGCGCCCGCGGAGTCCGGACCGACGCGGTACCGGCTGCCGTCGAAGTGGAGGATCGAGCCGCCGCCTGCGGCGACGGTGTGGATGTCGAGCATCGGCGCCCGCAACCGGACTCCGGCCACCTGGGTGTCGAACACGCGCTCGTACTCGCCCGCGAAGTGCGACACGTCGGTCGACGTGCCGCCCATGTCGAAGCCGATCACCTTGTCGAAACCGGCCATCTGGGACATGCGCACCATGCCGACGATGCCGCCGGCCGGGCCGGAGAGGATCGCGTCCTTGCCGCGAAAGTGACCGGCCTCGGCGAGGCCGCCGTTGGACTGCATGAACATCAGCCGCACGCCCGGCAGCTGCTCGGTCACCAGGTCGACGTAACGGCGCAGCACCGGGGAGAGGTAGGCGTCGACGACCGCGGTGTCCCCGCGCGGCACCAGCTTCATCAGCGGACTCGCCACGCTCGACAGCGAGATCTGGGGGAATCCGATCCGCGCCGCCAGCTCGCCGATCGCCGCCTCATGCTCCGGATACAGGTGGCTGTGCATGCACACGACCGCCAGCGCGCCGATCCCGCCCTCGTGCGCCCGCGTCAGCTCGTCGGCCAGGGCGTCGAGATCCGGTGCGCGCAGGACGGTTCCGTCGGCCATGACACGCTCGTCGACCTCGATGACGCGCTCGTACAGCAGCTCGGGCAGGACGATGTGCCGGTCGAAGATGCGCGGTCGGTTCTGGTAGCCGATCCGCAGCGCGTCACCGAATCCCTTCGTGACGACCAGCGCCGTGCGTGCCCCGGTGCGTTCGAGCAGTGCGTTGGTGGCCACCGTGGTGCCCATCCGGACCTGCTCCACCCGGTCCGCGGTCACGGCCTCGTCCGCGCCGAGCCCGAGCAGCGCGCGGATGCCGGCGACGGCCGCGTCGGGGTACCGCGCCGGGTTCTCCGAGAGCAGCTTGTGGGTGATCAGGGCGCCGTCGGGTCGGCGGCCGACGATGTCGGTGAACGTGCCTCCACGGTCGATCCAGAATTCCCAACGCACAGCAGTCACGGCTCTCCCATCGCGAACGATCGCAGGCCAATCCTATGCAGTGACGGTGATCCGCCCGGAATTCGCGCGGCGCCGCGACCCGATCGCCCGGCACACGAGGTAGATCACGAACGAGATCGTGGTGACGAACGTGGACACCGGCACACCGGGCGCGAGGGACAGCAGGATCCCGCCGACCGCGGCGAGTTCCGCGAACAGGATCGACAGCAGGGTGTTCTTCAGCGGGCTGGAGGTCACCCGGGCGGCCGCGGCGGCCGGGGTGATCAGCAGCGACAACACCAGCAGCGCACCGACGATCTGCACCCCGAGGGCCGCGGCGACGCCGACCAGGACCGCGAACACCAGCGCCAGCCCGCGCACCGGGACCCCGCGGGCCCGGGCGACGTCGGGGTCGGTGCTCGCGAACAGCAGGGGCCGGTACACCAGCACCAGCACCGCCAGCACGATCACCGCGCACACGAGAAGCAGCTGCAGCCCGCTGTTGCCGACGCCGACGATCTGACCGACGAGCAGCGAGAAGCTGGTGCCGGTGCGGCCGGGGTAGAGCCACATGAACAGCACCGACAGGCCGAGGCCGAACGACATGATCACGCCGATCACCGAGTCGCGTTCTCGGGCCTTGCTTCCGAGCAGCGCGAACAGGACCGCCGCGACAACCGATCCGATGATCGCGCCGAGGCCGACGCTGATCCCGGCGAGCAGCGCGGCGGACGCGCCGGTCAGCGACAACTCGCTGGTGCCGTGGACCGCGAACGACATCTGCCTGCTGATGATCAGCGGGCCGATCGCGCCGGCCAACAGGCCGAGGATCGCCGCCGCGAGGAGGGCCTGCTGCACGAAGTCGTAGTGCAGCAGGTTGACCGTCGTCTGCCAGTCGAGGAGGTTCGACAGGGCGTCCGAGAGTTTGTCGTTCATTCGTGGTCCTCGTGGTGCGCGCAGTCGGTGCTCAGTTCGCCGGCACCGCCGAGGGCGTCGATCGCGTCGCCGGTTCCGACGACGACGAGGCGACCTCGGACGTGCAGCACCTCGACCTCGGTGCGGTACAGCTCGGACAGCACCTCGGAGGTCATCACCTCGGCGGCGGTGCCGATCCGGAACCGGCCGTCGACGAGGTAGAGGACGCGGTCGACGAGCGGCAGGATCGGGTTGATCTCGTGGGTGACGAACAGGACCGCGGTGTCGTGCCGGAGCCGGCGCCGGTGGATCAGGTCGGAGACGCGGTGCTGGTTCGCGAGGTCGAGACTGAGCAGCGGTTCGTCGCACAGCAGCACCGTGGGGTCGCCGACGAGCGCCTGCGCGACCCGCAGTCGTTGCTGCTCGCCGCCGGACAGCGCGCCGACGGGGGCGTTCGCGTAGGACTGCGCGCCGACCTCGGCGATCGCGTCGTCGACGATCGCGCGGCGGGCGCGGCGGCCGCGGAAACCGGTGCCCCAGCGGTGCCCGTCGACGCCGAGGCCGACGAGGTCGCGGCCACGCAGCGGCAGACCTTCGTCCATCGTCTTCTGCTGCGGGATGTAGCCGACGGCCGGATTGCCGGTGCGGACCGGGCTGCCCGCGATGCGCGCGGTGCCTGCGCTGAGCGGGACCTGGCCGAGCAGCATCTTCAGCAGGGACGTCTTGCCGGATCCGTTGGGGCCGAGGACCGCCAGGAACTCGCCGGGCGCGACGGTCAGGTCGAGCCCGGTCCACAGGGTGCGGTCCCCGTAGGCGAGTGCTGCGCCGCTCAGTTCGATTGCGGGCGCGGTGCTTCCGGCGCTCACGCGGCCGGCCTGCCCGCGGCGGTGTCGATCGCGGACGCGAGGCGTTCCGCGGTGGCGGTCTGCCACTGCACATAGTCGACGCCGTCGGGCAGCGTTTCGGTGACCTCGACGACCGGGATCCCGGCGGACTCGGCCACCGAGCGGATGTCGAGGGTCACCTTGTCCTCGGTCTGGGTGTTGTACACGAGGACGCCGACCTTCTTGCCGCTGAGCAGATCCCGGGTCGCGGCGATGGCGGCCGGCGGCGGGTCGTTGCCCTCCTCGATGGCCCGGGTGAAGTCGGTGGGCGTCCGGTCCTGCAGGTCGGCGGCGGCGAGCAGGTAGTGCGCGATGGGTTCGGTCTGCGCGATCGCGGTCTGCGGGTGCGCCGCGGCGATGCCCGCGGTGATGTCGGCGACCTGGTGCAGTTTCCCGTGAAACGCCTCGGCATTCGCGGTGTAGGCGTCGGCGTTCGCGGGGTCCAGCGCGGAGAGTTCGGCGGCGATCCGGTGTGCGACGGTGTCGACGGTCGGGAGGTCGTACCAGACGTGTTCGTTCGCCCCGCCGTGGTCGTGTCCGTGGCCGGCGTGTGTCCCCTCCGCGGCCACGTCGGCCACGTGCCCGGTGTCGCTGCCGTGCTCCTCGTGGCCGGCGTGCAGGTCGGACTCGGTGTCGTGCAGGTCGTACGCGTTGACGGTCGGCTTGCCGCGCATGCTGTCGAGGATGTCGTCGAGGAACCCGTCGTAGCCGCCGCCGTTGTAGACGACCAGGTCGGCGTCGGTGAGTGCGGCGGCGTCGCGCGGGCTGGCCTCGTAGGAGTGCGGGTCCGCGGAGGGCCCGGTGACGATCGACGTGATGTCCGCGTGGTCGCCGGCGACGGCCGCGGCGACGGAACCCCACACGTTGGTCGAGGCCACGACGGACAGGCGTCCGTCGTGGGCGGGATCCGAGGGGGCTGTGGAGCAGGCGCCGAGGCTCAGTGCGGCGACGGCGGCCAGGCCGATCGCAGCCCCGGTTCCGCGCGCTCGGCGCGCCCGGATTCGGGAGCGGTCGCGACGGAACGGCACGGGTACTGAGGGCATGCCCAAAACCTTAATGGAAACCGTTTCCGTTGTCCATTGGTGGGGTCGTGCTCACACCCACCCCGGCACCCAGTACCGTCCCGTTATGCCCCGCTCCAGTCAGCCGCGCCGACAGGCGACCCTGGCGTCGCTCGCGGCGGAGCTCAAGGTGTCGCGCACCACGGTCTCGAACGCATACAACCGGCCCGACCAACTCTCCGCCGAACTGCGCGCCCGGGTCCTCGAGGCCGCGAAGCGGCGCGGCTACCCCGGGCCCGATCCGGTGGCGCGTTCGCTGCGCACCCGCAAGGCCGGGGCGGTCGGTCTCCTGCTGACCGAGGCGCTGAGCTACTCGTTCCGGGACCCGGCCGCGATGAGTTTCCTGGCCGGGCTCAGTGAATCGTGCGAGGAGGCGGGGGAGGGGCTGCTGCTGGTCCCCGCCGGTCCGGGGCGGGACGACGTCGACGCGGCGGCGGTGGTCCAGCAGGCCGGTGTCGACGGGTTCGTCGTCTACTCCGTGGCCGACAACGATCCGCACCTGGCCGCGGTGGTGGAGCGGCGCCTGCCGATGGTGGTGTGCGACCAGCCCCGCCAGATCGCCGGCGCGTCCCTGGTCGGCATCGATGATCGCGGCGCGATGCGCGAGCTGGCCGAGCACATGATCTCGTTGGGCCACACCGAGATCGGGGTGCTGTGCATGAGGCTCGGCCGCGACGCGCGCAACGGTCCCGCCGACGCCGAGCGGCTCCGGTCGCCGGACTTCCCCGTCCAGCGCGAACGCATCGCGGGGGTGCAGGATGCGTTGATCGCGGCCGGGCTGGATCCGCAGTCGCTGACGGTCGTCGAGAGCTCCGAACACACGACGGGCGCCGGCCATGCGGCGGCCGAGCGGGCCCTGGCGATCAACCCGCGCACCACGGCGCTGGTGTGCACGACCGACGTATTGGCCCTCGGCGCACTGGAATTCGCCCGCTGGCGCGGCATCGACGTCCCGGCGGAGTTGTCCGTCACCGGGTTCGACGGTGTGCCGGAGGCGCTCCGGGTGGGACTGACCACGGTCCAGCAGCCTGCCGAGGAGAAGGGCCGCCGCGCCGGGGCACTGCTGCTGCGGCCGTCGCACTCGGGTATCGCGACCGTCGAGATGCTCGACACCGAGCTGCTGCGTGGCCGCACGTCGGCGCCACCGCGCACGTGGCCCCGCGGTCCAGCCGAATAGACCGGGGCGTCACCAGGACCAGGGAGGGGCCGGACCCCGCCCGTGTGGCCCACCCGAACCCACACAGGCGGCGCAGCTGCCCAGCTGCCTAGCTGAGCAGTTGGGCGCAGCGCAGCAGACCGATGTGGCTGTAGGCCTGCGGGTGATTGCCCAGCGAGCGCTCGGCGACCGGGTCGTACTCCTCGGCGAGCAGCCCGGTGGGTCCGGCGGCCGCGACGAGCTGTGCGAACAGGGCCTCGGCGTCGGAGCGCTGGCCGATCAGCAGGTACGCCTCGACCAGCCAGGCCGCACACAGGTGGAAACCGCCCTCGCCGCCGGGCAGTCCGTCGTCGTGGTGGTATCGGTAGACGGTGGAGCCACTGCGCAGTTCGGCCTCCGTCGCGGTGACGGTCGCCGCGAACCGGGGGTCGGACGGGTCGATCAGCCCGGACAGGCCGATGTGCAGGGTCGCGGCGTCCAGGTCTGTGCCCTCGTACGCGGCGGTGTAGGAGTTTGCGCGGTCGCTCCAGCCGCGGTCCTTGACCTCGTCGGCGATCTCGGTCCGCAGCATCTCCCAGTCGGATCCGGCCCGGCGGCCGAAGTCCGCCGCCAGGGTCAGCGCCCGGTCCACGGTCACCCAGCACATGACCTTCGAGTACACGTGGTGCCGCGGGTTGCCGCGGATCTCCCAGATGCCGTTGTCGGGCTCGGACCATCGACGCTGCACCGCGGACACCATCGCGAGCACGAGCTCCCAGTCCCGGTCGGTCAGCGGCTCGGCGACGCCCTCCTTCTTCCGGGCCTGTGCGACCTGCGCGATCAGCTCCACGATCGGCCCGAACACGTCCAGCTGGACCTGCGAGTTCGCCGCGTTGCCGACGCGGACCGGACGGGATCCGCCGTACCCGGGCAGGGAGTCGATCACGGCCTCCGGCGGCAGGTTGGTGCCGTGGATCGTGTACAGCGGGTGCAGCAGTTCGGGGCCGGGAATGGTCTCGAGCACCCGGTGCACCCACTCGAGGAACCCCTCGGCCTCGCCGAGCGACCCGAGCGCGACCAGAGCGGACGCGGTCATCGCCGCGTCGCGGAGCCAGCAGTAACGGTAGTCCCAGTTGCGGACGCCGCCGAGGTCCTCCGGGAGCGAGGTGGTCGCCGCCGCGAGGATCGACCCGCTGTCGGAGTGCACCAGCCCGCGCAGGGTCAACGCGGACCGCTTCATCAGGCCGCGCTTGCGTGCCGGCAACTCCAGCGTGTCCGCCCAGTCCTGCCAGTACGACTCGCTCTGCGTCCGGCGTTCCGGCTCCGGGGTCGAAGACGGACCGAGATCGGTGGTGCCGCAGCGCAATTCGAGGACCACCGGACCGCGAGACGGGTCGACGACCGCGCTGGCGGTCTGCTGGACACCGTCGCTGGCGATCTCCCACTCGACACCGGGGGAGCGCAGCACGACGGGGTCGCTGGTGCCGTACACCCGCAGACCGTCCTCCTCCGGTTCGAGGTGCACCTGCACCTGTCCGAACTCGGGGCGCGGCGCGAACGTCACGACGGCCTTCGCCTGGCCGGTGATCACCCGGGTCAGCTCGGTGCGTCCGACCGGGACGTCGTGCGGAAGGTAGTCGGTGACCTGCAGGCTCGCCCACCGGGTCTGGACGGTCATCGTGCCGTCGACGTAGCTCTGGCTCAGCGGCAGTCCCGCCCGGAACGGTTCGACGGTGAAGTGGCCGGCGCCGACCCCGCCCAGCAGGTGCGCGAACACCGCGGCCGAGTCGGGTTCGGGGTGACACAGCCAGGTCAGGGTCGCGTCGGGCGTCAGCAGTGCCACCGTCCGCGGGTTGGCCAGCATCGTGAGTCGCTCGATCGGCGGGGCGTTCTCGCCGTGCAACCAGGTGCGGCGTTCCTCGAGCAGGAACGCCAGCGCGGCGCCCACGTCCTCGGTGCGGTCGATCCGGAACTCGGCGAGTGTCTCGCCGTCGCCGACCTTGACGCCGATGTCGGGGCCCTGCAGCCGCGCGAACGCCTTCTCGTCCGTGACGTCGTCGCCGAAGAACACCGTCGCCGAGGCGCCCTCGCGGTGTCGGAGAATGTCGAGCGCCTCGCCCTTGTCGGTGACGATGACGGCCAGTTCGATCACGGCCTTGCCCTCGGTGACCTGCACGCCGTTCCACTTGGCCGCGCCGTCACGGACGCGGGTGAGGGCCGCGTGACCGACCTCGGGGCTCGCGTTGCGGACGTGCAGCGCGGCGCTGGCCGGCTTGATCTCGACCGCGACGCCGGGGCTCTCGGTCGCGATGGTCTGCAGTTCGGCGGTGAGCTCGCGGAGGAGGCGGCGGGCGTCGTCGCTGATCTCGTGCACGAACCCGACGTCGAACTCGGAGCCGTGGCTGCCGACGAGTTGGACCTCGACCGGCAGCCGCGACAACATCGCCAGGTCTCGCAACGCGCGACCGGAGATCACCGCGGAGGTGGTGCCGGGGAGGATCGCCAGCGCGCGCAGGGCGCGCACCGCGTCCGCATGGGGGAACGCCTTCGACGGGTCCGAGACGATCGGCGCCATCGTGCCGTCGTAGTCGGACGCCACGAGAAGACGCGGCGTCCTCGCGATCGAGACGAGACGCCGTCGGAGCTCGACTGGTAGATCCTGCGCACTCACTGCGCAGAGTCTACTTAGGAATCGGCCGGATCCTTGTAGCCACCGAGCAACAGTTCGACGGTCAATTCCAAACGCTTGGCGACATCGGTGGCCGACGAGCGTCGGGTGAGCCACGCGACCAGGTTCGACAGCCACACGTCCGAGATGACCCGGGCGATCTGCAACTGCTCCTCGGTCGGGGTGCCGTCGCTCATCGCGCGGGCGAACAGCGAGTCCATCAGGCGGCCGACCTGGTCGACCTCCGCGGCCGCGGAGGCGTCCGCGAACATGAACGCGCGGGTCATCGCCTCGGTGAGCAGCGGGTCGCGCTGCATGGCCCGGGTGATCTGGCCGAGGATCAGGTGCATGCGCTCGATCGGGCTGTCGCCGGGCGGCATCTTCCGGCGGGAGTCGATCTTCTCGAACTCGCGCGCCAGCGCGGAGACGAGCAGGTGCACCTTCGACGGGAAGTAGCGGTAGAGGGTGCCGACGGCAACGTCGGCGCGTTCGGCGACGGCGCGCATCTGCACGGCTTCGTAGCCGCCCTTCGACGCGAGCGCGAGGGTCGCGTCGAGGATGCGCTTGCGGCGCTCACGCTGCGCGTTGGAACTGAGGTCGTCGTCCGACAGAGTCGTCACCGCACCGTTGGCGGTGGCGGCCTTGGCCGCGGAGCGAGTACGAGACGAGGACGTCATCTACGAACTTCCTTGATTTCGGCTGAGGGATCCATGTGCGCTTCGTGTCCGGCCTTGACTGTGAGCCGACTAAGAGATTAGAACACGTTCTACAAGGTTTTGTCAGTATCGAAAGGGTGGCCAGGCTTGTGACGATTGCCACGACAGACGAGCAGCGTGCGGTCCAGGAATCGATCCAGTCCTGGGCCCGATCGGCGACCCCGATCGAGACGTTGCGCCAGGGTCCGGTGGACTCGTGGCGGGAGCACTGGGGTGCGCTCGCCGAACTCGGTCTCTTCATGGTCGCGCAGGCCGAGGAGGTCGGTGGTGCCGACGGCGAGATCGTCGACCTCGCCGCGATGCTCGAACAGGCGGCCACCGCCCTCGCTGCCGGCCCGGTCCTGTCGACCGCGCTCGCCGCGCTGGTCGTCGGCCGCAGCGGCGAGCCCGCGGCCAAGCAGTGGGGGCCGGAACTCGCCGAAGGCGCGCTGCCGGTCGGCGTCGCGCTCGACGGTGCGGCCGTCGCCGACGTCGACACCGACGGGACGCTGGTGCTCAACGGATCGGCGGGGTTCGCGCTCGGTGGCGCGCCCGACCTCGGGGTCCTGCTGTCCGCGACCCGGGGTGACGACACGGTCTGGTGCCTCGTCGAGGCGGGGGCGCCGGGCCTCGCTGTCGAGTCCGTGCAGAACGTCGACGTGAGCGTCCCCCTCGCATCCGTGACCTGCGAGAACCTGCGGGTGTCCGCGGACCGGGTGTTGTCCGGTGTGCGCCCCGGGTTGGTGCGCGACCTGGCCGCGACGCTGGCCGCCGCGGAGGCCGCCGGCGTCGCCGGCTGGTGCCTGACCACGGCCGTCGAGTACGCGAAGATCCGCGAGCAGTTCGGCAAGCCGATCGGCTCGTTCCAGGCCGTCAAGCACCTGTGCGCCGAGATGCTGTGCCGGGTCGAGCAGGTCCGCGCGGTGGCGTGGGACGCGGCGGTCGCGGCCGAGTCCGGCGAGGAACTGCCGATCGCGGCGGCCGTCGCGGCGGCGGTCGCACTCGATGCCGCGGTCGACACCGCCAAGGACTGCATCCAGGTCCTCGGCGGCATCGGCTTCACGTGGGAGCACGACGCCCACTTCTACCTGCGCCGGGTCACGTCGCTGCGGCAGCTGCTCGGCGGCGGTGCCGCCTGGCGTGCCCGGGTCGCGGAGCTGACCAGGGCCGGGGCCCGCCGGCACCTGACCGTCGACCTCGGTGACCTGGAGTCGCGGCGGGCGTCCGTGCGCACCGAGATCGAGGCGATCGTCGCCCTGCCCGAGGCGGAGCGCCGCGTCGCGTTCGCCGAGTCCGGCTACCTGGCCCCGCACTGGCCCGCCCCGTACGGCAAGTCCGCAAAGGCCGCCGACCAGATCCTGATCGGCGAGGAGCTGGTGCGGGCGGGGCTCGAGACACCGAACCTGGTGATCGGCTGGTGGGCCGTGCCGACGATCCTCGAGCACGGCACCGCCGAACAGGTGGAGCGGTTCGCGATGCCGACCCTGCGCGGTGACCTGATCTGGTGCCAGCTGTTCTCCGAGCCCGGTGCCGGCTCCGACCTCGCGTCCCTGCGCACCACCGCCGAGAAGGTCGACGGCGGTTGGGTCCTGAACGGTCAGAAGGTGTGGACCTCGCTCGCCCGCGAGGCGGACTGGGCGATCTGCCTGGCCCGCACCGACAAGGACGCGCCCAAGCACAAGGGCATCACCTACTTCCTCGTCGACATGCGCAGTGCGGGGATCCGCATCTCCCCGCTCCGGGAGATCACCGGTGACGCGCTGTTCAACGAGGTGTTCCTCGACGGCGTGTTCGTCCCCGACGAGTGCGTGGTCGGGCAGGTGAACGGCGGCTGGAGGCTGGCCCGCACCACGCTCGCCAACGAGCGGGTCGCGATGAGCGGCGGCTCGTCGCTCGGCAAGGCGATGGAGGAGCTCCTGGACCTCGCCGGTCGCGGCGGCACGGACCCGGTGACCGAGGACCGGATCGGGTACCTCGTCGGTGACGCCCTGGTCGGGTCGCTGCTCGAGCACCGCACCACGCTCCGCCAGCTCGACGGTCAGGACCCCGGTCCGGCGTCGAGTGTGCGAAAGCTGGTCGGTGTGCGGCACCGGCAGGCGGTCGCCGAGTTCGCGCTCGAGTGCGCGGGTGTCGGCGGCGCGGTCGAGGGTCCGCTGTCGCGGGAGTTCCTCAACACCCGGTGCCTGTCGATCGCGGGCGGCACCGAGCAGATCCTGCTCACCGTCGCCGCCGAGCACCTGCTCGGGCTGCCGCGCGGCTAGCGGCGACAGCGGGAGCACGGCCGCGGAACCGGTGGTCCGTGCGGACCGCCCACACGTGCACAGATTTCACGGACTCGACAGGACGGATTCTCAGGTGGACTTCACTCTTGGCAGTGAGCAGCAGGCGGTGGCCGAGGTGGCCTCCGCCGTGCTGCAGACGGCGGCGAGCGCCGAGACGCTCGCGGCCATGGACAGGGAGGCGCCCGTCTGGGACGCCACGCTGTGGCAGCGGCTGGCCGAGGAGGGCGTGCTCTCGCTGCCCCTGCCCGAATCCCTCGGCGGTGACGATCTGGGCATCGCCGAGATCGGCGTGCTGCTGAACCACGTGGGCCGGGCGGCGGCGCAGGTGCCCGTGCTCGAGACCCTCGCGTTCGGCGTGCTGCCGCTGCTCGCGCTGGGTGCGGATCCGCAGCGGTTCCTCGCCGGCGTCGCCGGGGGTGCCATCCTCACCGCGGCGCTCAGCGAGCCGGGCGCGCCGCTGCCTGCCGTCCCTGCGACCACGGCGACCGCCGACGGTGACGGATTCGTCGTCACGGGCCGCAAGGTCGGTGTGCGGTACGCCGAGCAGGCGGCCTTCGTGCTGGTTCCGACGTCGGCCGGCGTGGCCGTCGTGGCGCCCGACGCGGAGGGCGTCACCCTCACCCGGACGTTCACCGCGTCACTGGCCCCCGAGTACACGATGGCGCTCGACGGCGTGCGCGTCGATGCGGGTGCGCTGCTCACCGCCGCGCCGGTGGAGAGCCTCTACCGGATCGCGCTCGCCGCCGTCGCGGCGCAGGCCGCGGGCCTGGGTGCCGGGATGACGAACCTGGCCGCCACGCACGTGAGCACCCGCGAGCAGTTCGGCAAGCCGATCGCGGCCTTCCAGGCCGTCTCGCAGCAGCTCGCCGACTCGTACGTGACCGCGCGCACGCTGGAGCTGGCCGCGACCTCGGCCTGCTGGCGGCTGGCGGAGGGCCTCGACGCCACCGAGGACACCGCGGTCGCCGCCTACTGGCTGGCCGAGCAGCTGCCGGTGTCGATGCAGCAGTGCAGCCACGTGCACGGCGGCCTCGGCGCCGACGTGACCTACCCGGCGCACCTGTACTACGAGCAGACCAAGGACTTCGTCCGGCTCGTCGGCGGCCCGTCGTCCCGTCTGACCATCCTCGGCGCCCTCGGCGCCCGCGACCTCGGTGTGGAGGCAGCATGCTCATCGATCTGACCCCCGAGCAGAAGAAGCTCCAGGCGGAACTGCGCAAGTACTTCGCGGACCTGATCTCGCCGGACGAGGCGGAGATCATGCTCACCGACCGGCACGGCCCGGTCTACCACGAGGTCATCCGTCGCATGGGTCGCGACGGCTGGCTGGGCGTCGGCTGGCCGACCGAGTTCGGCGGCAAGGGATTCGGCGAGATCGAGCAGCAGATCTTCACCAACGAGGCCGTCCGCGCGGACGTGCCGCTGCCGTCGGTGACGCTGCAGACCGTCGGCCCCACCCTGCAGGTGTACGGCACCGAGGAGCAGAAGCGGAAGTTCCTGCCTGGCATCCTCACCGGCGAGGTGCACTTCGCCATCGGCTACACCGAGCCCGAAGCGGGCACCGACCTGGCGTCGCTGCGCACCACCGCGGTCCGCGACGGCGACCACTACGTCGTCAACGGCCAGAAGTACTTCACGACCGGCGGTCACGCCGCCGACTACATCTGGCTCGCAGTCCGGACCGGCACCACCGAGGATCGGCACCGGGGCATCTCCATCCTGATCGTCGACACCACGGACCCGGGCTTCTCCTCGACGCCGGTCATCACCGCGGACGGCGCGCACCACGTGAACGCCACGTACTACGAGAACGTGCGCGTGCCGGTCGAGATGCTGGTGGGTGAGGAGAACGAGGGCTGGAAGCTGATCACCACCCAGCTCAACCACGAGCGCGTCATGCTGGGACCCTCCGGCCGCGTCGGTGGGCTCTACGACCACATCAGCGAGTGGGCCACCCGTCCCGGTCCGGACGGCGAGCCGCTGGCCACCCAGCCCGAGGTGCAGCGCGTCCTCGGCGAGATCCGCGCGATCTACCGCCTCAACGAGCTGCTCAACTGGCAGGTCGCCTCGGGCACCGGAGCGCTGGACATGGCCGACGCGTCGGCGACCAAGGTGTTCGCCACCGAGCAGATCCAGCGGATGGGCCGGCTCGCCGAGGAGGTCGTGGGGCGCTGGGGCGACCCGGCCGACCCGGAGACCGGGCACCTGCTGAAGTGGCTGGACGCGCAGACCAAGCGCAACCTCGTCATCACCTTCGGTGGCGGCGTCAACGAGGTCATGCGCGACCTCATCTCCACCGCCGGTCTGGGTCTGCCGAAGGTGGCGCGGCGATGAGCGAATCAGCGAAGAGCGAAGCCATTCTCGCTGCGGCGCAGCGGGTCCGGGACGGCGGCGCCAGCAAGCCGCGGGCCGGTCGTGACCCGATCAACATGCCGATGATCCGCAACTGGGTCGAGGCGATCGGCGACGAGAACCCCATCTACGTCGACGAGGACGCGGCGATCGCCGCCGGCCACGGCGGCATCGTGGCACCGCCGGCGATGGCCCAGGTGTGGACGATGCGCGGTCTCGGTGCGGTGCGCGAGGAGGACGACCCGCTCGGCCGGATGACCGAGATCCTCGACGAGGCCGGCTACACCTCGGTGGTCGCGACGAACTGCGACCAGACCTACCACCGCTACGTCCGGCCGGGCGAGGAGGTGACGATCGAGTCCGTCCTCGAAGACGTTGTGGGGCCGAAGAAGACGGGCCTGGGTGAGGGCTGGTTCTTCACCACCCGCAACTACTGGAAGGTCGGCGACGAGGTGGTCGCCGAGATGCTGTTCCGGATCCTCAAGTTCGCGCCGCCGGCGAAGGCCGACACGGAACCGGTTCGCACCGAGGCGAGTTCGAGCCTCGGTGGCTCGCTCGACGACCTGAACCCGGCGCGAATGCTGCGCCCGTCGGTGTCGCGGGACACCGAGTTCTTCTGGGAGGGCGTGGCCGCGCACGAGCTGCGGATCCAGCAGCGTCCGGACGGGTCGCTGCAGCACCCGCCGGTCCCGGCGTTGTGGAAGGACAAGACCGAACGCACCGACTTCGTGGTCGCGTCCGGTCTGGGCACCGTGTTCAGTCACGTGGTGCACCACGCCCCGAAGGTGCCCGGTCGATCGTTGCCGTTCGTCGTCGCGCTCGTCGAGCTCGACGAGGGTGTCCGCATGCTCGGCGAGTTGCGCGGCATCGACCCCGCCGAGGTCCGGATCGGCCAGCGGGTGCAGGTCGAGTTCCTCGACCTGCCCGGCGACGAGGAGACCGACCAGAAGCCGTGGACGCTGTACGCGTGGCGTCCTGTGAAGGAGTCGTAATGACCAGCACCCTCCAGGTGTCGGTGGGGGAGAGCCTGCCGAGCCTGTCCATTCACGGCGACCCGACGTTCATCGTGTCGACGGCGTTGGCCACCAGGGACTTCCAGGACGTCCACCACGACCGCGACAAGGCGCAGCAGCGCGGGTCCAAGGACATCTTCGTCAACATCCTCACCGACACCGGCCTGGTGCAGCGGTACGTCACGGACTGGGCCGGCCCGCGCGCGGTGATCAAGTCGATCAAGCTGCGCCTCGGCGTGCCCTGGTATGCCTACGACACCCTGACCCTGACCGGCACGGTCGCGGCGGTCGAGGACGGCCTCGTCACCCTCGACATCGTCGGCAAGGATTCCCTTGGTGACCACATCAAGTCGACGGTCACCCTCGTGATGGATGGAGCAGCCCAGTGAGCGAGCTGTCCGGCAAGGCCGCGATCGTCGGCATCGGCGCCACCGACTTCTCCAAGGACTCCGGTCGCAGCGAGCTGCGGCTCGCGGCGGAGGCGGTCACCGCCGCACTCGCCGACGCGGGTCTGAGCCCGTCCGACGTCGACGGCCTGACGTCGTTCACGATGGACACCAACACCGAAGTGGCCGTGGCCCGTTCGGTCGGCATCCCGAACCTGAAGTTCTTCTCCCGCATCCACTACGGCGGCGGCGCGGCCTGCGCGACGATCCAGCAGGCGGCGATGGCCGTGGCCACCGGCGTCGCCGACGTCGTCGTCGCCTACCGTGCGTTCAACGAACGCTCGGGAATGCGGTTCGGCCAGGTGAATTCCGCGCTCGTGCAGCAGGTGAACTCGTCGGGCACCGACAACGCGTTCTCCTACCCGCACGGCCTGAGCACCCCGGCGTCGTTCGTCGCGATGATCGCGCAGCGGTACATGCACGTGTACGGCGCCACCAGCCGGGACTTCGGAGCGGTCGCGGTCGCCGACCGCAAGCATGCGGCGACGAACCCGAACGCCTTCTTCCACGGCAAGCCGATCACGATCGAGGACCACCAGAACTCGCGGTTCATCGCGGAGCCGCTGCACCTGCTGGACTGCTGCCAGGAGACCGACGGCGGCATCGCGATCGTGGTGACCTCGCCGGAACGGGCCAAGGATCTGCCGAACAAGCCGGCGATCATCGCGGCGGCCGCGCAGGGCAGCGGGGCGGACCAGTACATCATGACCAGCTACTACCGGGACGGCCTGAGCGGTCTGCCGGAGATGGGGCTGGTCGGCGACCAGCTGTGGGCGCAGTCGGGTCTGCGGCCGGAGGACATGCAGACCGCGGTCCTCTACGACCACTTCACCCCGTACGTGCTGATGCAGCTCGAGGAGCTCGGGTTCTGCGGTCGCGGCGAGGCGAAGGACTTCATCGCCGACGGCGCGATCGAACTCGGCGGGCGGCTGCCGCTGAACACGCACGGCGGTCAGCTCGGGGAGGGCTACATCCACGGCATGAACGGCATCGCCGAGGGCGTGCGCCAGATCCGCGGCACCTCGGTGAACCAGGTGCCCGACGTGCAGAACGTGCTCGTCACCGCAGGCACCGGCGTCCCGACCTCGGGTCTGGTGCTCACGGCCTGACGCTCGTCCCCGCCATGGCTGAAGGTCACCTTCATGCGATCCGAGCGCATGAAGGTGATCTTCAGCCGATCGGGGAAGCGGCGATCAGGCGCCGGTCACCGCTCGAGCGGGCTGTAGAACACCAGTCCGTTGCCCTTGTTGTCGTACACCACCGCGCGGCGTTCGTGCGCGTCGTCGTACGGGCCCTTCACGATCCCGCCGCCGGCCTCCGCGATCGCCTTCGCGGCGGCGTCGACGTCGGCGGTCTTGATGCCGACGACCACCTGACCGTGGATCGGATGATCGACCGCGGTCGCGAGCGCAAGGGTCACACCGCCACCGTCGAGGGCGGCGAAATGAGCGCCGTCGCGGAACTTCAACGGCATGCCAAGGGTGTCGCTGTAGAACCCGATCGACTCGTCGAGATCGTCTGTGGTCAGCACGATCATCTTCACTTCGTGGTCGCTCAAGATGTCTCCTTCGTTGAAAGTCCGTACAGGCCAGTGCGGCCCGCCGATCTTGGCGCGCGGTCGACTAGTCGACGTCGAGCCGGGTGAACGCCGCGAGGGTGGCGAGGAGGGTCGCGGCCGCGAGCCCGAGAAGGATCCCCGCCCACGCGAGCGGCAGGCCGTCCTCGAGCTGGTTGTCGCCGATGGCGTAGAAGAACGGCGACGCGAACCGGGCCGGGTGCAGCCAGTGCACCACGGGAGCAAGCGAATTGAGAAGGTACGCGGCGGCCGCGACCGCGGAGGTGATACCGACCGCCGCGCCGCGACTGCCGGTCGCGGCGCCGACGGCCATCGCGAGCCCGCCGAACACCATGCCGAGCAGCACCAGGGCCACCGTGGTCCCGGCGAGCGCGCCGTAGTCGACGGTCAGTTCGAAGTTGCGCCCGACCACGACGCACAGTGCGGTGATCACGCACACCGGGATCGCCAGCAGGGTCATCGCGACGAACTTCTGCACGGCGATGGTGCGCCGGGACAGTGGCGAGGCCACGACCGGCCCGAGGGTGCCGTCCTCGTTCTGTCCGGCGAGGCAGGCCCCGCCGTAGCCAATGGTCACGAGCAGCACGATCAGTGGCAGGAAGTTGCTGTAGATGTTGGCGTTCAGCCATCCCACCGGTGAGGTCAGTGAGCCGCTGATCCCGAACAGTGCGGCCATGGTCTCGCTGTTCGAGGCGAAGGCGTCGAGCCCGGAGTCGTCCTTGAACGTCGGGTACAGCGCGATCACGACCAGGGCGTAGACGCCCATCCCGACGGCGAACCAGATCATCGACCGACGTCGCAGGAGCAGGTCGATGCCCGCCACCTGCAGTGAGCCGGTTGCCGTGGGCTCAGTGTGCATCGGGTACCTCCGCCTCCTCGGTCGCCGGCTCGTCGCGGTAGAAGCTCAGGAACAGCTCGTCGAGATCGGCGCGGCGGGCCGAGACGTCCACCGCGCCGAGGCTCCCGGCGCGGGCCAGAAGGTCGGCGACCGGTCCGGTCACCGACAGGGTCACCCGGCCGCCCGTGCACTCGCGCACCGCGACGCCGTCGAGGTGGTCGAAGTCTGCGGCCGTGACGGCCCGGTCGAACCGGAACTCGACGGTGCGCGGGGCGCTGCGGCGCAGGCCGTCGACGCTGTCGGTGACGACGATCCGGCCCTCCTTGATGATCGAGAGCCGGTCCGCGAGCCGCTGCACCTCCTCGAGGTCGTGCGAAGACAGCAGCACCGTGCGACCGTCGTCCACGGTTTCACGGATCAGCCGCGCGAATTCGTCCTGCATCAACGGATCCAGACCCGACGTCGGCTCGTCGAGCACGAGCAGCTCGGGGCGGTGCATGAACGCCAGCACCAGTCCGATCTTCTGCCTGTTTCCCTTGGACAGGGTCCGGATCGGCTGGTCGAGCTGGGCGCCGAACCGCTGGACCAGGTGGTCGGCGTAGGTGCGATCGGTGAGGCCGCGGATGCGAGCGTACCGATCCAGGTGCTGCGCACCTGTCATCTTGAGGTACAACGCGAGTTCACCGGGCAGGTAGCCGACGCGGCGGTTGATCCGCACGCCGTCGCGGGTCGGGTCCAGGCCGAACAGCCGCATCCGACCGGAGGTCGGTCGGTACAACCCCAACAGGAGCCGGATCGTCGTGGACTTTCCGGCGCCGTTCGGGCCGAGAAAGCCGAAGACCTCTCCCGACGAGATCGTGAACGAGACGTCGGTGATCCCCCGCCGCGGGCCGAACCGGCGGGTCAGGTTGTCGACCTCGACGACCGACGTCGTCGCTGATCCCATCCGTCGAATATAGGGCGACCGCGAGCACGGCGCCGGGCGAACGCGCGCGAGCAGGCGACCCCGGGCCCGTCCCGGCGAGAGCGGGCCCGGGAATCACCCACGCACCGTCAGTGGGTGGCGAGCGCGATCCGCCGTCGTTCGTCCGCATTCACCCCGTGGCCGCCGTCCGGAAGGTCGATCCGCACGCGGGTGAGCCGGCCGTCGAACGCGAAGCGGCCGCGATCGGCGAACTCCTCGGACACCGGGCTGCCGCGGTTCACGCCGACGTCGAGTTGTTCGTTCATGCTGAAGATGGCACGCGTGGTCTGCTCGATCCTCTCCCGCGCAGCCTCGACGCCGTTCACCGACAGGATCGCCGTTCCGCCCTTCCCGATCCCGCCTCCGTCGTAGACGAATTCGACGGACACCTCCCGGGTGCCGGCGGTGAGCGGATCGGTGCCGCGCAGGTACGTCCGGCCGCCGCCGCTGAAGTTGTAGCAGAACGTCGGCAGCGAATCGAGGACGTACAGCGCGAACCCGCCGAACCGGCCGCCGAGTCCGACGAGCATTCCCTCGCACGGCCGCCCGGCCGTGTCGAGGTAGGCGGTGATCGTGTACGAGCGGTTGAAGAACGACGGTGCGGCCTTCTCGACCAGGCCGTTCATGTGCGGATACAGCGTGATGGTCTGCCGGCCCCGCAGCGGGTGCGGCGGCCGGGACTCCGGTGTCGCGTGCCGGGCGACGGTGCGGTCGTCGAGCGGAAGCACCTGGTACCGGGCGGCTTCCACGAGGAACTTCTGCTTGAGCTTCTCGAGCTTGTCCGGGTACACGTCCGCGAGATCGCACGCCTGGGACCAGTCGGTGGTGGTGTCGTAGAGCTCCCACCGGTCCTCGTCCATGCTGGGCAGCTCCAGGTCGCGTGCGGCCATCAGCCAGGGCGCGCGGTGCGCGGTGACCGCGGTCCAGCCGTGGTCGTAGATCCCTCGGTTCCCGAAGATCTCGAAATACTGCGTGGTGTGCCGTTCCTCGCCGGCCGGATCGTTGAACGAGTAGTTCATCGCCACGCCTTCCATCGGCTTCTGCGGTACGCCGTCGACCGTGTGCGGGGCCGGAATGCCTGCGGCCTCGAGGATCGTCGGGGTGATGTCGACGCAGTGGTGCCACTGATTTCGGACGCCGCCGGTCTCGGTGATTCCGTTGGGCCAGTGCATGATCAGGCCATTACGTGTCCCGCCGTAGTGGGAGGCGACCTGCTTGGCCCACTGATAGGGGGTGTCGAGCGCCTGTGCCCAGGCCGCCGGATAGTGGGGGTAGCTGGTCGGGGTGCCGAGCTCGTCGAACCGCTCGAGCACTTCCGTGGTGGTCTGCTGGTAGCCGTTCAGCCCGGCGAGGTAGTTGAACGAGCCCTCGAAACCGCCCTCGGCGGATGCACCGTTGTCGCCGAGCATGTAGATGACGAGCGTGTTGTCGAGCATGCCGCCCTCGCGTAGCCGATCGGTCATGCGGCCGACCTGGTCGTCGGTGTGCTCGAGGAACGCGGCGTACAGCTCCATCAACCGGGCGGAGACCTTCTTCCGGTCGGCACTGAGCGAATCCCAGTGCGGCAAATCGCCGCACCACGGCGCGAGGACGGTCTCGGGTGCGACGACACCGAGCTGCTTCTGACGATCGAGGGTGATCTCGCGCTGCCGGTCCCAGCCGTGGTCGAACTCGCCGCGGTACTTGTCGAGGTAGCGGTCCGGCACCTGCAGGGGGGCGTGGCACGCGCCGAACGGCAGGTAGCAGAACCACGGTTTGTCGGGGTCCATCGTGGACACGCCCTCGATCCACTGCAGCGCACGGTCGACGAGGTCCTCGCTCAGGTGGTAGCCCTCCTGCGGACTCCTCGGCAGATCGACCACCGTGTAGTCCTCGTACAGGACCGGGGTGAACTGGTCGGCCTCGGCGCCGAGGAATCCGTAGAACTTGTCGAAGCCCTCGCGGCCCGGCCAGCGGTCGAACGGCCCGGCCTCGGTGACCTCCCACGTCGGGGTCTGGTGCATCTTGCCGAATGCGCCGGTGGCGTAACCGTTCCCCTGCAGGACCCGGGCGACGGTCGCCGCCGAATCGGGCCGTGTGCCGTTGTACCCCGGTGCGGCGCTGGCCATCTCGGAGATGACGCCCATACCGACACTGTGGTGGTTGCGACCCGTGAGGGTCGCGGCGCGAGTAGGGGAGCACAGGGCGGTGGTGTGGAAGCGGGTGTACTTGACGCCATCGGCGGCGAGGCGTTCGGCGGTGGGTGTGCGGCACGGCCCGCCGAACGCGGACGACGCGCCGAATCCGACGTCGTCGAGCATGACGAGCAGAACGTTCGGTGCCCCGGCGGGTGGGCGGACCGGCCCCTGCCGTGTGAACAGTTGCTGCTGGTCGCAGTGGTTGACCGCGGCCGCGACCTGCGGCTCGGTGCGGATGATCGGGATCGAGTGGCGGTTCATCGATGAAAACTCCTGTGGTACGGAAAGATCCGAGATCGACTAATGTGCGGCGACCGTGGCGCCGGCGATCGCGGCGCTGTCGTCCGCCGGTTCGAGCAGGCCACCCGTCGCCGGGGTACGACCGTGGCGCATCAGCGCCGCGATGACCACGCCGACGAGGCCGACCAGGCCTGCGACCATGAACCCGTTCGTCAGCGCGCTGTCCGCATACAGGACCGCGTGCGTCTTCGGGTTGACCGCGGCGACGTGCCGGGACATCACGACGCCGGTGAGGGTGACCGCGACCGCGGAGACGAGCTGCATCGTGACGCCGGCGATGGAGGTACCGACACCGCTGCTCGCGGCGGGCAGGGAGTCCTGCACGAGGTTGGCGTTCGAGGAGTGCAGGAAGCCGACGGCGAACCCGGCGATCATGCTCAGGAGGCCGACCTGCCACTGCAGCGTGAAGAGCTGGGCGCCGAGGGCCATCACCCCGACGAACAGGACGGCGGCCGAGAGCAGCACATGGCGTGCACCGAATCGCTTCGCGAGCCACCCGCCGAGGGGTCCGGCGGCCATGGCGGTGATGCCGAGCGGGCAGGTCCACAACGCGTACTGGGTGGCGGACAGGCCGGCTCCGTAGCTGATTCCGGGCAGGTTTCCCGGAGTCTGCAGCAGAGTCGGCATCAGCATGGAGTGCGCGTTCATCATGTACGACACGCAGGCGACGGCGAGGATCGTGAGTCCGAACCGGCGACCGAAGAGGATCCGCAGGTCGATCAGCGGGTGCGGCGCGACGCGCTGCCACGACACGAAGCAGGCCAGCATCAGGACGCCGATCGCGAACACGGACAGCGTGTGGATCGAGCCCCAACCCCACCCGGATCCCTTCGTGGTCGCGAGCAACAGGACGGCCACGCCGGGGCCGAGCAGTGCGGTGCCGAGGTAGTCGACAGGCCGATCGGTGCGGACCGAGCTCTCGGGGATCACCAGCCAGTAGACCGGGATCAGCACCCCGAGGTAGATCGCCATGAACCAGAAGATGCCCGCGAAGCCGAACCCGTCGATCAGCCAACCCGCGATGAACGGACCGGCGACGGCCGACATGCCGATGCCGGTGGCCACCATGCCGAGCGCGATCGGCACGAACTCGCGCGGCATGATGTCGCGCACGAGGCTGTACGAGAGCGAGACGATCCCGACCAGCACGCCCTGCATGGCGCGCCCCGCGAGCAGCCACGAGAACGAGGTCGACAGTGCACACACGATGCTGCCGACAATGAACACCGCGCCCAGACACAGGATGATCCGCTTCTTGCCCCACTTGTCGGAGGCCTTGCCGATCAACGGCATCAGGGTGGCGCCGGTCAGGGTCACGATGGACACCACCCAGGCGATGTCGAGGGTCCGGTATGCCGACGCCATGTGGGGCAACGCCGGGTACACCATCAGGATTTCGAAGGTTGCGATCTCCGAGAAGAGGATGATCACCGCGAGCACGGCGAACAGTCGACTCTTCGGCACGGGGCCGTGGTCTGGGTTCAGGTCGAGCGCCATCGTGGTCCTTTGCTAGTGGGATTCCCGGGTGAGCGGCTACCCGCGGCCGGGTGGGTGGGAGGCGAATCGAACGAGCTCGTGAACGGGC
Organism: Rhodococcus olei; assembly: GCF_039540555.1. Lineage (NCBI taxonomy): Bacteria > Bacillati > Actinomycetota > Actinomycetes > Mycobacteriales > Nocardiaceae > Rhodococcus > Rhodococcus olei. Next base: position 445,194 of record NZ_BAABFB010000075.1, on the reverse strand, counting down.
GGCGAGTGGGCCCGGAGCTCGGGACAGTGACGGTAGTCACGTTCGGCTGCGACGCAACAGTGGTCCCGTTGATCGAGACCCGTCTCGTCTGACGCCGGCTCCGGCGCGATCGCGTCAGCGAACAGTGCAGTGAACAAGCATCATTGGACTATTAAGGCAGTGTCTTGACGGCTAAGTCAATGACTTATATCGTGCTTGCATGGCAGCTTCCGACAATGCGAAGTCCGCGATGATCGAGGCGGCGGAACGCATGTACGCCGAGCGTGGCATCGACGGTGTCTCCATGCGCGACGTGGCGGCAGCGGCGGGGCAACGCAACAACTCCGCCGTCCAGTACCACTTCGGCGGCCGCGACGGCCTGCTCCTCGCCGTCTTCCGATACCGGATGGCGGACGTCAACGACGCGCGGCGCCGGTATCTGGAGGAGATCGACCGGCAGGGGCGTGGCGATGACCTCCGCGCCCTGGTTGAGGCCGGAATCCGGCCGCTCGCAGAGTTTCTCGGATCGGAACCCGAAGGCAGTCACTACGCCAGGTTCATCGCGAGGGTGGCGCCGTCCGTGGATTTCGTCGGCGGGGCACTGGAAGAGATCAGGGATGCCAACAGCGAGGTCGTGGCCCGCCTCGTGCGCACGCTGGGGCATCTGTCCCGACGGGTCGCGTACGAACGCGTGGACCTGATGTACAACATGGTCGTCTCCGCGCTCGCCGTCTACGAACAGCGACGGGCCGAGGGCTTGCCGGTCGTGCAGGCCACCTTCGCCGAGACGGTTGACCATCTGATCGACATGGCGGTGGGTTCCCTGGAAGCCGCGGACTCCAAGGCCGGACGCCGGCGGCGCGCCGCGGCCGCACATTGACCATCTACCCGAAGGGCGGACATGAACACGGGAACTTCGTCGAGGACAGTTGAAATCGGCGATCATACAATCGAATTCGGTCCGCGCGGTATGCGCAGGAACCCCGAGGGGTTCGAGCCGGCCCCGTATCGGGCGATCGAGTTGACGCCGGTGACTCCGTTCATCGGGGCCGAGGTTCGCGGAGTGGATCTCCGCGAACCCGGCGACGACGTGATCGCGGAACTGAAGACCGCTCTGCTGGAGTGGAAGGTGCTGTTCTTCCGGGATCAGGACATCACCGGCGAGCAGCATCGAGACTTCGCCCAGCACTGGGGCGAACTCGAGGTGCATCCCCTGCTGCCGCAGGGGGAGGTGCCCTCGGTGGTCCGGTTCGAGCGCGGGGAGGACAGTCCCGGTACCGAGAACATCTGGCACGTCGACGTGACGTGGCAGCAGCGGCCCCCGCTCGGGTCGGTGCTGCGGGCGATCGACGTGCCCGCCGCCGGCGGGGACACTCTCTGGTCCGACATGGGCAACGCCTACGACTGCCTGTCCGACGAGGTCAAGGCCGCGATCGACGGCCTGGAGGCGGTGCACGACTTCATGCCCTCGTTCGGGCGCTCGATGTCTCCCGAGCAGCAGGAGCGGATGCAGGAGCAGTATCCGCCGGTGCGGCATCCGATCGTGCGGACCCATCCCGAGACCGGACGCAGGACGCTGTTCGTCAACAGCCTGTTCACCACGCACATTCCGGACCTGGACCCGGTGGAGGGCGCGCGAGTGCTGCAGCGCCTGTTCGACCAGGCCAAGGTCCCCGATTTTCAGTGCCGGTTCCGGTGGCAGCCGAATTCGATTGCCTTCTGGGACAATCGGGCGACGCAGCACTACGCCGCCAGTGACTACTTCCCGCATCGTCGCGTGATGGAGCGTGTGGCGATCCTCGGTGACGTCCCACGCTGAGCCGAGTCCGAGGCCGAGGCCGTCGAGATCCGGTGCCGAGGTTCGCGCACGAGTGCACCCGGGCGCGGGGGACGTGACCGTGCCGCTGCCTGCCCCGGGGTCGTGGTGCTCGCGGCCGTCGTCGCGGGACGACCGTGGAACCGGACGGTTCGCGGGTTCGTACCGCTGGCCGGGATTCTCCGCCACGAGGTGGACGCGGCGGGGTAGGGATGGATCCGAACCACGAGCGAGGAGGACGGCATGGGCGAATTCGACGGCAAGGTGGCGCTGGTCACGGGTGGTGCCCGGGGGCAGGGGAGAGCCCACGCGGTGGCGTTCGCCGAGCGCGGGGCGGACGTGGTGATCTGTGATCGCTGTGAGGACAGCGACGTCGTGTTCTATCCGTTGGCCACCGAGGAGGACCTGGCCGAGACCGTTCGCCTCGTCGAGGCCACCGGCCGCCGCTGCATCGCCGTCAAGGCGAACACCGCCGACCGTCCCGCGATGGACGCCCTCGTCGCGCAGGCCGAGAGCGAGTTCGGCCGGGTCGACATCGCGGTTGCCAACGCAGGCGTGTCGGTGGCCGCTCCGATCCAGTCGATGACGACGGCCCAGTGGACCGAGGCGATCGCGAGCAATCTCACCGGCGTCTTCAACACCGTCGGCGCCGTCGCGCCCGGCATGGTCGCCCGCGGATACGGCCGCATCGTCACGATCTCCTCGATGCTCGGTCGCGCGGGCAGCACCAACATGGCTGCGTACGCGGCGTCGAAGTGGGGCGTGATCGGGCTGACCAAGAGCGCGGCGCTGGATCTCGCGCAGAACGGGATCACCGTCAACGCCATTGCACCGGGCAACATCTCGACCGGGATGATCCACAACGACGCGCTGTACGCGATGATGCGTCCGGACCTCGACTCCCCGACCCGGGACGACGTCGCGCCGGTCTTCCAGTCGCTGCACGCGCAGCCGGTGCCCTGGCTCGAGCCGGAGGAGATCACCCGCGCCGTCCTGTTCTTCGCGGCCGAGGCCGCCGCGCACGTGAGCGGCACCGTGCTGCCGATCGACGCCGGCAACGCGGCCCGCGTCACCGGGTGAGCACGGGCGAGGCGACCGACCTCGTGGCGACGTCGCCGACGGGCGGGGTCGTCCTCGCCCCGGGACGGCAGCGGCTGATCGTCGCGGTGCTGAGCCTCTGCGGGGTCGTGGTGGCCCTGCAACAGACCTTGGTGGTGCCGATACTTCCGGACTTCAGTGTTGCGCTGGGTGTTTCGCCGACCACCGCCTCGTGGCTGGTGACCGCGACGCTGCTGACCGGGGCCGTCGCCACGCCGCTGGTGGGTCGTCTCGCCGACCTGACCGGCAAGCGGGCGATGATGCTGGTGTGCCTGACGATCATGGTCGCCGGATCGGTCGTCGCGGCGCTCGGGCAGGCATTCCCCGTCGTGGTGGCCGGGCGGGTGCTGCAGGGCTTCGCGATGGCGCTGCTGCCGGTCGGTGTCAGCCTGCTGCGCGACGTGCTCCCGCCCGAGCGCCTCGGCACGGCGGTCGCACTGATGAGCGGGACGCTCGGCATCGGCGGGATGGTCGGGATGCCGCTCGCCGGGGTCGTGTACGGCCACCTCGGCTGGCCGGCGCTGTTCTGGCTGTCCGGTGCCGCCGGCGCGGTGCTCGCCGTGCTGCTGCTCGTCGTCCCGGAGTCCCCGGTCCGGGCACGCGGCCGGTTCGACCACGTGGGAGCGGCACTGCTCACCGTTGCACTGACGGCCTCCCTGCTCGCGATCTCGAAGGGCGGGCAGTGGGGATGGGCCGGTGCCGCGACGGTCTCGTGTGGCGTGCTGGGCATCCTGGGGCTGACGGCGTGGGGCCGGTTCGAGCTGCGCACCCGCGATCCGCTGGTGGACCTGCGGACGTCGGTCCTGCGTCCGGTGCTCATCTCCAACGTCTGCGCCGTGCTGCTCGGGTTCGCGATGTTCCTCAGCGCCTACACCGCCACCCAGGAGCTGCAGGCCCCGCCCGAAACCGGATACGGCCCGGGGCTTTCCGAGGCGTCCGCCGGTATGGCGATGATGCCGGGCGGCCTGCTGATGGTGATCCTCGCGCCGCTGTCTGCGCGGCTGACCCGCCGCCGAGGCGCGCCGGTCACCCTCGTCGCGGGTGCGGCGGTCATCGCGGTCGGCTACGCACTGCGGGCGGTGCTCGGATCGACGGTGCCGAACATCTCCGCCAGCGCCGCGATCATCTCCGGCGGTGTGGCGTTGGCGCTGGCGGCGATGCCGGTGCTGATCACCGACGCCGCGCCGATGGACCAGACCGCGACCGCGAACGGGGTCAACAGCCTCCTCCGCTCCGTCGGGACCTCGACCGCGAGCGCCGTCGGTGCGGCCGTCCTCGCCGGCTCCACGGTGACCGTCGCCGGTGTCACGGTGCCGACGCTCGCGGCCTTCACCACCCTGTACTGGGTGGGTGCGGCGGTCGCGTTCGCGGCGGTGCTGGTCGCGCTGCTGCCGCTCCGGTCCTGACCGCAGAACGGGTCCGAACATGCGAGAAGATCCGGCCGCCCCGAAGGGCGACCGGATCTTCTCGCGGGTGGGTCACCGCGGCGGGGCGTCCTGAGCCGCCCCGCCGCGGGAGCTGTTACGGCAGCAGCTGATCCATGAAGGTGTTGCTGTAGACCCGGTGCGGGTCGAGCTCGTTGAAGACGGCGCGCGCGGTGTCCCAGTTGTCGTCCGCGGGCAGGCCGTCCCGGTAGCTCTGCGGCAGGGCGCCGCTGATGATCCCGCCGTCGGTGTACGGCTTGTCCGGACCGAACGCCCAGCCCTTCGACCATTCCGGGCGGAAGGTGTAGTCCGCGCCGGTGTAGTGCGAGCGCATCCACTGCTCCATCTCGCGGTAGAACGCGAACATGCCCGGGGTGCCGGGGACGCCGAGCACGTTCAGCCAGATCGCGGTGTCCCACTCGGGGTGGTCCGGACGCGGACGCATCGCCGAGATGGTGGGCGCACCGGCCGAGCCGACCTTGACGTCGGCCGCCTGGTCGAGGCCACAGCACCGGATCTCCACCGGACCGTTGAGCGGGTACTGGCCCTTCGCCTTGTAGAACTCGATCCGCTCGTTGAACCACTGAGCGAAGTCGTGGATGACCTGGCCGATGTTGGCCCGGCTGGTGATGACGGCGCCACCGCCCTCGGTCAGGCGCAGCGTGGTGGCCTTGATGTAGAACTGGATGTCCTTCGACCAGCCCCAGATGTCCGACGCGTTCGTGGCGGCGAGACCGGCGACGGTGGTGGAGTACATCGTCTGGCCGAACAGCGGCGCGATGCCCGGCGCGCCGGAGTTCATCTTCCCGAGCAGGTCGGTGACGGTCTCGGGCAGGTTGTCCGAGAACGGGTAGTTGTACGGACCGGTGACCTCGCGCGAGCCGCCCGGCTTCGTCGGAGCGACCGACCACACCTTCAGCCACGGCTTCTCGGTGAAGGGGTACCAGATCGCCTCGACGCCACCGTTGGACTTGACGTAGCTCTCGAAGGTGCGGCCCGAGGCGCCCTTGGGGGCGAACATCTCCTGCCACTTGATGTCGGTGTAGCTCTGGCAGCGCATCCGGAAGTTCGGGCCGGCCTGCATGGTCACCGAGGTGATGAAGGTGCGACCGAGGGAGGTCAGCAGCGGCTTGATCTTCGGATCGTTACGGGAGTAGGTCCGTTCGGCGTACTCGGTGCCGGTCCACACCACCGCGGTCAGCGAGGTGACGAGGTTCGACAGCGAACCGTACGTGTGGCCGGGCAGGGCCGACTGCCCGTCGGCGGGAAGCGCGGCACCGTGGGCGTCGACCGCGAGGGTGCCGGCGATCGTCAGGACGCCGGGAGCGGGCAGGTTCGCCCAGCCGAGGTTCTTCTCCTGGAGCGCGGAGGTGATGGCGTCGAGGGTGGCGCCGGGGCCCGCGGTCACGGTGGCCGGGGAGCCGGCGGCGTTGACAACCACTCCGTTCAGGTGCTTCGTCGTGTCGACGAGGATGACCTTGTCGACCGACGCACCGTTGACCACGGTCAGCGGGGTCCAGCCGTGCGAGGCGCCGCGGGGACGCAACGTGTAGTTGTTGGCGTGCGCCCAGTTGGTCAGGCGGACGACGTCGCCGGAGTTCTTCGGCGTGGCGGTCCAGACCGAGTCCAGCATGATCTCCTTGGACCAGTTCTGGTAGGCCTGCTGTGCCAGTTCGATGTCGGTCGGGAAGTTCGGCGGCGCGGGCAGCGTCGCGCCTCCGGCGGATCCCGTGCCGGAGCCGGAGCCCAGGGACCCCGTGTCGAGCGGGAGGGCGTAGACGGGCGTCCACCCGCCCACCGCGGTGGCCGCGAGGGCACCGGCACCCGCGGCGAGGAAGCCCCGCCGGGAGAACCCGTTCGTGTTGGCCGATTTCGGCATGCGTAACTCCAGTCGTGACGAGAAATGGGGGAAGTGAAGCAGAGCAGTGCAGAGCAGTGCAGAGCAGTACTGGACGAGTGGTCCGGAAGTCTAGGCGAGCGTCAGGACCACGTCAGCCAATGCGGGAGAGTTCTCGCGCGCGGGCACGGATGCCGAGATCAGCAGGCGCCCCGGCTCCTCCCAGATCCGGACGAGGAGGGTCTCGCCGGGGTACACCACGCCCGCGAAACGAGCCCGGTAGCCGTGCACCCGGCTCGCATCGGACTCGAGCACGGTGTCGACGGCGGCCTTGCACACCACGCCGTAGGTGCACAGCCCGTGCAGGATGGGTGCCGGGAACCCGGCCCCTCCGGCGAAGTCGGGATCCGAGTGCAGAGGGTTGCGGTCGCCGCACATCCGGTACAGCAGCGCCTGCTGCGGCAGCGTCGGTACCTCGACCTCGTGGTCGGGCGCCCGCTCGGGCAGCGGAACGGACTCGGAGGGACCCCGTTCGCCACCGAATCCGCCCTCACCGCGCGCGAAGATCGACGACCGCGCCGTCCACAGCGGGTTTCCGTCGCCGTCGGTGGTCACCGACTCCTGGACGATCACCGCGGCCTTGCCCTTGTCCCACACCTCGGCGATCCGGGTCGTGGTACGACCGGTGCCCGCGGCCGGAATCGGTTGGTGCACGGTCACTTCCTGGCTCCCGTGCACGACCTTCGCGAGGTCGATCTCCACGCCGGGGAACGAGACCTTCGGGGCCTCGGTGGCGTGGATGTTCGCGACGACCGTCGCGAACGTCGGCAGCACCTGCGGCGCGACGTCGTCGAGATAACGCAGTTCCCGCGGGTCGAGGGGGCGCGAGCCCGCGCCGATGCCGAGGTGGTAGAGCTGGACGTCCGAGGCGGTCCAGGTGAACTCCTGGGCCGGCAGCTCGGCTCCGATGGCGACGCCGGGATCGATGGGCACGGATGGATCCTGTTCTCTCGTGGTGCCGGTGCGCCGTGCGCCCCGTCCGCGGAGGCGGACCGGGAGCACGGCGCCGTGTGGGGGAGGGTCAGTTGGCGACGACGTCGCCGGCCTGCGCGCCGGCCTTGACGCGCTTGGCGATGTCGAGGACGGCGAGGTACGCAAACGTCATCGCGGGGCCGATCGTGGCGCCCGGTCCGGCGTAGGTGTGGCCCATCACCGGTGCGCTGGCGTTGCCCGCGGCATACAGGCCCTCGATGACCGTCCCGTCCTCGCGCAGCGCGCGACCGTCGACGTCGGTCTGGATGCCGCCCTTGGTGCCCAGGTCGCCCGGCACCATCTTGATCGCGTAGAACGGGGCCTTGCTGATCTCGGCGAGGCTCGGGTTCTTCAGGCGGGGGTCGCCGTAGTAGGCGTCGTATCCGCTGTCGCCGCGACCGAAGTCCTCGTCCTTGCCGGTGCGGGCGAAGCCGTTGAACCGCTCGACGGTCTCGGTCAGCGCGTCGACGGGCAGGCCGGTCTTCTCCGCGAGTTCGGCAATGGTGTTGGCCTTCACCACGATCCCGGCCTTGAGCCAGCGGCCGGGGAACGGCGAACGCGGGGTGATGCCCGCGAAGGTGTACCGGTTGCGGTAGCGCTGGTCGAGGATCATCCAGGTCGGGATGTTCTCGCCCGGCCCCTCGCCCTGACCGTACTTGCCGCCGTACATCATGTGGGTGGCCTCGACGTACGGTGCGGCCTCGTTGCCGAACCGCTTGCCGCGGGTGTTGACCATCATCGAGCCGGGCAGGGTCCGCTCCGACAGTGCGAACCACGGTCCACCGGTCAGCGGGATGGACGGGCCCCACCACGCGTCGTCCATGAAGTCGACTGCGGCGCCGAGCTTCTGGCCGGCCAGGATGCCGTCACCGGTGTTCGCCTTCGCGCCGACGGTCCACTCGGTGCCGATCGGGGCGCGCTGGTACTTCTTGCGCATCTCGTCGTTGTGCTCGAAGCCGCCGGATCCGAGGACGACGCCGTGGCGGGCGTGGATGACCTGCTCGGTGCCGTCGACGAGGACCTTGACGCCCGTGACGGCGTCTCCCTCGGTGTGGAGTTCGGTGAGGGGGGTGTTCAGCAGGATCGGGACGCCGGCGTCCTGCAGGCCCAGGCGCAGGCCGGCCATCAGGGCCTGGCCGCGCACCAGCAGGTCCTTGCCGGTGATCTTCGCGGCGAGGAAGCGGATCCCGACCTTCATCGCGCGCAGCGGGCCGCGGGGGTTGCGCATCAGCAGGTTGAGCCACTTGTAGTCGGCCTGGGTGATGACGAAGTTCTTCGGCGCCTTGACGTAGTCCGGCTCGAGGTTCTTGCGCTCGGCGCCGAGCCGGTTGCCGTCGAAGGGGGTCGGCTCGACGGAGCGTCCGCCGAGACGGCCGCCGGGGGCCTCCGGGTAGTAGTCGGAGTACCCGGGCACCCACTGCAGCTCGAGCGCGCTGTTCGCGAGCACGAAGGAGAGCATCTCCGGGCCGCGGTCGATGTAGGTGTCGATCCGCTCCGGTGCGACGACGTCACCGATGATGCTGTGCAGGTACTTGCGGGCGTCCTCGACGGTGTCGGTGACGCCGTCCCGCTGCAACACCTCGTTGTTGGGGATCCAGACTCCACCGCCCGAGCGGGCGCTGGAGCCGCCGTAGTGGGCGGCCTTCTCGACGATGACCACGCTCAGTCCCTGGTGGGCGGCGGTCAGGGCGGCGGTCATGCCCGCCGCACCGCTTCCGACAACGACGACGTCGTATTCCTGCTTGCTCATGTAGAACACGTTATAGAATGATGTAGGGGTCAGTCCATGCTTTCTGCCAGGAAGTATTCCTGGATGCTGTTCAACGCTGTGGGCTGAAGCGGAACACGTTCAGTGATCACGGAAGGTGGTGTTCGGTGTCCTGGGATCTGTCCGCCGACGTGGTGGTGGTCGGCGCCGGGGTGGCAGGTGCCGCGGCCGCGATCGAAGCGCTCGACGCCGGTGCCGACGTGATCGCCCTCGAACGGTTCGGGGGCGGCGGTACCAGCACCATCTCCGGCGGCATCGTCTACGCCGGCGGCGGCACCGCCGTCCAGCGCGAGGCGGGCGTCGAGGACACGGTCGACGCCATGTACGCGTACCTCGCTCGCGAGGTCGGCGACGCGGTGCGCCCCGCGACGCTGCGCCGGTTCTGCGAGGAGAGCTCGGCGACCGTCGACTGGCTGATGCGCAACGGCGTGCCGTTCGAGGGCTCGCTGTGCCCGTACAAGACGTCGTATCCGACGGATCGGCACTATCTGTACTACTCCGGCAGCGAGGCGGCCGGGGGATTCCGGGACGTCGCGCCGCCCGCGCCGCGCGGCCATCGGGCGAAGGGCCGCGGCACCTCGGGGAAGCAGCTGTACCGGCCGCTGATCGAGTCGGCGTTGGCGAAGGGCCTGCGGTTCGAGCGGCAAACCCGCGCGACCCGGCTCGTCACGGACGGCACGGGTGCCGTGGTCGGCGTCGAGTGCCTGAGCCTCCGCGACGCGCCGCGACAGGTGCGCGCCCGCCACGCCCGCCTCGCCTCGCTGTCGGCCAAGCCGGGCATCTACTACCCGCCGATGCGCCGCGCGCTGGACAAGCAGGTCCGCCGCATCGAGGATCGGTACGCCCGGCCGATCCGGATCGAGGCGCGCTCCGGAGTGATTCTGAGTGCGGGCGGGTTCATCGCGAACCGCGCGATGGTCGCCGAACACGCGCCGCGCTACCTCGGCGGGCTTCCGCTGGGCACCCCGGGCGACGACGGCAGCGGTATCGCGTTGGGCGTCGAGGCCGGCGGTGCCACCGACAAGCTCTCCCACGTCTCGGCGTGGCGGTTCATCGTTCCGCCGAGCGCGTTCCTCGGCTCGATCCTGGTGGACCGGAACGGGAACCGGATGGTCGACGAGTCGCGGTACGGCGCCGCACTCGGACACGCGATGATCGCCGAGCGGAACCGGGAGGGTTGGCTCCTCGCCGACGCCGAACTGGTCGCGCAGGCTCGCGCCCAGCTCGGCGACCAGACCAACTGGTTCCAGCGGATCCAGGCCGAAACGATGATGCGAGTGGACGGCACGACCGCACCGACCCTCGCCGAGGTCGCGGCCGAGGTCGGGGTCGACCCGGCCGGTCTCGCGGCGACGGTCGCCGCCCACAACGACGCGATCACCGCCGGCGAACCGGACCCGATGGGCAAGCCGGACGACTTCCGGCGTCCGCTGCGCACCGGTCCGTACTCGCTGTTCGACGTCTCGCTGAAGAAGAGCCTGACCAATCCGCTGCCGATGCTCACGCTCGGCGGACTGGTGGTCGACGAGGACACCGGCGCGGTCCTCGACGGCAGCGGCGCGCCCGTGGCCGGCCTGTATGCGGCCGGGCGGACCGCCGTCGGCATCTGCTCGAACTCCTACGTCAGCGGCCTGTCGCTCGCCGACGCCGTCTTCTCCGGTCGCCGTGCCGCCGCGGATGCCGGCCGCCGGAACCGGTCGCGGGACACCTCGCCCGAACAGGTCGGGTAGTTCGCCACGCCCGTACCGGGACGACGTCGCGAGGCGGTGACCCGGCGTGCGCGCGAGCGAGGCGGTGTGGCAGGACACCGGTCCTCTCACCGGAATTCGTTTCAACCAGCCCGGGGTGTCCGCGCGGCTTCCCGGCCGGGAGGGCGAACGAGGGCGCGCATCCGGATGGATGCGCGCCCTCGTTCGTTGTTCGGTTGTCGCTACGCCTCGGTGTCGCGCACCTCGATGATGCCCTCCATCACGGCGTGGTTGATGCTGGCCAGCAGTCGCGGACAGGTCTGCGGCGAACCGGTCCGCCCGCCGGAGCGGGTGAACTCCGGGCAGGCCGACGCCGGGTCGGCCTGCCACTGGATGCTGGTGTGCTTGTAGCTGTTCTTGCGCACGAGCACACAGGTGCCGCACGCCCGGCACTCCACCTCCTGGAGGCCGTCCTCCAGGTAGGTGTGCAGGTCTACGGCCGTCTGTGCGCGGACTGCCTCGACCCGGGCCGGGCTGTCGGCGAAATCCGGGGCCTTGGACCAGGTCGAGGTCATCGTCACACGCCCGTCTTGTTCTCGGCGGCGGCCGCCGCCTTCTCCTCCGCCTGGCGGGCCAGGTTCTCGTCGACCTCACGTTGCCAGGCCTCGATCGCCTTGCTGGTGTCGATCTCGAACTCGAACCGCTGCGTCATCTTCTCGTCGACGTCCGCGACGTCGACGTAGAACTGCTCGTACCAGCGACGCAGCTGGTAGACCGGGCCGTCCTCCTCGCACAGCAGGGGGTTCTCGATCTTGGTCTTGTTCTTCCAGATCGCGACATCCTGCTCGAAGCCCATCGTGACGCCCTGGGTGAACTTGCGAGCCAGCTTGGCCGTGGTGGCCTCGTCCAGACCCTTCGGCTTCTCGACGCTCACGCCGTACATCAACATGAACGAGTCGTGCGTGATCGGGTAGTGGCAGTTGATCAGGACGCTCTCGACCTTGTACCCGCTGTAGTCGTTGTGCAGCCAGTTGATCATGTACGAGGGGCCGAAGTACGACGCCTCGGAGTCCAGGACGGACTCGCCGTACTGCGTGCCCATGTTCTGCACGTCGGGCCGGCCGTGGTTCTGCAGGTACTGGGTCGCGACGTGGCCCTCGAAGACGTTCTTGAAGTACTTCGGGAACCCGAAGTGCACGTAGAAGAAGTGCGCCATGTCGACGACGTTGTCGACGATCTCGCGGCAGTTGGAGCCCTTGACCTCGAGGCGGTGCCACTCCCAGTCGGTCCACTCGTCGGTGAGGACCTGGGGCAGCTCCGGGATCGTGACGTCCTCCGGCGGCGGGTTGCCCTCTGGGTCGTGCCAGACGAACAGCTGCTTGTTCCGCTGCAGCGTTGTCCACGAGCGGGTACGGGCCAGCGGCGGGACGCGGCGGGCGTACGGGATGCCGGTGCACCTGCCGTTGCCGCCCCAGCGCCAGTCGTGGAACGGGCAGGCGACCGAATCGCCCTTGACGGTGCCCTGGCTCAGGTCGCCGCCCATGTGCCGGCAGTACGCGTCCAGGACGTTCAGCTTGCCCTCGCTGTCGGCGAAGACGACGAGCTTGGTTCCGAACGCCTCCACGGAGTGCGGCTTGCCGTCCAGGAACTCCTTCTCGAGGCCGATGCAGTGCCATCCACGGGCGAACCGCGTCGGCGTCGTTCCCACGTCGATTTCACGAACCTTGCGGTTGGCGGGAGCGCCGCTCGTCTGCGTCATCTGTGCCCTCACATCCCTTCGTCTCCTGTACTAGAACACGTTATAGAAGTCGGGAGCATTTTGCTAGATTTCACGCCGAGCCGCTCCCATTTTGGGCGCCTGAACTGGGGAAAACGACCGCTCTCGACACAAATGGGAACGTGTTCTAGTCTCAGGTGCAAAGGTGAACCACCGAACACAGAGATCGACACACAAGGGAGCGACCAGTGGGTGAGCACGAGAGTCACGTGGTGATCGAGAAGCTGAACGAGCTACTGCCGACCTTCCGCGAGCGTGCACAGGAGACCGAGGATCTGCGTCGCATCCCGGACGACTCGATCAAGTCGCTGCAGGAGGCCGGGTTCTTCCGGTTGCTCCAGCCGAAGCAGTGGGGTGGCTACGAGGCCGATCCGGTCACCTTCTACACGGCGGTGCGCAACATCGCCAGCGCGTGTGGTTCGACGGGCTGGGTCTCCGGCATCATCGGCGTCCACAACTGGCACCTGGCGCTGTTCGATCAGCAGGCGCAGGAGGACGTGTGGGGTCAGGACACCGACGTGCGGATCTCCTCGTCCTACGCGCCGATGGGCGCCGGTGAGGTCGTCGACGGCGGCTACAAGGTCAACGGCGCCTGGGCCTGGTCCTCGGGCTGCGACCACGCCACCTGGGTCGTCGTCGGTGGTCCGGTCATCAAGGACGGCCGCCCGGTCGACTTCGGCAGCTTCCTGATCCCTCGCGAGGACTACCGGATCGACGACGTGTGGAACGTCGTCGGCCTGCGCGGCACCGGCAGCAACACGGTGGTCGTCAAGGACGTCTTCGTGCCGCGTCACCGCTTCCTGAGCTTCAAGGCGATGAGCGACCTGACCGCTCCCGGTCTCCAGCAGAACACCGCGCCGGTCTACAAGATGCCTTGGGGCACAATCCATCCCACCACCATCTCCACCCCGATCGTCGGGATGGCATACGGCGCCTACGACGCCCACGTCGAGCACCAGGGCAAGCGGGTGCGCGCCGCGTACGCGGGTGAGAAGGCCAAGGACGACCCGTTCGCGAAGGTGCGGATCGCGGAGGCCTCCAGTGACATCGACGCCGCCTGGCGCCAGCTGTCCGGCAACGTGGCCGACGAGTACGCCCACCTGCTGGCCGGGGAGGAGGTGCCGCTCGAACTGCGCCTGCGGGCCCGTCGTGACCAGGTGCGAGCCACCGGTCGCGCGATCGCCTCGATCGATCTGCTCTTCGAGAACTCCGGTGCGACGGCCCTCGCGAACGGCACCCCGATCCAGCGCTTCTGGCGCGACGCGCACGCCGGTCGCGTGCACGCCGCGAACGACGCCGAGCGCGCGTACGTGATGTTCGGTGGCGCCGAGTTCGGCCTGCCGCTCACGGACACGATGGTCTAGGGGAGAGTCGATGACGGCAACCGAAGAACTCACCTACGAATCCACCTCCCGCTTCGCTCAGGTTCGGCCCGACCTGCAGCTGCACTACCACGAGGCCGGCGTCGGCAACGGGCCGACGATCGTGCTGCTGCACGGCGGCGGCCCGGGCGCGTCCTCGTGGTCGAACTTCGCCAGGAACATTCCCGTGCTGGCGCAGCAGTTCCACGTGCTCGCCGTCGACCAGCCGGGATACGGCAAGTCGGACAAGCCGACCGAGCATCCGCAGTACTTCCGGCACAGTGCCTCGGCGCTGAAGGATCTGCTCGACACCCTCGGCATCACCGAACGCGTTCACCTGCTGGGCAATTCGCTCGGCGGCGGCGCCGCGGTGCGCTTCGCCCTGGACTATCCGGACCGGGCCGGCCGGCTCGTGCTGATGGGCCCGGGTGGGCTCAGCGTCAACCTGTTCGCGCCGGACCCGACCGAGGGCGTGAAGAATCTCGGCAAGTTCAGCTACCAGCCGACGCGTGAGAACCTCGAGGCCTTCCTCAGGATCATGGTGTTCGACCAGTCGCTGATCACCCCGGAACTGATCGACGACCGGTTCGCCGCGGCGAGCACCCCGGAGTCGCTGGCGGCGGCCAAGGCGATGGGGAAGTCCTTCTCCGGACCGGAGTTCGAGCTCGGCATGCTCTGGCGCGACGCCTACAAGCTGCGCCAGCGCGTGCTGCTGATCTGGGGCCGCGAGGACCGGGTCAACCCGATCGACGGTGCGCTCGTCGCCCTCAAGATGATCCCGCGGGTGCAGCTGCACGTCTTCGGCGGCTGCGGCCACTGGGCGCAGCTCGAGAAGTTCGACGAGTTCAACCGGCTGGCTTCCGATTTCCTCTTGGACGGGGGTAAGTAGTGAGTATTCGTTCGCTCGCGTACATGCGCATCGAGGCCACCGACATGGCGGCCTGGCGCGAGTACGGTCTCAAGGTTCTCGGCATGATCGAGGGCAAGGGCACCAACCCGGACGCCCTGTACCTGCGCATGGACGACTTTCCGGCCCGCCTGGTGATCGTGCCGGGTGAGAAGGACCGGCTGCAGGTGTCCGGCTGGGAGACGGCCAATGCGGCCGGCCTGCAGGAGGTTCGGGACAACCTGACCGCCGCGGGGGTGCCGTTCAAGGAGGGCACCGCCGACCAGTTGGCGGATCGTCGCGTCGTCGAGCTGATCACCTTCGAGGACACCTCCGGCAACACCCTCGAGGTGTTCCACGGTGCCGCGCTCGAGCACCGCCGGATCGTGAGCCCGTACGGGCACAAGTTCGTCACCGGCGAGCAGGGTCTCGGGCATGTGGTGCTCACCACGAACGACGACGAGGCCTCGCTCCGGTTCTACCGGGACGTGCTGGGCTTCAAGCTGCGCGACTCGATGCGACTGCCTCCGCAGATGGTGGGCCGCCCGGCCGACGGCGAGCCGGCCTGGCTGCGCTTCCTCGGCTGCAACCCGCGTCACCACAGCCTCGCGTTCCTGCCGCTGCCGAACCCGACCGGCATCGTGCACCTGATGGTCGAGGTGGAGAACTCGGACGACGTGGGCCTGTGCCTGGACCGCGCGCTGCGCAAGAAGGTCAAGATGTCGGCCAGCCTCGGCCGGCACGTCAACGACCTGATGCTCTCGTTCTACATGAAGACCCCGGGCGGGTTCGACGTCGAGTTCGGCTGTGAGGGACTCGAGGTCGAGGACGAGAACTGGATCGCGCGGGAGAGCACCGCAGTGAGCCTGTGGGGTCACGACTTCACGGTGGGAATGAAGTAGTGAGCTCGTCCGAGGTGGAATCAGAGACGGGTGCGACGATCGACCCGCGTCAGTTCCGCACCGTGCTCGGCCAGTTCTGCACCGGTGTCACGATCATCACCACGGTGGACGACGGCGAGCCGATCGGGTTCGCCTGCCAGTCCTTCGCGGCGCTGTCGCTGGATCCGCCCCTGGTGCTGTTCTGTCCGACCAAGGGCTCGCGGTCCTGGGCGGCGATCGAGCGGACCGGCCGGTTCTGCGTGAACGTGCTCGCCGAGGAGCAGCAGTCGGTGTGTGCCCGCTTCGGCTCGCGTGAGCCGGACAAGTTCGCCGGAATCGGCTGGGAGCCGTCGCCGTTGGGTTCTCCGATCATCGAGAACTCGCTCGCGCACATCGACTGCACCGTCGAGACCGTGCACGACGGCGGCGACCACTTCGTGGTCTTC
This sequence comes from Rhodococcus olei, assembly GCF_039540555.1. Lineage (NCBI taxonomy): Bacteria > Bacillati > Actinomycetota > Actinomycetes > Mycobacteriales > Nocardiaceae > Rhodococcus > Rhodococcus olei. The sequence goes on along the minus strand of NZ_BAABFB010000075.1, from coordinate 429,201 downwards.
GGCCGGGTGCACTCGATGAGCGAGATCAAGACCGAGCGGCCACTGCTGTTCTACCGTGGCCAGTACACCGCCATCGAGCCGGAGAAGACCGTTCCGGCGCCGTGGCGCGACGACCTCGAGGCGTTCCTCACCGCGACGACCGAGGACACCTGGCTGTAGGACCGGTCCTGCGCCACCACAGACCCGGAGGGGCGACGAAGGGCCCGCTCACACGAGAGATCGTGTGGGCGGGCCCTTTTGGTGTTCGGTGTGGCGACGGTGTGCGGAGTGCGTGGCCGGCGGATTCGGCCGCCGGCCACACACTCCGGTCTCAGATCTCGAACTCCCCGGAGGTGCCGGTGAACGGGGCGACGGATCCGTCGGGGTTCTTCCGGTCGCCGAAGTGCTGGATCCGGTACCGGCCGGCCGGCGTGCCCTCCGGGACGTCCCAGGTGATGCGCGCGACCGACGCGCTCGAACCCTCGCGGCGCCAGTGGAACTTGGTCGACCAGTCGCCGTCGTCGGCGTACCGGACCCAGCGACCGTCGGCGAGTCGCTGCACCTCGAGGAAGGTGCCGCTGCGGTGCAGGTTGTTCTTCGGGTGCCCGGTGACGAACTCGGCGACCACCTGGGTGCCCGCGCCGGCCCGCGCCGCGGGCTGCACGAGCACGTCCCCGAACTGGCGACCGGGCACGGGTGTGTCGGCCGGAACGTCCGGCGCGAAGCCGGGCTGGAAGCCGGACAGGTCGCGCGGCGCGGGTCCGCGCGGTACGTCGGCGCGGTCGCGCATCGCGGCCGCGAGGCGCGCGTAGCCCTGCTGGTAGGCGGGAAGCGTGTTGCGGCCGAACAGTGTCGAGCCGCCCTCGTACTCCTGCGCCTCGTACTCCTCGGGAGTCGTGCAGTAGCTCGAGTAGGCGTTCGCGTAGCCCTGGAAGATGACGTTCTCCAGCGGGACGCCGAGTTCCTCGGCCACGGTGCGGCGGATTCGCAGGCCCGACACGATCGTGAACTCGGCCGGACCGCCGACGACGTAGACGTCGCCGATCCGGACGATCTGGATCTTGAGCACGTGCGGAACCCAGCCGTCCGGGGGAAGCAGCCCGACGGGCACCAGCACCAGCTTGGGTGCCTGCGCGTCGGCGAGCCACTGCGGGGTGGGGGTGTCGATGCCGCCGAGAGCGTCGATCATCGGGTTGCGGGTGCCCTCGGAGAAGATCTCGATTGCGGGGCCGTCCTCGGTGCTGCCCGCGGCCATCGCGGCGCCGATGCACGCCGGGGCGGTGCGGCGGGTCTGCCCGTCCGGCGTGTACTTGCCGTCCACGACCTGATTTGCCATGTCCAGGTACATGATCCGGCTGTCGACGGTGGTCGAGGACAGAGGCTGCGCATTCGCGAACGCCTGGCGTGCGGCCGCCACCTGACGCTCGCCGATGATCCGGGTGTTCTCGAACTCGTCGGCGGTGGGTCCGTGGCCCGGCTTCAGATCCAGGTTCGGGGACATGTCCCCGGTGTTGGTCTGCGGGAAGCAGGCGACGAATCCGGCTGCGCCGTCGAGATAGCGGACGCCCGCGACGTCGTGCTCCCAGAAGTAGGCGGCGGCGCCCTTGTTGTCGCCGGAGATCAGGTGGTTCTCGTTGGTGAGTGACGCCCCGTGGGTGGGGAACCAGCCAATGGCGCCGACGTTCTCGCCGTCCTGACCGATCTTGAGCACCCGCATCGCGGTGTCGATGCCGAGCGGGTAGTAGTCCTTGTCCCGCTGTGGGTTCCGGTCGAACGCGACCCGGGAACGGTTGACACTGGCGTTCGTGAGTTCGCTGCGCCCGTACGAGACGGTGCCCGCGGCGAGGTTGTCGTGCGCGGCGACGATCGCCTCGACCACGCCGTCGACCTCGGCGTGAAACACCAGCGGCTGGAAGCCCAGCGTCGCAAGGCTGTACGCGTAGTCGTGCGATGCGCCACCGCACGCGGCGTGCGAGTGCACCGCGGTGAGCATCACGTTCTTCTCGGTGTAGAGGGTGCCGTATCGCTCGGCGAGCCGGGCCAGCACGGCGTCGTGCACGGACTGGAAGACCATGCAGGTGTCCGCGCACGTGTAGACGACGCGGTTGTCGTCCGCGTCGGCGAACACGTACGCCCGCACCCGGGTCCGCTGATGCAGCCCCTCGGCCCTCTGGTCGAACTGCGAGTAGCCCATCATGCCGTTCTCGGCGACCGGCCCTGTCATGTCGGACCGGCCCACCCCGACGCGGAATCCGCGCGCCGGCGCGCGGTGGACGGGCGTGGAGGCGGAGCGGGTCTGGGCCGAGGCGGTCGAACCGGCGGCGGCCGCGAGCACCGGCGCGGCCGCGGCGCCGGCGAGCACGCTGCGTCGACTGATCGTCACTGCGGAATTCCTTTGCACGGAGGTCGAAAAGGCAAACTGGTCAAGTGTCCAGATGACAGCACACACGACCGGGCGCGAATTGGCAAGACCCGTACGGGACTTCTGTCCGGTTCCGTCCCGGACTACCATGGGTACGCCAGGAAGATCGCAGTCGGGGAGCCAATCGCGCATGCGCCGAGCGACGTGACCGTCGCGGTGGTGTGCTGTGTCGCGCGACTTTCGCGGAGATTCTGCCGCCGGACATCCGGCTGGAGGTCGCACACAATCGCGTGTGCGCGGGCGCACGCGCGCAACTCGAGGCAGGACTCGTCATGGCCAACACAATGAGAACCGAGGAGTCGATCACCATCGCACGGCCGGTCGACGCGGTGTTCGACTACATGTCGAACCCGGAGAACGCCGCCGAGTGGAACAGCAACCTCGTCGACTACACCCAGGAGTCCGGCAAGCCCGACGAGATCGGCTCGGTGACGTCGTTCGCCGTGAAGGTCGCCGGCGTGCGGCTCGATGCGTCCGAGGAACTCACCGAGTACGAGGCGAACAAGCACCTGGGCTTCCGCTCGAAGAAGTCCAGGATCGGCTACGAGCGTGCGCTCGACTTCGCGACCGACGGCAACGGCACTCGGGTGACCTACCTGATGGAGGCGGAGGCGGGGACGGGTCTGTTCAAGTTCGCCGATCCGATCGTCCAGAGACTCTTCGCGCACGACGTGCGAGGCAACCTCGAGAAGGCCAAGACCGTCCTGGAAGGCTAGTCAGCGCACGGCCGTTGCATCGCCGAACGTCATCCTCAGGTCGGGGATCGACGTCGTCAGCAACGCTCGGCGCGGCATCCCGAGCGACCGCAGTTCCTCGGCGATCGGATGTGAGCCGAGGGTGAGTCGGGCACCGCCGAGTCGCATCCGAATGCCGCTGGGACGCATGTCCCAGGCGGTGCGGCGGGTGATCCCGTCGAGATGCGAGTACGCCGCCATCGTGGTGCTCCGGGATGCGGCCGGCATCCGTAGCCCGGGTCTGATCGTCAGGTCCGCGATCAGAGTGCCGTTCACGCCGACCGAGGCGTGCTTGACGTCGGGCGCGTGATCGGCGTCGAAATCGGCCAGCACCTTGGGGAATCCCCAGATCCCACGGCCGGCGGCGAGCGTGAACTCGCCGTCGACGGGCAGCCGGTGAATCAGGGTGCCCGACCTGCCCCGGGCCAGCGCGGCCAGGTCGCCGAGAACGGACCCGCCGCGGCTGCGATGGTCGCGCACCATGAACGTGACGCCGAACTCGTTGTAGGGGCCGAGATCTCCGTCGACGTAGTCGACGAAGACAAGGCCGCACAGACCCCGGCCGGGCCGGAACCGCAGGATCTCGAGTCCGGTGTCGTCGATCAGCTGCTGCGCCGCAGCGGCCGGGACCGAGTACATCGCCATGAACGCGGTCGCCTGCCGGATCTGCACCGGCATCTCGACCTGCCTGCCGAGGACGTCGTGGCTGGTCACGGCGCGACCACCCCGCGCAGTCCGTTGGCTCCGTAGACCTGTTCGAGCATCGAGCTGAAATCCGGTCCGCGGCGCAGCATCTGGCCGCCGTCGACGTTGATGATCTGCCCGGTGATCCAGGTGGACTCGTCCCCGAGCAGGAACCGCGCGAGCCGGGCGACGTCCTCGGGTTCCCCGATCCGCGGAAGCGGGGTACACGCCCGGTAGTCGTCGAGCAGGGGGCCGCCCTCGGTGATGACCGCGACGAGGTCCGTCCGGGTCAGGCCCGGGCGGATGCAGTTGACGCGAACGTTGCTCGCACCGAGTTCGTCGGCGCCGAGCTGGACGAGATGGTCGACACCGGATTTCGACACCCCGTAGGCGCCGAACCAGCGGTGGGTGTTGCTGCTCGCGATCGAGGAGATCGCGACGAAGGAGCCGCCCCCGCCGCGCACCAGTTCCCGGGCCGAGTGCTTGAGCGTGAGCATCGTGCCGGTGACATTCAGCTCGACGGTGCGACGCCACGCGTCGACGTCGAGCTGGGTGACCGGTGCGATGGTCTCGTTGCCGCCCGCGCACGCGACCACGCCGTCGAGGCGTCCCGTGACGGCGGTCGCCGCGGCGACCGCGTCCGCGACCTGTGCTTCGACGGTGACGTCGGCCGTGCGGTGCGTGATCGAGCCGCCCTGCTCCGGCATGATCGTCGCCTCGGCCGCGACCAGCTTGTCCTCGGTGCGTCCGACGATCGTCACGTGTGCACCCGACCGGGCGAGCAGGTCCGCGACCCCGAGCCCGATTCCGCTGCCGCCACCGGTGACCAGCACCGACTTGCCCCGCATGCCACCCGGGTCGTTCGTGTCCACCGCGCGCTCCCCTCCGACTTGGTGGAACTCGTTCTACCATCGCGGCCCGGTTTTGGACATGCAACGGGAGGGAAGCGCCTACGCTCGGGCCGAAGCGTGTCGTGAGAATGTGTCAGCGCCGACCGAGGGGGCGACAAGCGGATGCGACCCGACATCGACCTGCTGGACGGGAGGTTCTACGCCGGCGAGCTCGGTGACCCGAGGTCGGCCTACGGGTGGATGCGGGCCAACGAGCCGGTGTTCCGGGACCGCAACGGGATGGCCGCAGCGGCGAGTCACGCCGCGGTGGTCGACGCCGAACGAGATGCCCGGCTGTTCTCCAACGCCGGCGGTATCCGGCCCGACGTCGGTCCGCTGCCGCACATGATCGACATGGACGATCCCGAGCACCTGCACCGGCGGAAGCTCGTCAACACCGGCTTCACCCGGAAGCGCGTCGAGGCGAGAATCGACGACCTCCGGCGCATCTGCGACGAACTGATCGACGCCGTCGTCGACAAGGGGGAGTGCGACTTCGTCCGAGATCTGGCCGCGCCGCTGCCGATGGCCGTCATCGGCGACATGCTCGGGGTCCGCCCGCACGAGCGCGAGATGTTCCTCGAATGGAGCGACGATCTCGTCAAGGCGCAGGGCAGCAACGCGTCCGAGGAGATGATCGCCAAGATGATGTCGGCGTACGTCTCGTTCGTCGACTTCACGATGCGGACGATCCGGGAGAGGCGGAGCGCGCCGACCGAGGACCTGACCAGCGTCCTCGTCCACGCGGAGATCGACGGGCGCCGTCTCGGCGACGAGGAGATCGTCGCCGAGACGCTGCTGATCCTGATCGGCGGGGACGAGACCACGCGACACGTGCTCAGCGGTGGGATGGAGCAGCTGCTTCGCCATCCGGAACAGCGCGACAAGCTGGTCGCGGACCGGTCCCTGGTCCCGGAGGCGCTCGAGGAGATGCTGCGGTGGGTGTCGCCGGTGAAGAACATGTGCCGCACCGTGACCCGGGACGTCGACTTCCATGGCACACGCCTGCGGGAGGGCGAGAAGATCATGCTGCTGTTCGAGGCGGCCAACTTCGACGAGTCGGTGTTCGAGGATCCCGAGCTCTTCGACGTCACCCGGAACCCGAACCCGCACATCGCTTTCGGGTTCGGTTCGCACTTCTGTCTCGGGAACCAGCTGGCGCGCCTCGAGGGCCGGTTGATGTTCGACCGGCTGCTCGAGCGTATCCCCATGATGGAACTCGCCACCGATGCGCCGTTGCCGCGCCGGCCCGCGAACTTCGTCACGGGTATCGAGGAGATGCCGGTTCGCTGGTGACGGGACCCGCCGGACGTTCGGTGGCTCCTGGGATCATCGAGGGGTGAAGCGAATCAGACTCGTGGCATCCGATCTCGACGGAACCCTGCTGCGGTCCGACCGGACGGTGTCGCCCCGCACGGCGGCGGCGATGGCGGCCGCGCGCGATGCAGGCATCGAGGTGGTGTGGGCAACGGCCCGGGCCAGGCACTCGGTCGACGAGCTGGCTCGATCGTGCGGATTCCGCGGAGCGGCGATCTGCGCGAACGGTGCCGTCACCCTCGACCTCGCCGACGGCACCCCGGAGATCACCGGCACGGTGTCGATCGAGGTCGCCGAGGCCCTGGCCGCGATGGAACGGGTCCGCACCCTGGCGCCGGGCGTGGTGTTCGCCAACGTCGGCGCGACGACATTCGTGGCCGAGCCCGAATATGCGGCGCTGTGCGACTACACCGACCACCACCGGCACCCGCACGAGATGGTTCTCGCCGAGCGGCTTCCGCTGGCCGGGGAGCAGATGGTCAAGATCGTCGCTCGTCATCCCGAGGTGTCGAGCGGCGAACTGTATCGCCTCGCTGCCGGGGCGGGAGTCGACGGCGTCGAGCTGACCCACTCGGGTGCGCCGTACGTCGAGATGGCCGCGTCCGGGGTGTCGAAGGCCAGTGCGCTCGAGCGACTGTGTGACAGCAAGGGGGTGGGCGTCGACGAGGTCGCCGTCATCGGTGACGCGGTCAACGACGTGCCGATGCTGAGCTGGGCCGGCACCGCGCTGGCACCCGCCAACGCGTTGCCCGAGGTCCGCGCGCTCGCCGATCGGGTGCTGCCCTCCAACGACGACGACGGGGTCGCGCGGTACCTCGAGGAGATCGCGGGCCGCCGGGTCTGACCGGTTCGCTCCCGGCGGGCCCGTCAGCGGGGCACTCAGGCGGCGACCGGCACCAGAATCGCGGCCACGACCGCGACGAGCATCAGCACGCCGGCGGGGGCGATGGTCTTGTCGTTCGCGCGCAGGTGCATGAGGACCGCGCCGAGGAAGTAGGCGACCACACCGATCGCGGCGGCGAGGCCGATCGGCCACCAGAACAGCCCGGCGATCAGGCCCACTGCGCCGGCGAGTTCGGCGAGCGCGAGCAACCACATCTTGTCGACGGGGAAGCCGACACTGGTCATGCTCTCGACCTGCTGGGGATTCTTGGTCAGCTTGCCGACGGCGGAGAACACCAGGACGAGGGCCAGCAGCACGGACACGATGGCGGCGGCGATGAACATGGGCTGACTCCTTGTGGATCGGTGCCGGCGCTCGTCGGCCCCTTCGGAAAAACTAGTGACAGCTAAGAAGCTAGCGCACTTCGAAAAAGCTAGCAACTATTGGTGCTGGAGTCGATTGGTAGGGTGGGAGCATGCAGAAGGACGCCGTCCGTCACGAGCCGCGCGAGTGCGACGCCGGGCTGACCCAGGCGTTCAAGTTCCTCGGCAAACGCTGGAACGGTGTGCTGATCGGCACCCTGGTGCAGGGGCCGGCCGGGTTCTCCGAGCTGAAACGTGCCGTCGTTGGAATCAGCGATTCGGTCCTCTCCGAGCGGCTGACCGAACTCACCGCGGCGGGACTGGCTCAGCGCACGGTCGACGAGGGGCCTCCGATCACGGTGGTGTACAGCGCGACCGAGGCGAGCAAGGCCCTGATCCCCGCGCTCGACGCGATCGCGTCCTGGGCGCGGGACAACCTGACGGGCCCGTGACCCGGACGGGTTCGTGATCAGCCGTCGGCGACCGGCCGATCCGCCCACATGTGGGACAGGAACCGGTGGCTCGGCACGTCGTCGAGCGAGATCAGCGATTCGTAGATCCGCGTGTACGACGTGCGGGTGATCCGCCAGCGACCGTCCCTGTCGCGACGGTAGCCGTCCCGGTAGTACCCGGCACCGCGGATCTGGCTGTTGGCGCCCGGGACGATCACGGTGTCCTCGAACAACCACGACCCGCCCGCCGAGTCGCCTGTCACGGTGACCTCCGGATGACTGGCGACGTGGACCGTGGTGATCGACGGGCCGAGCGTCTGACGCATGAACCCGGCCAGCGCGTCGCGACCCTCGAACACCAGCGGGTCGGTGAGTGCGTGCGTGCCGTATTCGGCGACGACGTCCTCGGCGAGCGTGTCCGCGAACTCGTCCCACAGTTTGAGGTCCAGGGTCCGGAAGTAGCGGTACTTGAGCTGTCGGATTTCCTCGATCGCGGCCAGGTCCATGCGCGAAGCATCGCACCGTGAGCTGTTCGGCGTGGCCGGTTCTCGCCATTCGACACAGCGAGGCCGGCCCGGAATCATCCGGGCCGGCCTCGTGTGCGAAGCAGGAATCAGGCGGTCAGGCCCGCAGCCGACTTCATCGACGTCAGGTACGCCCGCGGCTGGCCGAAGAGCTGGGCACTGCCGTGCGCGCGCTTGAAGAACAGCTGTGCGTCGTGCTCCCAGGTGATCGCGATCCCGCCGTGCAGCTGGATCGAATCACCCGTCACCGACTGCAGCGCCTCCGAGCAGTACACCTTCGCCACCGCGGCGTCCGAGGCCGCCGACTCGGACGCCTCGGCGAGCGAGGCGACCGCCGCGTACGACGCGGAGCGGGCGGTCTCGACGAGGAAGTACAGGTCGGCCATCCGGTGCTTGAGCGCCTGGAAGCTGCCGATCGGGCGCCCGAACTGCACGCGCGACTTGCTGTACTCGACGGTGTTCGCGAGGGCCTGCTCGGCGGCACCGACCTGCTCCGCCGACAGTGCGACACAGGCGATCTCGCGGACCCGCTCGAGCGCGGCCGCGCCGTCCGACGTGAGCAGCCGGCCCGTCGCTCCGGCGAACTCGACGACCGCCAGGGTGCGGGTCGGGTCCATCGTCGGAACGCGACGCCGGGTCACCGCGTCCTGGGCGGGATCGACCTCGAACAGCGCGACCACGCCGTCCACGGCCGCGGCCACGACCAGCACGTCCGCGTACGACCCGTCCAGCACGAAATGGCTGGAGCCGGTGAGGACGTCGCCCTGCGCCGTGACTCCGACGTTGTCGGTGTCCCAGCTGCCCTCGGCGCCGGTCCAGCACAGCGCGGCGACCGAGGTGCCCTCGGCGATGCCCGGGAGCAGGCGCTCGCAGGCGTCGGTGTCACCGGACGCCAGGATCGCCTGCGCGGCGAGGACGACGGAGCCGAGCATCGGCGTCGGTGCCAGGGTCCGGCCGAGTTCCTCGAACACCACGTGGGTCTCGACGGCGGTCGCACCGATGCCGCCGAACTCCTCGGGAATCGCCAGCGCCGCGACGCCGACCTGCTGGCACAGCAGCTCCCACAGTGCCGCGTCGTAACCCCGCTCCGACTCGGCGGCCTTGCGGACCGCCGCGGGGTCGGCGTGCTTGGCCAGCAGGGCCCGCACGGTCTTGCGCAGTTCGAGCTGTTCGTCGGTGAATGCACCGACCGCCGTCACGCTCACAGCGCCTCCATCACTCGTCCGCGGTGCTCGGCCGGGGTGCCCCAGGCCGTCAGCAGGGCGCGCGTCTTGGTCAGCCACAGCGACAGGTCGTGCTCCATCGTGTAGCCGATGGCGCCGTGCACCTGCAGGGCGATCCGCGAGACCCGGTACGCCGCGTCACCGCAGGCGACCTTCGCCGCCGAGACGTCCCGTCGGGCGTCGGCCGAGCCGGTGCTCACGGCCAGCGCCGCGCCGTACAGCAGCGGGCGGGCCATCTCGAGCGCGATCGCGGCACCGGCGAGGTGGTGCTTGATCGACTGCTGGCTGCCGATCGCCTTGCCGAACTGCTTGCGCTGCTTCGCGTACTCGGTGGAGATGTCGAGCATCGTCCCGCCGAGGCCCAGCAGCTGCGCGGCGGTCGCGAGCGCGCCCATGTCGAACGCGCGCTCGGTGTCCGCGTCGCCGAGCGTCTCGCCGGCCGTGACGGAGAACAGCGTCCGGGAACGGTCGACCGAGTCGTGCCGCTCGCCGGCGACGCCGGTCGAGACCCGGCCGCCGTCGGCGACCAGGACCAGGTCGGCGGTGTCGGCGTCGACCGCGAACGGAACCCGCGGCGGCGCGGCGACGGTGGCCAGCGATCCCTCGGCGAGCGCGGACAGGCGGTCGGGCGCCGCGTCGGCGAGCAGGGTCGGTGCGACGGCGAGGGTCTCGGCGACCGGGCCGGGAACCGCGTGGCGGCCCAGCTGCTCGACGGCGACGATCAGGTCGATCGCGTCGGCGCCGAGACCGTCGTGGGCCTCGTCGACCAGCAGGCCGTTGACGCCGGTCTCGGCCAGCCGCTGCCAGACCTTCACGCCGGGAGCGGTGTCACCGGCGTTCCAGGACCGGATCACGGCCGGCATGTCGGACTTGGCGAGCAGCGAGTCGATGCTGTCCGCGAAGTCGGTGTGCGAGGAGTCGAGCGCGAATCTCATCGGTCCGCCTTCGGTAGGCCGAGCAGCCGCTCGGCGATGACGTTCTTTTGGATCTCGTTGGTGCCGGCGTAGATCGGACCGGAGAGGGAGAAGAGGTAGCCGTCCATCCAGGAGGTGTCGGCGAGCTCGGCATCGGGGCCGAGGAGGTCGAGCGCGGTCTCGTGGGTGGCCACGTCCCACTCCGACCAGAACACCTTGTTGATCGACGACTCGGCGCCGAGCTGGCCGCCGTCGGCCAGTCGGGTGACGGTGCCCCAGGTGCTCAGTTCGTAGGCGCGCGAACCGATCCAGGCGTCGACGACACGATCCCGCAGAGCGGTGTCGGTGGCGTCGCCGTGGCGCTTCCACAGCGCCACCAGCCGGTCGGTGGCCGCCAGGAAGCGGCCCGGGCTGCGCAGCGACAGGCCCCGCTCGTTGCTCGCGGTGCTCATCGCGACCCGCCAGCCCTCGTTGACCGACCCGATCACGCCGGACTCGCCGGGGTTGGCCGGATCGTCCGGGACGAACACGTCCTCGAGGAACACCTCCGCGAAGCCGGGCAGGCCGTCGAGCTGGTCGATCGGACGCACGGTGACGCCCTTCGACTTCAGGTCGAACATGAAGTAGGTGATGCCCTTGTGGCGCTGCGCCTCCGGGTCCGAGCGGAACAGGCCGAAGCCCCAGTCCGCGAAGGCCGCGCGCGAGCTCCACGTCTTCTGGCCGTTGAGCAGCCAGCCGCCGTCGACCCGGGTCGCGGTCGCGCGCAGGCTGGCGAGGTCGGACCCGGACTCCGGCTCGGACCAGGCCTGGGCCCAGATGTCGTCGGCGCGCGCCATCCGCGGCATGATCCGGGCCAGTTGCTCCGGGTTCGCGTGCTCGAACAGCGTGGGTGCCAGCAGGAAGATGCCGTTCTGGCTGACCCGCCCGGGCGCCCCGGACCGGTAGTACTCCTCCTCGAAGATCACCCACTGCTCGAGGGTCGCGTCGCGCCCGCCGTACTCGGCGGGCCAGGACACCACCGACAGGCGCGCCTCCGCGAGCGTGCGCTCCCACTGCCGGTGTGCCTCGAAGCCCTCCGCCGTGTCCATGTGCGGAAGCGGCTCCGCGGGCACGTTGGCCTTCAGGAACGCGCGTACTTCGTCGCGGAAAGCGACTGTGGCGTCGTCGAATTCGAGATCCACTACTTCTCTCCAGCCTTCTTCATCGTTTTGGCGTCCATGCCGCCCAGGGGGCCGGAGCCGACCTCGGCATTGTGTGCGTGCGCGAAATGATGCAGCCCGAACACGGAATCCATGCCCGCGCGGATGCCCATCAGGTCCTCGCACTGGTTCACGGCCCTCTTGGTCAGGGCCAGCCCGAACTGGGGCATCGCGGCGATCCTGCCCGCCAACTCCATCGCGGTGGACTCGAGGTCCTCGCGCGGGACCACCCGGCTGACCATGCCCCACTCGTAGGCGCGCTGGGCCGAGAAGCGGTCCCCGGTGTAGAGGATCTCCTTCGCGCCGCGGGTACCGAGCACCCACGGGTGGGCGAAGTACTCGACGCCCGGGATGCCCATGCGGACGACCGGATCCGCGAAGAACGCGTCCTCGGAAGCCACGATCAGGTCGCACACCCAGGACAGCATCAGCCCGCCCGCGATGCATGCGCCCTGCACCATCGCGATGGTCGGCTTGGGCAGCTCGCGCCACCGCCGGCACATCCCGAGGTAGACCTCCATCTCGCGGGCGTACCGCTGGTCGCCGCCGGGACGGTCCACGTGGTCCCACCACATGACGGCCTTGTTCTCGTACGTCACGTGGTGGTCGCGACCGGGGGTGCCGATGTCGTGGCCGGCGCTGAAGTGCTCACCGTTGCCGGCCAGCACGATCACGCCGACCTCGGGATCCTCCACCGCCCGCTGGAACGCGGAGTCGAGCGCGTAGGTCATCACCGAGTTCTGGGCGTTGCGGTAGCCGGGACGGTTCATCGTCACGACCGCGACCCGGTCGCGGACCTCGTAGGTGACGACATCGTCCTCGTGGGGAAGCGTCATGACTTCTGTCCTCGCAGGTCGTTCTTGAGCACCTTGCCGGACGGGTTGCGCGGCAGGCCGTCGACGATGTGGATCTGCCGCGGCACCTTGAAGTTCGCCAGGTGCTCCTTCGCGAACGCGAGCACCTCCTCCTCGGTGACGGTGCGCCCCGGCTTCGGGACGATGTAGGCCCGGCCCACCTCGCCCATCCGCTCGTCCGGCACGCCGATCACGGCGGACTCGGCCACCGTGTCGAGCCGGGCCAGGGTGTTCTCGATCTCGGCGGGATAGACGTTGAATCCGCCGGAGATGTACATGTCCTTGAGCCGGTCGGTGATGTCGAGGTAGCCGCGGTCGTCGAGGACGCCGACGTCGCCGGTGTGCAGCCAGCCGTCCGGGTCGATCGTGGCGGCGGTGGCTTCGGGATCGTCGAGGTACCCGAGCATGACGTTCTCGCCGCGCACGAGGATCTCGCCGTGGTCGCCGATCCGGACCTCCATGCCGGGGATGGCGCGGCCGGAGCTGGTCGAGACCGTGACCGGGTCGTCGTCGGTGCGGCACATCGTCACCACCACGGCCTCGGTCTGCCCGTAGGCGGTGAGAACGGCGTCGTAACCGAGTTCGGACTGCAGCCGCTCGACGAGGGTCACCGGCACGGCCGCGGCGCCGGTGACGGCGATCCGCAGGCTGGACAGGTCGTATTCGTCGCGGGTCGGGAAGTCCAGGATCGACTGGTGGATGGTGGGCGCCCCGGGCAGGATGCTCACACGTTCCTTGGCGATCTTCTCGGTCACCGCGGGGACGTCGAAGACGGCCATCGGCACGATCGTCGCGCCGCGCAGCACGCACACCATGATCCCGGCCTTGTAGCCGAAGGTGTGGAAGAACGGGTTGATCAGCAGCTCGCTGTCGGCCTTGGTGACCTCGGCGCAGGTGGCCCACGCGTCGGCGATGCCGACCGTCTGCCGGTGCGCGGTCATCACGCCCTTGCTCTTGCCGGTGGTGCCGGACGTGAACAGGATGTCGGCGAGGTCGTCGGGGCCCACCGCCGCGGCGCGTGCGTCGGCCTCCTCGACGCCGACCGACTGGGCGAGGGCGTCCAGCTCGGACCATTCCACGACGCCGTCGGTGGGTTCGGCAGGATCGAACGGCACCCGGATCACCGTGTGCAGGGTGTCGAGGTCGCCGTCACCGGCGGCCCTCTGCAGCTCGCTCCACCGGTCCGACTTCAGGAACGGGCCGACGACGAACAACGCCTTGGCCTGGGTTCTGACGACGAGATCGAGGGCCTCGCTGCCGGTGTAGCGGGTGTTGATCGGCACGATGACGGCGCCCGCGTACTGGGCGCCGAGCGCGGCGATCACCCAGTGGTGGGTGTTCGGGGCCCAGATCGCGATCCGGTCGCCGGGCTCGATGCCACGTGCGATCAGGGCCCGTGCCGTCGTGCGCACGTGGTCGAGGAGGTTCGTGTAGCTGAGCCGGACGTCGCCGTCGGCGATGGCCTCGTCCTCACCGAATTCGCGAGCGGCCCGCGTGAGCGCCGCGGGTGTTGTCTTCACATCAGTGGTCACTGGACTCCTCTACCTAGCAAGTGCTTGGTAGGTTACTCTACCGGTGTGGATGCAATCCAGGGGCTGGGAACAGCAGTAGACGACGAGAAGTTCGCCGCCACCGTCCGCGAGTGGCTGGCCGACAATCTGACCGGTGAGTTCGCCGGCCTCCGTGGACTCGGTGGGCCCGGCCGTGAGCACGAGGCGTTCGAGGAACGGCTCGCCTGGGACCGGCACCTCGCCGCGGCCGGGTGGACCTGCCTCGGCTGGCCCAAGGAGTACGGCGGCCGCGACGCCACGATCAGCCAGCAGGTGATCTTCCACGAGGAGTACGCCCGGTCGGGCGCACCCGCGCGGGTCAGCCACCTCGGTGAGGAGCTGCTCGGGCCGACGCTGATCGCGTTCGGCACCGAGGAGCAGAAGCGCCGATTCCTGCCCGGCATCAACAACGTCACCGAACTGTGGTGCCAGGGGTACTCCGAGCCGAACGCCGGCTCCGACCTCGCCGGCGTCACCACGTCCGCGCGCCTCGAGGGCGACCAGTGGCACATCAACGGGCAGAAGGTGTGGACCTCCCTCGCCCATGTCGCCCAGTGGTGCTTCGTGGTGGCCCGCACCGAGCCGGGCTCGCAGCGGCACAAGGGCCTCTCGTACCTCCTCGTGCCGATGGACCAGCCGGGCATCGAGGTCCGGCCGATCCTGCAGCTCACCGGCACCTCCGAGTTCAACGAGGTGTTCTTCGACGACGCCCGCACCGACGCCGACCTGGTGGTCGGCGAGGTCGGTCAGGGCTGGGCGGTCGCGATGGGCACCCTGACCTTCGAGCGCGGCATCTCCACCCTCGGTCAGCAGGTCGGTTTCGCCAAGGAGCTCGCCGCGATCGTCGAGCAGGCCGAGCGCAACGGTGCCGCGCAGGATCCCGTCATCAAGGACAAGCTCACCCGCGCCTGGATGGGCCTGCAGGTCATGCGGGCCCACGCGATGCGAACCCTGTCCTCGGTCGACGCGACCGGTAACGGTGGCGAGGCGTCGGTGGCGAAGCTGCTGTGGGCCAACTGGCATCGCGGACTCGGTGAGCTCGCGATGGAGGTCGCCGGTGCCGAGGGCCTGCTCGCCGGTGACGGCCCGTTCGGCGCGGACGCGGACCTCAGTGACGAGCAGCGGCTGTTCCTGTTCAGCCGCGCCGACACCATCTACGGCGGATCCAACGAGATCCAGCGCAACATCATCGCCGAGCGCGTGCTCGGCCTTCCCCGAGAGGCACGCCCGTGACCGCCACCGTCAAGTCCCCGCTCGCCGTCGCCCCCGAGGAGATCGAGGGCCACAACCTGCTCAAGGGCAAGAAGGTGGTCGTGACCGCCGCGGCGGGCACCGGCATCGGCTTCGCCACCGCCCGTCGCGCGCTGCTCGAGGGCGCCGACGTCCTGGTCTCGGACTTCCACGAGCGTCGTCTCGGTGAGACCGTCGAGAAGCTGTCGGCCGAGTTCGGCAGCCAGCAGGTCGAGTCGTTCGTGTGCGACGTGTCGAGCACCGAGCAGGTCGACGCGCTGATCGCCGGCGCGGCCGAGAAGCTCGGCCGGATCGACGTCCTGGTCAACAACGCCGGGCTCGGCGGCGAGACCCCGATCGTCGACATGACCGACGAGCAGTGGGACCGCGTCGTCGACATCACGCTGACGAGCACCTTCCGCGCCACCCGCGCGGCGCTGCGCTACTTCAAGAGCGTCGACCACAACGGCGTGCTGGTGAACAACGCGTCGGTCCTCGGCTGGCGTGCGCAGCACTCGCAGTCGCACTACGCCGCCGCGAAGGCCGGCGTCATGGCGCTCACCCGCTGCTCCGCGATCGAGGCCGCCGAGTACGGCGTCCGGATCAACGCCGTCGCGCCGTCCATCGCCCGCCACCCGTTCCTGGCGAAGGTCACCAGCGACGAGCTGCTCGACAACCTGGCGTCGCGCGAGGCCTACGGCCGCGCCGCCGAGGTGTGGGAGATCGCCGCGACCATCGCGATGCTCGCCAGCGACTACACCACCTACCTCACCGGCGAGATCGTCTCCATCTCCAGCCAGCGGGCGTAGAACCATTCGGAGTTCCCTGATGTCACATTGGGTTTCGCCACGTGGTGGCCGGTGACATCAGGGAACCCCGTACCCTAACAAGCGCTTGGTTGTGTACCATGGCGGTGTGACCCCACCGTCCCGCGCCGAAGAGTCCGGCACCAAGTCCGGACGCCGCGCAGAGCTGCTCGACCTCGCGGCGTCGCTGTTCGCCGAACGCGGCATGCGTGCGACCACGGTCCGCGACATCGCGGACGCCGCCGGCATCCTGTCCGGCAGCCTCTACCACCACTTCGACTCCAAGGAGTCGATGGTCGACGAGATCCTCCGCGGATTCCTCGACGAGCTGTTCGGGCGCTACCGGACCATCACCGAATCCGGGCTCGGGGCCCGCGCCACGCTCGAGGCCCTGGTGATCGCCTCGTTCGAGGCGATCGACAGTTCCCACCCCGCCGTCGCGATCTACCAGGACGAGGCCAAGCACCTCGTCGGCAACGAGCGGTTCGCGTACATCGGCGATCGCAACCGGGAGTTCCGGACCCTGTGGGTCTCGGTGCTCGAATCCGGGATCGCCGACGGGAGCTTCCGTCCCGACATCGACGTCGAGCTGGTGTACCGCTTCATGCGAGACACCGTGTGGGTCGCGGTCCGGTGGTACCGCCCGGGCGGACCGATGACCGCTGAAACCGTAGCCAAGCAGTACCTCGCCATCGTCCTCGACGGGCTCTCGAGCCCCCAGTCGCGGCCCTGACCCGTAGGGAGATCCACCATGTCTGAGGCATACATCGTCGACGCCATCCGCACCCCGATCGGCAAGAAGAACGGCGGCCTGGCCGGCGTGCATCCGATCGACCTGGGCGCGCACATCATCAAGGCTCTCGTCGACCGCACCGGGGTCGACGCGTCCGAGGTCGACGACGTCGTGTTCGGCTGTGTGGACGCGATCGGCGGCCAGGCCGGCAACATCGCCCGCCTGTCGTGGCTGGCGGCCGGTCTGCCGCAGCACGTGCCCGGTGTGACCGTCGACCGCCAGTGCGGGTCGAGCCAGCAGGCCATCCAGTTCGGCGCCCAGGCGATCCTGTCGGGCACCGCGGACCTGATCGTCGCCGGTGGCGTGCAGAACATGAGCCAGATCCCGATCTCGGCCGCGATGCTGGTCGGGGAGCAGTACGGCTTCAGCACCCCGACCGCGGAGTCGAAGGGCTGGACCGACCGCTACGGCGACCAGGAGGTGTCCCAGTTCAAGGGCGCCGAGATGATCGCCGACAAGTGGGACATCAGCCGCGAGGAGCTCGAGAAGTGGGCCCTGCAGAGCCACGAGCGCGCCAAGGCCGCGATCGCCGCGGGCCGCTTCGACAACGAGGTCGTCCCGTTCGGTGACGTCACCACCGACGAGGGGCCGCGCGAGACCAGCCTCGAGAAGATGGCCTCGCTGAACGTGCTCGTCGAGGGCGGCAAGATGACCGCCGCCGTCGCCAGCCAGATCTCCGACGGCGCCAGCGCGCTGCTGCTCGCGTCGGAGGAGGCCGTCCAGAAGCACGGCCTGAAGCCGCGCGCCCGCATCCACCACATGAGCGCCCGCGGCGACGACCCGATCTTCATGCTCAGCGCCCCGATCCCGGCCACCCAGCACGCGCTCGCCAAGACCGGTCTGACCATCGACGACATCGACGTCGTCGAGATCAACGAGGCCTTCGCCCCGGTCGTGCTCGCCTGGATCAAGGAGATCGGCGCCGACCCGGCCAAGGTCAACGTCAACGGCGGCGCGATCGCCCTCGGCCACCCGCTCGGCGCGACCGGCACGAAGCTGATGGCGACGCTGCTGAACGAGCTCGAGCGCATCGGCGGCCGCTACGGCCTGCTCACCATCTGCGAGGGTGGCGGCACCGCGAACGTCACGATCATCGAGCGCCTCGACTAGCAGCTCCGCGATCGCCCGAAGGGCGCCCTCGTCCGGTTCGACCGGCCGGCGGCGCCCTTCACGCGTTCCGGCGGGTCACTTCAGGGTGCCGATCAGGGCGTAGAGGGCGTCCGCGAAGTGCAGGCACCATTCGTCGGCGTCCTCGTGGCCACGGGACACACCACGGATCATCGTCGACGACACCAGCATGTCGAACACGATCCCCGCGGTGTCCTCGGCGTTCGCGTCGGGGTTCGGTACCGCGTCGAGAATCCGCGCGACGAGGGCGGCGCGGGCCGGCGCCTCCGCGCGCTGGACGAGCCGCTCGTGCACACCGTCGTGGTGGTGATAGGCGGAGAGCAGCCCCGGGATCGCTGAGCGTGCCGCCGGGTGGGCGGTGCGATCGAGGAATTTGCGCGTCCAGGCCAGCAGGTCGGCCCGCAGGTCGTCGGTCGCCGGCGGAACCGGTACGTCGTCGCCCTCCTGAAGGCCGAAAATCGCGTCCTCGATGATCATTTCGCGGGTCGCCCACCTGCGGTAGATCGCGGGCGCGCTCACCTGGGCGCGGCGGGCGATCGCCTGGATCGTCGTCTTCTGGTAGCCGGCTTCGACGAGCAGTTCGACGGTGGCTGCCAGTACCGCGCGGTCGACCTGGGGATCTCGAGGGCGTCCCGGCCCGGTGGTCTCCACACGTTCACGCGACAGCTTCACAAGGCGACATTACCCGAGCAGCGGGACGCCCCGACCGGGCCGGTCCGTTCGGTGACGACGGGTCACCGACAGGGAGAACCCGGTCGGCATCATGGTCAGACGCTCCTGCACGCGGAGCCGATATCCGGGCTCACCGCGCAGGTCGTAGCGGTGCAGGACGGTCCCCAGCACGAGGACCGCCTCGTGCACCGCGAACTGCCGTCCGATGCACGCCCGTTCACCGGTCCCGAACGGCTTGTACGCGTGGGCGGGCCGGCCGCGCATCCGCTCGGGCAGGAAGCGGTCGGGGTCGAAGCGGTCCGCGTCGTCGCCCCACACCGGGTGCCGGTGCAGTGCCGGAATCAGCACCAGCATCCAGTCGCCGGCCGCCATCCGGTGACCGCAGCGCAACGTGGTGTCCTCGACCGCCTCGCGTGCGTAGGCCGGTGCCGTCGGCCACAACCGCAGCGACTCGTCGAGGACGCGCCGCACGTACCGCAGCTTCGCGATCTGTTCGTAGGTGGGGCGGACGTCGGCGTCGGGCCCCCACACCCGGTCCACCTCCTCCTGGGCGCGAGCGAGAACCTCGGGGTGCCGCGACAGGTGGTACAGCGCGAAGGACAGCGCACCGGACGTCGTCTCGTGACCCGCGACGAGGAACGTGATCACCTGGTGCCGGACGTTGAGGTCGTCGACCCGGTTCGGATCCTGCTCGCGCTGCGCCCGCAGCATCAGCTCGAGCAGGTCGTCGGGCGCGTCCCCGCCGTCGGCGTCGCGGCGCGACCGGATCACCGCGTCCACCACCTCGGCCAGATGGGCGGCATCGGCCTCACGACTGCGCCGGCGGCGGCGCCCGGTCAGCAGGGTCAGCGGACTGACCCGCTGTTGCGCGTCGGTCAGCGCCCGGACCATCGACGCGACGAACGGGTGCGGCTGGTCGCGGTCGAAGGAGTCGAAGGAGTAACTGAACCCGGTGCGGCCGATGGTCTCGAGCGTCAGCTTGGTCATGTCGGCGGAGACGTCGACGGGGGAGCCGGCGGAGCGATCCCAGTGCGCGCCGAGTTCGGCGGCGACATCGACCATGGACTCGTGGTAGCGGCGCATCGCCGACTGCGTGAACGCGGGGGCGAGGAGGTTGTGTCCCCGGCGCCAGTTCGGTTCGTCGCTGTAGGCGGTGAACAGGCCGTCGCCGCCGATCGCGCGCAACGCCGCGACGGCCGGCGACAGGTGCTTGCGAAACCGCGCCTCGTCGCCGAGTTCGGCGACGATGTCCGGATCCGAGACGATGACGAACCGCTTGCCCAGGACCTTCCGCTCGAAGATCGGCCCGAGTTCGGTGGCCAGCCGCATCGAGTCCTGCACCGGGGTGCCGGGGTCGACGCCCAGCACGTCGCCGAGGATCGGGACGCGCCGGCGTGGATGCGGGATGGCGAGTGTGCCCTGCGATGACAGTTCGACGGTCATTCGTGCCCCCTGCTGAATCCGTGTCCAGTAAGGCAACCTACGCCTTGTTGAACTCGTGTCAAGTAGATTGGGGAACATGGGTGCCCCACGCCGACGTCTCGCCCCCGAGCAACGCCGTGCCCAACTGCTCGACATCGGCGCCCGGCTGTTCGCGGAACGGCCGTACGACGAGGTGTGGATCGAAGAGATCGCCGAGCTCGCGGGAGTCTCCCGCGGCCTGATGTACCACTACTTCCCGACCAAACGAGACTTCTTCGCCGCGATCGTCAAGCGCTCCGCCGACGAGCTCCTGGCGGCAACGGAACCCGACCCCGACGAGCCCGTCGCGGTGCAGATCGCGCGGGGACTCGACGCGTACATCCAGCACGTCGTGACGCGCAGGCACGGGGTCCGCGCGGTCAGCCACGGGGCGCTGTCCGCCGATCCGGAGATCCGGGCGACGGTGGAGGACGAACTCGCCACGCAGCAGGAGCGCATCCTCGACGCCCTCGACCTCGATCCGGAGGCGCGGGCGATCGCCGCGATCGGGGTCCACGGCTGGATCGCGTTCGTCCGTGCGGTCTGTGTGGACTGGATCGACCGGCCTGTGGTCTCGGCGGACGAACTGCGTGAGCTGTGCCTGCGCACCCTCGCCGGAGTGCTCGCCCCGGTCGTCGAGCTCGGCCCCACGCAGACCTCGTCGGACGGGGCGCTGCGCGGCTAGGGTCGGGGCATGTGCCGAAACATCACCGAGCTGCGCGGGCTGGAACCGGCCGCGACCGCGGAGGAGATCGAGGCCGCCGCGGTCCAGTACGTCCGGAAGGTCAGCGGAATCCACAAGCTGTCCGACGCCACCCGGGAGCCGTTCGAGCGGGCGGTCGCCGAGGTCGCGGCGGCCACCGAGCGGTTGCTCGCGTCGCTGCCCGAGCGTCGCCAGCCGCCGCCGACCGTGCCGCCCCTGCGCCGACCCGAGGTGCGCGCCCGGATCGTCGCCCGCGAGCGGGAGGTGCCCGCAGCCCGAAACGGCTGAAGGGCACCGTCGCTCGGTCAGGCCGAGCGACGGTGCCCTTCGGGTGGAGCTGGGGGGGATCAGGCCTTCAACGCGCCGACGGCGTCGATCCGCTTGACCGCGTCGGCGACGATGCGGTCGATCAGCTCCTGGCAGCTGGGCAGGTCGTCGATCATGCCGACCACCTGACCGGACGCGAGCACGCCCGCTTCCGTGTTGCCCTCGACCAGGCCGGCCTTGAGCAGCATCGGGGTGTTGGCGGCCATGATGATCTGCTGCCAGGTGCGGTCACCGGACTTCTTCATCGCCAGGCCGTCCTTGGCGAGCGTCGACCACTTCATGCCCGTCATCGACTTGAACTTCATCGCGTTCTTGGCGGCGGCGACGAGTCCCTTTGCGTAGCTGGACTTCTCGAGGCTGTTCACCAGGTCGGTGTTGAGCACTCGGTGCGGCATGCCGTCCACCTTCACGGACACCGTGGTGTCCTGCAGGCCGCGCTTGAGGTACTCCTGTTTGACCGAGTTCGGCACCGCGGAGTCGCTGGTGAGCAGGAAGCGGGTGCCCATCGCGACACCGGCCGCGCCGTAGGACAGCGCCGCCGCCAGGCCGCGACCGTCGAAGAACCCGCCGCCGGCGATCACCGGGATGTCGACCGCGTCCAGCACCGACGGCAGCAGCAGCGTCGTCGCGACGCCACCGGTGTGACCGCCGCCCTCGCCGCCCTGCACGACCACCGCGTCCGCGCCCCACGAGGCGACCTTGACCGCGTGCTTGGCGGCACCGATCGAGGGGACCACGACGATGCCGTTGTCCTTGAGCTTGGCGATCAGGTCCTTCTTCGGCGCCAGCGCGAACGAGGCGACCTTGACACCCTCGCGGATCAGCAGATCGCACCGCTGCCCGGCGTCCGACGCGTCGGCGCGCATGTTGACGCCGAACGGCTTGTCGGTGAGCTGCTTGGTCTTCTTGATCGCCGCCTCGAGCTCGTCGTAGGTCATCGTCGCGGACGCGAGGATGCCCAGACCGCCGGCGTTGCAGGTGGCCGCGGTCAGACGCGGACCCGACACCCAGCCCATGCCGGTCTGCACGATCGGGTGATCGATGCCGACCAGTTCGGTCAGCGGGGTGCGGAGCACTTGCGCGCTCACGCCGAGACCTCGCGGTCGCGGAAGTTCTTCGGGTCGAGCACCTCGCGGATGATGCGCAGCTCCTCGGCGGTCGGCTCGCGGGTGACACCCGCCTCGGCGAGTCCGGCGACCTCGAAGGAGGTGTTCTCGGCGACCTCCTCGGCGGTGACGCCCGGGTGCAGGGTCAGCGCGCGCATCGTGCGACCCGGCCCACCGAAGTCGAAGACGCCGAGGTTGGTGACGACGCGGTGCACGCCCAGGTACTTGTACGCCGGGTTCTCCGGATCGACCTTGTCGTAGCCGACACCGGAGACGACGTCGACCTTGTCGCAGAAGACGCGCGAGGTGTGCTTGCCGACCCAGTAGCTGGTGGCGTGGTTGATCGTGTTGCCCGGGGCGCCGCGGACACCGAACATCTGCCGGCTCGGCTGCTGCAGCGGACCGAAGGCGGACAGGTTCTGGTTGCCGTACTTGTCGATCTGGTTGGCGCCCATGACGACATGGCGGCGACCGGAGGCGACGACGTCGAACACCTTGCGGAACGGCATCCAGCCCTCGACCGGACCGGTCTTGCCGACGGCCGGGGTGTCGGCCAGGATCAGGGCCTCACCGTCGGTGATCAGCAGGTCCGGCTCGGTGGTGAGCCGGGCCAGGCGGGCGCCGAGCTGCGACATCGTCGACATCGGGCTGGCCATGATCTCACCGGCGCCGGCGAACAGGTCGGCGCACGCGACCGCGCAGTACTCGGCGCGGGTCACGGTGGTGGCGTTGTCGGTGGAGGTCATGCCTGCTCCTCTGCGAACTTCTTGACGGCGGCCTGGTAGTCGTCCTCGGAACCGGACAGGAAGCGGTCCACGAAGGCCTGCCAGGACTCGGGGGTCTTGGCGGCCTCGGCGTAGTGCCGCTGGAACTTCTCGTCCCGGCCGTAGGACTCGCCGGCGAGGGTGAAGTGGGCGCCGTTCGGGGCCTCGACCACGGCGTCGACCATCATCCGGTTGACGATCAGCTGCTGCAGCGGCACCTCCTTGACCAGCTGCTCGGTCTCGACGACCTTCTCGACCGAGAGGTAGCGCTTCTCGGCGGCCATCAGGTACAGGTCGTCGAAGTAGGGGTCCACGCCCTGGTATCCGGCATTGCCGCGGGCGTCGCCGATGTTCAGGTGCACGAACGCGGCGTCCAGGTTCAGCGCCGGCATCGCGATCAGCGTCTCGTGCTTGCCGGACTCGTCGGCGTAGGGGGAGGTGACGGTCTCGAGCTCGTCGCCCCAGAAGGTCTGCACGTCCGAGCCGAGGCCGGCGCGGATCGGCAGGAACGGCAGACGCGCGGCGGCGGCCTCGAGCCCGCACTTGACCATGCCCTCGTCCATCTCGCGGGCGACGAGCTCGCCGGAGGTGCGGGCCTTGGCGAACCAGGGGTCGTAGAACGGCGCCGAGTCGAGAGAGACGAAACCGTAGTAGGCCTTCTTGACCTTGCCCGCCGAGCACAGCAGGCCGAGGTCGGGTCCGCCGTAGGTGACGACGGTCAGGTCCTTGACGTCCGAGCGCAGGATCGCGCGGACGAACGCCATCGGCTTGCGGCGCGAGCCCCAGCCGCCGAGGCCGATGGTCATGCCGCTGCGCAGTTCGCCGACGACCTCGTCGAGCGACTTCCTCTTGTCAGCCATAGTCATTCACTCCCTACTTGTTCGCGCGCGGCTTGCCGGTCGCGACGAACTCGTCGCGGTGCTCGTCGGCGACGCCGGCGAGGTTCAGCTCGAACGTGAAGCCCTGCTCGAGCCGGTAGCTGTTGTGCACGTCCTGCACGTCGATGCGGTTGATCGCTTCCTTGGCGCGACGGATCACCCGGGTGTCCTTCGCGGCGATCTCGCCGGCGATCTTCAGTGCGGCCGCGTCGAGTTCGTCCCGCGGGACGACGTCCCACACCGAGCCGAACTGCTTGAGCGTGTGGGCGTCGACGTTCTTCGCGGTGTAGTAGAGGGTCCGCATCATGTGCTGCGGGACCAGGCGGGCGAGGTGGGTGGCCGCGCCGAGCGCGCCACGGTCCACCTCGGGCAGTCCGAAGACCGCGTCGTCGGACGCGACGATGACGTCCGCGTTTCCGACCAGACCGATGCCGCCGCCGACGCAGAAGCCGTTGACCGCGACGACGACCGGAACCTCGCAGTCGTAGACGGCGGAGAACGCGGCCGCGCAGCCGTGGTTCGCCTCGATCAGGGCGCCGTGGCCCTCGGTGGCCTGCATTTCCTTGATGTCGACGCCGGCGTTGAAGCCGCGTCCCTCGGCTCGCAGGATCACCACGTGGGTGCTCATGTCCTTGCCGGCCTCGCGGATCGCGTCTGCCAGTTCGAACCATCCCTTCGAGGGGATCGCGTTCACGGGCGGGTAGTCGACGGTGACCGTGGTGATGCCGGCCCCATCGGAAGTGGAGGTGATTCCCATCGTGTTTCCTTAGGTAGGTCGCCAAACCAAGCGATTGCTTGGTAAGTTAGCACACCTGCGGGTCGAGCTGGAGTTCGTTCCTGGTCGAACGGGCGGTGACCCTCGCCTCGCAGTGACTCTCTTTCGGCAGCGGAGGTACTGGTGGATCTAGGTCTGGACGGCAACGTCGTGCTCGTCACCGGCGGCGTGCGCGGCGTGGGGGCGGGCATCAGCCGCGCCTTCCTGCGCGCGGGGGCGACGGTGGTGACGTGTGCCCGGCGTCCCGCGGACGAGCCGATCGAGGTCGACGGCCGCGGTGTCGACTTCATCGCCTGCGACGTGCGTGACCCCGAGCAGGTGCAGTCGATGGTCGAGCAGATCGTGGCCACCCACGGCCGCCTCGACACCGTCGTCAACAACGCCGGAGGCGCGCCTCACGCGCTCGCCGCCGAGGCCAGCCCGCGCTTCCACGCGAAGATTGTGGAGCTGAACCTGCTTGCGCCGCTGCTGATCTCGCAGGCGGCGAACGCCGTCATGCAGAAGCAGGAGACCGGCGGTTCGATCGTCATGGTGAGCAGCGTCAGCGGCAGCCGCCCGTCGCCCGGAACGGCGGCGTACGGTGCGGCCAAGGCCGGCATCGACAACCTGGCAACCAGCCTGGCGGTGGAATGGGCGCCGAAGGTTCGCATCAACTCGATCGTGGTCGGGCTGGTGGAGACCGAACAGAGCCACCTCCACTACGGCGGCGAGGCGGGCCTGGCCGCGGTGAGCGAAACGGTCCCGCTGGGCCGGATGGCGCGGCCCGAGGACATCGGCAACTGTGCGACATTCCTGGCATCACCGCTGGCGTCCTATGTCAGCGGTTCGACCCTGACCGTCCACGGCGGCGGCGAGCGCCCCGCCTTCCTGGCGGCGGCAGAAACAGAGGAGAAGAAGTGAGCGGACTGGTAGACGGCCGCGTCGTCATCGTGACGGGCGCGGGTCGCGGCATCGGGCGGGCGCACGCGCTGGCGTTCGCGGCCGAGGGTGCGAAGGTCGTCGTCAACGACATCGGTGTCGGCGGCGACGGCGCCGCCACCGGTGAGAGCCCCGGCGAGCAGGTCGTCGCGGAGATTATCGCCGCCGGCGGCGAGGCCGTCGTCAACGGCGACGACGTCGCCGACTGGGAGGGCGCGCAGAACCTCGTCAAGACCGCGCTCGACAACTTCGGGCGCCTCGACGTGCTGGTCAACAACGCCGGCTTCCTGCGTGACCGGATGCTCGTCGGCATGAGCGAGGAGGAGTGGGACGCGGTGACCCGCGTGCACCTCAAGGGCCACTTCGCCCCACTGCGCCACGCCGCCGCCTACTGGCGCGCCGAGGCGAAGGCCGGCCGTCCGGTCGACGCCCGCATCATCAACACCAGCTCCGGTGCGGGCCTGATGGGCAGCATCGGCCAGGGCAACTACGCGGCCGCAAAGGCCGGCATCGCCGAGATGACCATCCAGGCCGCGGCCGAGCTGAAGAACTACGGCGTGTCCGTGAACGCGATCGCCCCGGCCGCCCGCACCCGGATGACCCTGGGCGCCGGCGGAGCGATGGCCGACGCGATGGCCGCCCCGGACGAGGGCTTCGACGCGATGGCGCCGGAGAACATCTCGCCGCTGGTCGTGTGGCTGGCCTCCGCCGAGGCCAAGGACGTCACCGGCCGGGTGTTCGAGGTCGAGGGCGGCAAGATCACCGTCGCCGAGGGCTGGCGGCACGGTCCCGCCCAGGACAAGGGTGACCGTTGGGATCCGAAGGAGCTCGGCCCGGTCGTCGCGGACCTGCTGGCCAAGGCCGAGACCCCGACCCCGGTCTACGGCGCGTAGGCAACCACTCGGCGGTGCGGTTACGGACGGCGTGACCTCCGTAACCGCACCGCGGCGTCATGCGCCGGCGGGCGTGCGGACGACGACGACGGTGCCGGGGAAGTAGGCGGCCAGTTCGCTGCGTGACTGCTTGAGCGCGGCGGTGCCGTATCCGTGCTTCCGGGACCGCGGCGCCACCCACACCGCGATGTCGACCTCCTGGCCGGTCAGCTCGCCGAACACCAGGCCGACGCTGCGGGGCGTGTCTCCGCTGACGTCCTCGCAGACGAACCACGCCGCGGACTCGTCGTCGACGCGGCGCATGCCCTCGGCCCGCTCGGTTTCCACCCGCTCCGCCGA
This sequence comes from Rhodococcus olei, assembly GCF_039540555.1. Taxonomy (NCBI): domain Bacteria; kingdom Bacillati; phylum Actinomycetota; class Actinomycetes; order Mycobacteriales; family Nocardiaceae; genus Rhodococcus; species Rhodococcus olei. The sequence continues at coordinate 402,421 of NZ_BAABFB010000075.1, read as the reverse complement.
CCACGGCTTCCCGTCGTCACCGGTCTGCTCCGCGGAACGCAACCGGAACAGGTCGGCGTCGGCGGTGCTGGTGCTGAACGGACGCAGTCGCACTCCGGTGCCGGTCGCGGCCGGTCGCTGTTCGGGCAGCCACTTGAGTGTCGAGTCGAGATTGGTGAGTTCGTCACGCAGCCGGTCCCGCTCGAGCCGCGTCAGACGGCCGAGCTGGAGCGCCAGCACGACCTCGGCGTTGGCGTCGGTGGTGTCGAGCAACCCGCTGACGGCCCGCACCGCGGCGGCGTGGTCGTCGCTGTCGACGATCGCGTCGAGTACCTCGTGCCGCATCTCCAGTGCCTTTAGCAGCGAGGCCGCGAGTTCGCGTCGGTCCAGGATCTGGTCTTGGGGGGCCGTCATGACGAATCTCCCTATCCGTTGTGTGTGCGGGCACCGTTCGGCGTGCAACGTCGTTCACGCGGACGAGGGAGCGCATCACCGCCTGTGGCCGACGATGCGTTCCCCCTCGCATTGTCGGCCACCCGCAGTCGAATTGCTACGCACACACCACGACGGGGATCTTCCGGTCGGTCCAGGACTGGTAGTCGTCGAACTCGGGATACATCGCGACCAGCTTGGGCCAGAGTTGCGCCCGTTCCTCGTCGTCGGCGACGTGGGCGACCAGTTTGCGTGTCCGCGAACGGATCTGGATCGTCACGTTCGGGTCGGACGTGAGGTTCAGGTACCACAGCGGGTTCTTCGGCTGGCCGCCCTGGGAGGCGACGAGGACGACGCGATCGCCGTCCTCGAGGAACAGCAGTGGGCTCACTCGCGGTTCACCGGACTTGCGGCCGGTCGTCGTGAGCAGGCAGATCGGCAGCCCGTTCTTCGCGGCGCTGCCGACCCGCCACTTGCCGCCGATGCGCCCGCCCGTCGCCCGGTACGCGACCACGTTCGACTTCGACATCCACTTGATGACGACGCGGGTGAGCTTCGTGTCGAGCAGCGGGGGGCGCTTCATCGCGGCGTCAGATCCGCTCGATGATGGTGCCGGTGGCGAGCGCGCCACCCGCGCACATCGAGATCAGGGCGGTGGAGCCGTCCCGGCGCTCGAGCTCGTGCAGGGCGGTGGTGATCAGTCGGGAGCCGGTGCTGCCGACCGGGTGGCCGAGCGCGAGCGCGCCGCCGTTGACGTTGACCTTGTCCATGTCCGGCCCGTGCACCTGGGCCCACGACAGCGCCACGGAGGCGAACGCCTCGTTGACCTCGAACAGGTCGAGGTCGCCGATCTTCATGCCGGCCTTCTCGAGCACCTTCGCCGTCGCCTGGACCGGTCCGTCGAGGTGGTACTCGGGCTCCGCGCCGACCAGGACCTGCGAGACGATGCGGGCGCGCGGCTTCAGCCCGAGCGCGAGGGCGCGGTCGGAGTCCATCAGCAGGACCGCGGCCGCGCCGTCGGAGATCTGCGAGGCGGTGCCCGCGGTGTGGATGCCACCCTCGATGACCGGCTTGAGCTTGGCGAGCGATTCGAGCGTGGTGTCGCGCAGGCCCTGGTCCCGGGTGACCACGGTGGTCTCGTCGGTGGGCAGCTTGTCCTCGCCGATGACCGGGGCCGTCACGGGCAGCACCTCGCGGTCGAAACGGCCTTCGGCCCAGGCCTGCTTGGCCAGCGCCTGCGAACGGACACCGAGCGCCTCGATGTCGTCGCGGGTGATGCCGCGCCGCTTCGCGATGCGCTCGGCGGCCTCGAACTGGTTGGGCATGTCGATGTCCCACGACGCGGGGCGTCGCGGGCCGGCCTCGGTGCCGACATTCGCGCCGAGCGGCACCTGGCTCATCTGCTCGACACCGCAGGCGATGCCGACGTCGATGGCGCCGGTGGCGATCAGGCCGGCGATGAGGTGGTTGGCCTGCTGGGCCGAGCCGCACTGGCAGTCGATGGTGGTGGCGCCGACCTGCCACGGCAGCCCGGCTGCGAGCCAGGCCGTCCGGGTGACGTTGTTGGACTGCGCGCCGGCCTGCGTGACACAGCCGCCGATGACCTGCTCGACGAGGAGCGGGTCGATGCCGGCCCGCTCGATCAGGCCCGTCTGTGCGGCGCCGAGGGTCTCGGAGGCGTGCAGGCCGGAGAGCCAGCCGCCACGCTTGCCGATCGGCGTGCGGACGGCCTCGACGATTACTGGTGTGCCCACTGCGGGCTCCTTTCGACGTGTATCTCAAAAAGTAGAACAGGTTCCCTGGTGCGGCAAGGACTCTGGTGGGAGATCTTCCCTGAGACCAAGGGGCTGTGATTCAATGTCGATAGAACGTGTTACAGACCACTTTGCGGCATAGTTCGCGAGGGCAGGAGACAGCAGTGGCACAGCCCAACATTCCCGCGGGATTCGACTTTACGGATCCCGACATCTACGCGCACCGACTGCCGGTGGAAGAGCTCGCCGAGGTCCGCAAGACCGAGCCGGTGTACTGGGTCGAGCAGCCCGACGGTGTCGGCGGTTTCAACGACGGTGGCTACTGGGTGGTGACCCGGCACGAGGACATTCGGGACGTGTCGCAGCGCAGCGATGTGTTCTCCACCTGGGAGAACACCGCGATCCCGCGCTTCGCCGACGACATGAAGCGCGAGCAGATCGAGCTGCAGCGGTTCGTGCTGCTGAACAAGGACGCGCCCGAGCACACCAAGCTGCGCAAGCTGGTCTCCCGCGGCTTCACCCCCCGCGCGATCAACGGCATCAAGGACGAGCTGCAGGACCGCGCCGAGAAGATCGTCAAGGCCGCCGCGGCGGAGGGCAAGGGCGACTTCGTCACCCAGGTCGCGGCGGAGCTGCCGCTGCAGGCCATCGCCGAGCTGATCGGTGTGCCGCAGGAGGATCGCGGCAAGGTCTTCGAGTGGTCCAACCAGATGACCTCCTACGACGACCCCGAGTTCGCGGACATCGATCCGGCGGCCGCGTCGATGGAGATCCTCGGATACGCGTACCAGCTGGCCGAGGCGCGCAAGCAGAACCCGGGCGACGACCTCGTCACCACCCTGATCGAGGCCGACGTCGACGGCGACGAGCTCAGCGCGGAGGAATTCGGTTTCTTCGTCATCGTGCTCGCGGTGGCCGGCAACGAGACCACCCGCAACGCCACCACGCACGGCATGAAGGCCTTCATGGACAACCCCGAGCAGTGGGAGCTGTTCAAGAAGGAGCGTCCGAAGACCGCGGCCGACGAAATCATCCGCTGGGCCACCCCGGTCGCCTCGTTCCAGCGCACCGCGCTCGAGGACACCGAGATCGGCGGTGTGGCGATCAAGAAGGGCCAGCGCGTGGTGATGAGCTACGTGTCGGCGAACTTCGACGAGGAAGTCTTCGAGAACCCGCACGAGTTCAACATCCTCCGCGACCCGAACCCGCACCTGTCCTTCGGCGGCACCGGTGCCCACTACTGCCTGGGCGCCAACCTGGCCCGCATGGAGATCGACCTGATCTTCAACGCGATCGCGGACTTCCTGCCGGACATCGTCGAGGTCGCGAACCCGCGTCGCCTGCGCTCGGGCTGGCTCAACGGGCTCAAGGAGTACCAGGTGGACTACCGGACCCAGGGCAGCGGTGGGGGCTGCCCGGTCGCGCACTAGCAGCTGGCTGAGGGGCGGCTGCCCAGTGCGCGAGACAGCGCCGGCGGAACCGATGGTTCCGCCGGCGCTGTTGTGTTCGCGCCCGACACGTGGACCCGAGTGCCGGGCGCGGTGGGAAACACGAAGTCGTGGAAAAGCGCAGGGGCCGCACCTCGACGAGGTGCGGCCCCTGTACTTTTCCGGGAGCTCGGCTAGAGCTTCTTCAGGGTCTTCATCGCACGATCGACCTCCCAGAAGGCACGCAGCGACTGCAGCTTGCCCTCCGCGTTGACGCGGTAGACGAACACGCCCTCGGCGTCGATCCGGGCACCGGCCATGGTGGTCCGGATCTTGCCGATGTTGACCACCTCGTCACCGCACAGCAGCGAGTCGTCGATGATGAACTCGAGCGAGTCGGTGTTCGCGATCGTCATGTCGTAGAACCTCGAGATCGCCTCGCGGCCGTGGTGGCCCTTGCCTTCCGGGTCGAAACCCGAAGGGCCGACGGGATCCTCGACCCAGCCGTCCTCGGCGAACAGGTCGAGCCATTCTTCCTTGCGCTTGCCGCTCGCGGCCGCCTGCGAGGCGCGGGAGGCGATGCGCGCGGGGTGATCGGTGGTGGTCTCGGCCGTCATGGCATCTCCCTACTTGACGTACTGATCGGCGAACTTGCGCAGCGAGTCCTGCTTGGCCTCGAGCGGGGCGTCGAAGCCGAGGCCGTCGAAGATCCACGGCACCACGATGCAGTCGGTGATCCCCGCCTCCGCCATCTCGGCGTAGCCGTCCTTGCCGAACCTGTCGATGCACACGGCCTGGATCTCGAACGGCCGGTCGGCCCGGTCGTACTCGGCCCGGAGATCGTCGAGTTTGAGCTTGGTCTCGACGAGATCCCGGAACTTCATCATCGCCGACGTCCAGCCGTCGCCGACCCGTGCGGCGCGGCGCAGCGCGACATCGGTGTGCCCACCGACGTAGAACGGCACCGGCTTGCTCGGCGCCGGGCTGATCTGCAGGCGGTCGAAGTCGTAGAACTCGCCGTGGAACTCGACCATCCCGCCGGCGAGCACCAGCTTGATGACCTCGATCATCTCGTCCACGCGGGCCCCGCGGCGCTTGTAGGGCACCCCGCACCACTCGAATTCCTCCGGCGCCCAGCCGATCCCGACACCGAACCCGAAGCGGTTGCCGGTCAGGTTCGCCACCGAGCCGACCTGGCGGGCCAGCAGCAGCGGGTTGCGTGAGCCGAGCTTGAGCACGTTGGTGTAGAAGCCGATCGTGCTGGTCGCCGTGCCCATCGCCGCTGCGGCGATCAGAGGGTCCACCCACGGGGTCTCCGCGTTCCACATCCGCGAGCCGTCGGGCGTGTACGGGTAGTCCGCGGCGGCGGTCTCCATGTAGAACAGCGAGTCCGGCAACGCGATGTTCGCGAAGCCGCACTCCTCAGCGGTCTGGGCCAGACCGACCAGCTGGTCGATCGGGCTCATGGCGATTCCGACGGTGAACTTCACGGCAAACGCCCTCTCCTAGTTGGTCGGACGGTCGGAGCCGACCACCCACATCGCGAAGTACTGCGAGCCACCGCCGTACGCGTGACCGAACGCCTTGCGGGCACCGTCGACCTGGTGGTCACCCGCCCGCTCCATCACCTGCATCGCCGATTCGGCGTAGCGGATCATGCCGGAGGCGCCGATCGGGTTCGACGAGAGCACGCCGCCGGACGCGTTCACAGGCAGCTGACCGCCGATCGCGGTCTCGCCGGCCTCGGTGAACTTCCAGCCCTGGCCCTCCGGCACGAACCCGAGGTTCTCGAGCCACATCGGCTCGAACCAGGAGAACGGCACGTAGATCTCGGCCTCGTCGATCTCGTTCAGCGGATCGGTGATGCCCGCGGCCTTCCACAGCGCTGCGGAGGCGTCGCGTCCGGCCTGCGGGTTCGCGACGTTGCGGCCGGCGTAGGAGAGCGGTTCGGTGCGCATCGCGGTCGCGTGGATCCAGGCCACCTTGCGGCCCTCGGACAGGATCTCCTTCGCGGCGTCCTCGTTACCGATCACGATCGCGCAGGCGCCGTCGGACGACGGGCACGTCTCGTCGTAACGGATGGGGTCCCACAGCATCTGGGAGGCCTGCACCGACTCGACGGTGATGTCGGGCTGCTTGAGGTGCGCGTACGGGTTCATGGCCCCGTTGCGGCGGTCCTTGACCGCGACCATCGCCCCGATGTGGTCGGGGGCGCCGGAACGGCGGATGTACGAGCGCACGTGCGGCGCGAAGAACCCGCCCGCGCCCGCGCCGACCGGCATCGTGAACGGCACCGGCGTGGACAGCGCCCACATCGCGTTGGACTCGGACTGCTTCTCCCACGACACCGCAAGGACCCGCTTGTGCACGCCGGACTGCACGAGGCTGGCCGCGACGTTGCCCGTCGAGGCGCCGACCGATCCGGCGGTGTGCACGCGCAGCAACGGCTTTCCGTTGGCGCCCAGGGCATCCGACATCGCGAGCTCCGGCATCATCGACCCCTCGAACAGGTCGGGGGCCTTGCCGATGACGATGGCGTCGATGTCGTCCCAGCCGACGTGGGCGTCGGCCATCGCGCGGTCGACCGCCTCGCGGATCATGCCGGCCATCGTCACGTCGTGGCGCTTGGCGACGTAGTACGTCTGGCCGGTGCCGAGGACCGCGGCGAGTTGCTTGGCCATATCAGTTGCGTCCTTCCATGACGGCGACCAGGTTCTGCTGCAGCACAGGGCCACTGGTGGCGTGGGCGAGGACGCGCTGTGCGTCACCGCTCATGATCTTCTGTGCGGCGTAGCCGATGCGCTCGAGGCCGCCGGAGAACATCGGGTTGCCGGTGAGAGGGCCGCCCGACGGGTTGATGGTGGTGGCGTCGGTCAGACCGATCGCCTCGCGCAGGATGATCTCCTGGTGCGTGAACGGGGCGTGGAGCTCGGCGACGTCGATGTTCGACACGTCGCCACCGGTCGCGGCGCGTGCGGCGGCGGCGGTGGACGGGGACACCGTCAGGTCGCGCGACCCGATGACGGGGGAGTCGATGCGGTGCTCGATCCCGGTGATCCACGCCGGCCGCTCGCACAGCTCGCGGGCACGGTCGCCGCGGGCCAGGATGATCGCGGCCGCACCGTCGGTGATCGGCGCGCAGTCGTGCGCGCGCAGCGGGTCCGCGACGTACTCCGATGCAAGCAGCGCGTCGATGTCGACGTCGCCGGAGAGCTGCGCGTTCGGGTTGTCCTTGGCGGCGGCGCGGCTGCGCTGGGCGATCTTCGCCATGTCCTCGGCGGTCCACTTACCGGCCTCGAGCCCGAGCCGGGCCTGCAGGCCGGCCATCGAGACGGAGTCCGGCCACAACGGGGCAACCAGGTAGGGGTCCGTCTGCATCGCGAGGATCTGCCGGAGGTTGCCCGCGGACGACTTGCCGAAGCCGTACACCAGGGCGGTGTCGACCTCGCCGGTCATGATCTTGACCCAGGCCTCGTACAGCGCCCAGGCGGCGTCCATCTCGACGTGCGACTCGTTGATCGGCGGCACGGCGCCGATCGAGTCGATCGCGGAGATGAACGAGAAGGACCGGCCGGCCAGGTAGTCGGAGGATCCGGAGCACCAGAAGTCGATGTCGGACTTGGTGATCCCGAGCTCCGCGTACAGCTGCTGGAAGCAGGGGACGAGCATCTCGACACCGTTGGTGGTGCCGGTGGTCTCACGCACATGGGGGGCCTGTGCGAAGCCGACGACTGCAATGTCTGTCATGGTCTTACAGGCTCCTAGAGGTGGTGCTTGTAGGTGTCGTAGTCCGCGTCCGGCTCACCGCTCGGGCGGAAGTGGGAGATGTTGCGCAGCGAGTACTCCCACTCCTCCTTCGGCCGCCACACGGCCTCGACGCGCATGCCCATCCGGACCTCGGACGCGTCGACGTCCAGGATCAGGTGCAGGAACGGGATGTCGGCGCCGTCGAGCAGGACGTAGGCCGCGACGTAGGGCGGCTTGATCTGCTGACCCAGGAACGGCACGTTGACGATGCAGAACGTGGTGATGGTGCCCTTGTCGGACACCTCGACCTGCTCCTTGGTGGGCATGCCGTCGGTGGGGTTCGCGCCGCGCGGCGGCACGTAGACCTTGCCGTTCGCGTCGGTGCGCCCGCCGATGATCTTGCCCTCCATCAGGCCGAGCAGGTAGTAGGTCTCCTCGAACGACGCGGTGTGCGTGTAGTGCAGATCGATCGGGGTGACGATGTCGGTGACGGGCTCGCCGCCGGACGGCGCAGGAGCGGAACCGCCCTCGCCGGGCTCGAAGCACGCGATGTCGCGGATGTGGCCGGTGCGCTCGTCCGCCCAGCGGACCCGGACCCGCATCCCGGTGCTCATCGCGTCGGGGGACCCGGCGTCGACGGCGTGCAGGATCGAGGTGTCGGCGCCGTCGAGCTTGACCAGCGCCCACGCGAACGGGTGGCTCAGCGGCTGGCCCTCGATGGGCTCCGGCATCCAGGTCCAGCTGACGACAGAACCGGTGTCGGAGACGTCGACGAAGTCCGTCATCGGCTCGTGGGTCGCCGGATCGAACTCGGGCGGCGGCACGTGGACGCGGCCGTCGGACCCGCGGGCGCCCACGACCTTCCGGTCGCGCAGGCCGGTCACGAAGGCGCCGATCGTCGGCCCCAACGAGCGCGTGTAGTCGAATTTGAGATTAAGTGGTGCTCTCAGCGGCTGGTCTGCCGGTTGGGTCTTTTCAGGGGTCACGGATTCGAGTAGAACAGGTTCTTATTAACGTGGCAAGAGTCACTGTCGTAGTGCGGCGGATATGGGAAAATACGGAGGCACGCAAATGAAGTTGGGGTTGCAACTCGGGTACTGGGGCGCGCAGCCGCCGGCCAATGCTGCTGAACTCGTTACAGAAGCCGACCGCTCCGGTTTCGATGCCGTGTTCTCGGCGGAGTCGTGGGGCAACGACGCGTTCACCCCGCTCGCCTGGTGGGGGTCGAGCACCGACCGGGTCCGGCTCGGCACGTCCGTCGCACAGCTGTCCGGACGGACCCCGACGAACGCCGCCATGCACGCGCTGACCCTCGACCATCTGTCCGGCGGGCGGGCGATCCTGGGGCTGGGAGTGTCCGGTCCGCAGGTCGTCGAGGGCTGGTACGGGCAACCGTTCCCGAAGCCCCTCGCTCGCACCCGGGAGTACGTCTCGATCATCCGGCAGGTGCTCGCGCGCGAGGCCGCGGTGACCAACGACGGCCCGCACTACCCGTTGCCGTACCGCGGCGAGGACGGCATGGGTCTCGGCAAGCCGCTCAAGCCGATCACCCACCCGCTCCGCGCCGACCTGCCGATCTGGCTCGGCGCCGAGGGGCCCAAGAACGTCGCGCTGACCGCGGAGATCGCCGACGGCTGGCTCGCGATCTACTACACGCCGCGGCTGGCGCCGATGTACAACGAGTGGCTCGACGAGGGGTTCGCGCGTCCCGGCGCCCGCCGCAGCCGCGAGGACTTCGAGATCGCCGCGACCTGCCAGGTCGTCGTCACCGACGACCGGGCCGCGGAGATCGCCCGGCTCAAGCCCTACACCGCGCTGTACGTCGGCGGCATGGGCGCGGCCGAGCTGAACTTCCACGCGCAGGTGTACACCCGGATGGGCTACGGCGAGGAGGTCAAGGAGATCCAGCGGCTCTTCCTGTCCGGTCGCAAGGAGGAGGCGATCGCGACGGTGCCGGACGAGATGGTCACCGACACCATGATCATCGGCAACCTCGACGAGGTCCGTCAGCAGGTGAAGGTGTGGGAGGACGCCGGCGTGACGATGCTGCTGGTGACCTGCCGGGACGTCGAGCACATGCGGCAGCTGTCCGCGGCGGTCAACCCCGCCTGACCGAAGGTCAGGGCCGGGGGAGTTCGGCCATGCCGTACACGCGGTGGGTGCGGATGCGGAGCACCCGCCGGTGTTCGGCGACCATCGCGCGGCGGAACTCTGCCCAGTCGGGGTGCTCGGTTCCGGTGGCCTGTCGGTACACGTCGACCAGTTCGTCCGCCGTGGAGTCGTGTGGGTCGGCGGCGACCGGGCTCAACTCGGCGTCTCCCTCGGCGACGGCGTACGACCAGAAGTCGGCGGCGCTGACGTGCAGCGAGACGCGGGGATCCCGGGCGGCGTTGCGGGTCTTGGCGCGGTCCGCGGTCACCGACACCCGGGCGGTTCGGGTGGCCGGGTCCCACGCGTAGATCACGTTCGACGACTGCGGTCGGCCGTCGCGTTTGAGAGTGGTCAGCACTCCTCGGGTGTGCGTGGACAGGAGATCGAGTAGCCGGGAGTCGGCGTCGGCGGGCATGTCGGCGACAACCCGCGGGACGTCGAGATTGTTCCGTGTCGGCGGTTGATCCGACGCAATCGGCCCGCCGTCGCGTGCGCGACGGCGGGCCGATTGCGGTGACGGACTACTTGCCTACTTGCCCTGGAACTTCGGAGGGCGCTTCTCGGCGAACGAGCGCGGCCCCTCCTTCGCGTCGTCGCTCTTGAAGACCTCGGCGCCGATCTCGGCCTCGAGCTGGAAGGCCTCTTCCTCGTGCATGCCCTCGGTGACGCGGATGGTCTTGAGGATGGCCTGCACGGCGATCGGGCCGTTGGCGGCGATGGCGTCGGCGATCTCGAGCGCCTTGGCCAGCGCCTGCCCGTCGGGGACGACGTGGCCGATCAGGCCGAGCTCCTTGGCCTCGGGCGCCGGGACGTTCCGGCCGGTGAGCAGGATCTCGGCGGCGACGGTGTAGGGGATCTGGCGGACCAGGCGGACCGCGGAACCGCCGAGCGGGAACAATCCGAGCCGTGCCTCGGAGACGCCGAACTTGGCGCTCTCGCCGGCCACACGGATGTCGGTGCCCTGCAGGATCTCGGTGCCGCCGGCGATGGCCGCACCCTCGACCGCGGCGATCAGCGGCTTGGTCAGCCGGCGACCCTTGAGCAGCGCGGGCAGCTTGGTCAGGTCCATGCCGCCCTTGGCGAACGTGTCACCGGGGGCGTTCCTGTTCATCGCCTTGAGGTCCATGCCCGCGCAGAACGTGCCACCGGCGCCGGTCAGGATCGCGACGCGGATGTCGGGATCGTTGTCGACCTGGTCCCAGGCCTCGGTCATGATCGCCATCATCTCGCCGGAAAGGGCGTTGCGGGCCTCCGGTCGGTTCATCGTGACGATCAGGACGTGGCCCCGCTTCTCGACGAGGCAGTGCGGGGACTGTTCCGAAATGTCGGAAACTTCGGCGGTGGTGGAGGACACTGATGGCTCCCGAGTGCTGTGAAGTGGGTCTCAGAGTGGGTCTTGTCAGGAACGGTAACACGTTCTACTTTGTTGGTCGTGGCCCTTAACATCGCAGACTTCGTTGAGCACTCCATCGACCTGAATCCCGAGCGCGTGGCGCTGCTGGACGGCCGTCGCGAGTTCACCTATGCACAGCTCGAGGACCGGACCAACCGTCTGGCGCACTACCTGCTGGATCACGGCGTCAAGCCGGGCGACAAGGTGGGCATCTACTCGCGCAACACCGTCGAGGCGATCGAGGCGATGGTGGCGGTGTTCAAGGCGCGCGCCGTGATGGTGAACGTCAACTACCGTTACGTCGAGAACGAGTTGCAGTACATCTTCGAGAACTCGGACATGGTCGCGCTCGTGGTCGAGCGCCGCTACGCCGACAAGGTCGCGAACGTGCTGCCGAACACCCCGCTGGTCAGGACGGTCGTGGTGGTCGAGGACGGCACCGACGTCGACTACGCCTCGTTCGACGGCGTCGAGTACGAGCAGGCCCTCGCCGAGTCCTCGCCCGAGCGTGACTTCGGTGAGCGCAGCCCCGACGACATCTTCATGCTCTACACCGGTGGTACCACCGGCATGCCCAAGGGCGTGATGTGGCGGCACGAGGACTGGTGGCGCGTGCTCGGTGGCGGCGTCAACTTCGTCACCGGCGAGCGCGTCGAGGACGAGTGGGAGCTCGCGAAGGTCGGCGCCGCCAACCCGGCGATGGTGCGGTTCCCGATTCCGCCGATGATCCACGGCGGCGCGCAGTCCGCGGTGTTCCACAGCCTGTTCGGCGGCGGCACGCTGGCCCTGCACCCCGAGTTCGACGGCCACGCCGTGTGGCAGGTCATCGACCGGCACAAGGTGAACCTCATCTTCATCACCGGTGACGCGATGGCGCGGCCGATGCTCGACGCGCTGAAGGAGGGCAACCCGGAGACCGGCGAGCCGTACGATCTCTCGTCGCTGTACGTCATGGCCTCCAGCGCGGCGCTGTTCTCGCCGGCGCTCAAGGAGGAGTTCCTCGACCTGCTGCCGAACCGTCTGATCACCGACTCCATCGGCTCGTCCGAGACCGGCTTCGGCGGCCTGGCGACCATTACCAAGGGCTTCGAGCACACCGGCGGCCCGCGGGTGAAGATCGATGCCGCGACCGTCGTCCTCGACGACGAGGGCAACCCGGTCGAGCCCGGGTCCGGCAAGGTCGGTCTGCTCGCACGCAGCGGTCACATCCCGCTCGGCTACTACAAGGACGAGAAGAAGACCGCCGAAACCTTCAAGGTCTTCAACGGGATCCGCTACTCCATCCCCGGCGACTACGCGACGGTCGAGGAGGACGGCACCGTCACGATGCTCGGCCGCGGATCGGTGTCGATCAACAGCGGTGGCGAGAAGATCTACCCGGAGGAGGTCGAGGGCGCGGTCAAGACGCACCCCGACGTCTTCGACGCCCTCGTCGTCGGCGTGCCGGACGAGCGCTGGGGTAACCGCGTCGTGGCCGTCGTCGCGACTCGGGACCGAGCGCGCCCGAGCATGAACGACCTCGTCGCGGCCGCCCGCAAGGAGATCGCGGGCTACAAGGTGCCGCGCAGCGTCTGGTTCGTCGACGAGATCAAGCGCTCGCCCGCCGGCAAGCCGGACTACAAGTGGGCCAAGCAGCAGACCGAGGAGCGCGACGCGGACGATCACTACACGAGCGGAAACGTCTGATGCACAACGCTCTCGCCGAGAAGTTCGGCATCAAGTACCCGATCTTCGCGTTCACCCCGTCCGAGCACGTCGCCGCTGCGGTGTCGCGTGCCGGCGGGCTGGGCGTGCTCGGGTGCGTGCGTTTCAACGATCCCGAGGAACTCGACGCCACCCTGAACTGGATGGACGAGAACACCGACGGCAAGCCGTACGGCGTCGACGTCGTGATGCCGGCCAAGGTCCCCACCGAGGGCACCGCCGTCGACCTGGACAAGCTGATCCCGGCCGAGCACCGCGCCTTCGTCAACCGCACGCTCGACGAGCTCGGCGTGCCGCCGCTGTCGGACGACGTCGAGCACGCGACCGGTGTGCTCGGCTGGCTGCACTCGGTCGCCCGGGCGCAGCTGGACGTGGCATTCAAGCACCGCCCGGCGCTGATCGCCAACGCGCTCGGTTCGCCGCCGAAGGACATCATCGACGAGGCGCACTCGCACGGCGTGCCGGTGGCGGCGCTGGCGGGCGCGGTGGCGCACGCGCGCAGCCATGTCGAGAACGGCATCGACATCGTGATCGCGCAGGGCTACGAGGCCGGTGGGCACACCGGGGAGATCGCCTCGATGGTGCTGGTGCCCGAGATCGTCGACGCCGTGGGTGATTCCTCCACGGTGCTCGCCGCGGGTGGCATCGGCAGCGGTCGACAGATCGCGGCCGCGCTGGCGCTCGGAGCGGAGGGTGTGTGGATGGGCTCGTACTGGCTCACGGCCGCCGAGTACCGGCTCGGCAGCGCCGCGGACGGCACGTCGGCCACTCAGCGCGCACTGCTCGCCGCGACCTCCAGCGACACCGTTCGCTCCCGGATCTACTCGGGCAAGCCTGCGCGTCTGCTGAAGACGAAGTGGACCGAGGCGTGGTCGCAGCCGGGTGCGCCGGAGGCGTTGCCGATGCCGCTGCAGAACCTGCTGGTCGCCGAGGCGCACCAGCGGATCGTCGCGTCCGAGAACCCCGACGTCGTCGCGATGCCGGCCGGTCAGATCGTGGGTCGGATGAACGAGATTCGTCCGGTCGCGGACACGATGGGGGATCTGGTCGCCGAGTTCGAGGCGACGGTCGCTCGACTGAACAACCTGGGAGGCTGACGCCGCGCCCCACGCAGGGCCACCACCGAAAGCCGGGTACGACGGGAGTCGTGCCCGGCTTTCGTCATCCGCACCCGTGGGAACGGCAGTGGTGTACTCGCCTGTCCGGCAGCATGTGTCGAGGCCGCCAGGAGGGCGGCAGGCCGACGGCCCCGGCTCGGTGACGAGCGGGCAGCCGCCGCCCTGTCGTCGGCAGGATCCGGTGTCAGCGGTCGAGTTCGGCGTCCAGCTTCGCGGCCAGGTCCGAGGTGACGGGAACGAAACTCGTCGCCCCGGCGGCGCGGAACCAGGTGGGGTCGGCGGAGTTCCAGCGCTGTGCGCTCAGCGACCGCCCGAGCACCTTGTAGGTCGCGGTCTTCGGCAGATCGGTCGTCACGCGGACGAACGAGGGCACCTGCTTCGGGCCGAGATCCGGTGCCTGGGATACGAACTCGGCGAACTCGTCGATGTCGAACCCGTCAGCGGCGACCACGGCCACGGCGACGCGGTCGCCGACCTGCGGATCGGGAACGGCGTAGGCCGCGACCTCGACGATCCGGGGGTGCCGGGCGAGGACGTTCTCGATCGGTGCGGTGCCCAGGTTCTCGCCGTCCACGCGCATCCAGCCGGAGCTGCGGCCGGCGAAGTACACGTAGCCGTCTGCGTCGACGTAGCCGAGGTCACCACTCCAGTACTGTCCGTCGCGGACCCGCTCCGCATCGGCGTGCGGATTCTTGTAGTACCCGGCGAAGCTGCCGGTGCCGGCCGTGTTCACCAGCTCGCCGGTCGCGACGTCGGCGTTGACGATGTGTCCCGATGCGTCGAATTCGGCGGTGGGACAGGGCTGCCCGGTGTCGGGATCGAGCGCCGCGATGCCTGCGGGCAGCATCCCGAGCGCACCGCGCGGCGTACCGGGGGTGCGCGAGATCAGCACTCCGCCCTCGGTGGACCCGAAGCCGTCGACGACCCGGACGTCGAACCGGCGTGAGAACTCGTCGATCGCGGACGGCGCGCCCTCGTTGCCGTACAGGATCTTCAGCGTGTTGTCGGCGTCGTCGGCCTGCTCGGGTGTGGCGAGCACGTAGGCGAGGGGCTTGCCGACGTAGTGTGCGTATGTCGCGCCGAACCGGCGGACGTCCGGGATGAATCCGGACGCCGAGAATTTCCGGCGCAGAGCGAAGTTCGCGCCGGCCGCCAGGGCGACGGCCCAGCAGGCCATGACGGCGCCGGAGTGGAACATCGGCATCGAGGCGTACGCGGTGTCGTCGCTGGACAGCCCGAAACGGTCGGCGAGCATGGCTCCGGGGCCCGCGACCATCCGGTGGGTGACCCGCACGGCCTTCGGGTCGCCGCTCGTGCCGGAGGTGAAGATCAGCATGAACAGGTCGTCCGGGCCGGCGGCCACGTCCGGTGTGGCGCTGTCGCGGTGCGCCGCGAGCAGATCGCGCCAGTGCGGGCTGTCGACGAGGACGACGCGGGTGGCGCCTAGGTCGAGGCCCTCGAGCAGTCGGGCCTTGTCGGAGTCGGTGACGACGATCTGGCAGTCCGCGCGGGCGACGTCACCGGCGAGGGCCGCGCCGCGGCGGGTGGTGTTCAGGCCGACGAGAACGGTACCGCCGATGGCGGAGGCGCCGAGCAGAAGGGAGAACTCGGGGACGTTGTCCAGCAGCACCCCCACGTGAGGGGGTGCTGCCGGGTCCAACAGCGACGCCAGGGCCGCCGCCGTGTCGGTACACAGAGCGACGTGCTCCGACCACGGAATCCTGGTGTCCTCGAAGAGGATTCCGTGGTCGTCGTCGTCACGCAGGTGTAGGAGCAGATCGGTGACGGTGGCAGCGGCAGTGGTCATGGCGGGAGTGTAGGGATCAGGCGGGCACGTCGGCCAGCGACTGTCCCAGTCTGCGGAGCTGTTCGGTGGCCGAGCCGAGCGCGAACTCGTTGTGCTTGGCCGCCAGGAAGTACCGGTGCACCGGGTGGTCCCGGTCCAGGCCGACGCCGCCGTGCACGTGGATCACGGTGTGCGAGACGCGGTGTCCGGCGTCCGCCGCCCAGAACTTCGCGGTGCGGATCTCCTCCTCGGCGGGCAGGTTCTCGCTCAGCCGCCAGGCCGCCTGCCACAGGGTCGAGCGCACGGCCTTGACGTCGATGAAGCCGTCGGCCAGGCGCTGGGCCACCGCCTGGAAGCTGCCGATCGGGCGATCGAACTGGACCCGCTCGCGGGCGTACTCGGCGACCAGCTCGAGCGCGCGCTCGAGGGTGCCCAGCTGCTGGGCGGTCAGACCGACTGCGGCCCGCGCCAGGATCCAGTCCACGACCTCGGCGCCGCGCTCGACGCCGCCGAGCACCTCGGTGGTGCTCACGCCCGCCAGGTCCACCATCGACTCCGCGCTGAAGTCGGTGGTGAGCTGGCGCGTGACGGTCACGCCCGGTGCCGACGGATCGACGACGAACACGGCGACGCCGTCGGAGGTCGCGGCGGGAACCAGGATCGCGTCCGCGAGGGTGGCCGCGGGCACCGTGATCTTGGTGCCGGTGATCGACCAGCCGTCGCCGCTGCGCTCGGCCCGGGTGACCGGCTGGGCGGGGTCGAGGTTGAGCTCCTCGGCAAGGGCGACGGTGAGGATCGCCTCGCCCGCCCCGGCGCGCCGGGCGAGCTCGCGCTGCCCCTCGTCGCCGAACTCGGCAAGCGCGCCTGCGGCCAGCACGATCGAGCTCAGGTACGGCACGGGGGAGAGCGGGCGGCCCAGCTGCTGCAGCACCGAGCACTGCTCGAGGATGCCGAACCCGCCGCCGCCGACCGATTCCGGCAGGGCCGCGGCCAGCACGCCCGCGTCCGCGAGCGCCTTCCACAGCTTGTCGTCGAAGCGGTCCTCGGCGGAGTCGAGTTCCTTGAGCCGCTCGGGGGTGGTCAGCTTCTCCGCGATGCTGCGGGTGAGCTGTTCGAGGTCCTGTTGGGCCTCGGTGTGGGTGAAGTCCATTGAAGATTCCTTTGCTCGCGCGAGTCGGCGCCGGGTGGTGGGGGAGTCAGCGCTTCGCGGGCGGCAGGCCGAGCGCGGTCATCGCGAGGATGTCGCGCTGCACCTCGTTGGTCCCGCCACCGAAGGTGAGGATCAGCGAGGAGCGGTGCATGCGCTCGACGCGGCCGCGCAGTGCGACCCCCGTGGAGTCCTGGCGCAGGTAGGCCAGCGGTCCGAGGACCTCCATGAGCAGCCGGTATGCCTCGGTCGCGAACTCGGTGCCGAACACCTTGCAGGCCGAGGCGTCGCCCTTGCTCGGGGCGTCCACGGCGGAGACCTCCCAGTTCAGCAGCTTGAGGTACTCGACCTTCGCGTGCACGCGGGCCAGGTTGATCTGCACCCACTCCTGGTCGATGACGCGACGGCCGTCGGCCATCTTGGTGTTCTGCGCCCACTCGATGGTGTCGCGCAGCGCGCCCTGGATCGGGGCGGCCGAGACCAGTGCGACCCGCTCGTGGTTGAGCTGGTTGGTCATCAGCGCCCAGCCGCCGTTCTCCTCGCCGACCAGTGCGGACGACGGCACCCGGACGTCCTGGTAGTAGGTGGCACTGGTGTCCGGACCGGCCATCGTGTGCACCGGGGTGTAGGAGAAGCCCTCGGCGGTGGTCGGGACGATCAGCATGCTGATGCCCTTGTGCTTCTTCGCGGTCGGGTCGGTGCGGACGGCGAGCCACACGTAGTCGGCGTAGGCGATCAGGCTGGTCCACATCTTCTGGCCGTTGATGACGTAGTCGTCGCCGTCCTTGACCGCGGTGGTCCGCAGGCTGGCCAGGTCGGTGCCCGCGCCGGGCTCGGAGTACCCGATCGAGAAGTGCAGCTCGCCCGACGAGATCTTGGGCAGGAAGAACTTCTTCTGCTCCTCGGAGCCGTAGTGCATGATCGTCGGCGCGACCGAGTTGATCGTGAGGAACGGCACCGGGGCGCCGGCGATCGCGGCCTCGTCGGTGAAGATCAGCTGGTCGATCGGCGACCGCTCCTGGCCGCCGTACTCCTTGGGCCACCCGAGGGTGAGCCAGCCGTCCCGGCCCATCTCGCGAACGACGTCGCGGTAGACGGTGCCGGAGCCGTACTCGCCGGTCTGGGCGGCCAGTGCTTCGCGGCGTTCGGGAGTGATGAGCTTCGCGAAGTACGCGCGCAGCTCCTCCCGCAGCTTCTGCTGCTCCGCGGTGTAGGTGATGTGCATCGATCCCTCTCCGGTTTGACACAGGTTCTAGTGGTTGAGGTCCGTGTCCGACACGTTGCGGTGAGCCGCAGGTGGTTGGCGTGGTTTGCGCCCGTCACGTCGGGTTTTCCGCATCATTGCACAGGTGTGGAACGGGTTCTAGTCTTATGGTGGATCTGCCCGTGGACCCAGCCCTTGGTTCGCGGGTGCTGACGCCTTCCACTCATCAGAAAAGAGGTTCATCAATGGAGGTCAAGGTCGATTTTGATCGGTGCGAGGCCAATGGCGTGTGTGTCGGTATCGCGCCTGACGTCTTCGATCTCGACGACGACGACAACCTGATCGTCACCCAGCCCGTGGGTGACGACGCGGAGACCGTGGCGCTGATGGAGGAAGCCGTCTCGCAGTGCCCGCGCGCTGCGCTCAAGCTCGCCCGCTGAGGGCGGACCGTCCTTGCCGCAAACGAGAACACGTTCTAAAGTGACTGGCGTCACGAATGGGGCGGGTGCTCGCGTACGACCTCGCCGCCGATTCCGTATCGATTCACGAAGGCAGTGGTGAGATTGGCTAGTCGCGAGGTAGGTCTGGACGGCAAGGTGGCGATCGTCACCGGAGGGGCCTCGGGTCTCGGCAAGGCCGAGGCCCTCGGCCTCGTCCGGGCCGGCGCGAACGTGGTCGTCAACGACCTCGCCGCGGGGGAGCAGGCAGACGCCCTGCTCGACGAGATCGGTGCCCTCGGCGGCAAGGGGGTCTTCGTCCCCGGTGACATCGGCGAGCGGGCCACCGCGGACGCGCTGATGTCCGTCGCGCAGGAGCTGGGCGGGGTCGACATCGTCGTCAACAATGCCGGCATCGTCCGCGACAAGATGCTGTTCTCGATGTCCGACGACGAGTGGGACCTGGTGCTCAAGGTCCATCTCCGGGGTCACTTCCTGCTGTGCCGGAACGCCGCGGTGCACTGGCGTGCGGAGTCGAAGGCCGCGGGTGCGCCCGTCTACGGCCGCCTGATCAACACCTCCTCCGAGGCGGGCCTGCTCGGTCCGGCCGGGCAGCCCAACTACGGTGCCGCGAAGGCCGGCATCACGGCCCTGACCCTGTCCGCCGCGCGCGGCCTGGAGCGGTACGGCGTCCGCGCCAACGCGATCTGCCCCCGCGCTCGTACCGCGATGACCGAGAACGTCTTCGGTGACGCGCCTGCCGACGGCACCGATCCGCTCTCGCCCGAGCATGTCGTCAACCTCGTCTCCTACCTGGCATCCCCGGCTGCGGACGCGATCAACGGCCAGGTGTTCATCGTCTACGGGCCGATGGTCGCGTTGATGGCCGCGCCGGTCGTCGAGCAGCGGTTCGACGCCCCGGGCGCCGAGTGGAGCCCGGCCGCGCTCGCGGATTCGCTGGGTGGATACTTCGACGGCCGCGACCCCGGCCGGATGTTCGCCGCGACCGAGGCCGTCAAGTCGCTCGGGTGAATCCCGCGTCGACGTCCGTCGGCGATCGTTTCGTTTGCAGTGAAAAGCAGTTGTGCGATTTCGCCACCGAGGGTCGGCCTGACCGGCCATGATGGGTCCGAATGGAAGCAGTCTCGGCCCCGGCGTGAGCGCATGTTCGACAGGTTCCCACCCCAAGGGGCACCGGGGGGCTGCCGTCCGACGGCGTGAGCGGAGTGTTTGCGGCGCAGGGCGGAGGAGCGGGGGCTCCTCCGCCCTCGTCGTTCCCGCGAACGTGGACGCCGCGACGGCATGCCACGGTGTCCTCGTCGAAAGGTGAAGGCAGGCAACGTGAGTCGTTCGAGGGTGTTCCGCAGGATGGCCTACTTCGGTGCCGTCCTCGGCGTGGTACGCGTCGACGGGCCCGCGGTCGGAGGCGGCGTCCCGATGAACGGGAGCGGGGCAGACGAGCGGTCTCGATACGCGACTGCGGCGTTGACCAGCGGATATGCCTCGAACGGTGTCGGCCTTTGACACCGGAACACGTTCTAATTATTATGACCCGGATCACAGACTCCGGGGGGAATCTACACGTCTCTCCGGGCGCAGTGTGCGCACACCGCGCCACGCGCACAAACCCTGACGAGGAGGAATGGTGAACGACCTCCTTGCCGTGCCGCTGCGGGCGGTCGGCGGCTTCTTCCAGATGACCGCGGAAGTCTTCCGCGCCATGGTGCGACCCCCCTTCCAGGGACGCGAATTCGTCGACCAGTCGTGGTTCGTCGCCCGGGTGTCGATGGTGCCCACCGTGCTCGTCGCGATCCCGTTCACCGTCCTGGTGAGCTTCACGCTCAACATCCTGCTCCGGGAGATCGGCGCGGCCGACCTGTCCGGCGCCGGCGCTGCCCTGGGCGCGGTCACCCAGGTCGGCCCGATGGTGACGGTGCTCATCGTCGCTGGCGCCGGTGCGACCGCCATCTGCGCGGACCTCGCGGCCCGCACCATCCGCGAGGAGATCGACGCGATGCGGGTGCTCGGCATCGACCCCATCCAGCGGCTGGTCGTGCCGCGGGTGCTGGCGTCGACCGTGATCGCGCTGCTGCTCAACGGCCTCGTCAGCACGATCGGCATCGTCGGTGGGTTCGCGTTCTCGGTCCTGCTGCAGGGGGTGAACCCCGGCGCGTTCGTCAACGGCATCACGCTGCTGACCGGCTTCGGAGAGTTGATGATCTCGCAGCTGAAGGCCGGCCTGTTCGGCATGATCGCGGGCCTGGTGGCCTGCTACCTCGGCCTCAACGTGAAGGGTGGTGCCAAGAGCGTGGGTGACGCCGTCAACCAAACCGTCGTCTTCGCCTTCATGGCCCTGTTCGTCGTCAACGTCCTGGTGACCGCGATCGGCATCAAGCTGACGGCGGGGTGACGGCATGGCATTCGCACTGACCGGAAAGTTCCGGGGCACCCGCCGCCGTGTCCACAAGTTGTCGCAGGGCATCGACAGCATCGGCGAGCAGGCGCTGTTCTTCTGGCGGGCCCTGGTGTGGGGACCGCGCGCGGTGATCCACTACCGCAAGGAGACCATCCGGCTGATCGCCGAGATCAGCATGGGTACCGGCGCGCTCGCCGTCATCGGCGGCACCGTCATCATCGTCGCCTTCCTGACGCTGTTCTCCGGTGCAGTGATCGCGGTGCAGGGCTTCAGCTCGCTCGGCAACATCGGTGTCGAGGCACTGACCGGCTTCTTCTCCGCGTTCATCAACGTGCGTATCGCCGCCCCGGTCATCGCGGGCATCGGCCTGGCCGCCACGATCGGCGCCGGCTCGACGGCACAGCTGGGCGCGATGCGTGTCTCCGAGGAGATCGATGCGCTCGAGGTGATGGCGATCCCGTCGATCCCGTACCTGGTCAGTACCCGCGTGATGGCCGGGATGATCGCGATCATCCCGCTGTACTCGCTCGCGGTCGTCGCGTCGTTCATCGCCAGCCGCTTCGCGACGGTGGTGATCAACGGCCAGTCGCCCGGTGTCTACGACCACTACTTCTCGACGTTCCTGATCCCGACCGACATCCTGTGGTCGTTCGCGCAGGCGATCGTCATGGGTGTGGCGGTCATGCTGATCCACACCTACTACGGCTACAACGCCAGCGGCGGCCCGGTCGGCGTGGGTGTGGCGGTGGGCAACGCCGTGCGCACCTCGCTGATCGCGGTCGTCACCGTCACCCTGCTCATCTCCCTCGCCGTGTACGGCGGGTCCGGCAACTTCAACCTCTCGGGATAGCGCGAATGACCGATTCCACGTGGAAGAAGAAGCTCGCCGCGTTGATCCTCGTCGGCACCCTGGTTGCGGTCGTCGTCGTCGCGCTGACGATGTTCGCCGGCGGCTTCAAGGACACCGAACCCGTGACCGTGACCGCAGAGCGTTCCGGTCTCGTGATGGATCCGCAGGCGAAGGTGAAGATGCGCGGCGTCGAGGTCGGGCGCGTGGCGTCCGTCGACGAGGTCGACGGGCAGGCCGTCCTGCACCTGGACATGGATCCGTCTCAGCTGGACCTGATTCCGTCGAACTCGACGGTGGAGATCAAGTCCACCACCGTGTTCGGTGCCAAGTACGTGAACTTCGTGGTGCCCGAGCATCCGTCGTCGCAGTCGCTGGCGCCCGGTACCAACATCGCGGCCACCTCCGTGACCGTCGAGTTCAACACCCTGTTCCAGCACCTCTCGCAGCTGCTGCAGCAGATCGAGCCGGAGAAGCTCAACGCGACCCTCGGTGCGATCTCGTCGGCGCTCAACGGCCGTGGTGACGAGCTCGGGCAGCTGCTCGAGGACACCGACGCGTACCTGCAGACGATGAACCCGACACTGCCGCAACTGCAGAAGGACCTCGCGGCCGCGGCAACCGTCACCAACACCTTCGCGGACGTGACCCCGGACCTGATGAAGCTGCTCGACAACGCCACCGCAACCAGCGGCTCCATCGTCGAGGAACAGGCCAACCTGAACCTGCTGCTGATGAACGTCACCGGACTGGCGAACACCGGCAACCAGCTGCTCACTGAGAACGAGGCGAACCTGACGAAGTCGCTGGAGCTGCTGAAGCCGACCACCGGGCTGCTCGGGGAATACTCACCGAGCATTGCCTGCCTGATCACGGGGCTCAGCGGCACCCTGCCTGCGGCGGAAGAGATCTTCGGTGGTCTGCAGCCGGGCGTCGCGCTGAGCGCCAGCTTCATCCCGGGCGCCGCTCCGTACACCTACCCGAAGGACCTGCCGAAGGTGAACGCCAGCGGTGGACCGAACTGCTGGGGGCTGCCGACGTTCGATCCGAAGCGGGACGGGAACGCGCCGTTCGTCGTTGCGGACACCGGCACCGTGCCGTACGTGCCGTCCACGAAGACCGCGCTGAACGTGCCCAAGATGTTCCAGTGGCTGTATGCCGGCGTCGCGCCGCAGGGAGGGCAGAAGTGATGCGGCCGACCACGATCAAGTTGCTCGCCTTCACCACCGTGATGGCGCTGATCTTCGCGGGACTGGCGATCGTGTTCAGCCAGGTCCGGTTCAGCTCCAGCGACGCCTACCGCGCGGAGTTCACCAGCGCGTCCGGACTCAAGTCCGGCGACAAGGTGAGGATCGCGGGTGTACCGGTCGGCTCGGTCACCGGTGTCGAGGTCGGCTCGGACGACCTCGCGCACGTGAGTTTCGACGTCGACAGCAAGTACCCACTGCTGGCGAGCACCCGGGCGACCGTTCGCTACGAGAACCTCGTCGGCGACCGCTACCTGGAGCTGCTCGAGGGCGCAGGGTCGTCCGAGCCGTTATCCGACGGCGGCACCATCCCGCCGTCGCAGACCTCGCCGGCGCTCGACCTCGACCTGCTGCTCGGTGGCTTCAAGCCGTTGCTGCGTGGTCTGAACGCGAACCAGGTCAACGACCTGACCGGCGCGCTGCTCCAGGTGTTCCAGGGGCAGGGCGGGACACTGGTGTCGCTGCTCGGCAGCACCGGTTCGTTCACGAACACGCTCGCGGACCAGGACAAGCTGATCGGCGACGTCATCACCAACCTCAACACCACCCTGACCACGATCAACGACAAGGGCGATCAGTTCTCGACCACCATCGACCAGCTCCAGCAGTTGGTCAGCGGCCTGGCGCAGGATCGGGATCCGATCGGCGCCGCGATTCCGAAGATTGCCACGGCGACCGGTGACCTCGCGCAGCTGCTCGAGGGCGTGCGCCCCGATCTGCAGACGACGGTCACAGAGGCGAACAAGGTGGCCACGCAGTTGGTCGCGGGACAGGACACCGTCGACTGGGTGCTCGAGCGCCTGCCCTCGACGTACAAGAAGTTGATTCGGGTCGGTGCTTACGGCAGCTTCTTCCAGTTCTACACCTGCCAGGTCGCGTTCAAGTTCTCCGGACCCGACGGCAAGGACCTGCGGGTCGACCTTCCGACCACTCCCGAGCAGACGACAGGGAGGTGCGCGTTCCAGTGAGCAAGCGCGAACGAAATCCCGTGCAGATCGGCATCATCGGACTCGTCGTAGCGGCAGCACTCGTCGTGGCCGGACTGCAGTACGACCGGCTGCAGTTCATCGCAGGCGGCGTCCGCTACCAGGCGTACTTCGCCGATGCCGGTGGTCTGCTGACCGGTGACTACGTGACCGTCGCCGGAGTCAACGTCGGCAAGGTGGAGAAGGTCGAACTCGACGGCGCGGACGTCCGGGTCGGGTTCTCGATGGACGAGGGCATCCAGCTCGGCGACAGCACTCGTGCCGACATCAAGACGAACACGATCCTCGGACGCAAGTCGCTGGAGGTGACGCCCGAGGGTGCCGAGATCATGCCGGTCGGCAGCTCGATTCCGTTGGACCGCACCAACTCCCCGTACTCGCTCAACGACGCCCTCGGGGACCTGAGCACCACGGTCTCCGAACTCGACACCGATCAGCTGAACAACTCGCTGAACGCGATGTCCGACGCGCTCGCCGACACCCCGCCCGAGCTGCGTACGGCACTGACCGGGATCAGCCGGCTCTCGGCCAGCATCAACGCGCGGGACGAGTCGCTGCGGGACCTGCTGGCGCGTGCCGAGAGCGTGACGAAGATCCTCGCGGACCGCAGCGACCAGATCAACGCTCTCGTGGTCGACGGCAATCAGCTGCTCGGTGAGCTCGACCGGCGACGGAACGCGATCAGCGAGTTGATCACCAACATCTCCGCGGTGTCGCGGCAGCTGACTGGTCTGGTCCAGGACAACGAGCAGCAGATGAAACCGACGTTGGACAAGCTCAACGCGACGGTCGACATCCTGCAGCGCAACAAGGACAACATCGGCCAGGCGCTGGACGGCCTCGGGCCGTACGCGACAGCTCTCGGCGAATCCGTCAGCAGCGGACCGTTCTTCATGGCGTACGTCGCGAACTTCCAGGTCGGAGCAATGACCCAGACATTCGTCGATTCGCTGCTCTGGCCCGAGCACGTACCGAAGGACCTCCAGCAGTTCCCGCCCCTGACGACCGAGCTCAAGGACCCGAACCGATGAGCGCCGAAGCGAACTCGAACAAGAAGTGGCTGATCGGTGGCGGCGCCGCCGTGGTGGTCGCGGCGCTGGTCGCCGGGGTGCTGTACTTCTTCCCCGGCATCGGAAAGACCACGATCACGGCGGAGTTCCCGACCACGACCGGCCTGTACGCGGGCGACGACGTGCGGGTGCTGGGCGTGAAGGTCGGCACCATCGGGAGCATCGACCCGAGCGGCGCCGGCGCGACGGTCGTCATGAACGTCGATCGCTCCGTGGACATTCCGGCCGATGCCAAGGCCGTGATCGTGGCACCGAGCCTGGTGGCCGCGCGTTTCGTCCAGCTCACGCCGGTCTACACCGGCGGTGACGCGATGAGCGACGGCGCCGAGATCCCGGTGGAGCGCACCGCGGTTCCGGTCGAGTGGGACGAGATCAAGACCGAGCTGACGAGGCTGTCGGATGCGCTGGGGCCGCAGGGCGCCGCCGACCAGGGCTCCCTCGGCCGGTTCATCGACACCGCAGGCGCGAACCTCGACGGCAACGGTGAGGCGCTGCGCGCGACGTTGCGTGAGCTCTCGGACACGATGAAGCTGCTCTCGGACGGCCGAACGGACCTGTTCGGGACCATCAAGAACCTGCAGGCGTTCGTCACCACGCTGTCGGCGAGCAACCAGCAGATCGTGCAGTTCGGCGGACGCCTGCAGTCGGTGTCGTCGCTGCTGGCGGACACCAGCGACGAGCTCGGCACCGCGCTGACGGACCTCGACGTCGCGGTGGGTGACGTGCAGCGCTTCGTCAACGAGAACAGTTCGGCACTCACCGAGCAGGTCGGCCGGCTCGCGGACGCGACAACGGTGCTCGCGCAGAAGCGGCCGGAGATCGAGCGCGTCCTGCACGTGGCTCCCAACGCGCTGGCGAACTTCAACAACATCTACAGCCCGGCCCAGGGGTCGCTCAACGGTGCGATCGCGGGGGCCAACGCCGGGAACCCGATCACGATGGTGTGTGGACTGATCTCCGCACTCGAGACGAACGATTCGGGCAAGAGCGCCGATCTGTGCAAGCAGTACCTCGGGCCGGTGCTGAATTCGGTTGCCATGAACTACCCGGGCTTCCTGACCAACCCTGCCGTCGGTGTTTCCGCGTACCCGAACCAGATCGTGTACTCGCCACCGAGTCTGGCCGGTCAGGTTGCGTCGCGTGAGCCCAAGCCGATCGCGGGCCCGCTCGCCGGGATGCCCACTGTGAACGTGCCCAAGGATCTCGGGGCACTGCTCAACCCCGGAGGTGGACGATGACCGCGCGTGGACGCGGCTGGCGCAAGGCAGCGATCGCCGCGGTCGCGGTCGGATTGACCCTGACGCTGACCGGGTGCGAGTGGAACGGCCTGAACTCGATTCCGCTGCCCGGAACCCAGGGTACGGAGGACGGCTCCTACACCGTCCAGATCGAAATGCCGAACGTGACGACGCTGTCACAGAATTCGCCGGTCCGGGTGAACGACGTGACCGTGGGTACCGTCACCGGCATCGAGGTGGACGGCTGGCACGCGCTCGTCACGGTGTCGCTGAACCCGGGGGTGCAGCTGCCCGCCAACGCGACCGCGAAGATCGGTCAGACCAGCCTGCTCGGATCGCAGCATCTCGAACTGGCCCCGCCCCTCGGCGTCAAGCCGGAAGGCGCGTTGAAGGACGGTGACGTCATTCCGCTCGATCGAGCGGGTGCCTACCCGACCACCGAGCAGACCCTGTCGTCGCTGTCGGTGGTGCTCAACGGCGGTGGGCTCGCCCAGATCAACGACATCACCCGGGAACTGAACGCGGCGCTCGACGGACGCACCGACTCGGTTCGGGACCTGTTGCCGCAGCTGGACAGTCTGGTCGGCAGCCTCGACAAGCAGCGCGGCGAGATCATCTCCGCGATGTCGGGCATCGACCGGCTCGCGAGCACCGTGAACCAGCAGACCGAGACCCTCACCGCGGCGCTCGACGGGATACCGCCCGCCCTCGAGGTCCTCGTGGGTCAGCGTCAGAACCTCACCAATGCTCTTGTCGCACTGGGTAATTTCAGTGACACCGCGACCCGGGTCATCAACGAGAGCGGCGATGACCTGCAGGCGAACCTGGCGTCATTGGCGCCGCTGCTGACCCAGCTTGCCGGTACCGGGACCGCGCTGACGAATGTGCTCACGTTGGCGCTGACCTATCCGTTCCCGATGAAGAACCTCGACCAGGTTGTTCGGGGTGACTACGCGAACCTGATGATGACGATCGACCTGACCAACCAGCGACTCGATCAGAATTTCCTGGCCGGGGCCGGCCTGGCCGGCACGCTCGGCGGTGTGGAGGGTGCGCTCGGGAAGGCGGCCGGCGTTGCCGGCCAGGCGGCCGACCCGCTGAAGGTACCCGCGGCGAAGCGACCCGACATCGTCCAGTCCGAGCCGAAACCTGCGGCGGCACCGCTTATCCCGGGCCTTCCTCAGATCCAGATCCCCGGCCTGCCGCAGCTAGGAGCGCCGACGCGATGATGCTCACGAAGTTCGTCCGAGCCCAGTTGGTGATCTTCTCGATCCTGACCGTCGTCGGACTGGTGGTCATGGCGACCCAGTACGTGCGGGTGCCCGCGCTGTTCGGGATCGGGCAGATCGGTGTCACCGTGCAGCTGCCGTCGACCGGTGGGCTGTACCCGCACGCCAACGTCGCCTTCCGCGGCACGAACGTCGGCAAGGTGGAGGAGGTGACCCTCACTGATAGCGGTGTGGATGCGAAACTCTCGATCGACAGCGGATACGACATCCCGGCCGACCTGGACGCCGCCGTCAAGAGTGTGTCGGCGATCGGTGAGCAGTACGTTGATCTGATTCCCCGCGACGACTCCGAGCCGTACCTCGCCGACGGGGACGTGATCCCGATGGATCGGACGTCGGTGCCGCAGGATGTCGGCGCGATGCTGGACCAGGCCGACACGCTGGTCAAGAGCATCTCGAACACGCAGCTGCGTACCGTCGTCGACGAATCCTTCAAGGCGTTCAACGGGGCCGGTCCGGACCTGCAGCGACTGATCGACTCCGCCCGCCTGTTCGTCCAGGAGGCCAACGCCAACGTCGACGCCACCAAGACCCTGATCGACCAGGCCGGGGCGCTGCTCGACACCCAGGTGGTCACCAGCGACGCGATCCGGTCCTGGACCCGGGACCTGGTGGTCTTCACGGACCAGCTGCGGGCGAGCGATCCGCGGATCCGGAATCTGCTCGAGAAGGGACCCGAGGCCGCGGCGGAGGCGACCGAGCTCTTCCAGGAGCTGCAGCCCACCCTGCCCGTCCTGCTCGCAAACCTGGTCAGCGTCGGTGAGGTCGGCGTTATCTACAACAAGAGCATCGAGCAGGTGCTGGTGCTGTATCCGCCGATCACCTCCGCACTGATGACCGCGGCCTTGAAGGGGCCCCGCGACGAAGGTGCAATCGTGAACTTCGCTCTCGAGGTCAACGATCCGCCGCCGTGCACCACCGGCTTCGTGCCGGCAGACCAGTGGCGTGCCGGTAACGAGGTGTCCACCCCGGACACCCCGTCGGACATCTTCTGCAAGGTCGCACCGAACGATCCGAGCGCGGTCCGCGGTGCCCGCAACTACCCCTGCATGGAGTACCCGGGTCGGCGTGGACCGTCGCCGGACGCCTGCCGCACCGGGTACGTCCCGGAGGGCAACAATCCGCCCAACGGACCCGTCCAGGATGCGTCTGTACCCTCGTACACAACGGCTCCGGCCTCCTACGGGGGAGCCTCGGGAGTGCCCGCCACGGCGCGCCCGTACGACCCGACGACCGGCAAGTACACCGGCCCCGACGGTCGCCTGTACGCCCAGCCTGCGCTGGCGTCGGGAGGAACACCAAGAGAGGACACGACGTGGCAGACGATGATGACACGTCAGCAGGGCTGACGGCCGAGTCGACGGGCCTGCCGGCTCGTCGGCGGGCCAGCCGCAGTGCCGGCCCGCCCGTGGAGCCGGTGACGACATCCCCGGCGGAGCCGACGGACCCGGTCGATGCACCCGCATCGGCCACGGTCGCGACGGCGGTGAAGGAAGCGGGTGCGGGGGCGCCCGAGCCGGATGCCGGCGAGTCCACCAGTGCGGCACCCGAACCCGTCGCCGAGGACGCGGACGAGGCGCCCGACGCCCGGGCGGGCAGTCGCCGCGCCCTCGTCGGATGGATCCTCACGCTCGTTCTCGTCGTCGCGCTGGTCGCCGCCGCGGTGGCGCTGCTGATCCAGCGCAACAACGCCGCCCAGCGGGACGAACAGCGAAACGCCTTCGTGCAGACGGCCCGTCAGACGGTGCTCAATCTGACGACGATCAAGCCGGACACCGCGAAGGAGGACGTCGACCGCATCCTCGCCGGTGCGAGCGGCGAGTTCAAATCCGAGTTCGACGGTCGCGAGGACCCGTTCGTCGGGGTCGTGAAGCAAGCCGGCGTGACCACCGTCGGCAAGATCCTCGAGTCGGGCTTCGAGAGCCAGGACGGCAACACCGCCAAGGTGCTCGTCGCGGCGCGCGCGGACGTCAGCACGCCCGACGGAACCCAGAACGGACCGAGGGACTTCCGGATGCGGGTGACCGTGACCGACGACGGGGGCACCATGACGGCGTCGAAGGTGGAGTTCGTGCCATGAGTGAAGAAGCAGACAAGTCGGTGAACGGCGACGAGGCGGCCGCCGCGGCACACGTCGGAGCCGTCGACCTTTCCGTGACCGAAGCCGTTGCACCGAAGGGTGATTCACGTACGCGGGTGCTCGCGGTCGTTGTCGGGATCCTGGTGCTGGCCCTGGCGATCGGGGTCGGGCTGCTGCTGAAGGGGTACCTGACCGACCGCGCGACCGAACAGGCCCGCACCGACGCGGTCGCGGCGGCGAGCGATCAGGCCGCGAAGATGCTGTCGTACAACTACAACGAGGTGGACCAGCAGCTGGCCGCGGCAGCGGACGGGCTGACCGGCGACTTCCGGGACGAGTACACGAAGCTGGTGGAGGGGACCATCGCGCCCGGCGCCAAGGAGAAGAAGCTGACCGTGCAGGCCACCGTGCAGGCCGGTTCGATCGTCTCCGCGACCCCGGACGACGCGGTGGTGCTGCTGTTCGTCAACCAGGTCACGACCAGTTCGGACGTGCCCGACGCCGCGACCACCGGCAGCCGGGTGCGGATGGAGATGCACAAGGACGGCGACCGCTGGCTCACCGGTCGGCTCACGCCGGTGTAGCGGTTCCCCTGACGATCGACAGCGGGGCGCCCCGGGAGACCGATCCCGGGGCGCCCCGCTGTCGTGTCAGGCCGCTCGTCAGTCCCGGGGGTCCGCGGGCATCAGCGCGGCGCCGGCGACCGAATCGCGGGCGAGGGCGGTCAGGAAGGCCTTCGCCCAGCGGTCGACGTCGTGGGTGAGGACCTGGCGGCGCATCGCACGCATGTGCCTGCGGCCGTCCTCACGCGGCTGGTCCAGCGCCGCCTCCATCTTGTCCTTGACGTCCTCGAGGTCGTGCGGATTGCAGAGGAAGGCTTGACGGAGTTCGGCTGCGGCGCCGGTGAACTCGCTGAGCACCAGCGCTCCGCCGAGGTCGCTGCGGCAGGCCACGTACTCCTTGGCGACCAGGTTCATGCCGTCCCGCAGCGGCGTCACCAGCATCACGTCGGCGGCGACGAAGAACGCGATCAGTTCCTCGCGCGGGATGGGCCGGTGGATGTAGTGCACGACGGGCCGCCCGACCTCCGCGTACTCGCCGTTGATCCGGCTGACCGTCATCTCGATCTCGCCGCGCATCTGCACGTACGACTCGACGCGTTCGCGGCTCGGCGTCGCCAGCTGGACCATCACGGTCTCGGCCGGATCGACGCGGCCCTCGGCGATCAGTTCGTGCAGGGCGTCGAGCCGCACGTCGATTCCCTTGGTGTAGTCGAGCCGGTCGACACCGAGCATGACCTTCTTCGGGTTGCCGAGTTCCCTGCGGATCTGCTTGGCCCGATCGCGAACCGACTTCCGGCGGGACAGCTCGTCGAGGCTGCCGGAGGCGATGGAGATCGGGAACGCGCCGACCCGCACGGTGCGGAACCCGACCTGCACCACGCCGAGCCTCGACCGGACACCGACGGTGCCGCGGGAGGTCTGGTGGCCCAGGAGCCGGCGCGCGAGGAACAGAAAGTTCTCGGCGCCGCCGGGCAGGTGGAAGCCGATCAGGTCGGCGCCGAGGAGTCCCTCGACGATCTCCGTTCGCCACGGCATCTGCATGAACAGCTCGACCGGCGGGAACGGGATGTGCAGGAAGAACCCGATCGTCAGGTCGGGTCGGAGCATCCGCAACATCTTGGGCACCAGCTGGAGCTGGTAGTCCTGGATCCAGACGGTCGCACCCTCCGCCGCGGCCTTGGCGGTCTCCTCGGCGAACCGGCGATTGACCTCGACGTAGGCGTCCCACCATTCGCGCCGGTACTCCGGGCGCACGATGACGTCGTGGTACAGCGGCCACAGGGTGGCGTTCGAGAAGCCCTCGTAGTAGTCGGCGACTTCCTGGGCGCTCAGCGCCACCGGATGCATGTCGATGCCGTCCTCGACACTCGGTTCGAGGGCGGTGTCGGCTACTCCGGGCCACCCGACCCATGCCCCGCTGTTGCCGCGGAGGATGGGTTCGAGTGCGGTCACGAGGCCGCCGGGGCTCCGCTTCCAGCGTGTCGTCCCGTCGGGAAGCCTCTCGAGGTCGACGGGTAGCCGGTTGGCGACGACGACGAACTCCGAGGCGGCTGCGCCCACTGTGTACCTGTCTTCCCCGCCGCGCTGCCGTTGCGGGTCAGCGTCGGCGACCTAGTCGATCTTGGCCGAGGGGCCGATGCCGAGCATAGACAGCAACATGCGGCATTCGTCGGCATCTGCCGCATATGCCGCGACAACGCGCTGGGCCTGGCGGGCGGTCTCGTCGGTGACCGGTTCGAGCTCCTCGTCGGGAATGTCGTTCTCTGCGGTGGTCTTGGTGGCCATAGTGCCGATTCCTCCAGGACGGATGCTGCGCGACGCACAGCGTGACTGCTGCCCGCGACTCTAGGAGAACCGGGCTGTCCGGCGCCACTTCCTCCTGGTTTAGGGTTCACTAACCTCACCGGACGGGAGACCGATGTCCAACCCACCCACCCGCCACGACGGCGGGGCGATCCTGCGCCGCACGATCCGGCGGCACCGTCGCCGGCTGGGCGGCGGAACCGCGCTGCTGGCGGTGCACATGCTCGCCGAGACGATGGTGCCGATCGCGATCGGAGCCATCGTCGGGCGGGCGATCGCGCCCGGGTCGAGCGCCGCGCTGATCTGGTCGATCGCCGCGCTCGCCGCACTGTTTCTCGTGCTCACCGCCGCGTGGCGGGTGGGGGCTCGCCTGATCACCCGCGCGATGCAGCAGGAAGCGCACCTGCTCCGTGTCGAGGTTGCCGGCCGGATCCTGCATCCGCGCGGGGCGCGTACCGACCTGCGGTCGGGAGAGCTGCTGACGATCGCGACCTCCGACGCCGAGCGGGAGGCGTGGATCCTCGACGTGATCCCCCGGGTCGTGTCCGCGCTGACCGCGGCGACGGTGTCGGCGGTGGCCCTGCTCGTGATCGACGTCCCACTCGGGCTGGCGGTGCTGATCGGGACGCCGGTGATCCTGGGCGCGATGCAGCTCGCCGCCCCGCTGATCACCCGCCGTGCCACCGCGCAGCAGGAGGCGACGGCCCGGGCCGCGGCGATGGCGACCGACCTGGTCGCCGGACTGCGGCCGCTGCGCGGGCTCGGTGCCGAGCACGCGGCGACCGAGCGGTACCGGGACGCGAGCGAGACTGCCCTGACCGCCACCCTCCGGGCCGCCCGCGCCCGCGGCACCTTCCTCGGGGTCTCGGTCACCGTCAGCGCGCTGCTGGCGGTCGGCGTGGCCGGGCTCGCCGGTTGGTTCGCCCTGGACGGGCGGATCGGCGTCGGCGAACTGATCACCGTGGTGGGGCTGTCCCAGTTCATCATCGAACCGCTCGGGATGCTCTCGCACACGCCCGGCGACCTGGCCACCGCGCGCGCGTCCGCGGATCGGCTCGCCCTGGTTCTCGGCGCCGAGCCGGTGCTGCCCGCCGGCACCCGGTCCGTGCCGGCGACGTGCGACCTCGAGTTGCGCGACGTCGCGTTCCGGTCGCTGGACGGGCTGACCCTGCGCGCCCGCCCCGGTGAACTGATCGGCGTGCTGGCGCACCGGCCGCAGGACGGCGAGGCGCTGGCGCTGCTGCTGTCGGGGCACGTGCCGCCGCAGGACTACCTCGGCACGGTCACGGTCGGCGGTGTCCCGCTCGGGGACATCGAGTACACCGATGCGCGCAGGGCGCTCCTGGTCGAGCCGCACCACACCGACCTGTTCGCCGGGAGCGTCGGCTCCAATGTCGCGGCCGCCGGGACGGACCCGGACGCGGTGCGGCAGGCGCTGGTCGCGTCGGCGGCCGCCGAGGTCGTCGACGCCCACCCGCACGGTGTCGACCTCGAGGTCGCCGATCGCGGCGCGAATCTGTCCGGGGGGCAACGGCAACGGGTCGCGTTGGCCAGGGCCCTCGCCGCCGCGGCGCCGGTGCTGGTGCTGCACGATCCGACCACCGCTGTCGACGCGGTCACCGAACAGGCGATCGCCGAAGGCATCTCGGGCCTCCGGCACGCCGCGGCCGAGGGGCGGAGCCGGGCCCACACCACGGTGCTGATCACCAGCAGTCCGGCGCTGCTCGCCGTCGCGGACCGGGTGCTCGTGCTCGACGACGGCCGCGTGGTCGGGGAGGGCACGCACGGCGACCTCGCCGAGGTCGACGAGAACTACCGGAAGGTCGTGCTGCGGTGAGCGCCTCGACGGCGGCAGCCGAGCGGCTGCCGATCGCGTCCGCGTCCGCGACCCGGCGCTGGCTGTACGGCGAGTTCCGGCGGCGGTGGGCGCTGACCGCGTCCACCGTGGCCGTCGCCGCGGTCGGTGCCGGGATCTCGCTGGTGCCGATCCAGGTCTTCGGGGTGCTCGTGGACCGGGTGCGCGACCAGGCCCCGGTGTCGACGATCGTCGGCGTGGTCGCGGTGATCGCGGTCGCCGCGGTCGTCGGCGGCGT
This sequence comes from Rhodococcus olei, assembly GCF_039540555.1. NCBI lineage: Bacteria > Bacillati > Actinomycetota > Actinomycetes > Mycobacteriales > Nocardiaceae > Rhodococcus > Rhodococcus olei. Next base: position 368,510 of record NZ_BAABFB010000075.1, on the reverse strand, counting down.
GTTCGCCGGGTGGGCGTCGGTGCTGATCTCCCGTCTGGCCGAGACCGTCCTCGCCCGACTCCGGGAACGGACCGTCGCCCGCGCCCTGACGCTGCCGGTCGCCACCGTCGAGCGGGTCGGCAAGGGAGATCTGCTCTCCCGGGTCGGCGACGACGTCGCGGTGATCGGCAAGGCGGTCGCCGACGTCGTGCCGAACCTGGTGTCCGCGGTGCTGCTGGTCGTGCTCAGCCTCGCCGCGATGGTCGGGATCGACTGGCGCCTCGGGCTCGCCGGCGCGGTCGCACTGCCGATGTACGGGCTCGCGCTGCGCTGGTACCTGCCGCGGTCCGGACCGATCTTCGCGGCCGAGCGGGTCGCGATGGGGGAGCGGTCGCAGGCGTTGATCGCGAGCATGACCGGGGTCCGCACGGTGCGCGCCTACGGACTCGAGGACCGGCACCTCGCCGACATCGACCGGGCCTCCGGACGCGCCCGCGACCTGTCCGTCGGGGTGTTCACCCTGTTCACCCGCTTCGTGGGACGGGGCAATCGGGCCGAGTTCGTCGGGCTCTCGACGATCCTGGTGGCCGGGTTCGTGCTGGTCCGGCAGGACCTGGTGACGGTCGGCGACGCCACCGCGGCGGCCCTGCTGTTCCACCGGTTGTTCAACCCGATCGGCATGCTGATGTACACGTTCAACGAGATGCAGTCGGCCGGGGCCAGCCTCGCCCGGCTCGTCGGGGTGGTGACGATGCCGGCCTCCCGGGCCGCGGACGGCGGCGCCGAATCGGCGTCGGCGGAACTGCGGCTGGCCGGGATCCGGCACAGCTACGACGGGGCGCGGGAGGTGCTGCGGGGCATCGACATTCGCGTTGCGCCCGGTGAGCGGGTCGCGCTGGTGGGCTCGACCGGGGCCGGCAAGAGCACTCTCGCGGCGATCGCGGCGGGGTCGCTGACCCCGACCGCGGGCACCGTCACGATCGGCGGGGTCCCTCTCGCCGACCTCGGCGGCCGGCTCCGGGAGCAGGTGGTCGTCGTCAGTCAGGAAGTGCACGTGTTCGCCGGGCCGCTGGCCGGGGACCTGCGGCTGGCCCGGTCGTCCGCCACCGACGCCGAGGTCGAGGCGGCGCTCGACGTCGTCGGCGCCCTCGGCTGGGCGCAGTCGCTCGAGTCGGGCCTGGACACCGTCGTCGGGGAGGGCGGACAACCCCTGACCGCGGCGCAGGCGCAGCAGCTGGCGCTGGCCCGGCTGGTGCTCGTCGACCCGCCCGTCGCGGTGCTCGACGAGGCCACCGCCGAGGCAGGCAGCGCCGGTGCGCGCGATCTCGAGGACGCGGCCGACGCGGCGACCCGGGGTCGCACGACTCTCGTTGTCGCGCACCGGCTCACCCAGGCCGCGGCCGCGGACCGGGTGCTCGTCCTCGAACACGGCGTCGTGGTCGAGCAGGGCCGCCACGACGAGCTGGTCGCGGCGAACGGGCGCTACGCGCGGCTGTGGCGCGCGTGGTCGGGCCGGTGACGCGACGGCCCGCCTGATGTGACGCGGGATGGCGGTCGGCCCTCGATCGTGCGATGGTGGCCGGAGCGAGAATCCGCCCCCCCAGGGATGCGCAGGTGATGCCGGTGCCCATCGACAACGACGTGTACAACCGGGTGGGCGAGACCTGGTGGGACGAGGACAACCCGCTCAACCTGCTGCACGGGAGTCTGACCCCGGGCCGGTTCGCGTACTTCCGGGACGTGCTCCGACAGCAGGTGGGCCGTGACTTCACGGGCCTGCGGGCCCTCGACGTCGGTTGCGGCGGAGGTTTTCTCGCCGAGGAGTTCGCTCGAGTCGGATTCAGCGTCGTCGGCGTCGACCCGTCCACGGTGTCGCTCGCCACGGCGCACAGCCACGCCGTGGCCGGCGGCCTCGACATCGGCTATCGGGTCGGCGTGGGTGAGCGGCTGCCCGTGCCGGACATCGCGTTCGACGTCGTGTACTGCTGCGACGTGCTCGAGCACGTGTCCGACCTGGACGCGGTCGTGGCCGAGGCCGCGCGCGCCCTCAAGCCGGGGGGTGTGTATCTCTTCGACACCATCAACCGGACCCGGGTCAGCAAGCTGGTCGCGATCAAGATCATGCAGGAGTGGCGGCTGACGCGGCTGTTCGACACCGAGTTGCACGACTGGTCCATGTGCATCAGGCCCGGCGAGTTGACCGGTGTCCTCGACCGGCACGGACTGCGGGTCCGAGAGGTCGTCGGGCTCGGGCCGCGGTCGTGGAATCCGCTGCGGGTCCTCGACATGGCGCGCGCGGCGCACGGGCGGCTCACCTGGGGTGAGGCCAGCCGGCGCTTCGACTTCGGCCGCACCCGGAGCACGGCGATCTCCTACATGGGCTACGCGGTCAAGGCGTGACGTGGCCTCACGTTTCGTCTGCCGGGCCGGGTCCCTGCGCGGCAGCACGCACGTGCCGTCACAGGACCGCGTCGTAGCCGGTGAGCTGCACCGGGGGCCGGTCGGGCGGGTCCACCTGCACCGCCCGTGCCGCCGTCGGGTCAGTCGAGCGTGTCGGGATCCGGGCCGGTGCGCAGGCCCCGGTCGAGGCCCGCGAGAGCGGCCATGTCGGCGCCGGTGAGCTCGAAGCCGAAGACGTCGAGGTTCTGTCGGATGCGGACCGGGGTGACGGACTTGGGGATCACGACGTTCCCGGTCTGTAGATGCCAGCGGAGCACTACCTGCGCCGGCGTCACGCGGTGTGCCTCGGCGATCGTCCTGACCGCCCGGTCCGTGAGGACCGCGCCCTGGGCCAGCGGGCTCCAGGCCTCGGTGGCGATACCGTGCTTGGCGTGGAAGGCGCGCAGCTCGGCCTGCTGCAGGCCCGGGTGCAGCTCCACCTGATTGACCGCCGGGGTGATGCCGGTGCGCTCCAGCAGCTGTGTCAGGTGGGGAATCTGGAAGTTCGACACACCGATGGCCCGTGCCCGCCCGTCGGCGAGGATCGTCTCGAGGGTCCGGTAGGTCTCCACGAACAGGTTGCGGGCCGGTGCGGGCCAGTGGACGAGGTAAAGGTCGACATGGTCGAGGCCGAGCTTGTCGAGAGACGCGTCGAACGCGGCGAGGGTCCGGTCGCGTCCCTGGTCCTCGTTCCACAGCTTGGTCGTGACGAAGAGCTCCTCGCGGGGGATCCCGGAGGCGGCGACGGCCCTGCCGACACCGCGTTCGTTGCCGTAGACGGCGGCGGTGTCGATGCTGCGGTAGCCGGCCTCCAGGGCGTTGGCGACCGCCGCGGCGGTCTCGTCGTCCGGGACCTGGAAGACGCCGAATCCCAACTGCGGCATGGTCACACCGTTGTTCAGGGTCACGTTCGGCACGGAAGTCATCGGGGGTTCCTTTCGGTGGGGTTCCATCGGGGCGGAAGGGGGGCGGCCGGTGGCCGCCGACGGACTGCGGAGGTGGAGGTGCGGCCGGGTCGGGGGTGCCGGCGGGTCCGGAAATCAGGAGCGCACGGGCGCGACGAGGTCGGGGGTCGCCGGGGCGGGGGCCGCGGTGGTGCGGGTGGACCGCCGCTCGAGCCGGTGCGAGAGTACGGCGAGCACCAGCGCGGCGGCGGCCAGGATCGCGCCGACGGCGTTGGGTGCGGTGTAGCCGAGGCCGGCGGAGATCACCAGACCGCCGAGCCAGGCGGACAGCGCGTTGCCCAGGTTGAACGCGCCGATGTTGGCGGCCGAGGCCAGCGTGGGCGCGCCGTGGGCGTGGTCGAGGACGCGCTTCTGCAGCGGCGGGACGGTCGCGAAGCCGAGTGCACCGATGAGGAAGACGGACACGACGGACACGGCCTTGTCGGAGGCCAGGAAGGCGAACAGCACCAGGACCAGAGCCAGGCCTCCGAGTGCGGTGTAGAGCATCGGCATGAGCTTGCGGTCCGCGAAATGACCGCCGACGAGATTGCCTACCACCATGCCGAGCCCGAACACCACCATCAACCAGGTGACGGAGGATTCCGCGAAGCCGCCGACCTCGGTCGTCATCGGGGCGATGTACGTGATCGCCGCGAACACGCCCCCGAAGCCGAGGACCGTCATGGCCATCGCGAGGACGACCTGGGTGTTCCTGAAGGCGGCCACCTCGTGCCGGAGCCGCACGCCCGCCGGCTCGGGCAGGTCGGGGATGAACTTGGCGACGCCGGCCAGCCCGAGGACGCCGAGCGCGGCGACGACCAGGAAGGTCACGCGCCAGCCGGCGGTCTGACCCACGAAGGTGCCCATGGGGACACCGACGACGTTGGCCACGGTCAGGCCGGTGAACATCATGGAGATGGCTGCGGCCTTCTTCTCCGGGGCCACCAGTTCGGCGGCGACGACGGAGCCGATGCCGAAGAAGGCGCCGTGGGCCAGCGAGGCCACGACCCGGCCGATCAGCACGACGGCGAACACCGGAGCGACGGCGGTGACGAGGTTGCCGAGGATGAACAGGCCCATCAACAGCATGAGCATGTTCTTGCGAGTGATCCGGGTGCCGAGAACGGTCATGATCGGTGCGCCGACCATGACGCCGAGTGCGTAGCCGGTGACCAGGAAGCCGGCCGTCGGCACGGACACGCCGAGGTCCGCACCCACCTGGGGCAACAGCCCCATGATCACGAACTCCGTGGTGCCGATTCCGAAGGCTCCCATGGCCAGGGCCACCAGTGCGAGCGGCATGAGGACGATCCTTTGATCTGCGAGGCGACAATGCGCTAGTGCGCTTTACAGGCGTTGACAATAATTGCAGACGCGGGCTAATTGCAAGCGCGGGTATAGTGAGGTCGGTGACAGCAAGTGGGCCGAGGGGGTCTCGCTGCTCGTCCGACCGACGGAGGGAGCCGACGATGACCGCCACCGACCCGACGATGACCGCACTCGCGCACAGCTGGTCGGCGCTCTCTGTGCTGCACGGGCGCATCGAGAGCCGGGTCGAACGTGCCCTTCAGGCCGGACACGGGCTGAGCGCCCGCGAGTACTCGCTGCTCGACGTGCTGAGCCGCCAGCACGACGGGGAGGGTGGGCATCTGCAGATGCGGCAGGTCGCCGACTCCGTCGTCCTCAGTCAGAGCGCCACCACTCGGCTGGTCACCCGGATGGAGGATCGGGGGCTGCTCGCGCGCTACCTGTGTCCCACCGACCGTCGTGGCATCTACACCGACGTCACCGACGACGGCCGCCGCCTGCTCGAGGAGGCCCGTCCCACCCACAACGCCGCTCTGCGCGAGGCCCTCGACCAGGCGGCCGCGGATCCCGCACTCGCGCCCCTGGTCCAGGCCATCGGGCAACTGCCGGGCGACGTCCGGTCGGTGTGACCGAATCCCGGTGCGCTGCACCCGGTGTCGAGGTGGTCGGCGACGTCCGGCGGTGAGGTTCGATCAGCGTGGCTGCGAACGGATCTCGTTGTCCGGCCGGTCGTGAATCGGGTGGGGACGTGTCGTCACCCGCCGCCACCATGCGGCCGCGCTACGCCAGCAGCGTCGAGCGCAGGGTGTCGATCGTGGCCTGGTCGACCCCGAGGCCGTCGCGCACGTACGCGTCCATGCCGCCGTAGAGCCGGTCGACCTGCGCGAAAGCGGCGTTGAGCCAGGACAGTTCCACCGCGTCCTCACGACCGAGGTAGGCGTTCGACGCCATGAAGTCGGCGCTGACCACGTTGCGGGGGACGCCGAGGACGGTCAGCAGGATCGCGGTGCCCCAGCCGGTGCGGTCCTTGCCTGCGCTGCAGTGGTAGACGGTGGCGCCGTCCGGGTTGCCGGCGATCGCGGTCAGCAGGTCGCGGAACGCGACGTCCGAGCCGCGGTAGTTCACCATGAACGGGTAGCCGATGCTCTGGCCGATGTCCGAGGACCCGTTGATCGCGGCGTCGATCAGCGCCCGGCCGAGGGTCACGGGCACGGCCTCGTGGAACGCGATGCCGGCGTCGAGGCCGACGACGTCTGCGACCTGGTAGCGGACGCCCGGGGGCATCCGGTCCGGCGCCTCCTTGCGCTCGGACGCGTTGCGCAGGTCGACATCGAGGGTGACCCGCGCCGCGGTCAGCTTGGCCTGGTCGGCGTCGGTGAGGGTGCTGAGCTTGTTGGAGCGGAACACCAGGCCCGTGCGCACGGTCCGGCCGTCGGCGGTCCGGTAGCCGCCGATGTCCCGGAAGTTCTTCGCGCCGTCGAGGCGGATCGCGGCCGCCGACGGTGGGGGCACCTCCGGCAGGGTCGGCTGTTCTCCGGTCGAACCGAGACCCCCGAACACCGAGGGCAGGTCGCTCGATGCCGCGTATGCCGAACCCGGCGCGAGCGTGGCCGGGGCGAGCGCGATCGCTGCCGCGAGACCGATGCCGATCGACCGGACGTGCCTGCGGGTCGCGCGCGCTGAACTCATCGTGCTCCTCGTGGACCGGAAACCGGGTGGCCGTCGCCGCCCGCGAAAGTCGCTGCGAGGCTACAAGGGCGCGCCGCCGTCCGTACCCGTTTTCCGGTCATGCGTTCGGTTTCCGTCCCGTCCTAGGTGCCCAGGTAGCCGCCCCCGTGGGGGAAGAACTCGCGGCCGGTCATCTCGGTGCCGTCGTCGAGACGCACCCGCTCGATCGACAGGCCGCGGTTCCGGCCGCTCCACGCGTCGGGTCCGGCGACGATGACCATGCCGTCGCCCTCGTGGATGAACACCCGGCCCGGGGTGCCGCCGTAGTGGCCCGTCGACACCGACGACCGGATCACCCGGATGCGCTGCCCGTTGAACGTGGTGAACGCGTTGGGGTACGGGTCGGACTGGGCGCGCACGAGTCGCTCGATCACCTCGGCCGGCCAGGTCCAGTCGATGCGGCTGTCCTCGGGGGCGCGCTTGTGGAAGAACGTGGCCAGGGACCGGTCCTGCGGGGTGAGTTCGGCGCGACCGGACTCGATCAGGTCGAGGGCGTCGACCGCGATCGGGCCGATCATGTCGACCGTGCGGTGGAACAGGTCGGTGACGGTGTCCTTCGGCTCGACCGGCGTGGACCGCTGCAGGACGATCGGGCCCGCGTCCAGTTCCTCGTCCATCATGTGCGCGGTCAGCCCGACCTCGGATTCGCCGTTGATCAGGGCCCAGATCAGCGGCGAGAAGCCGGTGTACCTCGGCAGCAGGGAGTCGTGGATGTTCAGCGTGCCGTGCGGCGGCCGGTCGAACACGTCCTTCGGCAGCCAGGTCCGCCAGTTGTTGGCGACGATGATGTCCGGATCCGCGTCGGCGAGCGCGGCCTTGAACCCGTCGTCGGGCTTGGTCGCGATGTGCACCGGCACCCCGTGATCGGTGGCGAGGTCCGCGACGGAATCGGCCCACATCTTCTCGTACGCGTGGTCGCTCTTCGGGTGGGTCACCGCGAGCACCACCTCGTGCTTGGAATCGAGAAGCGCCTGGAGGGTACGGTGACCCCAGGTCTGATATCCGAGCGTTGCGACTCTCACGGGTTCCTCCTGGGTGGGCGCTGGTGCGCCGTCAACGGGTCGACAAGAGGCTAGCTTAGGCTACCCAAATGCCTCGGATGGTGGGCCAGGGTTTCCGTCACCGATGAGAAAGGTCGCCTCATGCCGCTCGCCACGATCAACGGGATTCAGCTGAATTACCAGGTCAAGGGCTCCGGAGACCTGGTCGTGCTGATCATGGGGACGGGCAGCCCCGGCCGCGTGTGGGACCTGCACCAGGTGCCCGCGCTCGTCGCGGCCGGCTACCGGGTGTGCACCTTCGACAATCGCGGCATCGCGCCGACCGACGAGTGCGCGGACGGGATCACGATCGAGGAGATGGTCGCGGACACCGCCGCGCTGATCGAGCATCTCGGTGGTCCGGCGTACGTCGTCGGCACCTCGCTCGGCGCCCGGATCGCGCAGGAGCTGTCACTGGCGCGGCCCGACCTCGTCCGCAAGGGCGTCTTCCTCGCGGCCCACGGGCGACGCGACACGCTGCAGAAGACGCTGTCGGAGGGGGAGCGCGAGCTGGACCGTCAGGGCATCACGCTGCCCGACTCGTATCGGGCCGCGGTCACGGCCGTGCTGAACCTGTCGCCGGCGTCGCTGGTGGACCCGATGGCTGCGCAGGACTGGCTCGACATCTTCGCGTTCTCCAAGGGGGAGACCTCGCCCGGCGTCCGGGCCCAGCAGAACCTCGACGACTTCGGCGACCGGTTGTCCGCATACGGGCGGATCACGGTGCCGTGCATGGCGGTCGGGTTCGCGGACGACCGGCTGGTGCCGCCGACCCTCGCGGCCGAGGTCGCGAAGGCCATTCCCGGCGCGCAGTACGTCGAGCTCGCCGACTGCGGTCACTACGGGTACCTCGAGCGGCCCGACGCGGTGAACTCGGCGATCCTCGACTTCCTGCGGGCCTGATCGCCGCCCGGACGCCGACGTCGAGGTGGTTTGGCTACCCTAATGCGGGATAGCCTATCCTAAGGTCCGACCTTCGACGCCGCCCAGCGGACGTCGCGCGACGATGATCGGACCTGCATGACCTCGCTCTCGGATTCGACGGCCCACGAGCACTCGACCGGCACCTGGCTGCCGGTCACCGCCGCGCAGTCGGAGGTCTGGGTTGCCCAGCAACTCGCCCCGGCGAGCCCTGCGTACAACATCTCGATGACCGTCGAGGTGACGGGACCGCTCGACATCGCCCGGGCCGTCGAATCCGTGTACCTGACGATCCGCCGCGCCGAGGCGCTGCACGTGCGGTTCGAGCTCGGCGACGACAAGGTGCTCCGGCAGCAGCGGCGCGATCCGCACGCGTGGACCCTGCACGTGATCGACCTGCGCGCCGAGGCCGACCCCGTCGCCGCCGCGGAGGCGTGGATCGCGCGTGACATGACGACCGTCGCCCGCCTCGGCAGCGACGAGCCGCTGTTCGGCCAGGCGATCCTGCGGATCGGTGACCGCATCACCTGGTGGTACCAGCGCTACCACCACAGCATCATCGACGGCTACGGCATGGCGTTGCTCGTCGAGGAGGTCGTCGGCCGTCAGGAACGGGAGGATCTCGGGACCGACGAGAAGGACTGGTCCCTGCAGTCCGCGATCGACGCCGACGTCGCGTACCGGACATCGCCGCGCCTGGCCGCGGACCGCGACCACTGGCTCGCCGCGCTCGCCGACGCCCCCGAGCCGCCGGTGCTGTTGCCGCCCGCGCCGGACCCGGCCGCGCCGCCGATCCAGGCGACCGTCGAACTCGACCCCGACACCGTCGCGGGCCTGTACCGCTTCGCCGACGCCGCGGGCATCCGCCGGACCCGGATCCCGTTCGCGATGCTCGCCGCCTACCTGCACCGGGTCAGCGGCCGGACGGACCTGATGCTGTCGGTGCCGCTGACCGGACGCGCGGGTCGGGCGATGCGGCACCTGCCGTCGATGGCCTCGACGATCCTGCCGATGCGGTTGCAGGTGGACGGTGCGAGCACCCTCGCCGAGCTCGCGACCCGCATCGACCGGGGGCTGATCTCGCTGCTGCGGCACGGCCGGTTCCGTGGCGAGGACCTCGCGCGCGAACTGCGGGCCGTCGATCCGTCGCGGCGGGTGTTCGGTCCGGGGCTCAACATCCTGATGTTCGAACATTCGATGACGTTCGGCGGCAGCCCGGTCCGGGTCCGGAACCTGGTCACCGGTGCGATCAACGAGCTCGACTTCACCGTCCAGGGCGGACAGGGCGACGAACCCATCCGGATCGACATCCGGGTCGGCGCCGGGCTCGAGGACCACCTCGAACGGCACCGGGCGCAGCTGACGCACTTCCTGCGAGAGCTCGCCGCGTCGCCCGAGTCGCCGGTGTCCGCGTTCGACGTGATGTCCGTCGAGGAGCGTGAGCGGATCCTCGTCGAGTGGAACGACACCGCCCGCCCGCAGCCGAGCCGCACCGTTCCGGAGCTGTTCGCCGCCCAGGTCGCGGCGACCCCGGACGCGGAGGCGCTCGTCGCAGGCGACACCCGGCTCACCTACCGTGAACTCGGTGCCCGGGTCGGCCAGCTCGCCCGGCACCTGGCCGAACGCGGGTTGGGTTCGGAAGAGGTTGTCGCGGTGGGGCTTCCGCGGTCCGCGGAGATGGTCGTCGGCCTGCTCGCCGTGATGGTGGCGGGTGGCGCGTTCGTGCCGCTCGACCCGGCGTGGCCGGCGGACCGGCGCACCCAGGTGCTCGCGGACGCCGGGGCCCGGCTGGTGCTGACCGGTCCCGGCGGGGTCGACGCCGACGCCGGGACCGCGGTGCCGGTGGACCTGAACCACTGGGCGTACGCGGACCTCTCCGACGCGCCGGTGCGGGTGCCGCTGCACGGCCGGTCGCTGGCCTACGTCATCTTCACGTCCGGATCCACGGGCCGCCCCAAGGGGGCGATGATCCGGCACGAGGCGATCTGCGCCCGGCTCACCTGGCAGATCGAGGACATCCTCGGGTTCGGCGCCGGCGACGCGTCGCTGTTCAAGGCGCCGCTGTCGTTCGACATCTCCGTCAACGAGATCCTGCTCCCGCTCGTCTCCGGCGGCCGCCTCGTCGTCGCCGAGGCCGGCGGCGAACGCGACCCGCACTACCTGCTCGACCTGATCGACCGGGAGCGGGTGACGTTCGTCTACCTGGTCTCGTCGATGCTCTCGGTGCTGCTCGACCTCGCCGAGGGCACCCCCGCGCTGGACGGGCTGCGTCACGTGTGGTGCGGCGGGGAGGTGCTCACCCCCGACCTGTTCGACCGGTTCCGCAGGCAGCTCGGCACCACGCTCTATCACGGGTACGGGCCGGCCGAGGCGACGATCGGTGTCTCCCACGTGGTCTACCGCGACCAGGCCGAGCGGATCGCCACCTCGATCGGACGGCCGAACCCGAACACCCAGCTGTACGTGCTCGACGCGCAGCTGCGCCCGGTACCGCCCGGCGCCCTGGGTGAGTTGTACGCCGGCGGCTACCTGCTCGGACGCGGCTACGTGTCCGCTCCCGGGCTGACCGCGTCCCGGTTCGTCGCGAACCCGTTCGGCGAGAGCGGTTCCCGGCTCTACCGCACCGGTGACCTGGCACGGTGGGCGGACGACGGCACTCTCGACTTCGTCGGCCGCGCCGACAACCAGGTCAAGATCCGCGGCATGCGGCTCGAACTCGAGGACGTCGAGTCGGCGATCGCCCGGTACCCGGGCGTGCGCCAGTCCGCGGTCCGGGTCCGCGGCAGTGGGGCGGCGAAATACCTTGCCGCGTACGTGGTTCCGGACGGCGACCACGCCGGACTGGACGGTGTCGAGGTGCGGGACTGGGCGTCGACCCAGCTGCCCGAGTACATGGTGCCGACCGCGGTCGTCGTGCTCGGCGAGTTCCCGCTCACCGCCAACGGCAAGCTGGACCGCCGGGCCCTGCCCGAGCCGGATCTGCGTGCCGGGCTCGAGTCCGTCGCGCCGCGCACCGAGCTCGAACGCACCCTGGCGACCATCGTCGCGGCCGTTCTCGGGCTCGAGTCGGTCGGCGTCACCGACGACTTCTTCGCGCTCGGCGGCGACAGCATCGTCGCGATCCAGGTCGTCAACCAGGCGCGGGCCGCGGGCCTGGAGGTCAGTGCCCGCGAGGTGTTCGCGCTGCGGACGGTCTCGGCGCTGGCCCGCGAGCTCGACGGCCGGGCCGCCGCCGAGGTCGACGAGGAGGACGTCGCGTTCGGGGAGATCCCCACGACCCCGATCGTCGCCCGCACCCAGGGCGCCGGGGACGCCGTGTCCCGGTTCCACCAGTCGGTGCTGCTGCGCACCCCGGCCGGACTGACCGCGGACACGCTGCGCGGCGCGCTGCGGGCGGTGCTCGACCGGCATCCGGCGTTGCGGGCCCGGCTCGACCGTCGCGACCGCTGGGTGCTCGACGTGCCTGAGGCGCCGCTCTCGGATTCCGTGGACGTCCTGCGCACCGTGGCCCTTCCCGCGGAGGTCGGGCACGACGCGATGGTTTCACGCGAAACCGACGCCGCGGCAGGGCGACTCGACCCCGACGCCGGTGTGATGGTGCAGGCGGTGTGGTTCGACGGCGGCGCCGACGGCGGGCGGCTGCTGCTCGTCGCCAACCATCTCGTCGTCGACGGCGTGTCGTGGCGCCTGCTGATCGAGGACCTGGCGCGGGCGGCGACCGCGCCGGAGACCCTCGCGCCGACGGGCGGAGCAACGTCCCTGCGCCGGTGGGCGCAGCTGCTGACCGAGCGGGCCGCCGCCGGAGCGTTCGACGACGAACTCGACCACTGGCGTGCGGTGACCGCGACCGCCGAGCCGGCGCTGGGCGACCGGCCGCTCGACCCGGCCGTCGACACCTGGGCGACCGCGGACACGGTGACCGCGGAACTGGATGCGGCATCGACCGCTGCGCTGCTGACGGCGGTGCCGGCGGCGTTCGGCGGGCACGTGAACGACGTGCTGCTGACCGCGCTGGCCGTCGCGCTCGCCCGGTGGCGGGACACCGGGGACACCGGTGTCCTGATCGACCTCGAGGGGCACGGCCGCGAGGAGGCGGCCGCGGGGCGTCGCGTCGACCTCGGCCGCACGGTCGGCTGGTTCACCAGCGTGTACCCGGTCCGGCTCGACGCGGGCGCCTGCCACCCCGCCGGTCCCGACCTCGCGGCCGCCGTCAAGGCGGTCAAGGAGCAGCTGCGTGCGGTGCCCGGCAACGGAATCGGCTACGGCGCACTGCGTTACCTCGCCGACGCCGACCTGCATCCGGCCACCGAGCCGCAGGTGCTGTTCAACTACCTGGGGAGAACCGCCGACGCGACCGGCGACTGGATGCCGGCCGCGATGGCCGGCGCCGCCGACCCGGACGCCCCGATGGGGCACGCCCTCACGTTCGACGCGGTCGCGCAGGGCGGGCCCGACGGGCCGACCCTGCACACGACGATCACGTTCCCGTCCGGCGTGCTCGGCCGGGACCGGGCTCGGGCCCTCGCCGACGAGTGGACCGCCGCGCTCACCGCGGTGTCCGGTGTCGCCGCCCACGGCGGGCACACCCCGTCGGACTTCCCCGCAGCCCGGCTGCGGCAGGAGGACGTCGACCAGCTCGAGGGCGCAGTGCCCGGCGTCGCCGACATCCTCGCGCTGACACCGTTGCAGGAGGGCATCTACTTCCACAGCGCGTTCGAGGAGGAGCGCCTCGATCCCTATGTCGTGCAACAGGTCGTCGAGCTGACCGGACCCGTCGAGCCGGCGCCCTTCGCGGTCGCGCTGCAGTCGCTGGTGGACCGCCACGCCGCACTGCGCACCGGGCTGCACGCGCTGTCCGACGGCCGGGTCGCCGCGGTCGTCGCCACCGGGCTGCCCGTCCCGATGGGCTTCGTCGACCTGTCCGGGCTCGCCGCCGACGACGTCGCGTCCCGGGTCCGGGCGCTGCTCGACGAGGACCGGGTCCGCGGATTCGACCTCGAGCGACCGCCGCTCGTGCGGTACGTGCTGGTGCGCACCGGCGAGCACTCCCACCTGCTGCTGCAGTCCGTCCATCACGTCGTCGCCGACGGCTGGTCGGTCCCGGTGATGCTCCGGGAACTGCTGGCGCTCTACGCCCCGGACGGGGACACGCCCGCGCTGCCCGAACCCGCTCCGTACCGGAACTACCTGGCCTGGTTGGCCTCCCGTGACCGCGACGCGTCCGTCGAGCTGTGGCGCGCCGCCCTCGCCGGTGTCGACGAGCCGACCGGTGTCGCGTCCGCGGCACCGATCGGCGCCGCCGGTGTCGCGTCCGTCGAGGTGCGGCTGCCTGCCGGCCGGACCGCCGATCTGGTCGCATTCGGCCGCGCCCACGGGCTGACGACCAGCACCCTGGTGCACGGCACGTGGGGTCTGCTGCTCGGCCGGCTCACCGGACGCCAGGACGTGCTGTTCGGGTCGACGGTGTCCGGCCGCGGCGGCGACCTGCCCGGCATCGAGACGATGGTCGGCCTGTTCATAAACACCGTCCCGGCCCGGATGCGTTTCCGCCCGGACGAATCCGCCGTCGCGGCCCTCACCCGCTGGCAGGGCGAGCAGTCCGAACTGCTCGACCACCAGTACCTCGGGCTGAGCGAGCTGCGGCGTCTGACCGGGCTGCAGGAGCTGTTCGACACGCTCGTCGTGTTCGAGAACTACCCGATCGGACACGGCGCCGTCACCGACGCCGCCGGCCGGGTCGAGGTCACCGGCATCACGTTCGAGGAGAACCCGCCGTACCCGGTCACCCTCCTCGTCGCGCCCGGCGACGAGCTGCGTCTCGAGGTGAAGTACCAGACGTCGGTGGTCGACGCGGCGACCGCGTCGTCGCTCGCGCACGGCATGATCTCGCTGCTCGAGCAGCTGCTCGCGGAGGACGCCCGCCCGGTCTCGGCGCTGGACCTGGTCTCGGCCCGGCAGCGGGCCGAGCTGGAGGACAGCTGGGCCGCCGCCGCGCGCGACGTCAGCGACGCGACCCTGCCGGAGCTGCTGGACGCGCAGGCGGCGGCGACCCCCGACGCGGTGGCCGCCGAGTTCGAGGGCCGGACGCTCACCTACGCCGAACTCCACGCCCACGCGAACCGGTTGGCGCACAAGCTCGTCGAGGACGGCGTGGGCCCCGAGTCGGTCGTCGCGGTCGCACTCGGGCGGTCGCTGGAACTGATGGTGGCCCTGCTGGCCGTCGGCAAGGCGGGCGGCGCCTACCTGCCGCTCGACCTCGACTACCCGGCCGAGCGGATCGCGCTGATGCTGGACGACGCGGACCCGGTGTGCGTGCTCACCGGCCCGGGCGGCCTCGACACCGACGTACCGCGGATCGTCGTGGACCTGTCCGCGCCGCACGGGGACTCGGATGCGCCGGCGCGCCCGGTGACCGCGGACCACCCGGCGTACGTCATCTACACCTCCGGCTCCACCGGACGGCCCAAGGGCGTCGTGGTCCCGCATCGCGGCGTGGTGAACCGGCTGCGGTGGATGCAGTCGGAGCAGCCGCTGACGGTCGGGGACCGGGTGCTGCAGAAGACCCCGTCCAGCTTCGACGTGTCGGTGCCGGAGTTCTTCGGCCCGCTGATCGCCGGCGCCACCGTGGTGCTCGCCCGGCCCGGCGGCCACCGGGACCCCGCCTACCTGGCCGCGCTGATCGCGGACCGGGCCGTCACCCGGGCGCATTTCGTGCCGTCGATGCTCGACCTGTTCCTCGCCGAACCGGCTGCCGCGCAGTGTCGCTCGCTGCAGATCGTGTCCTGCTCCGGGGAGGCGCTGCCGACCCAGGCCGCGCGCCGCTTCGCCGAGGTGCTGCCCCACGCCCGGCTGGACAACCTGTACGGGCCGACCGAGGCGGCGGTCGAGGTGACGCACCACTTCGGCGCGCAGACCGTGACCGCGCAGGCACCCTCGGTCCCGATCGGACGTCCGGTCGCCAACGCCCGGCTCTACGTGCTCGACCGCTACCTCGGCCTGGTGCCTCCCGGATCCGAGGGCGAGCTGTATCTCGCGGGACCGCAGCTGGCCCGCGGCTATCTCGGCCGCGCGGCGCTGACCGCGGACCGGTTCGTCGCCGATCCGTTCGTCCCGGGGGAGCGGATGTACCGCACCGGGGACCTGGTGCGGCTGAACCGGGGTGAGCTCGAGTACGTCGGTCGCGCCGACGACCAGGTCAAGCTGCACGGCTTCCGGATCGAGCTCGGCGAGATCGAGGCGGTGCTGCTGCGCGACCCCGACGTCGCGCAGGCCGCCGTCGTCGTGCGGGAGGACCGGCCCGGTCACCAGCAGCTCGTCGCGTACGTGGTGCGCTCCGCGCCCGCGAGTGATCGTCGCTCTCACCGGGGTGAACCGTCGCCGGGTCGTTCCGCGGGCTCCACTCCCGACCACTCGCGGGCGCTGCGTGCCACGCTGCCGGCGCACATGGTGCCGAGCGCGTTCGTCGAACTCGACGCGCTGCCCCTGACCCCGAGCGGAAAGCTGGACCGCAAGGCGCTTCCGGCGCCGGACTTCTCGGCGGCGGTGTCCGAGCGGGACCCGAGCAGCGGCAGCGAGGAGCGTCTGTCGGCGATGTTCGCGGAGGTGCTCGGCCTCGACCGCGTCGGCGCCGACGACGACTTCTTCACCCTCGGCGGCGACAGCATCCTCGCGATCCGCCTGGTCAACGTGGTCCGCAAGGCGGGGCTGACGCTGACGCCGCGGCAGATCTTCGAACTGCGCACTCCCGCCGCGATCGCGCGGCTCCTCGGCGAGACCGCAGGCACCGCGCCGGACGCACCGGTCGCGTCGCAGGCCGTGGACGACGGTGTCGGCGAACTGATCTCGCTGCCGGTCGTGCACCGGCTGTCCGAGTGGTCCGGCGGCACCGACCGGTTCAACCAGGCCGCGCTCGTGCACACCCCGGCCGGCGCGCAGACCGCGACGCTGACGGCGGCGCTGCAGGCCGTGCTCGACCACCACGACGGACTGCGCGCGGTCCTGACCCGGCACGCCCCGGGCGTCTGGTCGGTGCACACCACCGACCCGGGGACCGTCGACGCCGCCGCGCTGACGACGACCGTCGCGGTCGACGCGGACGCGCTGCCCGCCGCGGTGGCCGAGCACTCGGACGCCGCGACCGCGCGCCTGGACCCCGAGGCCGGGACGATGGTGCAGGTCGTGCACTTCGACGCCGGACCGGACACCGCCGGGCGACTGCTGATCGTCGCGCACCACCTGGTCGTCGACGGGGTGTCGTGGCGGATCCTGCTCGAGGACCTGGCGATGGCCGCGGTCGCGGTCGCCGCCGGGGAGCGTCCCGCACTCGACCCGGTCGGCACGTCGCTGCGCCGCTTCGGTGCCCTCGTCGCCGAGCAGGCGCAGAGCACGACCCGGCTCGGCGAACTCGCCCACTGGACGGCGACGACCGCACCCGGCGCTGCGCTGGTGCCCGGCGAGAGCGGCGAGGCGACCGTCGGAACCGGTGCCCGGCACCGGGTCTGGCTGTCGGTGGACGACACGACCGCGGTGCTGACCGCGGTGCCTGCCCTCGCGGGCGCCGACGTCACCGACGTCCTGGTCGGTGCACTGCGGATCGCGGTGACCCGCTGGCACGGGGAGACCGGTGTCGACGCGGGCGACCTGCTGGTCGACCTCGAACGGCACGGCCGTGAGGAACTCGCCACCGGAATCGACCTGTCCCGCACCGTCGGTTGGTTCACCAACATCAGCCCGGTCCGGTTGCGGGCCGGGGCCGACCCGCTGTCCGTCCTCAAGGACGTCAAGGAGCGGCTGCGGGACGCACCCGACGGCGGAGTCGGCTACGGCATGCTGCGCCACGCGAACGCCCGCACCACGCGCGTGCTCGCGGGCGGCGAGCCGTCCCAGGTGCTGTTCAACTATCTCGGCAGGATGCCGTCGACGGTTCCGGGTGTCGATGCGGCGTGGACGCCGGCGCCGGAATCCGGCGTGCTCGCAACGGATCCCGACGACGACATGGGCGGCCCGTACCGACTGATCGTCAACGCGCTGTGCGAGGACACCGTCGACGGGCCGGTGCTCTCCGCGGTGTTCGCGCACTCCGACCTCGGGCTGAGCGAATCCGACGGCCGTGCGCTGGCGGAGGGCTGGGCCGCCGCGCTCCGTGACCTCGTCGCGGTCGCGCGGGCACACGAGGGCGGCGCGGTCCTCACACCGTCCGACGTCCCGCTGGTGAACCTGACGCAGCCGGACCTCGACGCGATCACCGGGTACGCCCCGGCCGGGGTGGAGGCGGTGTGGCCGCTGTCCCCGCTGCAGGAGGGCCTGTACTTCCAGGCCACCTTCGACGCGGCGCCGGAGGCGTCCGGCGACGCCGCCGACATCTACACCGCGCAGTTCACGCTCGACTTCCAGCACCGCCTCGACCTGGACCGGCTCGCCGCCGCGCTGCGCACCCTGCAGCGCCGCAACCCCACGCTGCGAGCAGGATTCGTCAGCGCCGGGCTGCCGCAGCCGGTTCAGTTCGTGACCGCGGACTGCGACGTCCCGGTCACCGAGTACGACCTGCGGGAGCTCGACGCGGACGAGCGGGACGGGTACGCGGCGGCGCTGATGGCGACCGACCGGCGCGCGCCGTTCGACCTCACCGCGCCGCCGCTGTGGCGGGTGATGGTGATCCGCCTCGACGACGACCGGGACCGCCTCGTCGTCAACCGCCAGTTCCTGCTGTGGGACGGCTGGTCCAACGGCATCGTCGTCAGCCAGCTGCTCGCGCTGTACGACTCCGCCGGCGACGACACCGCACTGCCGGCGGCGACCGGTGGGTTCGTCGACTACCTGGCCTGGCTGGCCGAGCACGACGTGGACGCGAGCCGGGCCCGGTGGCGGGCGGCGCTCGCCGGGCTGGCGGAGCCGACTCTGCTCGGCGCCCCGATGCCCGGGCCGGTCGCGTTGCCCGGCCGTCACGACGCGGTCCTGTCCGCGGAACTCGGTCAGCGCCTTCGGGATCGGGCCGCGGCGGCGGGGGTCACGTTCAACGCGGTCCTGTCCGGCGCCTTGGCGCTGGTGCTCGGCGCGGCGACCGGACGTGACGACGTCGTGTTCGGCACCACCGTCGCCGGCCGGCCCCCGGAGGTCGAGGGTCTCGACACGGTCGCCGGCCTGTTCCTGAACACCGTGCCGGTGCGGACCGTGCTCCGCCCGAACGAGACGGTCTCGGAGTTGTTGCGGCGCAGCCAGTCCGAGCGGCTGGACCTGACCCCGCACGACTACCTCGGGCTGGCGACGATCGGCCGCGAGTCCGAGCACCGGCAGCTGTTCGACGTGCTGTACGTGCTGCAGAACTTCGTCGACGAGAACCAGGTGTCGGCCCTCAACGCCGCCCACGACATCAGCGGCGGCGACAGCATCGACCACACCCACTACCCGTTGACCGTCGTGGTCACCCCGGGAACCCGGGTGAAGGTCAAGTTCGAGTTCCGGTCCGAATCCGTCGATTCCGAGGTCGTGGCGGCGATGCTGGCACGATTCGTCCGGCTGCTCGAGCTGATCGCGGAGGACGGCGACGCGGTGATCGGCTCCCTCGACCTGCTCACGCCCGCCGAGCGGGCGGCGCTGACGACCGGCCCCGCGGACCGCGAGCTGCCCGAGGAGACGATCGCGGACCTGTTCGCGGCCGCGGCGCAGCGCACCCCGGACCAGGTCGCGCTCGTCTTCGGCGACGAGCGGGTCACCTACCGTGACCTCGACGGCCGGATCAACGCCCTGGCCCGCCGCCTGCTCGCCGCCGGCGCCGGCCCGGAACGCATCGTGGCCCTCGGGCTGCCGCGCTCGGTGGAGACCGTGGTCGTGCTGTTCGCGGTGCTCCGCACCGGTGCGGCCTACCTGCCGCTGGAGCTCGACCACCCGGCCGAGCGACTCGTCGGGATGCTCGACGATGCGCGCCCGGTGACCCTGGTGACCACCACCGGGGTGCGGGGCACGTTGTCCGCCTGGACCGGTGACGCGGTGCTCCTCGACACCCCGGCTCCGCGGACCTGGTCGTCGGCGCCGCTGACCGACGCCGAGCTCGGCGCGTTCGCGCCGGGCACCCCGGGCCGCCTCGACCACCCGGCGTACGTGATCTACACGTCCGGTTCGACCGGCAAGCCGAAGGGCGTCGTCACCGGTTACCGCGGCCTGACCAACATGCAGTTCAACCACCGCGAGGCCATCTTCGCGCCGACGGTACAGATGCTCGACCCCGCAAGCGGGTCGTCGGTCTCGATGACCGGCGACCGCACCCTGCGCATCGCGCACACCGTGTCGTTCGCGTTCGACATGTCCTGGGAGGAACTGTTGTGGCTCGTCGAGGGCCACGAGGTGCACATCTGCGACGAGAACCTGCGTCGCGACGCCGACTCGCTCGTCGGGTACTGCGACGCGCACGCGATCGACGTCGTCAACGTCACCCCCACCTACGCACAGCACCTGTTCGAGGCCGGTCTGCTCGACGACGGTTCGGGTGCGCACCGGCCGCCGCTGGTGCTGCTCGGCGGCGAGGCGGTGCCGGACTCGGTGTGGAACCGGTTGCGCGACACCGACGGAACGGTCGGCTACAACCTGTACGGACCGACCGAGTACACGATCAACACCCTCGGTGCGGGCACCGACGACTCGGCGACCCCGACCGTCGGAACCCCGATCTGGAACACCCGCGCGTACCTTCTCGACGGCTGGCTGCGGCCGGTCCCGGACGGGGTGCCGGGCGAGCTCTACATCGCGGGTGTCGGACTCGCCCGGGGTTACCTGGACCGGTTCGCGCTGACCGCGGAACGCTTCGTGGCGAACCCGTTCGAACCGGGGGAGCGGATGTACCGCACCGGTGACCTGATGCGGCGCCGGGCCGACGGGAACCTCGACTACCTCGGCCGCACCGACGATCAGGTCAAGATCCGGGGCCACCGCATCGAACTCGGCGAGATCGAGTCGGTGCTCGCGGGCCTCGACGGGGTCAAGCAGTGTGCGGTGATCGCCGCGCCCGGCCCCGGCGGGCTCAAGCGGCTCGTCGCGTACGTCGTCGCGGCGTCGTCTGCGAGTGAATCTCACCCCGGTGCGGGCGACGCGTCGCCGGGTCGTTCCGCGGGCTCCACACCCGACCACTCACCGGCGCTGCGCGCGGTGCTGCCGGAGTACATGGTGCCGAGCGTGTTCGTCGCGACCGACACCCTGCCGATGACCGTCAACGGCAAGCTCGACGTGCGGGCGCTGCCGCCGGTGCCGGAGACGGTCGGCGGCGGCTCCCGTCCGCCCGCCGACCACGTCGAGACCGTGCTGTGCGAGACGTTCGGCGACGTGCTCGGCGTCGCCGAGGTCGGGGCCGAGGACAACTTCTTCGACCTGGGCGGTCACTCGCTGCTCGCGACCCGGGTGATCAGCCGGGCCCGCACCGCGCTCGCGACCGAACTGACGTTGCGGGACCTGTTCGAGGCCCCGACCGTCGCGGAACTCGCGCAGCGGGTCCGCGGCCGCGGCGACGCGGTCCGGCCGGCGCTGGTGCCCGCGCAGCGGCCCGAGCGGATCCCGCTGTCGGCGGCGCAGCAGCGGCTGTGGCTGATCCAGCAGATGGACCGGGGATCCGCCGCGTACAACTTCCCGATCGTCCTGCGGCTGCGCGGCGACCTCGACACCGACGCGTTCGCGGCGGCCCTCGGCGACGTGGTGGCCCGGCACGAGGCGCTGCGGACGGTGTTCGACACCGCCGACGGCGTCCCGGTGCAGCGGATCCTCGAGGGGGTCACGCCCGAGTTCGCGGTCGTCGACGCCGCGGGTGCCGCCGAGACCGCGGTGACGGACCTGATCCGGGAGGCGGTGCTGCGTCCGTTCGACCTGAGCCGCGAGATCCCGGTGCGCGGCACCGTGATCCGGCTCGGTGCCGGTGCCGACGGTCGCGGGGATCAGGTGCTGGCCCTGGTCCTGCACCACATCGCCACCGACGAGTGGTCGGACCGGCCGTTCCTGCGGGACCTGATGCTCGCCTACGCGACGCGACGCGACGGTCGGGTCCCCGGCTGGGAGCCGCTGCCGGTGCAGTACGCCGACTTCACGCTGTGGCAGCACGCCGTTCTCGGTGATTCCGGCGACCCGGGCTCGGTCGCCGGGCGGCAGCTCGCGTTCTGGCAGCGGCAGCTCGACGGTGCTCCGGAGGAGCTGGTGCTGCCGGCCGACCGGGCCCGCCCCGCACGGCCCAGTTTCGCAGGCGGCGCAATCGAACTGGACCTCGACGCGGACACCACGCGGTCGCTGCGGGCGCTCGCCGCCGCGTCGGGCGCGAGCATGTTCATGGTGTTGCACGCCGCGACCGCGGCGTTGCTGACCCGGATCGGTGCGGGTGAGGACCTGCCGCTCGGCGCGCCGGTCGCCGGCCGCACCGAGCAGGGTCTCGACGACCTCGTCGGGTTCTTCGTCAACACGCTGGTGCTGCGCACCGACACGTCCGGCGACCCGGTGTTCGGAGACCTGGTGACGCGGGTGCGCGACCTGGACCTCGCGGCGTTCGCGAACGCCGACGTGCCGTTCGAATCCGTTGTGGAGCGGGTCAATCCGGCCCGGACGCTGGCCCGGAACCCGCTGTTCCAGGTGATGGTCGGCTACCACAGTCGCACCCCCGACGTCACCGACCTCGGCGAGATCACCCTCGAACCGGTCACGACGGCGGAGCGGACCGCGAAGTTCGACCTCGTGTTCAACTACACGGAGTTCCTGCCGGTCGGCGACGACGCAACCGGACGCATCCGGTTGCGGCTCGAGTACGGCGCCGACCTGTTCGACCGCTCCACCGCGGACGCGATCGCGCACCGGCAGCTGGCGCTGCTCGCTGCCGTCGCCCGCGATCCGCAGCGGCGGCTCGGCTCGATCGACGTGTTCCTGCCCGGTGAACGGGACCGGGTGCTGGTGGCGTTCAACGACACCGACCGCCCGGTGGAGGACGAGACCCTCGACGCGGCCTTCGCTCGCTGGGTGACCGCGACCCCGGACGCGGTCGCGGTCGTCGACGAGCACGACCGGGCGACCTACGCCGAGCTCGACGCCCGGTCCGACCGGATCGCCGCGGTCCTCGCGGACCGCGGTGTCGGTGCGGAATCTGTGGTGGGCCTTGCGGTTCCGCGGTCCGTGGACATGGTCGCCGCGGTGCTCGCGGTGCTCAAGCGCGGCGCGGCCTACCTGCCGCTGGACCTGAGCCACCCGGAGGACCGGATCTCCTACATGCTCGACGACTCGAACGCGTCGGTGCTGCTGAGCACCGTCGCCGAGTCCGCACGCATCGTGTCGCCCGGGCTGCCGCGGGTCCTGCTCGACGACCCGCGGGTCGAGGCGGAGCCGGCCGTGGCGACGCCGCCGGTGCGCCGGGTGCCGGACGGTGTCGACCATGCCGCGTACGTCATCTACACGTCCGGTTCCACCGGCAGGCCGAAGGGTGTCGTGGTCTCGCACGAGGGCATCTCCTCGCTGGTCGCCACCGCGGAGGACCGGATGCGCCTGGTGCCCGGATCGGTCGTCATGCAGTTCGCGTCCGTCGGTTTCGACGTCGCGGTGTTCGAGCTGTCGATGGCGCTGTGCACCGGGTCGCGTCTGGTGATCGTGCCGGAACACTCCCGGGTCGCCGGACCGGAGCTCACCGACTTCATGCACGCGCATGCGGTGACCCACGCGATCATCCCGCCGTCGCTGATGGCGGCGCTGCCGCCGGGATGCCTGGTGCCCGAGGGCTGCACGGTGCTCGTCGGCACCGAGACGGTGCCGCCGGACCTGATCGGCCGGTGGGCGCAGCGCCTGAATCTGCTCGCCGCCTACGGCCTCACCGAGGCGACGGTGAACAACACGTTGTGGCAGGCGCAGCCCGGCTGGACCCAGGCCGTCCCGATCGGTGTCCCGGACCCGAACGAGCAGGCCTACGTCCTGGACGCGCAGCTGCGCCCGGTCCCGGTCGGGGTCGCCGGCGAGCTGTACATCGCCGGCCGCGGCCTGGCCCGCGGTTACCTCGGCAAGCCGGCCCTCACCGCCGGCCGGTTCGTCGCAAACCCGTTCGGGCCGGGGCGGATGTACCGCACCGGCGACCTGGCGCGGTGGCGGGCCGACGGCAACGTCGACTTCCTCGGCCGTGTCGACGACCAGGTCAAGATCCGCGGCTTCCGGATCGAGCTCGGCGAGGTCGTCGCCGCACTCGCGGACGCCCTGAACGTCAACCAGGCCACCGTGATCGCGGACCGGGACGGGTCGATCGCCCGGTTGATCGGGTACGTGGTGCCGGCGGCCGGGGAGTCGGTCGATCCGGTGCAGGTGCGGGCGCACGTGGCCGCGTCGCTGCCGGACTACATGGTGCCGTCGGTGGTCCTCGTGCTGGACGGACCGCTGCCGTTGACCCCCAACGGAAAACTCGACCGCAAGGCGCTGCCCGCGCCGGACTGGTCGGAGTTGACCGGGGACGTCGCGCCGCGGACCGAGCGGGAGGCGGTGCTCGCGGAACTGTTCGCGGACATCCTGCACCTGCCGTCGGTCGGTGTCCACGACAACTTCTTCGACCTCGGTGGCCACTCGATGGCGTCGATGCAGCTGATCGGCCGGGTACGGGCGCGGCTCGGTGCGCAGCTGAGCATCCGCGAGGTGTTCGACGCACCCACCGTCGCCGAACTCGCGGAGCTGACCGAGCGCGCGGACGGTGGCCGTCCGCCGCTGGTGCGGACACCGGCCACCGGTGCCGGGGTGGTGCTGTCGGCCCCGCAGCGCAGGCAGTGGCGGCAGGTGTCGGGGACCGCGAGCCACGCGCTCTCGCTGTACCCGACGAGCCCGCTGGACGTCGCCGGCCTGCGTGCCGCGCTCGCGGACGTGACCCGGCGGCACGAGCCGCTGCGCACCGCGTACGTCGAGCGCGACGGCGCAGTGGTCGGGGTGCCGGCCGCGGCGCCCGCGGTCGAGTCGGTCGACGCGACCGGGGGCGACCTGCGCGCCCGGGTGTTCGAGCTGGCGCAGCGGCCGATGGACGTCGGCGCCGCTGCCCCGCTGCGGGTGTGCCTCGTCTCCGGTGACGGCGGCGAGCAGGCCCTGCTGCTGGTGATGCACTACCTGGCCGTCGACGAGTGGTCGGTGGTGCCGCTGCTCGGCGAACTGCTCGTCGCCTACCAGGCCCGCACCGAGGGACGGGCACCGGACCTGCCGGAGCTGCCGGTCGGATACCGGGACTACGTGACCTGGCAGTCGGATGTGCTCGGCGACCCGGCCGACCCGGAGAGCCGGTACGCGCGGCAGCTGGGCTACTGGCGTGACCGACTGGCGGACCTGCCGGGCCCGGTCGCGCTGCCCGCACCGCGGACCGACGGCCCGCCGCGCGGTGACCTGGTCGTGCTGCCGATCGACGCCGAACTGCACGCCCAGATCGACGCGCTGGCCCGGCGGACCTCGACGTCGATGTTCATGGTGCTGCAGTCCGCTCTGGCGGTCGCGCTGACCGAGGCGGGCGCCGGGACCGACCTGCCGATCGGCGCACTGGTCGCCGGCCGGACGGAGGAGGCCCTGTCCCCGCTGATCGGGTGCTTCTTCGACACGGTCGTGCTGCGCACCGACACCTCCGGGGAGCCGACCTTCGCCGACCTGCTGTCCCGGGTCCGTGCCTCGAACCTCGCGGCGCTCGATCACCAGGACATCGGGTTCGACTCCGTCGCAACCGGGCTGGGCCTCGGTGACCGGTTCCCCGCGGTGACGGTCGTGCACCACGAGCAGGCCCGCCTCGGGGCCGTCGACGGGGTGTTCGGCGCGCTGGTGCCGGTGCCGGTCGGGGTGCCCGCCGCCGACCTGACCCTGAGCTTCTACGAGCCCGTCGGCGCCGGTCCGGTGCACGCCCACCTCGGTTACCGGACCGACGCCCTGGAAGCGGCGGCGGCCGCGGCCCTGGTCGCGCGGGTCCGGGAGGTTCTGGTCGCGGCGTGCGCGGACGAGTCGGCGCCGATCGGGGGAACGGAGACCGCATGAACCGGACGGGTGTTAGGGTAGGCTGCGCTACTAATTGGTCTCGGTGTTCCCGGGGCCCGGTGACGGAACACGGGACCGCCGCGTCTCGCGGCGAGGATGGACTACTGCCATGAATTCGACTCGGACGACCGAGGATTCGCAGTCCGATGCGTTGGACATCATCGGGGTCGGATTCGGTCCCTCCAACCTCGCGCTGGCGATCGCGATCGAGGAGCACAACGCGACCTGCGCACCCGAGGAGCGGATCCGTGCCGCGTTCGTCGAACGCCAGGACCGTTTCGTCTGGCATCCCGGCATGCTCCTGGACGGCGCGACCATGCAGATCGCGTTCCCGAAGGACCTGGTGACGTTCCGGAACCCGGCCAGCACCTACAGCTTCTTCTCCTACCTGTTCGACAAGGGGCGGCTGGTCGACTTCGTCAACCATCAGACCTTCTTCCCGACCCGCCACGAGTTCAACGACTACCTGCAGTGGGCGGCGGGCCGAGTCGACGCCGACGTCCGCTACGGCGTCGCGGTCACCGGGATCACCGGCGTGCGGTCCGCGGACGGCGCGGTCGACGAATTCGCCGTCGAGACCGCCGACGGTGAGGTCCTGCGGGCACGCAACATCGCGGTCGGCGCCGGGCTGCGGGAGCGGCTGCCGGAATGGGCGACGCCGTCGCGGCGCTGCTTCCACAACCATCGGTTCCTCTTCCACATCGACGACCTGCCCGAACTGCGCCACCAGCGGTTCGTGGTCCTCGGTGCCGGCCAGAGCGCCGCCGAGGTCGTGCAGTACCTGCACCGGAACTACCCGCAGGCGGAGGTGCACAGCGTCTTCTCGCGGTACGGGTACAGCCCGGCCGACGACAGCCCGTACGCGAACCGGATCTTCGACCCCGGCACCGTCGACGAACTGCACGGCGCCAGCCCCGCGGAACGCGAGCGGCTGCTCGCCCTGCACAAGAGCACGAACTACTCGGTCGTCGACATCGAACTGATCAACGAGCTGTACACCACCGAGTACCAGGAACTGGTGCGCGGACAGCGGCGGCTGTTCATGCGCCGCGCCTCGGACATCGTGTCGGTCGACGAGAACGAGGACGGCATCGAGATCGGTGTCCGCAGCAACCTCGACGGGCTGACCGACACCCTGACCTGCGACGCACTGGTGCTCGCGACCGGCTTCACCCCGACCCCGCTGCGCGAACTGCTCGGCGACCTGGCGCCGGAGGGTGACGTGGTGACCGAGGTGGCGCGCGACTACCGGCTGGCCACGGCGCCGGAGATCCGCGGCGGCATCTACCTCCAGGGCGGCACCGAGAAGACCCACGGGCTCACCGCGTCCCTGCTGTCGAACGTCGCGGTCCGCGCCGGAGAGATTCTCACTTCGATCGTCGTAAATCGGTCCGCGAGGCGCGAAGTTGATAGGGTCGAGGCTTCCACAGGGGTGGAGAGCATGACGAACGAATATGCGACAAGCGAGGCCTGATGAGCACGAATCCCTTTGACGACGAAGACGGTCGTTTCTATGTTCTCGTCAACGACGAGGACCAGCACTCGCTGTGGCCCACGTTCTCCGAGGTGCCGCAGGGCTGGCGCGTGGTCTTCGGCGAGGACACCCGCCAGGCGTGCGTCGAGTACGTCGAGCAGAACTGGACCGACATGCGGCCGAAGAGCCTGCGTGAGGCGATGGAGAAGGACAAGGCTGCCGGCAACGGCTAGCCCCCCGGATTTCGAATCAGGCGCTCCGGTGCCCGACCCTGCGGTCGGGCACCGGAGCGCCTGCCCGTTTGCGCCTCAGCTGACCAGGTCCGCCTCGGTCAGGTCCGTCGCGGCCAGCGCCGAGGCCAGGTCGCCGTGCCGGAACACCGACGTCACCTGGTCGTGCACGACCCGGAACGCGGACGCCGTCGTGGTGACGTCGTCCGGACTCGCCGCCACCCGGGTTTCCTCCTCGACCACCACGACACCCTCGTGCACGTACATGCGGCCCGGTGTCAGCGTCACGCCGGCCGTGGTCGCCCAATTCCGCAGCGCGGCCAGACCCTGCCCCGCACCCTGCATGTCGCCGATGTCGATGTCGTCGCTGGACAGCGCGAGCAGGGTGTCGATGTCGGAGGAGTTCAACGCGTCGTGCCACGCCAGGACGGTGGCGATCTCGGATGTGCTCATGGGATCAACGCTATCGGTTCCGGGGCGTCCCGGGGTGCCCGCGACGCACGATCCGCGGCGGTGTCGGGATCGCAGGAATTAAGCTGCGAGGGCGCAGACGATGCCGCGCCCACGTCTTCTGATTCCGGAACGGGGCAGCCCGATGGTCGTGAATCGCAGCAGACCGCTCACGGTCCTCGCGTGCCTGGTCGCGTCGGTGGCGTTGGTCCTGTCCGGATGCGCGTCCGGAGGATCGGGGACCGGCGCCCGCCCCGGGGTCAACGCCGGCCCCGACGGGCACCCGGTCGCGTACCGGGAGCCGGTCACGCTGTCGAGCAGGGACGGCGTGCTCGAGGTGCGGCTGTCCGCGCACCAGGGCACGGTGTCCCTCGACACGGTCTCCCGACCGGTGTCCGACTTCCTGGTCTTCGGATACGAGGTCATCCGGGGGACGGCCTCGGACGGGTCCACGAAGGGCGACAACCTCTATCCCGCGCCGACGCTGCGGGTCGATCCGGGTCAGCGCCTGATCGTCCATTACGACAACGACCTGCAGGACCTGACGATCGAGGACTTCTACGACCCCGCCTTCACCCCGGCCGGCGGTGACGTGCCGCTCTACCCGCCGGCGTTGACGTCGGCGCCGCTGAACCTGCACACCCACGGCGTTCACGTGAGCCCGGGTGGCAACGCGGACAACGTCCTCCTCGACATTCCCGCCGGCCAGGGCAACGTCTACGACTACGCGGTCCCGACGGACATGCCGAACGGAATGTACTGGTACCACAGCCACCGCCACACGCTCACCGCGCAGCAGACCTACCTCGGGCTGGCCGGCCTCCTCGAGATCGGTCGTCCCGACGGGAACCTGCCCGCGGTGACGCGTGATCGCGTACCGATCCGGACGATGGCCCTCCAGTACAACTACGTGTTCGACCGCAAGGGCGCCGGCCACCGGCTGAACGACCCCACCTGGCCGCAGTGGGTCAGCACGCTGACCCCGCCGACGGGGTCGCAGCTCGCCGACGGCACCTACCGGCCGAGCCTGGCCCCGGTGAACTTCTCCGAGACGACGAAGGGGGCGCAGTACGTCACCAACTGGTACGCGGGGCCGCTCTCGCCCGCCAATCACCGCGGCCAGAACCAGTTCGTGCCCGGGAACCTGCAGTCCTTCGCCGGCGAGTCGGTCAGCGTCCCCGCGGACCCGGCCCTGCCCGACAACGAGCGTGACGTGCAGTTCACGATCAACGGACAGTTCCAGCCGGAGCTGAAGCTCGCGCCCGGCCAGACCGAGATCTGGGTGCTCGCGAACATCAGCGACATCGCGTACATGCCGGTCCGGCTGACCGAGACCGCGACGGGCACCCACCCGAAGTTCGAGATCGTCGGCCAGGACGGCAATCCCTTCACCCGGGTGCAGCGACCGGTCGACGGCGACGGCACCCGGCTGGTCATCCCGCCCGCGTCGCGGTACGCGATCGCGGTGACCATGCCGGAGACCGGCGACCTCGTCCTCGACATGCCGCCGCTCGAGGGTGCGAAGCCGGTCGCGAATCCCGGTGTGCTCTACACCAACAACGGCACGGAGAACCCGCCCGCCGTGCTGGGAACGGTCACCGTCGACCCGTCGGTGATCAGCTACGCCGACGGCTTCTTCACGTTCCCGACCCAGACGCTGCTGCACGTGACACCCGGCCGCGGGCAGGGGCGGACGACGGCGTTCGAACCCGGTCAGAACCTCGACGCCTACACCTCGTTCGTCGACACGTCGGTGATGACGCCCGACGTGACGCGCACGCTCGCCGTGTCGGGTGGATTCGGCAACGAGAAGGCCAGCGGCAGCGACCCCAAGGCCTTCACCTACCAGTTCGACGACAACACCTTCCCGAACATCCCGCTGATCCAGCCGCGACTGAACTCCGTGGAGGAGTGGGCGATCACGAACTTCAACAACGACGAGCACCCGATGCACATTCACGTCAACGACTTCCAGGTGATGGACGTCGCGAATCCGGTCGCGGGTACCCGGACCGGCGTACAGCCGTGGGGCATCGACAACGTCAACGTTCCGGCGCCCGTCACCGACGCGAACGAGAATGCGCTCGTGCCGGCCTCGGTGACGCTGCGGACGAAGTTCACCGAGTACACGGGTACCTTCGTGATCCATTGCCACCGGCTCAACCACGAGGACAACGGTTTGATGGCGCTGGTCAACGTGATCCCGGAGGTGTCCACCTACGCGGTCGCGGTGCCCGGGTCGCCGGGCGCCCCCGCGACCGTGCAGGTG
The DNA here is from genome assembly GCF_039540555.1 of Rhodococcus olei. Taxonomy (NCBI): domain Bacteria; kingdom Bacillati; phylum Actinomycetota; class Actinomycetes; order Mycobacteriales; family Nocardiaceae; genus Rhodococcus; species Rhodococcus olei. Next base: position 338,745 of record NZ_BAABFB010000075.1, on the reverse strand, counting down.
CACGATGGCAACGGCGACCGGGTCACGGGCTTCGTCACGCCGTTCCCGTCGTTCGAGGGCACGCCGACGGTGGCGATGGCCGACGTGAACGGCGACACGGTGCTCGACCTGATCGTCGGAACCGGGCCGGGTGCGGCGCCGGAGGTCGTGGTCTACGACGGCGCCGACCGCGCGGACGGACCGTTCACCGCCGAGCTGGCCCGGTTCGCCCCGTTCGACACCGGGTTCCGCGGCGGGGTGACGGTCGCCGGTGCGGACGTCGACGGAAACGCGTTGGCCGACAACATCATCGTGGCCACCGGTCCGGGCGTGGAATCGCAGGTGAAGGTCTTCTCGTCGACGCTGCCTGCGGCGAAGGGCGAAGCGCCCGAGGTGTTCTCGCGCTTCACGCCGTACCCGGGATCGACCGCCGGGGTGAGCGTCGCGACCGGAATGGTCGACGTCGGCTCCGGCCGGGACAGCATCGTGACGGCGCCGGGGCCGGGAGACGAACCACGGATCAGGACCTTCCGCTACGACCTGTTCGAACCGACCGCCGCCGCGACCGCGCACGACGGGCACGCCGGACACGGCGACGGTGTGCGGGAGCCTCGGACGACGTCGGAGTTCCTGGCGTTCGACGGGGGATACCGGGGCGGCGTCTCGCTGTCGACGGGCTGGGTCGCCGGGGCCGAGGGCGGCGCGAAGAGCATCGTGACCGGCATGGCCGGTGGGGACGGCACGGTGCGGGTGTGGTCGAGCGGGTCCCGCCTGGACGGCGAACCCGGGATGTACGTCGAGAGCCCGAATCACCACCCGAGCGACGTGGCCTTCCGGCAGATCGCCTCGTTCGCCCCGTTCGCCGGATCGGGGGTGCAGGTGGCCACGACCAGCACGACGACCGGCGCGGACCTGCTCGTCAGCGCCGGGGGAGCGGCCGGGGCGGAGGTGCGCCGGTACGGGCTCGGCCGGGCCGAGCCGCAGGCCACCACGGTGACGCCGACCCTGCTCGGCACCCTGCCCCCGCTGCCCGTCGGGTCGCTGCCGCTGGCCGGCAGGTAGATCGCGCGGCGCCACTCGCCCGCGAGGGCCGGCAGGGGATCCGGGGTCAGCGGTCGGGCACGATCGCACCGCTGACGGCGTCGACGTTCACGTCGTGGTCCCAGCCCTGCGTGTTGCGGATGTGGACGTGCCACACGGTCGTTCCGTCGTGCTGGGCGAGTTCGGACGAGGCGACCGTGCCGCCGGGGAATCGCCGGCGCGGTCTGCTCGGCCTGTTCCCGCGTGACCGTCAGTGCCGCGTTCGGTGCGCCGGCGGGAGTCGAACTCTCGCCGTCGCCGTCGCGGTGCTCGGGCACGATCGCGCCGCTGACGGCGTCGACGTCCACGTCGTGGTCCCAGCCCTGCGCGTTGCGGATGTGGACGTGCCACACCGGCGTCCCGTCGTGCCGGACGAGTTCGGACGAGGCCACCGTGCCGCCCGGAACCGTCGCCGCGGCGGTGTGCTCCGCCTGCTCCTCGGTGATCGTCGGCATCGCCACCGCACTCGCCGACGACGGCGACACGGTGACGGCGACACTCGTCGACGGCGCGGTGGCGGTGGTGTTGTTCGAGGTGCATCCCGCGAGCAGCAGTGCCGCGGCCGCGAGGACGGGGCTCAGCCTCGTGCATCGCGCGGTTCTCGTGGTCCTCGATTCGGTCGGTGGTTGCGTGTCAGGGGACGTCCTGGTCCCGCCCCGTGGCGAGGTCGCCGCACTGCACGCGGACGACCTCCCCGCGCCGGCGCGCCAGATACCCGCGCCCGCCTTCGTCTCCGTGGGCGCTGTCGGACAGGGCCGTCCAATGCCGCCGGGCCACCACGACGGGATGGCCCGGCCGGTCGCCGAAGAAGGCGCGCGCCAGTCCGGCCGGGGACTCGGTCGCGGCGCCGATCACCCGCGTCACGACGTCGCCGGTGACATCCGGCAGGTCGACCAGGTGCACGGCCGCATATCGCGCCCCGGGGACGGCCGCGGCCGCGGCCAGTCCGGCGCGCAGCGACTCGCCGATGCCGTCCGGCCACCGCTGCGCGTACACGCCCTCGGCACCCTCGGGCAGCGGCGCGTCGGCGGCGCCGAGCACGACCAGCACCGGCGCACAGCCGCCACACCGCAGTGCATCGACCGCGGTGGTCAACCAGAGAGCCCGATGCGCCAGGACCTTCGGTGACCCGTACCGACGCCCCGCACCGGCGGCCAGGAGCAGGCCGAGGACGTCGCTCACGACGCACGCTCGCGGTGGACGGGGTGCGGTGTCGTCACGGCAGGGTCCAGAACACTCTGGTCACCAGATAGAAGACGAGGACCCAGAACGCCATCACACCGGTCACGACGGCGATCCCGCGCAGGTTCGTCCGGGTCGCCGGCGCGTCGGGAGGCGGACGCATCCAGCGGCCCAGCAGCGGGTTCACGTAGTGCGGCATGGTCACGAACGTCATGATGAAGCTGGACAACAGGTTTCCGACGAACAGGCCGAGCCACAGCGGCATCTTCAACGGGGCCAACGCGAGCGTCAGCAGCACGATGGTCGGATACAGGCCGACCCAGACAGCGATGGAGGTCTTGGTCTCCGACGGTGGTGGCGCCTCGTTTCCCTTCTCGTCGAACGAGAACCAGCTGCCGAACGAGCTGTCGATCGTGCGTGAGGAGAAGTCGTGGTACCGCTCGCCCTCGTCGAGGAGTTGCCTCCGCTTGTCGGAGGTGAGCCAGGCGAGCAGGTTCGTGGCGTTGTCGAAGCGGTAGAGGGCGGTCCACTCGTCCTGCACGCCCTCGACGGGGCGGAACAGTTCGGATCCACGGAATCCCTCGAACTTGCTCTCCGCCAGCCGCATCCGTTCCTGCCACGCGACGAAGTCGTCGACGTTGTCGGGTTTGACGCGGTGGGTCACGACGACCGTCACGAGCTGGGAGGCAGGCCGTGACCCGCCGCTGATGACCTGCTGGGTGGCCGGGCCGTCGAGGAAGTGCCTGCCCTTGTCGAGCCAGTCCTGCCGGGCCGCGCTGTTGAGCCAGGCCTGGACGTTGGCGACGCAGTCGAAACGGTAGATCACCACCCACTCGGGTTGCACCGCGGTGGGGGCCGCGATCTCGGCGCCGAGGAAACCGGTGTGCTGCGAGGCGGCGACGTTGATCTCCTCCTGCCAGGCCCTGAACTCCGACTCGAATCCGGGGCGCACCCGCTGTCCGATGATCACTGTCGCGGTGTCGCGGCCGGGGCCCTCGCTGTCCATCGCACCGCGCTCCTACCGGCGCTCCCGCGGATCGCCGGCGTGCGAGTCGAACACGCGGCGATAGATGCGTTCGGGTGTGAGCGGCAGCTCCCGGAACCGCACCCCGGTCGCGTCCTCGACGGCGTTGGCCAGGGCGGGCGCCACCGGGTTGATGCAGCATTCCGCGATCCCCTTCGCGCGCATCGGCCCGACCGAGTCCGACGAGTCGACCACCAGCACCTCGGTGCGCGGGATGTCGGCCCAGGTGGGGATGCGGTAGTTGCGCAGGTTCGGGTTGGTCATCACGCCGTCCCCGTCGACGTGGTGGTTCTCGGTCGTCGCGAATCCGATGCCCTGCGCGACGCCGCCCTCGATCTGGCCCCGCACCTGCGCCGGGTTGATGATCACCCCGGCGTCGGTCGCGTGCACGCTGCGCAGGATGAGGATCTCGCCGGTGACCCGGTGCACCGCGATCCGGAAGCCGTGCGTGTTCGACACGACGCTGCGCGGCGATCCGTAGGCCTTGCGGGCCGCGGTGAACCGGATGCCGCGGGCGCCCGCGGCATCGAGGAGCTCGGACAGCGGCACCCGGGTGCCGCCGCACACGACCCCGTCGTCGTCCATCGCGCACGCGGCGCCGTCGACGCCCGCGCGCTCGGCGGCGAACGCGAGGATGCGGTCCCGCAGCGCGGTCGACGCGTACTGCACGGCGTTGCCCGCGACGGACAGGCCCGCGCTGGCGAATGCGCCGGTGTCGAATCCGGTGCGATCGGTGTCGGACTGCACCAGACGCACCCGCGACGGCGTCGTGCCGAGCACGGTCGCCGCGATCTGGACGTGAGCGGTCGAGGTTCCCTCGCCGAATTCGACCGTGCCGACCGCGATCTCGTAGACACCGTCGTCGCCGAGGGTGGCCCACGCCTCGGAGAGGTGTTCGGTCGGCGGCGCGGTCTCGTGCAGCGAGCTCGCGGTTCCGGTCCCGACCAGCCAGTCGTCCCCGGGGGGCGGCTCGGCGTCGGTGTGCCCGAGGGCCTCGTCGACGAGATCGATGCACCGCGCCACGCCGTCCTGCGCGAACACGACGTCGTCGGGTCCGTCGTCGAACGCCACGAGCGAGTCCCCCGGCCGCACGATGTTGCGCCGGCGCAGCTCGAGCGGATCGATCCCGAGGGCGAGCGCCAACTCGTGCATCGCGGACTCCACCGCGAACGCGGGCTGGGTCATCCCGTATCCGCGGAGCGCGCCGCTGGGCACCGTGTTGGTGTAGACGGAGTACGCGTCGTACTTCTTGTTCGCGCAGCGGTACAGCATCACGGCGGCCCCACCGGCGAACAGCGTTTCGCCGCCGTGGTTCCCGTAGGCGCCGGTGTTCGAGACGTTGCGGACCTGCACGGCGGTGAGGGTGCCGTCGGCCCGGGCGCCCAGCTTGACCGTGATCGTCATCGGATGCCGCGGCGACGCCGTGGTGAACTCCTCCTCCCGGGTGTACTCGAGACAGACCGGGCGTCCGGTGTCCAGCGTCGCGAGTGCCACCAGATCCTCCGCGATCACCTCCTGTTTGCCGCCGAAGCCACCGCCGACCCGCTTGCAGAACACCCGCACCTGATCGGGCCGCAGGTCGAAGAGGTGCTCGAGTTTGACCTTCGCGATCGACGGGGACTGGGAGCTGGTCCGCACGTGCACGCGACCGTCCTCCATCCACGCGATCGACCCGTGGGTCTCCAGGTGTGCATGCTGCACCCGCGGCGAGAAGTAGGTGCCCTCGTGGACCACGTCGGCCTCCGCGAATCCCGCCTCCACGTCGCCGACGTGCCCGTGCAGCTCGAGCAGGATGTTGTGCACGGGGTCGCGCACGAACGGGTCGTCCGAGCCGTGCAGTTGGGGTGCGCCGTCGGCCATCGCGTGCTCGGGGTCGAACACCGCTGGCAACGGCTCGTATTCGATGACCACGCGGCGGCACCCCTCCTCCGCTGCCCCGACGGTGTCCGCCAGCACCGCGACCACCCGCTGCCCGACGAAGCGCACGGTGTCGTCGAGGATGTAGGTGTCGTCGGGATCGACGAGGTGGTCGGTGTGGATCGCGGTGGTGAAGCGCTTGCGTGGCACGTCCTCCCAGGTGTAGACGCGGTGCACGCCGGGCACGGCCAGTGCGGCGGTCCGGTCGATCGACACGATGCGGGCGTGCGCGTGTGGCGAGTGCAGCACCTTCAGGTGGAGGAGACCGTCGACGGCGGTGTCCATCGTGAACTCGGCCCGGCCGGTGACCACGTCGGTGGCCGCGGGCGCACCGATGCTGGTGCCGACGGCCCGCCCCGGTGCCGCCGTCTCGATCCCGGTCACTCCGTTCACCGCGTCCTCGATTGCCCGGTACCCGGTGCACCGGCACAGGTTGCCCTTCAGCGCTCGGGGGAGGTCGCCGCGCTGGGCGTCGGTGAAGGTCGCCGCGGTCATGATCATGCCCGCGGTGCAGAAGCCGCACTGGAAGCCGGGGGCGTCACGGAACTGCCGCTGCAGCGGATGCAGGTTCTCGGGCGAACCGAGCCCCTCGATCGTGGTCACCTCGCGGCCCTCCGCCCGGAACGCGGGGGTGATGCAGCTGTGCACCGGGTCGCCGTCGAGCCACACCGTGCAGGCCCCGCAATCGCCCGCGTCGCAGCCCTTCTTGACACCGTGGTGGCCGAGCTCGCGCAGGAACGTGCGCAGGCACTGGCCGGGTCGTGGTTCCGCGTCGGAGGGCTCACCGTTCACCGTGTACGTCATCGCCGGTCTCCCGCCGCGAGTTCGAGCCGGATCTCCTCGGCGAAGTGCCGGGCCAGGTGGCGGCGGTGTTCGGGGGTGCCGTTCGGGTCCGCGAACCACGCCTCGTCGGGAACGGAATCGATGCCGCGCCGCATCGTCTCGGCATCGGGCATCGTGTCGAACGCCAGACGGATCGGGTGTGTCGTTCCCGCGGTCAGCGTCAACAGCAGGTCGTCGGTGCCGGGCGTGCGCGTCCCGACCATGAACAGCGTCGAGCGGCCCAGCCGGGTCAGCGAGAACCGGCGGTGCACGCACCGCTTGCGCAGCGCGTCGGCCGGGAGGTCGATGTGCCGCAGGATCTCGCCGGGTTCGAGGATGTTCACGTGGTCACCGGTGACGAAGTCGGCGGCGTCGACGGTGCGCTCGGATCCGTCGGCCGCCCACAGGGTGTACGTCGCCTCGAGCGCGACCGTCACGGTGATCATCGGCCCGGCCGGCAGCGACAGGCAGATGTTGCCGCCGACCGTCGCCGAGTTCCACACCTTGAACGACGCCAGAAACGCTTCGCAGCCGGTTCGCAGCAGCGTGCTCGCGCCCCAATCGAGTTGGGGTGCAAGTTCGTAGAGGTCACGGATCGTGCACGTGGCACCGATCCGCAGGCCGGTCTCGCAGGCCTCGGCGGACGGCCAGCCGAGCGCGGTGAGGTCGACGAGCCGGCTCAGTCCGGGTTGGGGAACGGAGAAGAGCCACGTGCCCCCGGCCAGCCAGCCGTCTCCCTCTTGCCAGTCCGCGCCTGGTCGGTCGGGCGGTCGGCGTACGACGCCGGTGACGGTGTTGAGATCCATCGGACGACCCCGTCCAGGAATGTGACGTACCCAACATAGCCGAGTCGTGGAGTCCAGGTTGCCGTTTGCGGCCGCGGGCGCGAACGGCCCACGTGAGCGCCCGTGGTGGCCCACGTCAGGGCGTCGGTTTGTCGCCGGTCGAGGGCAGCCGGATATGATGGGCGCGCTTTCCCCGCCTCCTTAGCTCAGTGGTAGAGCACTCGCCTTGTAAGCGAAAGGTCGTCGGTTCAATCCCGACAGGGGGCTCCACACGCGAGCGTGAGTTCGCGCAGGTCGGCGGGTCGTTCCGGTGGCGCCGGCGGAAGAACTCCCGCTACCCGCCCTCGATGACGGCGCGGAGTCCGGCCTCGAGTTCTCCGACGATCTGGACGAGGCCGAGGATCGCGGTCCGGTCGACGTCCTCGACGGCGCTGCCGGTTTCGCCGAGCGCGCACAGGATCGCCTGCAGTTTCCGGGTCCGGGCCGCGGCGTGCGGGATCTGGAGGTCGCCGTATCCGTGGTGGTCGGGACCCGAGCCGGTCGGACCGGTGTGGGACGAGGAGCGGTTGCGCACGCCGTGACTCCTGTGCTGTTCGTTGCTGACGTCGACGGGTTGTCGACCACTGCCCGGCTCGGTCTCTCCTTCAGTCGACGCAGGGAGCGCCGTGGTCGGCCGTGACGCGGCCGCCCTGCGGGCCGGTGGTGGGTACCGCGGCCGGAGGGGGAGTCGCGCCGGCACCACCTGCGGTGGTGGCGGTCCCGGACGTGGGCGGGGCGGCGACGGTGTCCGGACTGTCGGCGCCGAGGACGAGTTCGACCCGATCCGTGGGGGTGGACGCGTCGGAGGTGGCGGCGATGCCGAACACATCGGCGACGGCCTGTGCGGCCGCCTGTGCTCCAGGACCGTACGTGACGGTGGTGGTGTCGGTGGCGGGGCCGTTCGTGACCGCCCCGACGTGCAGGCCCCGCTCGGTGAGCGCGCCGGCCGTGGTCGCGGCGAGACCCGCCCGGTGGGTGCCGTTGATCACGTCGATGCGTTCGCGGCCGGTCGGTGGTGACGTCGTGGTCGGTGTGGCCGTGCCGAACAGGGTGGCGATCTCCGATCGCAGGCGGACCGGGTTCACCTTGTTCACGTCCTGGCCGTCGACGGTGGCGTAGCCCTCGATCGGGAGTGTGTAGAAGTCGATGTTCCCGGCGGTCAGGTTGTCCGCTTGGGTCGCGAACGCGACGGGATCGAGGTCGGCGTCGATGACGATGTCCTTCTTGACGACGTCGAGGAGGCCGCGCATCTTCCCGATGTTGCCGAGCACGCCGGTGCCGCGCAGGTTCGCGATGACCGCGGAGAGGAACGCCTGTTGCCGGTGCGTGCGGTCGAGGTCGCCGTTGTCGAGGCCGTGGCGTTGCCGCACGAACGACAGGGCCTTCGACGGGTCCAGCGATTGCGTGCCTGCCGGGAATTCGGCGCCCGAATAGGTGTCGTGCACCGGTGCGTTCAGGCACACGGTGATCGGGCCGATCGCCTGGGCGATGTCGTAGAAGCCGATCAGGTTGACCTCGGCGAAGTGGTCGATCGGCACCCGCAGCAGGTTCTGGACGGTGGTCAGCGTCGATCGTCGTCCTGCATCGCGCGATCGCTGTTCCAGTGTCGCGGGATCGGTGACGCCCGACTTCCGCAGTCGTGTCTCCTCGTCGAACTTGGCGAGTCCGTACGCTTCCTTGACCTTGCGCATGCCGTATCCGGGCACGCTGACGTAGTCGTCGCGGGGGATCGCGGCGGCCGTGGCCCGGCTGCCGTCGCCGGGGACGTGCAGCAGGATGAGCGTGTTGGTGTTGTAGCCGCCGACGTCGCTGTCGCCGGCATGCAGTTGGTCGGTGACGAACTGGGCGGGCAGGTCGCTGCCGTCCATCGCCTTGCGGCTGTCGAGCCCGATCAACAGGATGTTCGCGTCGCCGTGCGCGGACTTCGGCGCGCCGCCGCCGAGTGCGTTCAGTGCGTCGGAGACGTGCAGCGCGGAGGTGGCCTGTGAGGTCACCGCCCATCCGAGTCCGGTGACGGCGAGCACCGCGGCCGACGTTGCCGTGGCCAGCCACCTCGTCGTCCGGGCGCCACGAGCGGCGGCCGGCTCCGGTCGGGGCGGGTTCGGCCCACGGGTTCGCCGCGGCGGTGCGGGCGGTCGCGGGGCGTCGATGCGGTGCCGGCCGGTGCCCGAACCCGTCCGGGTGCCGGGCTGCCGGCGGTCGTTCGTCCGTGTCATCTCACCTCCGGCCCGTCACCGCTCGCGCCGGAAGCGGTCCTGCAGCTGCGGGTCGTTCTCCCACCAGAGTCCGTGTGCGGCAGGCGGTTCCGAGACGTGTTCCTCGGCAGCCGCGGCGGCGCGCGCGGGCCCTCGGGCGGCGTCGAGTTCCGCGGCGTCGAGTTCGGCGTCGATCGCCGCCGCCGTGGCGCGGTCGTCGAGGGTGAAGGCCCGCATCAGTACGAGGAGGAACGGGACACCGATGACGTCACCGAGAATCCACAGGATGCCTGCCCCGATGATCTGGTCGGTTCGTGGATCCGGGCCCCAGGTTCGGGCGGCGTAGTGGCCGGCGGCGATCAGCGGTCCGAGCCAGAGAACGAGGCCGAGGAGACCGTCACCGATCACCTCGACGAACGTGATCGTGATCGAGATCATCTGGGAGTAGCGGCGGGGCACCGGGTCCGCCTGCAGCCGGGCATAGAAGTACCCGAAACCGACCACCACCAGGACGATTCGGGTGATCTGGTCGACCAAGTGGTGTTCGAGGACCGCGGGATACCAGCCGGTGAGGTACAGCAGCCACGGGGTCGCGAGCATGGCGAGCGAGGTGGTGGCGGGGTGAGCGAGGATTCGTGCCCCGCGGCCGGACAGGGCCGTGTCCAGCCGTCGGCCGCCGCCCGCTCCGAGGGCGCCACGCAGGACCGACACCGGTCTGCCGAGTGCCAGTCCGAACGGCACCACGAACAGCAGGATCACGACCTGCAGTGCCCGCACCCAGAACAGGGTGTCCGCGTACACGCCGACGAAGCTCGTCGCGGCGACCGCCCACGCCGCGCAGCCGAGGAACAGGAAGCAGTAGCCGCGTCCGCGCCCGACCCCGTCGCCGCGGCGGGCCTGCCGGGTGTGTGCCCGGTGGTATCCCCAGGCGAGTCCGCCGGTGACCGCCAGCGTGGGGAGGTCCCACTGCCACGAACTCACGGCAGTGGACAGCGTCAGCGGGGTCTCGACGAACGACACCGCCACATTGTGCGCTTCGGCGGAGACGCCCGGCCACGCCGGGTGAGCACCTTTACCCGCCTTGACCTGCTCTTTTGAACGAGGGTGGCCGGCCCGTGGGAGGGATCGGGGCTGCTCCGCCGGGTGCCGCCGGGGGCGGGACGGGGCGGGGCACGGTACCGACGCCGGTCACCCCTGCGCTGGTGCCGTGCTTCGGCGTGCGGTGCCCGAGGGGTGCGCACGCGACCTGTCGGACAGGGCATTCGGCGCTACAATTCGCCTGGCCGGCCCGGTGAGCGTTGGTGTCGGAGTACTGCGTCGGCGTGGTCCCTCGACTGTGGTGGAGAGTGCCGTGTCCAGCTCTTCGATGTCCTCGGATCCGGGTGCCGATGTCGACCGGATCATCGTCGACCACGCGTACCTCGGGGTTCGGCTCCAGCTCGGGGTGCGCGCACTGTTGGTGGTCTTCGTCGCATCGACCCTGCTGGTCGTGCCGCCGGTCCACTACGCCGGGGTGTGCATTGCGGTGTTCACCTGCTACGCGGCGTGGGCGGTCGCGGTGTCGGTGTGGATGCGCCGGAGCGGTCGTGCCCATGTCGACGCGAGCTGGCTCGCGCTGTTCGTCGACCTGGCCGTGGTCGCCGTGCTGACCCTGGTGACGGGGGTCACCGCCCAGCAGAGCTGGACCTCGGACATCCTGATCAACGCGCTCTTCGTGATCCCGGTGCTCGCCTGTACGCAGCTTCGCCCGGGAGTGTGCGCCGCGGTGGTCGTGCCGACGGTCGTGGTGTTCCTGACCGCGAGCTGGGCGACGATGGGATCGAACCAGGAGCCGTGGCCGTCGATCCTGCTGAGCACCTTGGCGCTGGCCGGTCTCGGTGCCGGCGCCGTCGGACTGTCGTGGATCCAACGATCGCGGGTGCAGACCATTTCGTCGCTGGTGCGCGACCGGACCGCGCTTCTGACGGAGTTGATGACCGTCGAACAACGCGAGCGCCAGAGCCTCTCCGAACGGCTGCACGACGGGGCGCTGCAGTACGTGCTCGCCGCCAGACAGGATCTCGAGGACGTCCGTGACGGCCGGCCGGCCGCGCTGGATCGGATCGACCGGGCGCTCCGCGAGTCGTCGGCACTGCTGCGCACCACGACCTCCGAGCTGCATCCCGCCGTCCTCGAGCACGTCGGCCTGGCTCCCGCGCTCGGCGATCTGGCTCGTGCCGCGGCCGAGCGAGGCGGATTCGTCGTCGAGGTGAACACCGCGGGCTGGCCGGACGGCATGCGCACCTCGGTGGACTCGATGCTGTTCGGTGCCGCGAGGGAACTGCTGTCGAACGTCGTGAAACACGCTGCCGCCCGGTCTGTTCGGGTGGATCTGAACTGGAACGGCGAATCGGCGTCGCTCGAGATCGCCGACGACGGCATCGGCATCGAGGCCGGAGTCCGTGAGCATCGTCTCGGCGCCGGCCACATCGGCCTGGCGTCGCACGAACTGCGGGTGGCGGCGGCGGGAGGATGCTTCACCGTCCGGCCCGGAACCCGTTCGGGAACGGTCGCCCGTGTCGAGGTGCCCTGCGTCAGGCTGCCCGTGCCCGACACAGTTGACTGACGTGCTCGACGCTCAGGCGCATCCCGTCGTTGTCGGCACCTCGCCGGCGCGCGCCCGGAAGGGCGCGCGCCGGTGGGTCAGCAGGAGCCGGCGACGCCGGCGTTCACCGCGCGTTCGAAATCGGCCTTCTCCTGGTCCGACTTGCCGGCCCAGTCCGGAGCCGACTGCGCGAGCGAGAGGAATTCCGCGCCGATCGCCTGCGGGCTGCGGTCCTCGCCCGTGACCCCCGACGCGGTCAGGGTCTGGATGTAGCTCAGCACGCCGTTGCAGGTGTCCAGGTAGAGATCGCCGGTGGCGGCGGGCTCCGCGTAGGCATCCGAACCGGACTGCGCCGCAATCGAAGTAGCCGGCGCTGCGGTGTCGCCCGAGTCGGAGTCCGAACCGCAGCCGGCGGCGAACAGGGACACGGAGGCGAGAGCGGCGATGGTGAACGTGAAGCGTTTCATGACCGGTATCTGTATCAGACCGGCACATCTGCACCGGCATCGGTGCCGGACGGCTGTTGCAATCGGAGCCCGGGAGGAGAACCGTGGTAGGTGTTCATTCGTGGGGGCTGCCCCGCGCCGAGGCCGCCCCGACATTCGACTCGACGAGAGCCTTGGAGGAATCATGCTCGGACTCGCGATCGGACTGGGCGGCGCCGCGCTCGGCGTCGGGCTGAGTGTCGGGCTCGGAGCACTCGGCCTCGGACTGGGGCTCCTGCTCAGCGACGTCAGGTCGAAGCGTCACATTCGCCCGCTGCGGCCCTGACGGCACATGACCCGACCGCCCGCCGCACCAGGTGACGTCGACGCCGACGATCGGGGGACGCGAACGCGGGCCACACATCCGGGAGACGATCCGTCCCACCGCCAACGACACCATCCGCTCGCGTGGCTGCTGTCGCACGCGAGCCGTCGGCGTGGGGTCCACACCGACGCCGGGGTCCCCGACGGCGCGAACGAGGTGCTCGAGCGCCTGGCCACCCTTCCGCTGAGCGTGTGGAGCTACCGGTTCGACCACGAATCGGTCCGGCACCTGGGCCCGATGGCGCAGGATTTCGCGGGGACGTTCGGTCTCGGGTCCTCGGACCGCACGATCGCCGGGGTCGACGCCAACGGGGTCTGCATGGCCGGCATCCAGGCACTGCACCGGCGGCTCGTCGAGGTCGAGGCCGAGCTGGACCGGCTGCGGCGTGCGCTCGGCGAGGCGAACTCGACCGGGGCCGTTCCCGACCGGCGGTGAGCGGTCCGTCTCGGTGAACCGGCGGGCGCTCCACCGGCCGGTCAGGCCAGCTCGGTACCGTTGCCCCGGCCGCTGCGGAGCCAACGGCCGGGAAGCCGGCCGGCCAGTTCGCCCAGCGGGCCGACCGCGGCGCTGAGCACGCCGACGGTCTCGCGGAGCAGTTCGATGCTGTCGCCCATCTGCTCGAGGTTCGGAGCCAGCGACGTGAGCGTCTCCGACAGCGACACGATCTGGTCCAGCGGGCCGTCCTCGGCGATGATGCGTTCGAGGGGGCCGTCCTTCGCGAGCAGTGACTCGAGGACGCCGCCCTCCTCGAGCGCGCGGTCGATGAGGCCGCCCTCCCGGGTGAGGGTTTCGAGCGGGCCGGAGACCGCGGTGAGGCGTTCGAGCGGGCCGTCCTCGGCGGTCAGCCGGTCCAGCAGCCCGCCGCGGGCCAGCAGTCGTTCGACCGGGCCGTCCTCGTCGAGCAGGCGGTCGACCGGGCCGCCGGGCGCGAGGACCCGCTCGAGCGGGCCACCCGGTTCGATGATCCGTTCCAGGGTCCCGCCCGGCGCTGTGAGCCGGTCGACGACACCGCCCGGCTCGAGGAGCCGGTCGAGGGGGCCGCCCGGGCGCATCGCCTGCCCGAGGGGGCGCTGGTCGGAGGCGAGTTCGGCGATCTGCTGCAGCAGCTTGAGCGGGCCCGACGAGTTCGCCGAGGCGAGACCGCCGAGGTTGACCGCACTGCCGGGCGCCGACGCGGACACCACCACGCGGGCGGCGCCGATGGCCGTCTCGGCGACACCGAGCGCGGAGTCCGCGAGTGCCAGCCCCACCCTCGTCGGCACTGTGACGATCGCCACCAGGTTCATGCGATTACTGTAACCCGGGGCCGACGGACACCGGATCGTCCGACACCCGCCCGAGCCCCGGCGCGGCCGGCGCTCAGTGCAGCGCCTTGAGCCCGATCACACAGCCGATGATGCCGAGGATGAGCAGCACTTTCATGATCGACGCGGACTCCGCGCCGGTGAGCATCGCGAACCCGACCGTGAGCGCGGCGCCGATCCCGACCCACACCGCGTAGGAGGTTCCGACCGGCAGCGTCCGCATCGCGTAGGCGAGGCCGGCCATGCTGGCGACGATCGCGACACCGAACACCGCCGTGGGGCCGAGTCGGGTGAAGCCGTCGGACTTGCCGAGAGCCGTCGCCCAGACGGCTTCGAGGACACCGGAGACGACGAGGACGAACCATGCCATGACTGAAATCTCTCCCAGGCACCGTCTTGTCGCTGGCCGGGTACGGTGCGCTCGTCCGGGTGTCGTGCTCGACGCGCCCACCGTAGCAACGCCTCACATCGGTGGAGGAGTGGGTGTGAGCAACCTGACCGCCGACTCACAGGAAACTCCCAGTCACCGGTCAGCCGAAGATCAGGCAGGCGAGTGACGATGGCGGCGTGACTCCCACGAAGACCGACGCGAAGGTCCTGATCGTCGACGACGAACCGAACATCGTCGAACTGCTGTCGGTGAGCCTGCGATTCCAGGGCTTCGAGGTCGCGGTCGCGTCCACCGGCGCGGAAGGGCTGGACCGGGCGAAGTCGTTCCGCCCGGACGCGCTGATCCTCGATGTGATGATGCCCGGCATGGACGGGTTCGGGCTGCTGCGCCGCCTGCGCGCCGACGGCGTCGACGCACCGGTGCTGTTCCTGACCGCGAAGGACGCCGTCGAAGACAAGGTGACCGGACTGACCCTCGGTGCCGACGACTACGTCACCAAGCCGTTCAGTCTCGAGGAGGTCGTGGCACGGCTGCGGGTGATCCTCCGCCGCGTCGCCCGGGACCCGAACACGGCCGCACCGTCCCGGATCTCGTTCGCCGACATCGAACTCGACGACGACACCCACGAGGTGTGGAAGGCCGGCGAACCGGTGTCGCTGTCGCCGACCGAGTTCACGCTGCTGCGGTACTTCATGGTCAACGCCGGTGTGGTGCTGAGCAAGCCGCGCATCCTGGACCACGTGTGGCACTACGACTTCGGCGGCGAGGTCGGGGTCGTCGAGTCCTACGTGTCGTATCTGCGGCGCAAGGTGGACACCACCGAGCCGCGCCTGATCCACACCCTGCGCGGCGTCGGATACGTCATGCGAGAACCGAAGTAACGCCGTGGGTCGGCTGCACCGGGCGCCGCTGCGCGTGACGCTGGTCGCGGTGTTGCTGGTGCTCACCGCCACGGGCCTGTTCGCGTCCGGGGTCGCGGTGACGTCGGCGATGAAGAACTCGCTGATCTCCCGCATCGACACCTCGCTCCGCGACGCGTCGCTGACCTGGGCGAAGCCGCGGGTGCGTCCGCTGCCGCCGCCCGCGGCGGAGCCCGGGCCGTCGCGCCCGCCGAGCCCGTACTACGTGCGCAGCGAAACCCCCGACGGTGCAACACGGCTGGTGATCAACGACCTCCCGGTGGAACCGGACCTGCCCGCGAACATCGGTACCGCGCCGGTCACCGTCGGGTCGGTCGGCGACCCCGGGAAGCACTGGCGGGCACTGACCGCGACGACCCAGGACGGCACCGTCACCGTCGCCGTGCGGCTCGGCGACGTCGACGCGACGGTGGAGCGGCTGATCGGGTTGCAGATCGGGATCGGCGTCGCCGTGCTGGTGGCGCTCGGCGGCATCGGGTACCTCGTCGTGCGGCGCAGCCTGCGGCCCCTGGTGGAGGTCGAGGAGACGGCCGCTGCGATCGCGGAAGGGCGCCTGCACCAACGGATCCCGGTCCGGGAGGACCGGACCGAGGTGGGGCGGCTGACGGTGGCGCTGAACGGGATGCTCGAACAGATCCAGACCGCGTTCGCGACGACCGAGGCGTCCGAGGAGTCGGCCCGGCGGTCCGAGGAGAAGATGCGCCGCTTCGTGGCCGACGCCAGCCACGAACTGCGCACCCCGCTGACGACGATCCGCGGGTTCGCCGAGCTCTACCGGCAGGGCGCGGTCACCGACACCGACCAGGCGATGTCGCGGATCGAGTCGGAGGCGTCCCGGATGGGGCTGCTCGTCGAGGACCTGCTGATGCTCGCGCGCCTCGACGCGCAGCGGCCGCTGGAGAAGGTTCCCGTCGACCTGCTGGCCGTCGCCGCGGACGCGGTGCACGACGCCCGCGCCATCGCACCCGACCGGTCCATCACGCTCGAGGTCGTCGACGGTCCGGGCCGCCCGGAGGTGCTCGGCGACGACGCCCGGCTGCGCCAGGTCCTCACCAACCTGGTCAGCAACGCTCTCGGGCACACCCCGGCCGACGCCGCGGTCACCGTGCGCGTCGGCACGGTGGGGCGGGACGCACTGCTCGAGGTGGCGGACACCGGACCGGGTCTCGACGCCCAGGCGCGCGAGCGCGTCTTCGAGCGCTTCTATCGGGCCGACTCGTCCCGCGCGCGGAACTCGGGTGGCAGCGGCCTCGGGCTGTCGATCGTCGCGGCGCTCGTCGCCGCGCACGGTGGCACCGTCGCGGTCGAGTCCCCGGACGGCGGGGGAGCGGTGTTCCGGGTGTCGCTGCCCCGGGCCGACCCGGACCGGTGACGCCCGGTCCCGTGGTCCACCGCCGCTGGCCGGGAAAGCCGGAACTGTGCCGGACGCCGGCGCTCTCCGGGACGACCTCGTCCCGATTTCACCGCGTCACCGCACTGGCGGAGCCGCCGGACCGGGCCCTGATCGAGCGGAGACGGACGGAGTCGGCCGTGACCGAATCGCGGCCCCGCTGAGCGAGATTCGGTCTCGGAACGGGCACCGGACGACGTTCCCGGTGCCCGTTCCGGCGGCCGATGCGGGACACCGGCCCTACGTCAGCACGGCCTCGTGGACCCGGCGGTCGAACTCGGGGATCGGTCCGCCGGCCCGCAGCGTCTCGGCGATGCGCGGGTCGGCCAGGTGCAGGCGTCCGATCGCGGCGAGGTCGAACTCGTCGGCACCCAGACGCTGTTCGAGCTCCGCGATGTTGTCGACGGACTCCACGGTCGGGCCGGCGAGCCGGCCGTCCCGCAACGACTTGCCGAGGCCGACGCAGCCGACGGCCATCGTGACCGCGCCGGTGGTGCGCTTCGCCCAGCCGGCGAGCGAGAGGTCGCTGCCCTCGAAGGCCGGGGCGTCGAAGCGGCGGGAACTCGCGTCCAGGACATCGGCGCCGGCGTCGACGAGCGCGCCGAGGACGGTGCCCAGCTCCTCGGGGGTCTCCGCGATCCGGGCGGCGAAGTCCTGTTGCTTGTGCTGTGAGAAGCGGTAGACGATCGGCAGGTCGTCGCCGATCGCCTCACGGATCGCCCGCACCACCGCGGCCGGGAACGCGGTGCGCCGCAGCAGGTCCCCGCCCCACGCGTCGTCGCGCAGGTTCGTCGAGGACCAGAGGAACGAGTCGAGCAGGTAGCCGTGGCCGCCGTGGATCGCGATCGCGTCGAAGCCGAGATCGGCGGCGATGCGTGCCGCGTCGGCGTAGGCGGCGATCACGTCGCGGATGTCGGACTCGGTCATCGCGGCGGTCGGGGCGACCGCACGCTCCACGTACTCCTGCGGGTAGGAGGTGACGCCCGGCTCGCCCCACACGCCGGACGGGCGCATCGGCGTCACCTCGTCCACCTGCCGCATCGCGCCGAACAGGGGACCGACGTGCCACAGCTGCGGCGCGATCCGGCCGCCCGCCTCGTGCACCTGGTCCACCGCCCGCCGCCACCCGTCGCGGGCCGCCGCGTCGTGCAGGTTCGGCACGTCCGGGTGGTCGATCGCGCTCGGGTGGTCGATGCCGATGCCCTCGGTGACGATCAGACCGGTGCCGCCCTCGGCACGCCGGCGGTAGTACTGCGCGACGTCCTCGGTCGGCACGCCACCCGGGGAGTGGGTGCGCGTCATCGGGGACATGACGATGCGGTTCCGCAGTTCGAGCCCACGGATGCGCAGCGGACGGTACAGCGGGGAATCGGTGGCGGTCACGTGGCGGTCACAACTCCTCAGGGGACGGGCAGGGAACCCCAATCAACCGGGTTCCCCACCCGGACGCATCCCGGGTCCCGCTCGCCGGGACCATCGCGACCGGCCCTTCTCGCCGACTGAGGGAGGATCAGGCGGGGACGTTGGCCCCGTGCCCGAGCTCGCGCAGTGCCGCCTTGATCGTCGCCTGCGCCTCGTCGAGGGACTCGGCGGACGGGTTCGGATCGGCGCCGGAGATGTTGAAGTCGCCGAGGCTGTAGGCCGGGAACACGTGCAGGTGCAGGTGCGGCACCTCCAGGCCGGCGATGAGCAGACCGGCGCGGGGTGCACCGAAACCCTTCCGGACGGCCTGCCCGATCACCTGCGCGACCCGGCTGCACTGGGCGAACACCTCGCCGTCGAGGTCCTGCCACTGATCGATCTCGGCGCGCGGAACCACCAGCGTGTGCCCCTGGGTGATCGGGTTGATGGTCAGGAAGGCGACGACGTCGTCGTCCTCCCAGACGAACCGGCCCGGCAGCTCGCCGGCGATGATCATGCTGAACACGGATGCCATGGCTGCGATTATGCGCCAGCGTCGGTGGCGTGGGCACGAGGTCCCGCACCCTCCGCGTCACCGTCCGGAGCGCACACAGGAAACTGCCAGCCGCGATCCAGCGGCGGTGCAGATTCACCGAGCACCGTGGCGGTCATGACGAAGTCACTGGTTCGTCACGACCCGCAGGCCGCCGTCGCAGCCGCGGACACCGTGACACTCGATGTCGTGGTCCCGGTCTACAACGAGGAACGCGACCTCGAACGCTGCGTGCGCCGCCTGCACCGGTACCTCGCGGACGCCGTCCCGTATCCGAGCCGGATCACCGTCGCCGACAACGCGAGCACCGACGCCACCCTCGCGGTCGCGAACCGGCTCGCTGTCGAATTCGAGAACGTGCGGGTGGTGCACCTCGACGAGAAGGGCCGCGGCCGCGCGCTACGGACAGTGTGGAGCGTGTCCGACGCGCAGGTCGTCGCGTACATGGACGTCGACCTGTCCACCGACCTCAACGCGCTGCTGCCGTTGGTGGCGCCGCTGGTGTCCGGGCATTCCGATCTCGCGATCGGTTCCCGGCTCTCGCGCTCGTCGCGGGTGGTGCGGGGACCGAAGCGGGAGGTCATCTCCCGCTGCTACAACCTGATCCTCCGGGGAGCGTTGCGCGCCAAGTTCTCCGACGCCCAGTGCGGTTTCAAGGCGATGCGCACCGACGTCGCGCGCCAGTTGCTGCCGCTCGTGGAGGACACCGGCTGGTTCTTCGACACCGAGCTGCTGGTCCTCGCCGAACGTGTCGGGCTGCGGATCCACGAGGTGCCCGTCGACTGGGTGGACGACCCCGACAGCACCGTCGACATCGTCGCGACCGCGGTCGCCGACCTCAAGGGCGTGGTCCGGGTCGGGCGGGCCCTCGCAACCGGGAGACTGCCGGTCGCCGCGCTCCGCACCAGCCTCGGGCGTGAACCCCTCGTCGTGGGGGTCCCACACGGGATGGTAGGGCAACTGGTGCGCTTCGGTGTCGTCGGCGTCGCCTCGACGCTTGCCTACATGGTGCTGTACCTGCTGCTGCACCCCGCACTCGGCGCACAGGCCGCGAACTTCACGGCGCTGCTGATCACCGCCGTCCTCAACACCGCGGCCAACCGTGCGTTCACGTTCGGCATCCGCGGATCCGAAGGCGCCGCCAGGCACCAGATGCAGGGCCTCGCGGTGTTCGCGTTCGGCTTGCTGCTCACCAGTGGGTCGCTGTTCGTGCTGCACCGGTGGGTGCCCGACGCGTCCCGGCACGTCGAACTCGCGGTCCTCGTGATCGCCAATCTCGTTGCCACCGTGACCCGTTTCGTCGCCCTCCGGTGGGTGTTCCGGCACCGCACCGGGTCCCGGCAACAGTCCACGTTCCGCAGCGCGACCCAGGGAGTCGACCAGTGACCGCCACCGATGTTCTCGAACACCAGCCGGCGCAGCCCGCCGCTCCCACGCCGCCGTCCCGGCCGCGCTGGGAAGGGTGGGCCCTGGCCGCGCTGCTGATCGGCACCGCCGTCGCCTACCTGTGGAACCTGGGTTCGTCGGGCTGGGCCAACTCGTTCTATTCCGCCGCCGTGCAGGCGGGATCGGTGTCGTGGAAGGCGTTCTTCTTCGGCTCGTCCGACGCCGCGAACTCGATCACCGTCGACAAGCCGCCTGCCTCGCTGTGGGTCATGGAGCTGTCGGTGCGGGCGTTCGGGCTGAACTCGTGGTCGATCCTGGTGCCACAGGTGCTGATGGGTGTTGCCTCGGTGGCGCTGCTGTGGGCGATCGTGCGCCGCTACTTCGGCGCCGCCGCCGGTCTGCTCGCGGGTCTCGTGCTGGCGGTGACACCCGTTGCGGCGCTGATGTTCCGGTTCAACAACCCGGACGCGCTGCTGGTGCTGCTGACCCTCGCCGCCGCGTGGGCGCTGCTGCGTGCGATCGAGGACGGCCGCACCCGCTGGCTCGTGCTCACCGGGTTCTTCGTCGGTCTCGGCTTCCTCACCAAGCAACTGCAGGTGATGCTCGTGGTGCCCCCGCTGGCGCTGACCTACCTGCTGTTCGGCCCGCCGAAGCTCGGCAAGCGCATCGCTCAGTTGTTCGCGGCGCTGGCCGCGATGGTGGTCTCCGCCGGGTGGTGGTTGCTCGCCGTCGAACTGTGGCCCGCGGACTCACGGCCGTGGATCGGCGGTTCGCAGAACAACTCGATTCTCGAGTTGACCCTCGGCTACAACGGGCTCGGCCGGCTCAACGGTGACGAGCGCGGCAGCGTGGTTCCCGGTCGCGACGGCGGTGCCGTCCAGGGGCTCAGCGGCGGTGCCGTCCAGGGGCTCAGTGGCGGTGCCGTCCAGGGGCTCGGCGGCTCGGCCACCGAGACGGTGGTCGGGGCGATGCCCGCCGGGCTGCCCGCGGGAATGCCGCCGGGCGGAATGCCCGGCGGGATGCCGCCCGGCGGGCCGGGCGGGGGTGGCGGCATGTGGGGCAGCACCGGCATCACCCGCATGTTCGAGCCCGCGCAGGGCGGGCAGATCGCCTGGCTGATCCCGGCGGCCCTGATCCTGGGCGTCCTCGGAATCGTGTTGCGAGGCCGCCTTGCCCGGACCGACCGCAAGCGGGCCACCTTCGTGCTGTTCGGGTCGTGGCTGCTGACCGCCGGGCTGGTGTTCAGCTTCATGGCCGGCATCTTCCACGCCTACTACACCGTGGCACTCGCCCCGATGGTCGCGGCGCTCGTCGGTGCCGGTGCGGTCACTGCATGGCGGCACCGGAACATGCTCTGGGTGCGTGTGACCGCTGCGGTGACGATGCTGGTGACCGCGCTGTGGTCCTGGGAACTGCTCGGCCGCAGCGCTTCGTTCGTCCCGTGGCTGCGCTGGGTGATCCTCGTCGCCGGCCTCGTCGTCGCGGCTGCGCTCCTGGTGCCGCGCTCGACGGCCAGGTTCGCCTCGGTCGTTGCTGCTGCGGCCGTCCTCACCGCCCTCGCCGGTCCCGCCGCCTATGCGATCGACACCGTCGCGACCCCCCACGAGGGCGCGATCGTCTCGGCCGGACCCAACACCGGCGGCATGTTCGGTGGGCACGGTGGACCCGCCGGGCGGGACGGTCGAGGGTTCGGGCAGCGTATGGGTGCGCAGATGCCCGGCGGTATGGGGCAGGCGCCCGGGGGCACTGGACAGATGCCGGGTGGCATGGGGCAGGTGCCGGGTGGTGTCGGGCAGGTGCCGAGTGCCGGCCGGGGCGGAGTCGCGCAGGCGCCCGGCGGCCTGCCCCCGGGCGAGATGCCCGGCGGTGTGGGCATGGGCGGCTTCGCGGCGGGAGGGCTGCTCAACGGCAGCCGGCCGAGCGCCGAGCTGACCGCGCTGCTCACCGACGGTGCGGACCGCTACACCTGGGTCGCCGCCGCGATCGGGTCCAACAGCGCGTCCGGCTACCAGCTGGCCACCGAGCGGCCGGTGATGCCGATCGGGGGGTTCAACGGCAGCGACCCGTCGCCGACGCTCGACCAGTTCCGGCAGTACGTCGCGGACGGAAAGATCCACTACTTCATCGCGGGTGGAGGTATGGGCGGCGGAATGGGTGGCAGCGGGACCGCGTCCGAGATCTCGCAGTGGGTGACACAGAACTTCACCCAGCGCACCGTGGACGGGGTCACGCTGTACGACCTGACCTCGCCCACCGGGCAGGCAGGAACGTAGTCTGAGGCCCGTGCGCGTACTCGTTATCGGCTCCGGAGCCCGTGAACATGCCCTGCTGCTCGCCCTGTCCCGCGACCCGGGAGTGACGGCGCTCTTCGCGGCCCCCGGCAACGCCGGCACCGCGAAGATCGCCGAGCAGCACCCGGTGGACGCGGCCTCCGGCGAGAGCGTCGTCGCTCTCGCCCGGCGGGTCGAGGCCGACCTGGTGGTGATCGGTCCGGAGGTGCCGCTGGTCGCCGGTGTCGCCGACGCGGTGCGCGCGGCAGGCATCGCCTGCTTCGGCCCGTCCGCGGACGCGGCCCGGATCGAAGGCTCCAAGGCGTTCGCGAAGGACGTCATGGCCGCGGCCGGGGTGCGAACCGCGCACAGCGAGGTCGTCGACAACCCGGCCAAGCTGGACGAGGCACTGGACCGGTTCGGTCCGAACTGGGTCGTCAAGGACGACGGCCTCGCCGCCGGCAAGGGCGTCGTCGTCACCACCGACCGGGCCGCGGCCCGCGCGCACGCCGCCGACATCCTCGAGCACGGGCACCCGGTGCTGCTCGAGTCGTACCTCGACGGCCCCGAGGTGTCGCTGTTCTGCCTCGTCGACGGCGAGACGGTGGTCCCGCTGCTGCCCGCGCAGGATCACAAGCGGGTCGGGGACGGCGACACCGGTCCGAACACCGGCGGCATGGGCGCATACACCCCGCTGCCGTGGCTGCCCGCCGAGACCGTCACCGCGATCGTCGAGGACGTCGTCAAGCCCGTCGCGGCCGAGCTGGTGCAGCGCGGCAGCGGGTTCTCCGGCCTGCTGTACGCCGGCCTGGCGATCGGTGCGGACGGCCCGGCCGTCGTCGAGTTCAACTGCCGCTTCGGCGACCCGGAGACGCAGGCGGTGCTGGCGCTCCTCGAGTCCCCGCTCGGAGCGGCGCTGAACGCGACCGCGACCGGCACCCTCGCGTCGCTGCCGTCGTTGCAGTGGCGGGACGGCGCCGCGGTCACCGTCGTCCTCGCCGCGGAGAACTACCCGGGGACGCCGCGCACCGGCGACAAGATCGTCGGCGCCGACGGCGACGGCGTCCTGCACGCGGGCACCGCGGTCAAGGACGACTCGATCGTCTCGTCGGGCGGCCGGGTGCTCAGCGTGGTCGGGACGGGCGCGGACCTGAGCGCCGCGCGGGCCGACGCCTACGCCAAGCTCGACGCGATCAAACTGCCGGGCGGGCACTTCCGTACCGACATCGGCCTCGCCGCGGTCGAGGGCCGTATCAGCATCTGACGGTCGTGTCGACGCCCCCGTCGCGGAATCCGCGACGGGGGCGTCGGCGTCTGCGCGGTCCCCGGCCGCCCACCCCGATTTCCCGTCGAATGGCAGGAAATCGTCCTCGCCCGCTAACGTCGGCGTCGTGACGACGGCCGACGACCACCTGGCGGGAGAGCTGCTGACGCGGCGCCGCCACGTGGACTTCGCGCACGTGTGCACGTCCGGTTGTCCGGCCTCCTGATCGAACCCGTCCCGGTCCGAGCGTCTGCTCGCACCGGTCCCACCCGTTCGCCCACCCAGATCAGGGGACCTCACACCATGACCACTGCTTCCGTTTCCCACCTCGGTGCCGTCGTCGCGGCCAACCGTGACGCGATCGCACAGGGCACCGCGAAAGCGCACGTCGTCTTCACCGCGGCGGCGCGAGCCCACGACGCGGTCGCCAGCACCGTCGACCTCGGCAGGTTCACCGTCGAGGTCGACGAGCCCGCCGCGCTCGGCGGCGCCGGCACCGCCGCCAACCCGGTGGAGTACTACCTCGCTTCGCTCCTGTCCTGCCAGGTGGTGACCTACCGGGTGTGGGCCGACACGCTCGGCATCGCGCTCGACGACATCACCGCGCGGGCCGAGGGCGATCTGGACGTCCGCGGGTTCTTCGGATTCGACGAGTCGGTGCGGCCCGGTTTCGGTGAGATCCGCGTCGTCGTCACGCTCACCGGCCCCGAGCCGCGCGAGCGATATCTCGAACTCCAGCGGACGGTGGACGCGCACTGCCCGGTGCTGGACCTGACCCGCAACCCGGTGCCGGTGCACACCGTCGTCGAGACGAGCTGAGCGTCCGGCCGGCCGCCACGTCGGTGTCGCCACGGAGCCGGTGGTCACGAGGGGACTCGTGACCACCGGCTCCGCGTTCTCGCGGCCGGCTCCCTCGGTGCACCGGGAACAACGGCCGCGGTGGACGGCCCGGTGTCCGTGCGGGGTTCCGGCACGGGCCGCCGAGGATGGCGGCGCAGGCGTGGCGGGCAAGCACGGTACACGTGAACGGTCTTGGTGTGTGGCCCTTTTCGATCAACTCGCATCATTCGAACGAACTACAGGGATTACTCGTCGGTAAGGCGGTTTTCGTCGGATTCGCGCGTGTATAACCGTTCGGACCACCCAGCCGTGCAACCGAAAGAGGTTCCGTTGAGCGAGTTCCGGACATCCCGCCCCAGTTCCCTGGCATCCGCCCGACTGAGCCGGCGAAGGTTCATGGCGGCAACGGGATTCGCGGTCGGAGCCGCAGCCCTGTCCTCGACCTGGACGTCCGCCGCGGCCGCTCCGCGCCGGGCGCTGAACAGCGGCGACCGGGTGCCCGCCCTGGTCATCGGCAGTGGTTACGGCGGAGCCGTCACCGCGCTGCGGCTCACGCAGGCCGGCATCGACACCCACGTCGTCGAGATGGGTCGCAGCTGGGACACCCCCGGCGCGGACGGCAAGATCTTCTGCGGGATGCTCAATCCGGACAAGCGCTCCACCTGGCTGTCCACCTCGACGGACCAGCCGGTCAGCAACTTCATGGGCTTCGGCATCAACAAGAGCGTCGACAAGTACGTCGGTGTGCTCGACTCCGAGAAGTTCTCCGGTATCAAGGTTTACCAGGGGCGCGGCGTCGGCGGCGGATCGCTCGCCAACGGCGGTATGGCCGTCACCCCGAAGCGCGCCTGGTTCGAGGAGATCCTGCCGTCGGTCGACTCCAACGAGATGTACAACACCTTCTTCCCGCGCGCGAACGCGACCCTCGGGGTGAACACCATCGACCAGACCTGGTTCGAGTCGACGCCGTGGTACCAGTTCGCTCGCACCGGCCGCAAGACCGCCCAGCGGTCCGGTTTCGCAACGACTTTCGTCCCGAACGTGTACGACTTCGAGTACATGAAGAAGGAGGCCGCCGGGCAGGTCACCAAGTCGGGCCTGGGCGGGGAGGTCATCTACGGCAACAACGCAGGCAAGAAGTCCCTCGACAAGACCTACCTCGCGCAGGCCTCGGCCACCGGCAAGCTGACGATCACCACCCTGCACCGCGTCACCAAGGTCGCCCCGGCCGCCGGCGCCGGCTACGACGTCACGATGGAGCAGATCGACGAGCAGGGCAACGTCGTCGCCACCAAGACCGTCACCGCGGACAAGGTGTTCTTCGCCGCCGGCAGCGTGGGCACCAGCAAGCTGCTCGTCGCGATGAAGGCGCAGGGCATCCTGCCGAACCTGTCCGGAGAGGTCGGCGAGGGCTGGGGCAACAACGGCAACATCATGGTCGGCCGCGCCAACCACATGTGGGACGCCACCGGCAAGGACCAGGCCACGATCCCGACGATGGGCATCGACAACTGGTCGGACCCGGCGGCGCCGATCTTCGCCGAGATCGCCCCGCTCCCGGCCGGCCTCGAGACCTACGTCAGCCTGTACCTGGCGATCACGAAGAACCCGGAACGGGCTCGTTTCCAGTTCAATTCGGGCACCGGCAAGGTCGATCTCTCCTGGGCACAGTCGCAGAACCAGAAGGGCATCGACATGGCCAAGGCGGTCTTCGACAAGATCAACCAGAAGGAGGGCACGATCTACCGGACGGACCTGTTCGGCGTGGTCAAGACGTGGGGCGACCACTTCACCTACCACCCGCTGGGCGGGTGCGTGCTGAACAAGGCCACCGACAACTACGGTCGGCTGAACGGGTACCCCGGCCTCTACGTGATGGACGGTGCCCTGGTGCCCGGCAACACCGGCGTCAACCCGTTCGTGACGATCACCGCGCTCGCCGAACGCAACATCGACAAGATCATCGCCACCGACATGCACTGACCGGCGGCGCCCGAATGGGAGTTCGGTGGTGGGGTTCGCAACGAACGGTCACCGAACTCCCATCGGGATCCGGGTGGGTGGGCCGGTAGCGCGGGATCCGGGTGGGTGGGCCGGTAGCGCGGGATCCCGGGTGGGTGGGGCGGTAGCGTCGACGGGTGCGCACAGATTCCCAACGGTCCCGGATCCCCGCCTTCCACGTCATGGACGTCTGGAAGGCCGCGACGGAACGGGCCCGCACCCACGGCGACGTCCTGACCCTCGCCGCCGGACAGCCCTCGACGCCGGCGCCGGCTCCGGTGCTGCGGGCCGCCCGCGAGGCCGTGGACACCCAGGTGCTCGGCTACACCGAGACGTTCGGGATCGCCCCGCTGCGGGAGGCCGTCGCCGGCTACCACTCGTCGCGGTACGGGATCGAGGTCGACCCCGAGAACGTGGTCGTCACCACCGGCTCCTCCGGAGCGTTCACCCTGTTGTTCCTCGCCGCGTTCGACCTCGGCGACACGGTCGTGGTGGCACGGCCCGGCTACCCCGCCTACCGCAACACCCTCACCGCCCTGGGCTGCCGGGTGATCGAGCTCGACTGCGGACCGCAGACCCGGTACCAGCCGACCGTGGCGATGCTCGCGGAGCTCGACGAGCCGCCGGCCGGACTGATCGTCGCGAGCCCCGCCAACCCGACCGGCACCGTCATCGACCCGGTCGAGCTGGCCGCGCTCGCCCGCTGGTGCGAGGACCACGGCACCCTGCTGATCTCCGACGAGATCTACCACGGCATCGAGTTCGGGAGCGCGGCCGAGCCGGGTGGCGCGCCGGCGCGCACCGCGTGCGCCTGGGAGACGTCCCGTGAGGCCGTCGTCATCGGATCGGTGTCGAAGTACTTCTCGATGACGGGCTGGCGGCTCGGCTGGGCGGTGGTCCCCGACGCGTTGCTGCGTCCCCTGCAGCGGCTCTCGTCGAACATGACGGTGTGTCCGCCCGCGATCTCGCAGTACGCGGCGGTGGCGGCGTTCACCGAGGAGTCGCGGCTCGAACTGGATGCTCACGTGCGCCGCTACGCCGTCAACCGGGAGCTGCTGCTCTCGGAGCTGCCGCGGCTGGGTGTCACCGAACTCGCCCCCGCCGACGGCGCGTTCTACGTCTACGCGGACATCGGGCACCTGACCGACGACTCGACGACGTGGTGCGCGGACCTCCTCGACGAGACGGGTGTGGCGGTCGCCCCGGGCATCGACTTCGACACCGTCCACGGGGACCGGACTCTGCGCATCTCGTTCGCCGGCGCAACGGCGGATGTCGAGGAGGCGCTCGCCCGTCTCGAACGCTCCGCCGCATTCCGTCGCTGACCTCGTCGACCGGGCCTCCCACCCTGCGGGACGTTGTTGACGCGAGTTCGACATTTTGGCACCGGTTTTCGTTGGCGCTGCCAAAATGGCGGGGTGACTGCAGCGGCGACTCCCAAGGGCGCGAAGCGTCGACTCGCCCTCGTCGACGCGGCGGCCGACCTTCTCGTCGAGGGCGGCTTCGACGCCGTCCGGCACCGGGCGGTGGCCGCGAAGGCCGGCGTGCCGCTCGCGTCGACGACCTACTACTTCGCCTCCCTCGACGACCTGATCGCCGCCGCCGTCGAACGGTGCGGAATCCGCGAACTGCGGGTGATGCAGGCGCGGATCGACGAGGTGGCACACCACACGCGCGACGTGGAGTCGACCGTCGAACTGATCGTCGACATGCTGGTCGGGGTGTTCGACGAGGGGGAGGGCGGCCGGGAGCAACTGGTGAACCGGTACGAACGGTTCGTCGCCTTCGCCCGGCACCCGGAACTGCGGGCGGTGCAGCGGGGCCTGCGGGTCGAACTCGACGCCCTGATCGTCTCGGTGCTGCAGCGGTCCGGGCGCGAGGTGCACCGGGACGGGCTGCGCCGGCTGGTGTACGTCGTCGACGGCGCGGTCGTCGGCGCGTTGAGCGAGGGCGACGCCGACCCGAAGGCGTTGGCCCGGGAGATGCTGCTGCAGGTCATCGACAGGGTCGCGCCGCTCGCGACGGCGTAGCCGTCCGGATCGTTTCGGCGTGGCCGTAAACTGGACGCCCGTGAGCCGCATCCCGAACGTCCTTGCCACCCGCTACGCCAGCCCCGACCTCACGGCGCTGTGGTCGCCGGAGCACAAGATCGTCCTCGAGCGCCAGCTGTGGCTGGCGGTCCTTCGGGCGCAGGCGTCGCTCGGGATCGACGTCCCCGCCGAGGCGCTCGCCGACTACGAGCGGGTGCTCGAGAACGTCGACCTCGACTCCATCGCGGCCCGGGAGCGGGTCACCCGGCACGACGTGAAGGCGCGGATCGAGGAGTTCAACGCCCTCGCCGGCCACGAGCACGTGCACAAGGGCATGACCAGCCGCGACCTCACCGAGAACGTCGAGCAGCTGCAGGTCTTCCGGTCGCTCGAGCACGTCCACGCGCACGGTGTCGCGGTCGCGGCCCGCCTCGCCGAGCGGGCCGCCCAGTACTCGTCGCTGGTGATGGCCGGCCGCAGCCACAACGTCGCCGCGCAGGCCACCACGCTCGGCAAGCGGTTCGCGTCCGCGGCCGACGAGCTGCTGGTCGCGCTGACGAGGCTGCGGGAACTGATCGACCGGTACCCGCTGCGCGGGATCAAGGGCCCGATGGGCACCGCACAGGACATGCTCGACCTCCTCGACGGCGACACCGAGAAGCTCGAGTTCCTCGAGGCGAAGGTCGCCGAGCACCTCGGCTTCGCGCACGTGCTGACCAGCGTCGGCCAGGTGTATCCGCGGTCGCTCGACCACGACGTGCTGTCCGCCCTGGTCCAGGTCGGCGCCGGACCGTCGTCGTTCGCGCACACGATCCGCCTGATGGCCGGGCACGAACTGGTCACCGAGGGCTTCCAGCCCGGCCAGGTCGGCAGCTCGGCGATGCCGCACAAGATGAACACCCGGTCCTGCGAGCGGGTCAACGGCCTGCAGGTGGTGCTGCGCGGGTACGCGTCGATGGCCGCCGAACTCGCCGGCGCCCAGTGGAACGAGGGCGACGTGTTCTGCTCGGTGGTGCGCCGCGTCGCGCTGCCGGACGCGTTCTTCGCGATCGACGGCCAGATCGAGACGTTCCTGACCGTCCTCGACGAGTTCGGTGCGTACCCGGCCGTGATCGAGAAGGAGCTGACCCGCTACCTGCCGTTCCTGGCCACCACGAAGGTGCTGATGGCGGCGGTCCGCGCCGGGGTCGGTCGCGAGACCGCGCACGAGGTCATCAAGGAGCACGCGGTCGCGGTCGCGCTGGCGATGCGCGAGCAGGGGCGCGAGCCGGACCTGCTCGACCGCCTCGCCGCGGATGTGCGGCTGCCGCTCGATCGCGCCGCCCTCGACGCCGCGCTCGCCGACAAGTCCGCGTTCATCGGTGCCGCGGAGGCACAGACCGCGGCCGTGGTGCGGCGGGTGGAGCTGCTCGTCGAGCAGTACCCCGAGGCCGCGAAGTACGCACCGTCGCCGATCCTGTAGGCGGGTCCGCCGCCCGGGAGTCCTGTAGGTCCGGTTGTGGGCCACAAGGACTCACGGGCGCGGCAGCGCCTCGAGGATGCGGCGCAGCGCGGCCCGGTCGCCCGCGGGCAGGTCGGCGAAGAACTCTGCGGCATCCGCGTCGCGGGCCGCGTCGAGCTCGGTGATCACCCGGCCGCCCTGCGCGGTCAGGCGCACGCACATCGCGCGCCGGTCTGAGGCGTCGGGGATCCGCTCGATGAGCCCGCCCTTCTCCAGCCGGTCGACCACCTCCGTCGCCGAGCGCGGCGCGATGCGCAATGCCTTGGCGACGTCGCCGAGCCGGGGCGAATCGCCGCCGTGAATCGCGCGCAGCGCCCGGTACTCGTGCGGCGAGAGCCCCCACGGCTCGAGCGCGGTGAACCAGCGCCTGCGCAGCGCCCGCGCCGCCGACATCACCAGGTCGCGAAGCTGCTCGGGGGAGTCCTGCGCCATGGTCACAGACCCTAGCGCACCTCATTGTGAGGAACCCTCATCAAGTCCGGGACCTCGGTCGGGGTCGTCGCCCGCGCACGCCGACGAGTTTGACTGAAGTTTCAGTCAGGATACGATCGGGTCGTCGGGCGGGCGCTCGGCCGTGGTCGGGCGGTGCGTCCGCGGAGGAAGGACGGGGAGTTCCCGATGATGCTCAGACGCACATTCCTGCGATCGGGCCTGGTCGCGGTCGGCGGCCTGCTGGCAGTCGGCTGCTCCGACACCGGGTCCGGACATGCGGACGGTGGCGAGGACGATCCGCGCACCTGGCGGATGCCCGAGGAGGGGGAGCCGCACAGGCGGACCTGGATGGCCTTCGGTGCGAGCGAGCCGATCTGGGGGAGCACCCTGCTCCCGGAGGTCCGCCGAAACCTGGCGACGATCGCCCGGACGATCGCGCAGTTCGAGCCGGTGTCGATGCTCGTGCGCGCGGAGGAGCTCGAGCTGGCGCGCGGCCTCGTCGGTCCCTCGGTCGAGCTGATCGCCGCCCCGCTCGACGACCTCTGGATGCGCGACACCGGCCCCGTGTTCGTCACCGGCAGCGGGACGCGGGCGGGGATCGACTTCAACTTCAACGGCTGGGGCGGGAAGCAGGACTTCGACCGGGACGCGGGGGTGGCGGGCCTCGTCGCCGCGCGCGCCGGCGTCGAGTCGCTGCCCTCTGACCTGATCCTCGAGGGCGGTGCGATCGAGGTCGACGGCGAGGGCACCGCGATCATCACCGAGAGTTGCGTGCTCAACGACAACCGGAACCCGGGGTGGTCGAAGGCGGATGTCGAGGCCGAGCTCGGGGCGCTGCTGGGGCTGGAGAAAATCATCTGGCTGCCCGGGATCGCCGGCAAGGACATCACCGACGGGCACACCGACTTCTACGCGAGGTTCGCGAGCCCCGGTGTGGTCGTCGCCGGATTCGACCCGGACCCGGAGTCCTTCGATCACGACGTCACCACCCGGCATCTCGAGATTCTCGAGGGGGCCACCGACGCGCGCGGTCGCGCGCTGGAGGTGGTGGTCCTGGAGGCGCCGGGCACGGTCCGCCCCGAGTTCGAATCGGACGACTTCGCTGCCGGCTACGTCAACTTCTACGTCTGCAACGGCGCCGTGATCGCCCCCGAGTTCGGTGACCCCGAGGCCGACCGCGCGGCGGGCGAGGAACTCGCGCGCCTGTTCCCCGGCCGCCGCGTCGTGCAGATCGGCATCGACGCCATCGCCGCGGGCGGCGGCGGCATCCACTGCACCACCCAGCAGGAGCCGGCGTAGGGCGGGGGCGGCCACCGGGGCGTTTCGTAGAGTGAGGATCCGTGTCCGATCGACAAACCCAGATCCTGGAAGCGGCGGTTCGCGTGATCGCGCAATCCGGCGTGCGTGGCCTCCGCGTGGAGAAGCTCGCCGCCGAGGCCGGCGTGTCAACCGCCTTGATCTACTACCACTTTCGGGATCGGGACGGCGTGCTCCGCCGGGCGCTCGAGCACATCAACGCCCGGGCCGAGCGCTATACCGGGGAGGTCGACGCGGGCGCGGACCCGCGTTCGCGGCTCGAGCGGATGCTGCTGCTCGAGCTCCAGAGCGCGCCCGAGGTTCGCGAGAACAGCATCGCCTGGGGCGAGCTGCGGGCCAGCGCCGTCTTCTCGGAGGACCTGCGCGACCCGCTCCGATCGACCACGCGGGCGTGGGTTGGCGACGTGGAGAGCCTCATCCGGCAGGCGCAGTCCGAGGACCTCGCCGACCCGGTCGCCGAGCCCGCCGATGCCGCCGAGCGCCTCACGGCGCTGGTCGAGGGGCTGAGCGGGCGCTGGCACAGCGGGTCGATCGCCGTCGAGAGGGCCCGGGACCTGCTCGCCGGCGCGATCGCCGTCGAACTGGGCCCGCGGTGAGGGCTCGGGCCCCCATTCCTTGACAGAAACCTCATTGTGAGGGAACCTCAGTATGTCCGACCCCGACACACCGAGAGGGGTGGTTGCATGACGATCCCCCACGACGGAGGGTCCCGATCGGGCCCCCGCGCCCCCCGGCTCGACCCCGCCGACCGTGCCCAGCTCGCCGAATCCCCGGTCAGCCTGCGCCGGATCGGCACCCTGTTCGCGCCGTACCGCTGGCAGATCGCCGCGGTGGTGGCGCTGATCGTGGCCTCGTCCACGATCTCCCTCGCCAATCCGTTCCTGATCCGCGCGGTCATCGACCACGCCATCCCGGAACAGGATGTGCCGCTGCTGATCTGGGCGGTCGCCGGGATGCTCGCGATCACCCTGGCCGCGTCGGTGCTCGGCGTCGCGCAGACCTGGATCTCGACGACCGTCGGCCAGCGCATCATGCACGGCTTGCGCACCAGGGTCTTCGCGCACCTGCAGCGGCAGTCGCTCGGCTTCTTCACCCGCACCCGCGGCGGCGAGATCCAGTCCCGCCTGACCAACGACATCGGCGGGATGCAGACGGTGGTCACCTCGACCGCCACCTCGATCGCCGCCAATGCGACCACCGTCGTGGGTACCGCGATCGCGATGGCGGTGCTCAGCTGGCGGCTCTCGCTGCTGACGCTGTTGGTGCTGCCGCCGGCCATCTGGCTGACCCGCCGGGTCGCGCTGACGCGGCGCGAGATCACCGCGCGACGCCAACGGGTGCTCGCCGACCTGCAGACGCAGATCGAGGAGAGCCTGTCGATCAGCGGGGTGCAGCTCGGCAAGACCCTCGGTGCCGGGCCGGCGATGGCCGCGCGGTTCGCCGACACCTCCGAGCGGCTCACCGACCTCGAGGTGCGCGCCCAGCTGTCCGGCCGGTGGCGGATGGCCACCATGAACATCGTCTTCGCCGCGATCCCCGCGCTGCTGTATCTCGCCGCGGGCCTGCCCGCGACCTCGGGCGGCATGACGATCGGCACCCTGGTCGCGTTCACCGGCCTGCAGGCCGCGCTGTTCCGGCCGCTGATGAGCCTGCTCGACGTCGGTGTCTCGGTGACGAGTTCGCTGGCCCTGTTCAGTCGCATCTTCGAATACCTCGACCTGCCCGTCGACATCGACGACCCGCGGCACCCGGTCCCGATGCCGCGCGCACGGGTGCGCGGCGACCTCACGTTCGAGGCCGTCGGCTTCCGCTACGAGGGTGCGGACCGAAACGCGTTGGACGACATCACGATCGACGTCCCCGCCGGGTCGTCGCTGGCGCTGGTCGGCGAGACCGGTTCCGGCAAGACCACCCTCGCGTCGCTGGTCGCCCGGCTGCACGACCCGACCGCCGGTGTCGTGCGGATCGACGGGGTGGA
This sequence comes from Rhodococcus olei, assembly GCF_039540555.1. Taxonomy (NCBI): domain Bacteria; kingdom Bacillati; phylum Actinomycetota; class Actinomycetes; order Mycobacteriales; family Nocardiaceae; genus Rhodococcus; species Rhodococcus olei. The sequence goes on along the minus strand of NZ_BAABFB010000075.1, from coordinate 305,350 downwards.
CCTGCGCGACGTCACCCTGACGCAACTGTCGGAACTCGTCGGCGTCGTGTCCCAGGAGACCTACCTGTTGCACACCACGATCCGGGAGAACCTGCGCCGCGCGCGCCCGGACGCCACCGACACCGAGATCGAGGACGCGGCCCGCGCCGCCCAGGTCCACGACCTGATCGCGGCCCTGCCCGACGGCTACGACACCGTCGTCGGTGCCCGCGGCCACCGGTTCTCCGGCGGCGAGAAGCAACGGATCGCGATCGCCCGAACGCTGTTGCGGGACCCGAGGATCCTGGTCCTCGACGAGGCCACCAGCGCGCTCGACAACGAGACCGAGGCGGCCGTGCAGCGCGCCCTGGACGTGGTCAGCGCCGGACGCACCACGATCGCGGTCGCGCACCGGCTCTCGACGATCCGGGACGCCGACCAGATCGTGGTCCTCGACCACGGCCGCGTCGCCGAGCGCGGCACCCACGAGGAGTTGCGGGCGCTCGGCTCCCGCTATGCCGCGCTACTCGCCCGGGCCGGAACCGGCCGCGACACCGGCGCGCCGGCCGAAGAAGGTGCCGTCACCGAGCGAGGTGCCGCTGATGTAGCCCCACGAGTGCAGGCCCGACGTCGCGCGCCCGGCCGCGAAGAGGCCGGGGATCGGGTCGCCGTCGAGGTCTAGGACGTGGCCGTCGACGGTGGTGTGCAGGCCGCCGATCGTGAAGACCTCGGCGCCGCCGCGACCGGCCTCGCCGTACTCGGGTGGGGCGATGCCGCGCTGCACGTCGATCGCGGCGAACGGCGACGCGAGGGGGCGCAGCCAGCGCTCGGCCTTGTGGAAGTACGGGTCCCGGCCCTCGGCGGCGAACCGGTTGTACTCGCCGACCGTGGTCTGCAGCGCACCCGGCGGCATGCCGATGTCGTGTTCGAGCTCCTCGAGCGTCTCGGCGACGAAATGCGGCTGCACGCCCCAGCGTTCGTTCTCCGGGACCTCCTCGTACGCCTGCTCGTCGAGGATCACCCACACCTTCAGTCCGTGCTTGTACAGGGCCGCCTGCCCGACCAGTCCGGGGTAGACGTCCTCGTTGATGAAGCGCTGCCCGACGCTGTTGACGATCATCCCGCGCACCATCATCCCGGGGATCAACGAGATGCCGACCTGGCCGGCGGACATGTGCTTGACCGCGGCACCGACCGCCTGCGCCATCACGATGCCGCGGCCGTCGTCGCCGCCGTCGGAGTTGACGCCGAGGCCCACCAGCTGCGGGGCGTGCTGGGCGACCATCTCGGCGTTGTCGGCGAAGCCGCCGGTCGTCAGGATCACGCCGCGGCGGGCGCGGTACGTGACGGTCTCGTTGAAGTGCCGGGCGACGACACCGACGACCCGACCCGCCTCCACGATCAGCCGCAGCGCCGACGTGTCGGTGTGCACCGCGACCGCGGTCTTCGCGACCGCCTCGCTCAGCACCGCCATCAGCACCTTGCCGCCGAACCCGTCGGAGGTGACGCGGTGCCCGCGCGGCGCCGGCGTCGCGAGATCGCGGAAGGGGTGGGAGTTCTCACCCATCCACATCAGGCCGTCGTCGGTCGGCGGGACCCAGGTCGGGGAGTCCCACAGGGACGGCTTGAACGGCACGCCGTGGTCGACCAGCCACTGGTAGTGCGCGACGCTCTCCCGGGAGTAGAGGCCCACCTTCTCCCGGTCGGCGTCCGGGCCGAGGGCGGCGAGCAGGAACTTCTCCATGTCCTCGGCGGTGTCGGCGAACCCGCACGCCTCCTGGACCGGGGTGCCGCCGCCGAGGTACATCTCGCCACCGGACAGCGCCGACGAGCCGCCGCCCCCGCTCTGCCGCTCGAGCACGATCACCTCGGCGCCGGTCGCGGTGGCCTCCAGCGCGGCGGCCGCGCCGGCGCAGCCGTAGCCGACGACCAGGACGTCGGTCTCGTGGTCGTACGTGTCCATGTCGGCGGCATCGACGGGGGTGACGGGTGTGTGTGCGCTCATTCGGAACTCCTGTCCGGGGGTGTCGAACCGACTGTGACGCCGGTCACGCTAGGTGGGTGTCGGGTCGCGGGGAAGGGTGTTGCCCGGTGGGCGGGACGGCGCCGGCCGGTATTCGGATCCGGTTGGGCTGCTGGGGTTCTCGGATCCGGTCGGGACGTGTGGCCGGGTTGTGGGGTCGCCGGGGTGCTCGCCGCCTAGCATCGATCGGCATGAGCACGTGCATCTTCTGCGCGATCGTCGCCCGCGCCGCCGAGGCCAGCATCGTCCACGAGGACGAGCACACCCTCGCGTTCATGGACATCCGCCCGTTCACGCCCGGGCACCTGCTGGTGGTGCCGAAGGCGCACGCGTCCGGGCTCGCGGATCTCGACCCGGAGGACGGCAGGCGGGTGTTCGCGGTCGGGCAGCGCGTCGCGGCCGCGCTGCGTGACGGCTCCGTCGGGCGGCCGGGGGAGCCGCAGGACGGCCCGCGGGCCGACGGGGTCAACTTCTTCCTGGCCGACGGCGTCGCCGCCGGCCAGGAGGTGTTCCACGTGCATCTGCACGTCATCCCGCGCGCGGCCGGCGACGGGTTCGGTCTGCGCGGCCGGCCGACGTCGCCGCGCCGGCCGGACCTCGACCACCTGGCGGGCACGATCCGGCGGCGGCTCGGCGCCTGACCGCGCGCGGCACGGCCGACCCGCGTGTGTACGATGCACATTTGCGCGTCCGCGCACGACCGTGAGTGAGGCACCGTGACCGAATCGACTTCCGACCAGCAGCTGCTCTATGTCAACGACCAGTTGTCGGACGAGGAGATCCAGCGCGAGGCCGACCTCTACGGACCGCTCACCGACAGTGTGCGCGGCCTGATCGCCGCCACGCTGCAGACCGAGGTCGGCGAATCCGACGTCCGGCGGGCCCGCGCCCTGATCGGGGAGGCCGCGTCGCTGCTGCGGGCCAAGGCCATCCCCGGCCCGTACGGCGTCCGCTGGGGAGCGTCCGGCAGGAAGCGGGGCTGGGGCAATGCCGCGGACGGGCTGCGCAACGCGGTCGCGCCGCCGTTGAACATCCGCACCGACCCCGACGGGCGCGCCCGGACCGACTTCCACCTCGGGCCGCAGTACGAGGGCCCGGCCGGGCTGGTCCACGGCGGTGTGTCGGCGCTGATCCTCGACCAGGTGCTCGGCGACGCCGCGGTCGCCGGCGGCACGCCGGGGATGACGGGCACGCTCACGCTGCGGTACCGCCGGCCCACGCCGCTCGGCGATCTGTACGCCGAGGCTCGGGTGGACCGGGTTGAGGGTGTCAAAACCATTGTCGTCGGGCATATCTCGGGGTCCGACGGTATCTGCGTCGAGGCCGAGGGCGTCTTCATCCTGCCGCGCTGGGCGCGGGAGGCGATCGCCGAGCAGAACGCGTCGACGGCCGGCTGAATCCGGCACCGCGACCGCCCCGGGTTGCGTAGTCTGCCCGGATGCGCCGACGACGACAGGTGGGCTGACCCGTGAACCCGAGCCCGCCCGAGCTGCACCTCCGGTATCCGGAACTCGCCGCCACGCTGCCGCACCTGCCGCTCGGCCGGCGGCCGACCCCGCTCACCCGGTTGGCCGTGCCGGGTCGGGGAAACCGCTTGTGGTGCAAGGACGACAGCGGATTCGGCGACGGCGGCTGGGGTGGGAACAAGGTGCGCAAACTCGAGTGGATCCTGCCCGACGTGACGGCCCGGGGCGCGCGCCGGATCCTCACCGTCGGAGCCCTCGGAACCAACTGGGGGCTGGCGACGACCCGGTACGCCCGCACCCTCGGCGTCGACACCGAGCTGGCCCTGGTCGACCAGCCGATGGACGAACACGTGCGGGCCCAGCTCGCACGCATCCACGCCGCCGGTGCGACCGTGCACCGGACCCGGACCAAGGCCCGCACGATCGCCGCGGCGCCGTGGCTGTTCGCCCGGCACCCGATGTCCTACTACCTGCCCGCCGGTGGGTCGACGCCGCTGGGCACGGTCGGGTACGTGGAGGCCGCGCTCGAACTGGCCGCACAGGTGCGCCGTCGTGAGATGCCGGAGCCCGCGGCCGTCGTCACCGCGGTCGGGTCCGGGGGTACGGCGGCCGGGCTGGTGCTGGGAATGCGGCTCGCCGGAATGCGCACCCGGGTGGTCGCGGTGGTGGTCAACGACACCCTGCCGCTCGCGGCCCGGAATCTGCTGGGCCTCGCTCGTCGCACCGAGCGACTGCTGCGCGACCGCGGCGCCCGGCTCGGGCCCGTCGATCTGGCACCCGGATCGTTGCTCGTCACCCGGCGCTGGCTCGGGCCGGGATACGGGCACCGGACCGCCGAGGCGGACGCCGCCATCGGGATCGCCGCCGCGGCCGGCCTCACCCTCGACCCGGTGTACACGGCCAAGGCCTTCGCGGCCGCGCTCGCCCTCGACCGGCACCCGATGTTCGGTGACGCGCCGATCGTGTTCGTCGACACCCACGGTCCGCGCGCGGGCTGACGGTCGGTCAGGCCGGTGCCCCCGGCAGGCCCGTCGCATCCCGTCCGGTGCGCGGGTCCCGCGGCCGGTCGGCGTGACCCAGGTCCCGGGCCGGGTCCACGACGTCACGCACGATCTGCTTGAGGGTCTTCGCCTCGGGGAATCCGCCGTCGCGAGCCCGGTCCCACACCAGCGTGTCGCCCACCTCGACCCGGAACACCCCGCCCGTCCCCGGCGCCAACGCGACCTCCCCGAGGTCGGTGCCGAACGTGCTCAGCAGCTCCTGCGCCATCCACGCCGCCCGCAGCAGCCACTGGCACTGCGTGCAGTACGTGATGCGCACCCGCGGTGAGTCCATGGGTCCAGCCTGCCAGTCCGGCCGCCGCCCGTCCTCCACGGCCTCAGCTGTCCGGTTCGTCCGGGTCGCCCGCCGCCGTCGGGCACCGCCGGGGCGGCACCCGATAGGGTTGGGTGCGTGCGTCCCTCACTCTCCGATTACGCCCACCTCGCCGGCGGCAAGGTCCGTGACCTCTACACGATCGACGGCGAGCACCTGCTGCTCGTCGCGAGCGACCGGATCTCCGCCTACGACCACATCCTGAGCACCCCGATCCCCGACAAGGGACGGGTGCTGACGGCGATGAGCGTCTTCTTCTTCAACCAGCTCGGCGGCCACAACCACCTCGCCGGCGTGCCGGACGACGAGCGGATCCCCGCCGAGGTGCTCGGGCGTGCCCTCGTCGTGCGCAAGCTGGAGATGGTGCCCGTCGAGTGCGTCGCGCGCGGCTACCTCACCGGCTCGGGGCTGGCGGACTACCAGCGCACCGGCGCCGTCTGCGGAGTGTCGCTGCCCGACGGGCTCGTCGAGTCCTCCCAGCTGCCGGAGCCGATCTTCACCCCCGCCACCAAGGCCGCGCTCGGGGACCACGACGAGAACGTCGACTTCGCGACCGTCGTCGACCAGGTCGGCCAGGACCTCGCGGTCAAGCTGCGTCAGGACACCCTCGACATCTACACCCGCGCCTCCATCTTCGCCGCCGAGCGCGGAATCATTCTGGCGGACACCAAGTTCGAGTTCGGTCTCGACGCCGATCGCAACCTGGTGCTCGCCGACGAGGTGCTCACGCCGGACTCGTCGCGGTACTGGCCGGCCGACGGCTACGAGGCGGGCAGGGTTCAGCCCAGCTTCGACAAGCAGTTCGTCCGCAACTGGCTCACGGGCCCCGAGTCCGGCTGGGACCGCGCCTCCGACACGCCCCCGCCGCCGCTGCCGCAGGCCATCGTCGACGCCACCCGCGCCCGCTACATCGAGGCCTACGAGCGCATCTCCGGGTTGTCCTTCGACGACTGGATCGGGTAACCGGCCCGATCGGCAGGTGTGACCGCCCCGGCCGGGGGCCGGGGCATAGGGTGGCGGCATGAGCTCGCCCGTCACCCCGGCCCCGGTCGCGAAGAAGGTCCCGCACCAGCGCACCCACCACGGCGACACGTTCGTCGACGACTACGAGTGGCTGCGCGAGAAGACCGCCCCCGAGGTCATCGCCCACCTCGAGGCGGAGAACGCCCACACCGAGGCGCAGACCGAGCACCTCGGACCGCTGCGGGAGACGATCTTCTCCGAGATCAAGTCGCGCACCCAGGAGACCGACCTGTCGGTGCCGTCGCGGATGGGGCAGTGGTGGTACTACTCGCGCTCGTTCGAGGGCAAGCAGTACTCGGCGCACTGCCGCTGCCCGATCGCCGGGCCCGACGACTGGACGCCGCCGGAGCTGTCCGCGGACACCGAGATCCCCGGCGAACAGGTGCTGCTCGACGGCAACGAGCTGGCCGAGGGCCACGACTTCTTCGCGCTCGGCGGGATGTCGGTGACCCTCGACGGCACCCTGCTCGCGTACTCCGTCGACACCGCCGGCGACGAGCGGTACACGCTGCGGTTCAAGAACCTCGACACCGGAGAGCTGCTGGCCGACGAGATCCCCGGTACCGCGCCCGGCGCGACCTGGGCACTCGACAACCGCCACGTCTTCTACCTGACCGTCGACGACGCCTGGCGGCCCGACACCGTGTGGCGGCACCGGCTCGGCACCCCCCAGTCCGCGGACGTCCGGGTCTTCCACGAACCCGACGAGCGGTACTGGGTCGGCTTCGGCTCCACCCGTAGCGAGAAGTACCTGACGATCTGGCTCGGGTCCAAGGTCACCTCCGAGATCTGGTATCTCGAATCCGCGAACCCCGAAGGCGAATTCACGGTCGTGCTGCCCCGCGTGGAGGGCGTCGAGTACGCCGTCGAGCACGCGGTCGTCGCGGGACAGGACCGATTCCTGATCCTGCACAACGGTGTCGTCGACGGCACCAAGGCCGAGAACTTCACCCTCGTCGACACCCCCGTCGCGGACCCGACCGACCAGCGGACGCTGATCGCCCACCGCGAGGACGTCCGGCTCGAGGAGGTCGACGCGTTCGCCGGTCACCTGGTGCTCGGCTACCGGCGCGAGGCACTGACCCGGCTCGCGGTGTGGCCGTTGACCGCCGACGGCTACGGCGAACGCCACGAACTCGACTTCGGCGAGGAGCTGTACTCGGTCGGCGCCGGCTCCAACCCGGAGTGGGAAAGTCCGCTGCTGCGACTGGGATACACGTCGTTCCTCACCCCGAGCCGGGTCTACGACTACGAGGTGGCGACCGGTGCACTGCTGCTGCGCAAACAGCAGCCGGTGCTCGGCGGCTACGATCCCGCCGACTACGAACAGCACCGGGACTGGGCCACCGCCGACGACGGCACCCGGATCCCGATCTCGATCGTGCGACGCCGCACCGCCGCCGTGACACCGGCCCCGCTGCTCCTCTACGGCTACGGCTCCTACGAGTCCAGCACCGACCCCGGGTTCTCGGTGGCCCGGCTGTCGCTGCTCGACCGCGGCATGGTGTTCGCGGTCGCGCACGTCCGCGGCGGCGGCGAGATGGGCCGGCGCTGGTACGAGGACGGCAAGATGCTGTCGAAGAAGAACACCTTCACCGACTTCGTCTGCTGTGCACGGCATCTCGTCGACACGGGACGCACGACGCCGCGGCTGATGGTCGCCGACGGCGGCAGCGCCGGCGGACTGCTGATGGGGGCGGTGGCCAACCTGGCGCCGGAGCTGTTCGCCGGAATCCTCGCGAACGTGCCGTTCGTCGACCCGCTCACCTCGATCCTCGACCCGTCCCTTCCGCTGACCGTCATCGAATGGGACGAGTGGGGAAACCCGTTGGCGGACCGGGACGTGTACGAGTACATGAAGTCGTACAGCCCGTACGAGAACGTCGGCGCGCACGACTACCCGGCGATCCTCGCGATCACCAGCATCAACGACACCCGCGTCCTGTACGTCGAACCCGCGAAGTGGGTCGCGAAGCTGCGCGCCACCAAGACCGGCGACTCGCCGGTGCTGCTCAAGACCGAGATGAGTGCCGGGCACGGTGGCGTCAGCGGCCGCTACGAGAAGTGGCGGGAGGTCGCGTTCGAGTACGCGTGGGTGCTCGACACGGTCGGCCTGGGCTGACCGCAGGGGCGCTCCCGTCGAGCCCCCGGCCGCCGGGCCGGGGGACAATGGAGGCGTGGGCGCCCCGGGCACCGGTCGCGTGCACGCGATCGACTGGACCCGGCCGTCCGACCCCACGGACGTGCGGGTGTGGGATCGGCTGACCGGGAACTTCTGGCTGCCCGAACGGGTGCCGCTGTCGAACGACGTGCCGTCGTGGCGGGCGCTGACCGACACCGAACGCCGGCTGACCATCCGGGTCTTCACCGGGCTGACGTTGCTCGACACCGCGCAGGCCACCGTCGGTGCGGTGTCGATGATCGCCGACGCCGACACCGCGCAGGAGGCGGCGGTGCTGACCAACATGGCGTTCATGGAGTCCGTGCACGCCAAGAGCTACAGCGCGGTCTTCTCGACACTGTGCTCGAGCAGGGAGATCGACGAGGCCTTCGACTGGTCCGAACGCAACGCGCACCTGCAACGCAAGGCCGGCATCGTGCTGGACCGCTACCGGGGCGACGACCCGCTCGCCCGCAAGGCCGCCTCGGTGCTCCTCGAGTCGTTCCTGTTCTACTCCGGCTTCTACCTGCCGCTGCGCTTCGCCTCCCGCGGCGTGCTCACCAACACCGGCGACCTGATCCGGCTGATCATGCGCGACGAGGCCGTGCACGGGTACTACATCGGCCACGCCTGCCTGCGGGGGCTGGACCGCGCCGGCGCCGGCGCCCGAGCTCGGCACCGCGCCTACACCCTCGCGCTGCTGGGTGCCCTCTTCGACAACGAGGTCGGGTACGCGCACGACCTGTACGACGAGGTCGGCTGGACCGGCGAGGTGCTCGCGTTCATGCGGTACAACGCGAACCGGGCACTGGCCAACCTCGGTTACGGCCCGCGCTTCGCGGCGGCCGAGACCGTCGTCCGCCCGGAGATCCTGGCCGCACTCGACCCGGGTGCGGGGGAGAGCCACGACTTCTTCTCCGGGGCGGGCAGCGCCTACGTCGTGACCACCCCGGTGCCCACCGAGGACGCCGACTGGGAGTGCTGATCCCGCTCGGCGGGACACTCTTCCGGAAAAGTTCGGCGCCGCACCGCATCCCGTACCGTGAACGCCATGACGAACACTGCACTGCTGGACATCGACATCACCACCCTCGTCGGTGAGCCGACCTCACTGCGCGCCCTCGGCGGCAAGGCGATCCTGCTCGTCAACGTCGCCTCCAAGTGCGGGCTGACCCCGCAGTACACCGCGCTCGAGCAGCTGGCGAAGGACTACGCGGACCGCGGTCTGACCGTCGTCGGCGTGCCGTGCAACCAGTTCATGGGACAGGAGCCCGGCACCGCCGAGGAGATCCAGACCTTCTGCTCGACCACGTACGGCGTCACCTTCCCGCTGCTGGAGAAGGTCGAGGTCAACGGCGAGAACCGGCACCCGCTGTACGCCGCGGTCACCCTTGCCGCCGACGCCGAGGGCACGGCCGGCGACGTCCAGTGGAACTTCGAGAAGTTCCTGATCGCGCCCGACGGCGCCGTCGCCGCCCGCTTCCGCCCGACCACCGTCCCCGACGCCCCCGAGGTGATCGCCGCGATCGAGGCCCTGCTGTAGGAACACCCACCGCGCCCGTGGGCGATCCGAACGCAACGCTCACGGGCACGTCAGCGCCCGTTCACCTTCGGGTGCCAGGCTGACGGCATGGTCGCAACGCTGATCGTGTCGGTGTCGGGGATCCGGGACGAGACCCGCGAGCTCGTTGCCGAGTTCGCGGGCGAGACGGACGCCCGGGAGGTCCCGCTGTCGCTGCTGGTGGCGCCCCGGCTCAAGGACAAGTACCGGCTCGTGCGCGACGAGCCGACCCAGGACTGGCTGCGCGAGCGGCAGGGCAGCGGCGACGCGATCGTGCTGCACGGCTACGACCAGGCCGCCACCAAGAAGCGCCGCGCCGAGTTCGCGGCACTGCCGCAGCACGAGGCGATGCTGCGGCTGCTCGCCGCCGACCGGGTGATGGAGGAGACCGGGCTGCGCACCCGGGTCTTCGCGGCGCCGCGCTGGCTGGCGTCACCGGGTGCGGTGACCGCGCTGCCGCGGGCCGGGTTCCGGGTGCTCGCCGGGCTCACCGGCATCCACGACCTCGACCGGGACACCGTCGTGAAGGCGCGGGTGCTCGGGATCGGGGAAGGATTCCGTGCCGAACCCTGGTGGTGCCGGGCGCTGGTGCTCGGCGCGGGCCGCACCGCCCGCCGCGGCGGCACCGTTCGGCTGGCGATCTCCGCGAAACAACTCGCGCACCCCGGGCCGCGGCAGGCCCTGATCGACGCGATCGACATCGCACTGCACCACGAGGCGCGCCCCGACGCCTACCGGTGGCGTCCGCGCGGCGGCGGCCTCGAGGTGGCCTGAGCGCCCTACAGATCGAGCGAGTCCTCGAGCGGCAGCACCCGGAACTCGGTGCCCTCCGCGGCCATGTCGGTGTAACGGCCGTAGAAGATGCCGGTGGCCTCGTTCGCCAGGATCGCCTGGTGGATCGGCACCGCCACCCTCGGGGCAACCGCGCGCAGATAGTCGATCGCCTCGGAGATCTTCAACCACGGTGCCGCGGCCGGCAGCGCCAGCACGTCCACGTTCTCGTGGGGGATGTACAGCGAGTCGCCCGGATGCAGCAGCCGGGCCGGGTTCTCGTCGTCGCCCAGCAGGTACGCGGTGTTGTCGACGACCGCGAGGTCCGGGTGGATCACCGCGTGCCTGCCGCCGGTGCCGCGCAGGTGCAGCGGACCGACGTCGAACGCGTCACCCGGCCGCACCGCCGTCCACTCTCCACCGAGCTGCGCGGTCGTCTGCGGGTCCGCATACAGCGCGGCACCCGGGTTGGCCTCGACCAGGGCGGGCAGCCGGGCCGGGTCGGCGTGATCGGGGTGCTGGTGGGTGATCGCGATCGCGTCCAGTCCGGCGATCCCTTCGAATCCGTGCGAGAAGTTGCCCGGATCGAACAGGACCCTGGTGCCGAGGTGCTCGACGAGCAGGCAGGAATGACCGAAGTGGGTGAGCTGCATGCCCCCGAGTATGCGCTGGTTCACACCGCCCCGCCCGGGCGTGCGCCCGAGTGCGGGGTGCAACCGGACAGCCCGGTAAACTGCCGGGTGCCCGGCGTGATCTGCCGGGCGGAACCGGAGCACCAAGCGAGGAGCAGCACGTGGCCCGTGTCGTTGTCGAAGTCATGCCCAAGGCCGAGATCCTCGACCCGCAGGGGCAGGCCATCGTCGGGGCGCTGTCCCGGCTCGGCTTCGCCGGCGTGTCCGACGTCCGCCAGGGCAAGCGATTCGAGCTCGAGGTCGACGGCAGCGTCGACGACGCCGAGCTCGAGAAGATCGCCGAGGGCCTGCTGGCCAACACCGTGATCGAGGACTGGGCCGTGCGTCGAATCGACGTCCAGGCATGAGCGCCCGCATCGGGGTCATCACCTTCCCGGGCACGCTCGACGACATCGACGCCGCCCGCGCGGTGACGCTCGCCGGCGGCGAGGCCGTCAGCCTGTGGCACGGCGACGCGGACCTCAAGGGCGTCGACGCGGTCATCGTGCCCGGCGGCTTCTCCTACGGTGACTACCTGCGCTGCGGCGCGATCGCCCGGTTCGCGCCGGTGATGGGCAAGGTCGTCGAGGCCGCGCACGGCGGGATGCCGGTGCTCGGCATCTGCAACGGCTTCCAGGTGCTCTGCGAGGCCGGGCTGCTGCCCGGCGCGCTGACCCGCAACGAGGGCCTGCACTTCATCTGCCGCGACCAGTGGCTGACGGTGGAGTCCACGTCGACGGCGTGGAGCGCCCGCTACGAGGCCGGTGCGGAGATCCTGATCCCGCTCAAGTCCGGCGAGGGTCGCTACCAGGCGTCGGAGAAGGTGCTCGACGAGCTCGAGGGGGAGGGCCGCGTGGTGTTCCGCTACGCCGGCGACAACCCCAACGGCTCCCAGCGCGGCATCGCCGGCATCGCGTCGGCGAACGGTCGCGTCGTCGGCCTGATGCCGCACCCCGAGCACGCCACCGAGGCGCTCACCGGCCCCAGCGACGACGGCCTCGGGATGTTCTACTCGGCGCTCGACGCGGTCCTCACCGCCTGAGCCCGACACCACACGGCAACAGGGGGCGGACCGGAGATCTCCGGTCCGCCCCGTGTTGCTACCGTCCGGCCATGATCTCGACGATCGTGTGGGGCGACGGCAGCATCGCGGCGGACGCGATCCGCGCCGTCGACTCGCATCCGGGACTCGACCTGACCGCCGTCCTCGTCTCCGGTCCCGACCGGGCCGGGCGCGACGCCGGCGACCTCGCCGGGCTCGGTCGGCGGCTGGGGGTCGTCGCCACCACGGACGTCGCCGCGGTCCTCGCGGCCCGGCCGCGGGCCGTCGTCTACGCCGGGTCGGGTACCACCCGCTCCGCCGACGCCCGTGCCGACGTCGTCGCCGCACTGCGGGTCGGCGCGGTCGTGGCGACCCCACCGATCCACCCGCTCCACGACCACGGCGCCGCGGTCGCCGAGATCCGCGCGGAGATCCGGACCGCGATCGCCGAGGGCGGCGGCACGCTGTACGTCTGCGACGTCGACCCGGACTGGACCAACCACGTGCTGCCGTTGCTGCTCCGCGGCCTCGACGCCGGTGCCACCTCCGTCCACTGCCGCGAGATCGTCGACTACTCGGGGTACGACCTCCCCGGATCCGTGCGCTACCTGATGGGCATGGGCGAACCGCTGGACTACCTGCCGCCGATGCTCGCGCCGCGGATGCCGAGCGCGGTGTGGGGCGACCGGGTCCGGCTGCTCGCGCGGGCGCTCGGCGTCGAGCTCGACGAGATCCGGGAGACGCTGCAGCGGCTCGAGCTCGAGGTGACCGTCGAGACCGAGACGATGGGCAAGTTCGAGGCCGGCGGCCAGGGCGCGGTGCGGTTCGAGGTGCGGGGCCTGGTCGGCGGGCAGCCGCGCGTCGTCGTCGAACACGTCGGCCGCATCCACCCCGACTGTGCGCCGGACTGGCCGACCGTGCCCGCCGGCGGGGTCGCGCACCGGGTGGTCGTCGAAGGCGACCCGCGGGTGGAGGTGACGATCGAACCCGGCCTGCGGGACGGCGCCGGGTCGGCGGTCGACCGGCTCGTCGAGGCCATCGAGTGGCTCACCACCCGCGAGCCCGGACTCTACGACGCCCTCGACGTGGCGCGCCGCGACCCGGCCGCACCCGAGATGTCCTGATCCGCCCCGCGACCGGGTCCCGGTCGGTAGCGTGCCGGACCATGATCACCACGGTCGTCTGGGGCACCGGCAACGTCGGCCGCGCGGCAATCCGTGCCGTCGCCGCGCATCCGGCGCTCGACCTCGCCGCCGTCGTCGTCCACAACCCGGAGAAGGTCGGAGTCGACGCCGGTGCGCTCGCCGGCCTCGACCACGACCTCGGTGTCGCGGCCACCTCCGACATCGAGGCGGTGCTCGACGCCGGGCCCGCCGCGGTCGTGTACGCGGCCTCCGGGGACATCCGGCCCGACGACGCGCTCGCCGACGTCGTCACCGCGATCCGCGCCGGAGCCGTGGTCGTCACGCCCGCCCTGTACCCGCTGTACGACCCCCGCAGCGCGCCGCCGGAGGTTCGGGAGCCGATCCTGGCCGCGATCGACGAGGGCGGCGGCTCGCTGTTCGCGTCCGGTGTCGACCCCGGCTGGGGGAACGACGTGTTGCCGCTGCTGCTCAGCGGCCTCGGTTCCACGGTCGACGTGCTGCGCTGTCAGGAGATCTTCGACTACTCCACCTACGACCAGCCGGACTCGGTCCGGTACCTCGTCGGGATGGGGCAGCCGATGGACTACCAGCCGCCGATGACCGCGCCCGGCATCCCGACGATGGTGTGGGGCGGACAGATCCGGCTGATGGCACGCGCGCTCGGCGTCGACCTCGACGAGATCCGGGAGACCCTCGACCGGCGTCCCCTCGACACCACCGTGACCACCGCGACGATGGGGGAGTTCGCGGCAGGCACCCAGGGGGCGGTGCGGTTCGAGGTCCAGGGTGTCGTCGGCGGCGAGCCCCGGATCGTGATCGAACACGTCACCCGGATCCACCCGTCCTGCGCCCCGGACTGGCCGAGCCCGCCCGACGGCGGTGCAGGCGCGCACCGGGTGATCGTCGAGGGCAGGCCCCACATCGAGGTCACGGTCGAGGCCACCGACGAGGGCGGCAGCCGCGCCGCAGGCGGCAACGCCACCGCCGTCGGTCGTCTCGTCGGCGCGATCGACTGGCTCGTCGACGCGGAGCCGGGTCTGTACGACGCGCTCGACGTCCCGATCCGCCCCGCCGTCGGCAAACTCGGCACCCACAGTTCGGAAAGGATCACGGCATGATCGTCGACATTCCCGAGGACAAGGACCCGATCGGCTACGTGTGGGGCGAGATGGTCCCCGGCATCGGGATCGCCGCGTCCCAGTTCTCGCTCTCCGTGTACGAGCACTCCACCCTCGGGCTGCGCGAGTTCGAGGCCGCCCGGCTGCGGATCGCGCAGATCAACGGCTGCATCTTCTGCCAGGACTGGCGCACCGAACGCGACGGCGTCAAGGTCGAGCCCGGCTTCGACGTCGCCGTCGAGAACTGGCGAAGCACCGACGCATTCGACGACCGCACCCGGCTCGCCGCCGAGTACGCCGAGCGGTACGCGCTCGACCACCACGGCCTCGACGACGAGTTCTGGCAGCGGATGAAGGCCCACTACACCGACGCCGAGATCGTCGAGTTGTCGATGAGCATCGGGTCGTGGCTGGCGTTCGGCCGGCTCAACCACGTGCTCGGGCTCGACTCCGTGTGCGTGCTGCCCGGACACTGAGCCGGCATCACCGCTCGGTCGCCGGCTCCGGGGAGCCGGCGCCGGCCGCGATCGGTCGGCCGGCGAGCGGGCCGTGGATCGGGGGGGTCGGTGTCAGCCCGCGGCCGGCGGCTCGGGCAGCGCGTCGAAGAAGTCGGCGCTCGGCGTGAAGAACGCCGCGCCGGTCACCGGCGTCGAAAAGTCCAGCAGCCGATCGTAGTTGCCGCGGGGATTGCCGAGGAACATGTTCTCCAGCATGCGCTCGGTGACCTCGGGATCCTTGCAGTAGCCGATGAAGAACGTGCCCATCTCGCCGTCCCCGACCCGGCCGTACGGCATGTTGGCTCGGAGGATCTCGAGCGCATTGCCGTCGGCGTCCTCGATCGCGTTCAGCGCGACGTGCGAGTTGGCCGGCTTGACGTCCTCGTCCATTTCGATGTCCTCGAGCTTGGTGCGGCCGATCACCTTCTCCTGCTCGTGCACCGCCAGCGCCTCCCAGGCCGCCATGTCGTGCACGTACCGCTGGACGTGCACGTACGAGCCGCCCGCGAAGTCGGGGTCCTCGGCGCCGACCGTGACCGCGGCGACGGCCTTCTTGCCGCTCGGGTTCTCGGTGCCGTCGACGAACCCGATCAGGTCGCGGTTCTCGAAGTACTGGAAGCCGTGCACCTCGTCGATCACGGTGGCCGCGCCGGCCAGGCGCTTGGTGATCTGGTGGGCGAGTTCGAAGCACGCGTCCATGGTCATCGCCCGGATGTGGAACAGCAGGTCCCCCGGCGTGGACGGGGCCTGGTGCCGGGCGCCGCGCAGGACCGGGAACGGGTGCAGCCGCGCCGGCCGCGGGCCGTCGAACAACCGGTCCCACGCCGCGGAGCCGATGCCCACGATCAGCTCCAGGCCGGCACCCGGCACGCGGAGGCCGACCGAGCGGCGCAGCCCCGGAGCCTCCGCGAGCACCGCCCTGGTCACCGCCTCGCCGCCCACGTCGACGGTCGCGACCAGGAAGATCGCCGCGGGCGTCAGTGGGCTCGTGACCGCCTGGGATTCGGGAGTGGTTGCAGCGGGCGAGGTTTCGGGCATGCGGGGGCTCTCCCTGGTCGATGCGTGTGGCCGGTGACGATCTCGATCGACAACCGTAGCCGAGCCGCCGACTCCGGATCGGATGTCGGTGCCCGGCGGTAGCGTGCCGCCATGACATTGACTCTGGGGATGATCACGTTCGACAGCGCCGATCCGGGCCCGCTCGCCGCGTGGTGGGCGCAGCAGACCGGCGGCACCGTCGAGGCCGACAACGACGGCTGGTTCTACATGGTCGGGGTGCCGGGGGCGCCGCAGAAGCTGGCCTTCCAGAAGGTGCCGGAGCCGACGCCGGGCAAGAACCGCGTCCACCTGGACCTGTCGGCGCCGGACCTGGACGCCGAGGTCGCGCGGTTGGTCGGGGCGGGCGCCGTCGAGTACGAGCGGCACGACATGGACGGGTTCCGCTGGGTGACGCTGACCGACCCGGACGGCAACCGGTTCTGCGTGTCGGGCGAGCCGCACTGACGCACGCGGTGGTGCGCCGGGCGGGAGGCGGGACCCGCCCGTCCGGTGCGTCACCCGCCCGGGCCCGGTCGTGGACGTGCGTCCGCGCTGCGGTGGACAATGGGCGTCGCACAGGTCGACCCTGACGGACGTGAACCATGACCGCTGACGATCCAGCGCGGACGCAGCGCGACGACGCCCCGGACGTCACCGCGGAGCTGGCCGCGGCCGGGTTCGAGCAGGCCGAGGTCATCGGGCGCGGCGGATTCGGCGTCGTCTACCGCTGTGTCCAGCCCGCGCTCGACCGCACCGTCGCGGTGAAGGTCCTCACCGCCGGCCTCGACGACGACTCGCGGGCCCGGTTCTTCCGGGAGCAGCGGGCGATGGGCCGGCTGACCGGCCACCCGAACATCGTCACCGCCCTGCACGTCGGCTCGACCGCCGACGGTCGCCCGTTCATCGTGATGCCCTACCACGCCCGCGGGTGCCTGGACGCCCGGATCCGGCGCTCGGGGCCTCTCGGCGTCGAGGAGACCCTGCACCTCGGTGTCGCGGTCGCCGGTGCGCTGGAGACCGCACACCGGGTCGGTGTCCTGCACCGGGACGTCAAACCAGCGAACATCCTGGTCACCGATTACGGCGAGCCGGCGCTCACCGATTTCGGGATCGCCCATGTCCCCGGCGGGTTCGAGACGGCCACCGGTGTGATCACCGGGTCGCCGGCGTTCACCGCCCCCGAGGTCCTCAGCGGCATGCACCCGACAGTGGCCTCGGACGTCTACGGGCTCGGCGCGACCCTGTTCTGCGCGATCACCGGGCACGCCGCGTACGAGCGCCGCAGCGGCGAGCGGCTCGTGGCCCAGTTCCTGCGGATCAGCACCCAGCCGATTCCGGACCTCCGCGAGGACGGCGTCCCCGACGAGCTGAGCGCGGTCATCGAGCGAGCCATGTCCGCGAACCCGCGCTCGCGTCCGGCGAGTGCGGCCGAACTGGCGGACGACCTGCGCCGCATCCAGTTGCACCACGGTCTCCCGGTCGACGACATCGCGGTGCCGTCCGCGGCCGGCGGGGCCGGTGCCGACGGCGACCGGGCCGTCCCGGACACGCGGGCCGCACCCGGCCCGGCCGCGTTGCCGTCGACGCCTCGGCACACACCGGGCGGCCTCCCGCGGGAGCTGACCACGTTCGTCGGGAGGCACCGCGAGCTCGCCGCCGCCGCGGACCTGCTGAGCGCGTCGAGCCTGGTGACCCTGACCGGCCCGGGCGGGGTCGGGAAGACCCGGCTCGCCCTGCGGGTGGCGGCCGACGTCGGGCCGCGATTCCGCGACGGGGTCCGGCTGGTCGAGCTGGCGCAGCTGCGCGACGAATCGCTGGTGATCGACGTGGTGGCGGCGGAGCTGGGGTTGCGCGACCGCTCGGCACGCCCGCGGTACGAGGTGCTGATGGAGTACCTCGGCGCGCGTGAGTTGCTTCTGGTGCTCGACAACTGCGAACAGGTCGTGCAGTCCGTGGCGCTCCTCGTCGACCCACTGCTGCAGGCGTGCCCGGCGTTGAGCGTGCTCGCCACCAGCCGCGAGGTCCTCGGTGTCGGCGGGGAATCGACGTTGCGGATCGCGCCGCTACCGGTCCCGGACCGGCCGATGGACGCCGATCCGGACGAACTGATGCGATGTGACGCGGTGTCGCTGTTCGCCGACCGGGCGGCGGCGACGGTGCCCGGATTCACGATCACCGAGTCGAATCGGGTTGCTGTGGCGTCGATCTGTTCGCGGCTGGACGGTCTTCCGCTCGCGATCGAGCTGGCCGCGGCACGACTGCGGGCCATGTCCGTCGAGCAGGTGCTGCAGCGTCTGACCGACCGCTTCGCGCTGCTCACCCACGGTGCCCGGGGGTCGTCGACCCGGCAGCAGACGCTGCGGTGCTGTGTCGACTGGAGCTATGAGCTGTGCACCCCGGCCGAGCAGGAGCTGTGGACCGCGTTGTCGGTGTTCGCCGGGGGCGTCGAACTCGACGCGGTGGAGGCGGTGTGCGGCGGCGAGGGCGCGGGCGACGACCTGCTCGACCTGCTGACCGCGCTGGTGGACAAATCCATTCTGTCCCGCCAGGATTCGGGCACGGCGGTCCGGTTCCGGATGCTGGACACGCTGCGGGACCACGGGCGCGAGAAGGTCCGTGACACCGGCCGGGTCGAGCTGGTCCGACAGCGGCACCTGGACTGGTGCGTGGCGTTGACGCGGACCGCAGAGGCCGACTGGGTCACCGACCGGCAGCTCGAATGGATCGGGCGGCTGCGTCGGGAGCAGGCGAATCTGCGGGAGGCGATGGAATTCGGCCTGTCGGTGGGAGACCAGGCGGGCGCGGAGTCCGCCCTCCGCATCGCCACCGCGCTGTTCCCGTTCTGGCTCGCCCGGGGATCGGCGGCGGAGGGTCGCCGGTGGCTCGAGCGAGCACTCGCCGGAGGCCGGGACCTGCCCCCCGCGCTGCGGGCGAAGGCGCTCTATGCCTGCAACGCCCTGACGGATCGGATGGGTGACGTCGGCGCCGCGGCCCGCCTGCTGGACGCGGTGCGGGCTCCGGCGGTCGCGGGGGCCGACCCGCTCGCCGGCGCGTATGCCGCTCTCGCCGAGGGCAATCACGCGCTCTACGGCGGAGACCTCGAACGGGCGCACACGGCCCTGACCGACGCCGTCGACGTCTTCCGCGATCGCGGTGACACCACCGCCGTCGTCGCGGCGCTGATGCTGCACGGATGGGTGCACGCGCTGCGCGGGGACGACAACCGGGCACTCGCGTGTCACGACGAGGCACTGGCGATCACGCAATCCCACGGCGAGTCGGTCTACCGGACGTACGTGTTGTGGGCGATCGCGGTCATCACCTGGCGGGGCGGCAGACTGGCCCGCGCGCGGAACCTGCTCGAACACGCGTTGGTGCTCTCCCACCGCAGCGACGACCCGCTGATGGCCGCCGCCTGCCTCGAGGCGCTGGCCTGGATCGCCTGCGGTGAGGGCGAGGGCGAACGCGCCGCCGCGATGCTGGGCGCCGCCGACGCGCGGGCGCGGGCCGTCGGCAGCTCTCCCTTCCTGTTCCCGACGATGGCCGCCGACCACGAGGAGTGCGAACGGAACACGCGCCGGACGCTCGGGCCGCGCCGGTTCGAGGCGGCCCGACGGGCCGGAGCCCTGCTGGGTTTCGCCGCCGCCGTGCGCTTCGCCCTCGGCATGGACCCCGAGGGCGGACCCTTGCCACCCGGCGCGGTCGTCGGCCTCACCCGGCGTGAGCGGCAGGTCGCGGATCTCGCGGCCCGGGGCCTGCCCACCGCGGCGATCGCCGCCGAACTCGGCATCGCCCGGCCCACGGCCCGCAAGCACGTGCAGCATGTCGTCGACAAGTTGGGGCTCGCGTCACGGGCCCAGATCGCGGAGCGCGTCGCCGGGCACCCCTCCGGCCCGCCCGCCTGACCGGTCGTACGCCACAGTTCGGTATCCGCTCCGCACGATGACGGATCCGCATCGAACCTCGGCACCGCACGCTGGAACGTACCCGCAAGGGTGCGGGCCGACCACCGGAACCGAAGGGACCTCCCGATGAGATTCATCATGATGAGCGAATGCGCGACCGAGCCCGGCACGACGCAGCACCGTCGTTACCGGGACATGATCGACGAGGCGGTGTTCGCCGAGGAGATGGGCTTCCACGGGTGGGGCACCTCCGAGCACCACTTCTTCAACGACCTCTGCGTCACGCCGTCGCCGGAGTGCCTGTTCACCGCGGTCGCCATGCGCACCAACCGGATTCGGTTGCGCTACATGAGCCGGCTGATCTCGGTGGTGCACCCGATCCTGGTCGCGGAACAGACCGCGGTCACCGATCTGCTGTCCAACGGGCGCGTCGAACTGACCACCGCGCGCGGCAACACCCTGCTGCAGCTGGACGCATTCGGTGTCTCGCTGGAGGAGACGAAGGGCAGGTCCGAGGAGGCGCTCGAACTCATCGTCCGCGCGCTCAGCGACGACACGTTCAGCCACGACGGTCCGCACTGGGGCACGATCCCGGAGCGGCGGCTGAGCCCCAAGCCGATGCAGGAGCCGCACCCGCCGCTGTACAAGATCGTGCAGTCCGTGGACTCCGCCGTCGACGCCCGGCGCAAGGGACTCGGGCTGATCACCTCGGACGCCTACCTGGGCTGGGAGGTGCTGCAGGCCAACATCGACGCGTACAACTCGGTGCCCGAGGACGAGGTCGTCCCCGTCGGTAGGTACGCGGTGAAGTCCGCGGCCAGCAGCGTGATGTCCGTGCGGTGCGCCAAGACCACCGACCTGGCGCTCGAGCACGCCGAGCAGGATCTGCTGAAGTTCGCGGCGATGATCATCAACGACGTGTACGTGCAGCTCGCCGAGCGCTCGCCCGAGCAGTACGGCGAGTTCTCCCGTATCGGGCAGCTGCGCAAGCACGTCGACGACGCCGAATGGCTGCGGACCTGCGGGCCGACCGTGCTGGTCGGCGACCCGCAGTACTGCATCGAGCAGGTGCAGCGCACCGCCGACCTGGGCGCCGACGAGATGGTGCTGCGCATCGACGGCGGCACACACGAGGAGCGGATGGCGACGATCGAGAACCTCGGCCGCTACGTGATCCCGTACTTCGCCAACCCCGCCGGTGTGGTGCGCAGCGGCCCGGTCGGCATGCTGCCCGGTGACCCGCGGCAGCGGCCCAGCTACGAGAACACGGAAGAACTGGCGGGCTGACGATGGCGACGTTCGAGGAGCAACTCGCCGAGACCCACCGCGAGGTGGTGCGGGCCATCGACGAGCGGGACCCGGCGCGGTTCGCGTCGCTGTACACCGACACGGGGATGCTGCTCACCCCCGACGGGCGGTCCGTGCGCGGCCGAAACGCGATCGCCGAGGAGTTCGGCGCCTGGCTGGCGGCGGGGATGGTGGGCCAGTCCCTCGACGCGGTGGAGCTGACGGTCGGTGACACCCTCGCGGTCGAGGAGGGCGTCGCGGTCGGCGAGTTCGTCGACGGGTCCGAGGCGCGCAGCAACTACGTCGTCGTCCACGTCCGCGGGGACGACGGGATCTGGTTGATGCACCGCGACATCTGGACCCGCATCGGAGCCGGGGTTCCGGAAGGGGTGTCGTACTGATGCTGACGATCGAGGAGTACGCGTCGTACGACGCGACCGGGCTGGCGGAGCTGGTCCGCTCGCGCCAGGTGAAGCCGTCGGAGGTCCACGAGGCCGGCGTGACTGCCGTCCGGCTGGCCGGAGAGCGGTTGCACGCGAGCGCGGAAGGGCCGTGGGACACGCCGTTGGACGCGGCCACCGACGGGATCTTCACCGGGGTTCCGTTCGTGCTCAAGGACCTGCTGTGTCATGCCGCCGGCGTGCCACTGCACCTGGGCAGCCGCGCCCTCGCGGACGGCACGGTGTTCGACCACGACAGCGAGCTGATGGCCCGGTTCCTCCGGGCCGGGCTCGCCGCGGTCGCCGTCACGAAAATTCCCGAGTTCGCGCTCTGCCCCACGACCGAACCGCTGCTCGGCGGGCCGGTACTCAACCCGTGGAACCCGGCCAAGAGCCCCGGCGGGTCCAGCGGCGGTTCGGCGGCGATGGTGGCCGCGGGCGCAGTGCCGATCGCGCACGCCAACGACGGCGCCGGATCGATCCGTATCCCCGCGGCGCACACCGGCACCGTCGGTCTCAAGCCGAGTCGGGGGCGCGTCCCGATCGGACCGGGTGTGCAGGAGGCCTTCTACGGCAACGTGGTGGAGTTCGCGATCACCCGCACGGTCCGCGACGCCGCCGGACTGCTGGACGCCGTGCACGGCAACCTGGCCGGCGAAAAATACAGTGCGCCAACGCCGGTTCGGCCCTACCGCGACGAGATCGGCGGCCCCCTCACCCCGCTGCGCATCGCGGTGTGCGCGGACTCGTGGACCGACCGAACGGTGCACCCGGACGTGCTGCGGGCGGTCGAGTCGACGGCCCGGCTGCTGGCCGACCTGGGGCACCACGTGGAGGTGGCCCGCCCCGCGCTGGACTGGGAGGAATTCCTGGCCGCGCTGACCGTGACCTTCTGCGCGGGGACCGCGGCCGACGTGGTGCCGCTCGGGGAGGTGCTCGGGATCGGGTTGAGCTCAGCGTATTTCGAGGCCTCGACGATCGCGGCCGCCGAGGCGGGCCGCGCGATGACCCCGATGGACCTCGCCCGTGCGTTCGCGGTGAACAACACGATCAGCAGGCAGCTGGCGGCGTTCATGGGGGAGTGGGACATCCTGGTCACGCCGACCTCGATCACCCCGCCGGTCGACCTGGGGTTCTTCGACGCGAACGATCCGTCGTTCACCGCGCAGGAGTGGGTGCGGCACATCATCGCACCGAACCCGACGGCCGCGTTGTACAACGTCACGGGCACGCCGGCGATCAGCCTCCCGCTCGGCGCGACGGCCGACGGTCTGCCGATCGGCGTGCAGTTCGGCGCCGACATCCACCGGGAAGACCTGCTGCTCGCGCTGGCCGCCCAGCTCGAACAGGCGCGACCATGGGCGGACCGACGCCCGACACTGCACGTGACGAACCTCGAGGAGCACGCATGATCATCGTCATCACCGACAACACGGTCCGGCTCGACGACCCGGACATCTTCACCGAGCTGGCGGTCGACGCGGTCGGCCTGTCCCGCGACTCGGCGGCCGCGACCGCCGAGTCCGCCGGGGCCGGCACGGTCGACGGGGACCACCTCTGGGTCGACCTGGACTTCCTCCGAGGTCACGGTCGTGGCACGGGCGACTGGAACAACGCCTTCGCCGCGATGATCGACTACGCCGCAGGCAAGGGCTGGACCGATGCCGAACGCAACCGGGTTCGGGCCCACATCCGTTGGGACTGAAGGTTCCTCGTGGGCGGTTGCCGCAGCGGTGCGGCCACGCGGGCCGACGTCAGGAGACGTCGGCCCGCGTGGCGACCAGCGAGGCGATCTCCGACCGGCGGCGGATACCCCACTTCGCGAGGACATGGGCGACATGGGTGTCGACGGTGCGCTTGCCGATCACCAGCTTCGCGGCGATCTCCTTGTTCGTCAGACCCGATGCGACCAGCCGGGCGATCTCGAGTTCGCGCGGGGTCAGGTCCGGCATCGCCGCGGCCGGTGCGCGCGCGACGGGACGAGCGGTCGGTGCGGCGGGCCGGTGTCCGGTGCCGGTGGTCTCGGCCAGCGCCAGCGTCGCGATCCGCTCGAAGCCGAGCGCCGCGCCCGCCGTCGTCGCCCGCTCGAAGTCCCGGTCGGAGAGCTGTGCCCGCAGCGTCGCGGTGCACTCCTGGCGCAGGGTCACCAACTGGCGCAGCCCCATCACGGTGCCCCCGCTCGCGGTCCAGTAGGACCCGGTGGCACCCAACAGCGTCGCGGCGTCCAGCCAGCGGCCGTCCCGCGTGGCGATCCAGGCGAGCAGCTCCCCGACCAGCGCGATGCCCAGCTGGTCGTCGACGGTGACCATCGTGCGCAGCGCCGCGGCCGCGATCGCCGCGGACGAGTCGTACGACCCGCGCTGGTACGCGCTCAACGCGCGCACCCACTGGGCGTACGAGATACACCAGCGGTCGCCGTGCCGCTCGCAGATCGCGATGCACTCTCGACAGCACTGCTCGGCGAGATCGAACTCGCGATTGATGCAGTACGCCTCGCCGAGCTGATACAGGAACATCGCGCGCGCGAGCTGGTCTCCGGCGTGCGTGGCCTCGTCGATTGCGGCCGTGTACAACTCGACACCGCCGGCGACGTCGTCGCGGAAGAAGTGCACCGCGCCCAGCAGCGCGCGACCGAAGGACGCCGCGTGCGCGTCGCCCTGCCGGCTCGCCTCGTCGAGACACTCGCGCAGGTGCCGTTCCGCCCGATCGACGTCGCCGGTGATCAGCAGGTTCCAGCCGAGGGTCCAGAGCGATCGCGCCTCCTGTGGGATGCCGAACTCGTGCACGCGGTCCCAGGCGTGCTCGGACCAGAGCCGACCCTCCTGAAGATGCCCGCATCCGAGCCAGTAGAACCACAGATCGGTCACCATCGCCACGCCGGTCCCGCACCGGTCACGGTCGTCGATGGCCCACTCGAACGCGGCCCGCAGATTCGGCATCTCACCGTTGATCAGCGCCATCGACCGGGGCTGGTGCGGCCCGAACCAGTCCTGCTCGGCCGCCGCCGCCACCGTGGCGTAGTGGTCCAGGTGCCGTTCCCGCAGGCCCTGCGCGGTCAGCCCGGGACCGAGCGCGGCGGCCTCGCGCTCGAGCTTCAGGCGGCCGAACTCGCGAATCGTGTCCAGCATCTGGAACCGGATGGTGTCGCCCGAGCGCCGTCCGACCAGGATGGACTGCTGCACCAGACCCTCCACCACGTCGTCGACGATCGACTCGCCGTCGAGCCGGCACACGTGCCGGATCGCGTCCAGGCTCGCCGGTCCCGCGAACACGGAGAACTGCGCCCACAGCGACCTCTCGTCGGCGTCGCACTGGTCCCAGGTCCACTCGAGCAGCGCCCACAGGCTGCGGTGCCGTGGATGCAGGTCCCGGGGTCCGCCCTTGAGCAGCTCGAACCGGTCGCCGAGACGACTCTCGATGTCCTGGACAGTCATCGTCCGGGTCCGCAGCGCGGCAAGTTCGATCGCCAGCGCAACCCCGTCGAGCCGACGGCACAGTCGGCCGACGTCGGTGTCCGTGACGGCCTCCAGGTCGGCGCCGGCCGACCGCGCGCGGTCGCGGAACAGGTGGACCGCGTCGTCCGCGGCGTCCCGCCCGGTACCGCCCTCGGCGCCGGCCGCGAACGGGTACACCACGTACACGTTCTCCGCGCTGATGCCGAGCGGGGTCCGGCTGGTGGCGAGGATCCGCACGTCCGGGCACTGCGCGAGGAGGGCCGCGACGGTGTCACCGACCTCCTGGCCGAGCCGATCGCAATTGTCCAGGACGAGGAGGGTGTTCTTGTCCCTCAGATGATCGGCCAGGGACAGCACGGTCGACGGTCCCGGCACGCAGTCCTGGATCGCCTGCCGGACGAACCTGGGGTCCTGGACGGAACTGAAATCGATCAGCCACACGCCATCCGGGAAGGCCCGGCGAGCGGCCGACCCCGCCGATCGCGCGAGACGCGACTTGCCCACTCCACCGATTCCCGTCAGCGTCAGCAGTCGGGTCTGCGGCAGCAACACCCGGATCTCTCGCAGCTCTCGGTTGCGCCCGACGAAGCTGGTGACGTCCGCGGGGATGTTGTGCCGCGTGGTCTTCGGAGTCGACAATCTCTGCATCAGTACGCAATTCCCGTCGTCGAGGCCGTTCCCCGCCGAGGTCTGCGCTTCCGTCGACGCCGATTGTGTCACCTCGATTCGGGGGCGGCAATCGTTCGCCGTGCTGTCGCGTGGGCCTCAGCCCGACCCGGTGAGGCGTTCGTCGTCGAGGACCCGGCCGGGGATGGCGGGTTCTGGTGTGCTCGTCATGTCGGTGCACTTTTCGTGAGGGCTGACGCGGGTGCGCCGTGGGAATCCGTCGATTCTCGAACGCCGCCCGCGCGATGCCATCAGTCGAAATACGTATGCGGGTACGGATCCGTCCGAGCCCGGTCCGGTCGGACGGCTGCGTCGCCGAGGCACCCGCCCGATTCGGTATCGACGTCCGCACGATGACGGATCCGCGCGGCCCTCCGTCCTCGGCAGGCTCGGACACGGTGTGACGGCGGACACGGCCGTCGCCACCTCACCCTCCCCGGAAGAGAGGCACCTCCCGATGACAACGATTCACGAGACACACCGATCACCGACCGATTCCGCCGTCGCGGCGCGCCGCGCGGTCGCCGGCTGCACGATCGCCGCCGTCGCGGCGATGTGGCTCGGTCTGCTCGGCCCGGCGTGGACCTACGTCCCGCCCCAGCCGCAGGGCACCGCTCCGGCCGCGGAACTGTCGTTCGCCGCGCTCTCCGCGGCCGTCGCGGGCAGCAGCTCCGCCGTGCAGGTCACCTACTTCGGCTGGCTCGCCTGGGCATTCGCGTTCGGCACGACGGTGCTCGCGATCCTGCTGATCAGGACCGGGCATCGTCTGATCGCAGCACTGTGCATCGGGGCCGGCGCGCTGCAGCTGGCGGTGGCCGTCCTCGCGGTGAAGGGACCGCTGCCGTGGTCGGTGTTCGTCGACGGGTTGGCCGATGCCCGCCTGGGCGCGGCGCTCATGCTGGCGGGATACGTGCTGCTCGTCGCGGCCGGGGTGCTGGCCGTGCGGTTGCCGTCGGCGGACCACGCTCCGACTCCGGAATGACGGGAGAAGTTCCATGTCACAACATCATTCGGACACCATCAGCCCGGCCGAGGCGGATTCTCCGGCCGACCGGCGGGCCGTTTTCGCCGCGGTCGACGCGCTCCGCGACGACATGATCTCGGTGCTGTCCGACGTCATCGCGATTCCCAGCGTCAATCCCAAGTATCCCGGTCAGGTGTACGACAACGTCGTCGGCGAGGAGGGGCGGGTCAGCGACCTGCTCGCCGAGATCTACCAGGATGCCGGTGCACGGGTGGAGAAGTGGGCGGTCGAGCCCGGACGGACGAACGCGGTCGGCACGATCTCGGGACGCGGTGGTCGGGGGCGGTCGCTGATCCTCAACGGCCACGTCGACGTCGTCCCGCCGGGCAACACCGACCGGTGGGAATCGGGCACGCCGTTCTCCGGCCGGATCGACGACGACCGGATCTGGGGTCGCGGGGCCAGCGACATGAAAGCCGGGCTGGTGGCCCAGGCCTTTGCGGTCAAGGCCCTGGCCCGCGCCGGCGTGCAACTGCAGGGCGACCTGATCATCCAGGCCGTCGTGGGCGAGGAGGTGATGGACCACGAGTGCGGCGTCTCGTCGACCCTGGAACGAGGCTATCGCGCCGACGCCGCGGTGGTCGCGGAACCGAGCGGCCCCACCCGGCTCGGGGTCATCCCGGTCACCCCCGGCCTGCTGTGGTTCTCGGTCACGGTCGGCGGCAAGACCACCCACTCCTCGATGCGTGGCCAGACCATCCGCGCCGGCGGCGGTGGCCCGGACGTCGGCGTCAACGCGATCGACAAGGGCGTGCTCGTGTTCCAGGCCCTGCAGCGGCTCGAGGAGGAGTGGGCGTTCACCAAGACGCACCCGTTGTTCGCCCCCGGACACTTCACGATCCATCCCGGGGTGGTCGCCGGTGGACCGCACGGCGTCCAGGTGCCGTTCTTCCTGTCGGAGTACGTGACCTTCGAGTACTGCGTCTGGTACCCGCCCCAGGACGACCCGGAGAACGTCAAACTCGAGATCGAGGCCCAGATCGAGGCGATCGCGCGGACCGACGGCTGGCTGCGCGAACACCCACCGACCGTGGAGTGGAAGCTCAACTGGCCCGCCAACGATCCCGGGCCCGCGGCCGCCGACATCACCGCGGCCGTCTCGGCGGCCCACACCGCGGCCTCGGGGGACACCCCGTATGCGGGCCCGGCGACGGTGGCCGGCTTCTGCGCGGTGGAGGACTGCTCGTTCCTCACCCGCGCGGGCGTCCCGGCGATCAGCTACGGTCCCGGCGACCTGCGGGTCTCGCACGCCGACGACGAGTACTGCCTGATCGACGAGGTGCACACCGCGGCACGCACATTCGCGGCGCTGGCGCTCGACTGGTGCGGGCCGGCCACGAGCTGACCGCCGCGGGGCGCCGCGGCGGCCACGCGCTGACCGCCGCGGCGCGCCGCGGGCCGGACGCCCAACCCGGAACCTCGGGTGACGCGCGGACCCCGGCCCGAGTGATCGCCACTCGGGCCGGGGTCCGTGACAGCGGCAGCCGCTGTCGCGCTACCGGGTGCCGGCGCCGACCTCCGCGCCGGGTGCGGCCCTCGCCGCCGCGCCCGCAACTCGAACTTGCGAACCGTGGATGTACCCGTCCGGGTGCATCACGCCGAGGTCGCCGGTGTGGAACCAGCCGCAGGCAAACGCCTGGGCGGTCGCCTCCGGATCGCGGAAGTAGCCGAGCATCACGTTGTGTCCCCGCAGGACGATCTCGCCCATCGACTCGCCGTCGGCGGGCACGTCCACCATGTTCTCGTCGACGACTCGCGGGTTCTCGGCCTGCAGCATGCCGACACCCCGCCGGGCGATCGGTGCGGCTCGATCCTCGGATGCGACTTCGTCCCAGGAATCCGGTGCTCGCAGGTCGTGTGCGGCCCGTACACCTCGGTGAGACCGTACCCGTGGACGACCGTGATTCCGAGCGCCTCGAGCTGCGCGATCGTCGTCGGCGCCGGGGGAGCGCCGCCACTGATGATGCGCAGTGAACTCACCGGGTGTGCGCGGTCGGCGCCGATGATCGTGGTGCACACCGCCGGGGCCCGGACATGTTCGTGATCCCGAACTCGTCGATCGCCGGGCTCGATGCGGGCACGAGTTCCCTCCGGTGTGGGAGTGACGGCAATGGGTGAGAGTGAAAGATCCGGTCCCGGAGCGGGTCAGCCCGACAGGCTGACCCGCTCGTCGTCGAGGACCCAGCCGGGGATGTCGAACGCGACATCGAAGCCAGCTTGCTCGAGGTGCGCGGCGACCTCGGCGCGGACCCGATGCGCCGTCGGAGGCTCGCCCGCCACGCCGATCACCGCGCCGTCCGCCACGCCCACCCGCACGGCATCCGCGATCAGGCCCGCCAGCAGCCGCGGCGAATCGGGGAAGGCGATCGTTCGCCCGGGCGGGACCGAGTGGGCGCAGCGTCCCGAGGTGTGCGCGACCGGCGGCGGCGCGGTCGTGTCGATGCGCAGCAGGGTGAGCGGCGATGTGCTCGACGCGTCGGAGTGCAGCCTGCCGGTCTGTACCGCCGCGTCGTGCAGGTTGTCCGCATCGAGCAGACACGGACGCAGGGCACCGGCCGCGACGGTCGCGGCGAACGACGGGTCCGCGTCGTGTTCCGTCACGAACAGCGTCACCCGGAGGCCGGTGGCCGACCGGCTAGGCATCGCGCACCGCCGCGAACTTGCTCCGGAAGAACAGCA
The DNA here is from genome assembly GCF_039540555.1 of Rhodococcus olei. Taxonomy (NCBI): domain Bacteria; kingdom Bacillati; phylum Actinomycetota; class Actinomycetes; order Mycobacteriales; family Nocardiaceae; genus Rhodococcus; species Rhodococcus olei. The sequence continues at coordinate 276,025 of NZ_BAABFB010000075.1, read as the reverse complement.
GCGGAGCCCGGTCGGCGCCCTCCGAGATGGCTCGCAGCGTCAACAGGACGAGGAAATGGTCGCCGGCGGGAATTGGTTCGGAGACGGTCGCCTCGAACCAGGCCGCGGCGTCGTCGATGACGACTGCACCCGAATCGGTGACCGTGTGACCGACGGAATCGAAGCGGCCCTCGGCGTGACGGCCCGCCAGGCGCGTTCCGAACTCCGCCTGCGGCTCGGCCAGGATGCTCGCTCCGATCACGGCGGCCCGGCTGAGCACGGGCCAGGTGCTGGATTCGTTGCGAATGGACACCACGACCAGGGGTGGGTCCAGGGACACGTTGGTGAACGAGCTCACCGCGAAGCCCACGGGTGCTCCGTCGACCATTGCCGCGAGGGCGAGAACGCCACTCGGCATCTGACCGTAGAACGACCGCAACGCATGCTGGTCGAAGGGTTCCTGTGTGCTCGTCATGTCGGTGCACTTTTCGTGAGGGGCGGACACGGGCTGCGCCGCGGGAACATCGATTCTCGATCGCACCTGCGCCGATGCCATCAGTTGAAGTACGTATCCGCCTACGGATTTGCCTGCGTCGGCAGAGGGAAACACGCGGGCATCACGCCGATTCGGTGTCGCCAACCGCACGATGACGAATCCGGCCGCGGGGTCGGTCTCCGTCGAAGTCGCGTGCCGTGGCCCCTGCCGGGCGAGCGGCCCGGCGGTCCAGCAGCAGGGCGGAGGCCGTCGGGTCGGCCGCGACGTCGAGGACCGTCCACGCCAACAGGGTCGCGCCTGTGACGGCGCAGTCGATTCCGGCCGGTCCGGCCGCTGCGTCGGCGAACGCCGTCGTGTGGGGTGGTCCCCCCGCGCCGTGCAGGCGCAGGAACGGGTGGATGCTCGGGACGACGCGCGAGACGTTGCCCATGTCGGTCGACCCGCCCGGGTCCGCGGCATGCGGGTCGGAGGGCTCGCCGAGCAGCTCGACGTTCTCGTTCCACGCCCGCGCGATGATCGGATCCTGCTGGATGCTCATGTACCGGGGTTCCGTCCTGCGGTGGGAATGAGAACAGCCGGTGGCAATCGCGGCGCCCCGTGCGCATTCGAGAACTCTGCGCTTCGTCTCGACCATCTCCGCGTCGTCGCGCGAGCGGATCTCGACGTCGAGCCGGGCACGGGCAGGGATGATGTTGGTGACCGTGCCCGCTTCGGACGTCACCGCCGCGACCCGGATGCCGTCGCGAAGCTGCTGGCGCAGCATCGCGATCGCGAGCTGAGTCAGGTGTGCCGCATCGGACGCGTTGATCGCCTCGTGCGGAGCGATGGCCGCGTGTGCGGACCGCCCCTCGAACTCGATCGCGATCCGGTCGACGCACTGCATCGTGACGACTTCGGTGTTCGCCGGGGTCGGGGCGTTCGAGGGGTGCAGCATCGCGGCCATGACGGCGGTCTCGAATGCGCCGCCTCGCAGCAGTGCGACCTTGCCTCCGCCGTGCTCCTCGGCGGGGGTCCCGAGCACGACGACGGTCAGGTCGAGCGGCTCGGCGTTCGCGCGCAGCGCCGTGGCGGCGCCGACCGCGGCAGCGGCGATGATGTTGTGTCCGCATGCGTGGCCGAGGTCGGGCAGCGCGTCGTACTCGGCGCACAGCACGACCCGGAACCGGCCCGTGCCGTAGACGGCCTCGAACGCGGTGGCGACGCCGTACGCCCCCCGCGTGACGGTGAAGCCCGTCGATTCCAGGTCACGGGATATCCGCTCGCATGCGAACTCCTCGGTGAAGGCGGTCTCGGGGTGTGCGTGGATGTCGTGGCTGAGTGCGGCGATCCGCGCGCGATCTGCGTTGATCCGGTCCGCCGCACGGAGTTTCATCGACCGCACCGCATCGGTGGCGGTGGGAGTGGTCACGGATACGCCCCTTCCGAGCCGATCCGGTCGGAATCGAACCGCTCGACGAAGTCGGCGACGAATCCGCTGATGTCGGCGCCCGAGGCGAGCAGCGGCAGGCGGACGGCCGGATTCCACCCCGCGGTCTGCCGCATCACCTCCTTGAGGAACGACGCGGCGCCCTGTTCGTCTCGACCGAGACCGTCCGTCCACGCCCGGGTCGCCGCCTCGACCCGCGGATCCAGCGTCCCGGCAAGGGCCTGGGTGATGTAGTCGCGCGCGAGTCCAGGGCTGAAGTTCGCCAGCGACGTGGTGACGGCGGTCGCACCGACAGCGGCGTAGCGGACGCCGTTCTCCTCGCCGACTCCCCACCACTGCACGCGGTCCCCGGTGGCGGCGATGCGCTTCGCGGCCGCCGCCACGTCGTAGTACTCCTCCTTCACGCCGAGGAAGCCCGGTACGTCCGTCAACGCGTCGAGGTGCCGATCGGTGAGCGGGTACTTCGCGGAGCTGTACAGGACCGCGGGCAGGCCGGACGACTCGGTGATCCTGCGGACGTGCTCGGCGTACGCGGCGGGGGAGGGTGCCGCGTGATGCGGTGGGTTGATCACGATCGTCTGCACGCCCGCGGCCCGGGCGTCCTCGGCGAGGTGGACGGCCTCGCGGGTGGCGAAGCCGATCCCCGCCACCGTCGGCTCGCGGCCGTCGGAGCCCTCGACCGCCGCCTCCATGCAGATTCGCGACTCCCGGCGGCTCAACGCGTAGAACTCGCCCATCCCGCCGAGCACGGCGGGACGGATTCCGAAGCGGCTCAGCCGCGCGGCGAGCGACACCAGTCTGGTGGCGTCGACCTCGTCGTCGTGGCCGAACGGCGTCGGGACGAAACCGACGATCGCGGGGCTGCCTGCGCTGATGGGGGTCATGCCTTCGATACCTCCGGTCGGTTCTCGGCGATAGGTCCGAATGTGCTGTCGTGGAGGATGATCGGTTCCGCACCGGCGGAACGGGTGCCGGATGCCGGGGTCCTCGTCATAGCTCACTCCTTCTCTGCGTCTCGGGGCTCGGCTCGGGCCGGAGCCCAGCCGGTTGGGCGATCACGGTAGGTCCCTTCGGTCACCCCCGCGCCGTTCGAGGACGTATGAGCAACGGTTCCTCGGAGACGTGACACCCGAGGCCGTGCCCGTGAAAGGCGCTGAGAATCCCGGGAACCGCTCGTCCACGGGTAGCGGTCCGGAGTGGGGCGCGATCGGAGCGCCGGTGATCTTCGGACGACCGTCACCGCCGAACACCGTTGCAGTTGCGTCAACGCCGACCGGTCGGCCGACGCATCCGGGTTCAGTCTGGTCCCGCAGAACCGAATCCACTGCCTGAAGACACATCGATCCCGAGGAGCGAACATGAAGGTCGGAGCTTTCACCCAGGGTTACGTTCGGCGCGATTCGAACCCGCAGCAGCGGTTCGGCGAGGTGATCCGGGAGGCCGCCGCAGCCGAGGAGGCCGGGCTGTCCTCGTTCGGCGTATCCGAGCAGCACTTCAAGTTCCCGACGAACTCGACCGGGCCGATCGATTCCCTGATGGCGGCGGTCGCGCAGGCGACCGAGCGCATCGACATCACCCCCGGCGTGGTGGTCCTGCCGGTGCATCACCCGATCCACACCGCCGAGCGGTGGGCCGCGATCGACATCATCAGCAACGGCCGGGTGCGATTCGGTGTGGGCAAGGGCAATACGCCGCTCACGGCGGACGTGTTCGGAGTGCACACTCCGGACGCGGAGGCGATGACGATCGAGGCTCTGGAGATCATCGTCAAGGCCTGGACGGAGGAGAAGTTCAGTTTCGACGGTCGTTTCTGGAAGATTCCGGAGGTCGGGCTGTGCCCGCGTCCGATCCAGCAGCCGCATCCGCCGCTGGCGTACTCGGGTATCACGAAGGAGAGCGCCCTGGTCGCGGCGCGCCTGCAGGTCGGGATGATGGGTGGCGCCATCGCGAGCGACTGGGAGGCGCTCGAGGACCTGATCAACGCCTACCGCGATGCCTGGGACGAGGGCACGCCGTTGCCGAACGCGGTGCCCGACAAGACGGTTCGGGTGCTCGTGAACGGTCACATCGCCAGCACCTTCGACCAGGTCCGCGACGAGGTCGCGCACGGGCTGATCCCGTACGTGAACCGGGTGATCACGATGAAGCGGGAAATGCTGCGGCGCAACGGAACACCCAATCCGACCTACCTCGAGGAGTACTACGACAACTTCGACGCCGCCATCAACCTGACGCCGGGCATGTTCGGCACGCCGGAGCAGCTTCTCCCGGCCCTGAAGCAGTTCCAGGCGCTCGGGATCGACGAGCTCATCGTCAACTTCGACTTCGCGCAGCACGACGAGCTGGTGCAGAGCATCAAGCTCCTCGGCGAACTCGCCCAGGAGGTCAAGTGACCGACATCGCCGAGCTCAGCGCGAGGGAGCTGCTGCGTGCGATGCGCGGGAAGGAGATCTCGCCGGTCGAGGTCTGCGAGAACACCCTCGCCGCGGCCGATGCGGCGCAGCACCTGCAGGCGTTCATCACGATCGACGCCGGCGGTGCGTTGCGCGCCGCCCGGGAATCCGAGGCGCGGATCACGGCCGGGACGCCCGGCCCGCTGGAGGGTCTGCCGTTTCCGCTGAAGGATGTCGAAGCCACCCGCGGACTGCGGACCACCAACGGTTCCCCGCTCACCGCGGACAACGTGCCCGCCGAGGACGGCGCGACGGCGGCGGCGATCCGGGCGAGTGGGGCGAACATCTTCGGCAAGACCAACACCAGTGCGTTCGCCTACACCGACGACTCGACGAACATGTTGGGCCTGACCAGCCGCAATCCGCTCGACACCCGGCGCTCGGCCGGCGGGTCGAGCGGGGGCGCCGCGTCGGCGGTCGCCGGCGGGATCTGCCGGGTTGCGCACGCGACGGACGGCGGCGGCTCCGCGCGCCAACCCGCGGCGCTGTGTGGCTTGGTCGGCTTCAAACCGACCTACGGCCGGGTGCCCCGGTACCCGATGAGCGATCTGTGGAACGCGCGCTCGCACTCCGGAGTGATCGGCCGGACGGTGGACGACGTGGCCGTTGCGATGAGCGGGATGGCGCGGTTCGACCCGCGTGATCCGCTGTCCGTGTGGGAGACCGTGGACTGGGCCTCGATCGCCGGTGCGGAGCCGCCGCGCCGGCCCCGGATCGCGTACTTCCCCGGCTGGGCGGGCGCCCCGGTCGACAGCGGGGTCGAGCGGGCCGCGCGCAGGGCGGTCGACGTCCTGGTGGCGAACGGCTGCGAACCGGTCCAGGTCGAGGTGGACACGCCGTCGATGTCGCAGGTCTTCGAGGACAACTACACGGCCCAGCTCCTGTACGACCTGCGGGACTCGCTCGATCGGCTCGATCTCATCGACGACGGGATTCTCGACGGGATCGAGCGGGCCTCGCGGCTCGATCTCGTCGACTTCATGGCCTCGCGGGACCGCCGGGGCCGGTTCAACGCGGCGATGGTCGACCTGTTCGACCACATCGACTTCTTCGTCTCACCCGCCCAGTCGTGCGAATCGTGGTTCGTCGACGTCGGACCGCAGGCGGACGGCACACCGTTGCCCGCCTCGTCCAGCGAGCGGATGCAGCTCCTGCTGCTGTTCAACCTGCTGGGCTGGCCTGCGATCTCGGTCCCGTGCGGCACCACGGCGTCGGGCATGCCGGTAGGCTTGCAGCTGGCGGCCATCCGCGGCCGGGACGTGTCGCTCCTGCAAATGGCGTACTTCGCCGAGAGCCTTTTCACGATGTGAGGTAGCCCGAGCAGTGACCGACCGAACACCCGAATCCGCCCCTCAGTCGCCGCAGGCGTCGACGCTCCGCCGGGGGATGGCGGTTCTCCGTGAACTGTCGATCCATTCCCACACGAACGCGGACGGGGTCGGTCCGAGCGAGATCGCTCGGACCATCGGGTGTGACAAGAGCCAGGTGTCACGCACCCTCGCCGTTCTGTGCGAACTCGGCTTCGCGGAGAAGGTCGAGGGTGGCCGCGGCTACCGTTCGACCTGGGCGCTGTACGGCCTGGGTGTGCGGGGCGCCGACCTCGGTTTCGTCACCGCCGCGATGCCGGTTCTCGACGCCCTGTCGGCCCGCACCCGGCTCGGGTGCTACCTCACCGTGCGCGACGGCACCGCGGTCATGCCGATCTGGGCCGCCACCCAGAACTACCGGTTCGAGTCCGCCCAGCCCGGAACGCGATGGAGTCTGTACGCGTCCTCGGCGGGGATTGCGCATCTGATCGACCACACGCGAGCCGAGTTCGACCGGGACCTGTCCCGGGTCGAGCTCGTTCGGTACACCTCGCGCACGCCGATCACCCTGGACGAGATCTGGAACATCGTGGTGGAGGCCCGGCGACGCGGGTTCGCCGTCCAGGACGGTCACTGGCACGAGGATCTGTTCGCGGTGGCCGCCCCCATCCGGGGCCGATTCCGCGAGATCGTCGGGACCCTGGCCATCGCGGGCCGGCCGGTCGACATGACCGACCGCGTCGAATCGATTGCCACCCACGCCCTCCAGGCCGCGGCCGCGATCGGGGCCCGCCTGTCGAAGGAGCCCCTGCCGCCCGAGCAGACACCCCCGTACTGGCTCCGTCGACTGGGATAGTCCACCCGCTCGGCACCCGACGAGTGGACCGCCACCGCGACCTCGGCGACCGACATCGCGTACCGGTCGGCGAGGCCGAGCAGTTCCTCCGGCGGACCGAAAGGCGAACGCCCCGTCCGAGCCGTGCCCGGGTGGGGCGTTCGTGGCGAATGCGTCCGATCCGGTGAGAGCGAACCCGCCGCTCACGGAGGAGCACGCCTCCGTGAGCGGGACCGAGCCCTAAGCGGCCGAGTCCGTTCGGATGCCGGACGAGGACGGTCGGGGGTGCATCATCATCATCTCGTCCTCGGCCACCGGATCCGGACCGCCCCAAGGTGATCGACCGGGGCGCGACGTCCGGATCCGGTGGGGGACCCGGTCGATCCGGCCCGAGACCCGCGCAGAACCTGTCGAACACGCAGACCGTCACAGCGCCACGCCTTTCGAGCGGAACGAACGAAACCTCGTGAACCAGCGCCGATCGGCGCTACCCGTGCCCGATCGCCAGCTTGTACACGGAGCTGAAATCGGCGTCCGGCCCGAACTCGGCGAGGGCCTGTTCGTAGTTCCGCAGGGCCGCCCTGAACGACGGCGCGTCGATCCCCGCGGCGTCCACGGACTCCTGGATCAAACGCGCGTCCTTCACGAGATTCGACAGCGCGAATCTCGCGGTGTAGTCGTCCGCGAGCACGGTCTGGGTGACGATGTTGTCCATCTGCCAGTTCGCGCCGCTGGCGCCCTGGAGGACCGGGAGCAGGTCGGCGATCGCGATGCCGTTGAGGTGTGCGAGAGCCAGCGCCTGTGCATTGCCGAGCATGATCGTGGCGACCAGAAGGTTGTTGCACATCTTGGCCACCTGCCCCTGCCCGCCGGCGCCGATCACGGCGAATCTGCCCGCGAACGCCCGGCACAGTTCCTCGGCCTGTCGCAGGTCCGCAGGAGCGCCGCCGGCGAAGATCGACAGGGTGCCGGCCGCGGCGCCGGCCGGGCCGCCGCTCACCGGGGCATCGACGTAGCGGAGCCCCGCGGCCGCCGCCTGCTCGCCGAGACTCCGCGCCGCCGCCGGACCGACGGTCGACAGGTCGACGACGAGCGCGTCCGGTGCGTGCGCCGCCGCGGCCGCCGCACCGTCGAACAGGACTTCGCGGACCGAGTCGCCGTCGGGCAGGCACGTGACGAGGGCGTCGACTCCGTGGGCGGCGCGTGCCGGGGTCTGCGCCGCCACCGCGCCCGCGGCCGTCAGCCGCTCGACGGCCGCCGGACTGCGGCCGTTCCAGACCCGGACCTCGTGACCCGCGGCCAGGAGCCGGCGGGCGATCGGCTCTCCCATCAGGCCGAGCCCGAAGCACGCGACCGTGCTCATGCGACCCGCTCCGTCGCCACCTCGGCCGGGGCGGGGGTCGCCGAGGCGGACGCGTGAATCCGCCCCGCGGCCACCGCCGACAGAACCAGCGTCACCATGACGTAGGCGCCGACGGCCACCAACGAGTCGAAGTACTTGAACAGTGCGACGGCGATGATGGGAGGCAACGCGCCGCCCAGAACGGTGCCGAGCTGATACCCGAGCGACACCCCCGAATAGCGAACTTCCGGGCTGAAGCTGCGAGCGAAGAACACGGCCATCGGCGCCCACGCCGCGGAGAACGGCAGCACCAGCAGCAGAAATCCGATCGTCGCGAGAACGACGTTGCCGGTCGCGAACAGGGCGAGCCAGATCGGGGTCAGGACAACCAGACTCGAACATCCCCAGATCACCGACCGCCGGTGGCCCCACTGATCCGACTTCCGTCCGACGAAGATCGTCGCGGCGAACGACGCCGCGGCGTAGACGAGAACGATCGCAACCATCGAGTTCTGGCTCATGCCCGCGCTCTTGACCGCGTAGCTCTGGCCGAAGATCACCGCCACGTAGAACAGCGTTCCCGGGCCGGCGTAGGTCAAGGCGGTGAACAGGACGGCCTTCGGGTGCCGCGTCAATGCTTCCCGCGCAGGCGATTTCACAGTCCTGCGCCGACCCTTGAGGTCGGCGAACTCCCGCGTCTCCGGGACCCCGAACCGCACGATCAGGCCGACGATCGCGACGATGCCGCCCACGAGGAACGGAATCCGCCACCCCCAGGTGATGAACGCGTCGCGATCCAGCTGGCCGGCAGCGAGGACCGCCGCGTTCGACAGAATCAAACCGGCAGGCGACGCGGCCTGGACGAACGCGCCGTAGAGCCCGCCGCGGTCGGCGCCGGACTTCGTTCGGGTCGGCGAGTTCTCCACCGCCATCAGCACGGCGCCACCCCACTCGCCGCCGGTCGACAACCCCTGCAGGACCCGCATCGACACCAGCAGGATCGGCGCGAGCGCCCCCGCCGTCGCATAGCTGGGCAGAATCCCGATCGTCGCCGTGGACAGGCCCATCAGGACCATCGTCGCCACGAGCACGCTCCGTCGACCGACCCGGTCACCGAGGTGACCGAACAACACCGCCCCCATCGGTCGCGCAATGAACGCGACACCGAACGTCGACACCGATATCAACGTCCCGATGAACTGATCCTGCGCCGGAAAGAACACCGCCGGAAACACGATCACGGCCATCGTTCCGTACAGGAAAAAGTCGTACCACTCCAGAGTGGTACCCAACGCGCTGCCCCAGAGCGCGCGCCGTACCGGACTACCTTGGGCCGCGGTGCTGATCGCCATTCTCTTCCCTTCGCCGTTCGACTTTCGACTTGCCGGTCGGAATGGGGAGAAGGTAGTGGCGGACGAGGTCGCGGGGAGCTGCGAGTTGCCGTATGTGCACCACTGTCACCGGTGTCGACGCGCCGGTGGCGCAGCGCTGCGATCCGGCCCGGCCGAATGGTGCCGAGCGGTCCGTCCCCACGCGGAGTCGTCGATCGCCGGGAGCGCTGAACCGCTCGCCGCGCCGCCGCGACACTAGGATCTCGTCATGGCCATGCCCACCGATGCCACCGCGTCCGGACTCTGCTCGTTCGTCGACGCCTCGCCGTCCCCGTTCCACGTCTGCGCGACCGTGGCCGGTGAACTGACCGCCGCCGGGTTCGTCGAACTGCGCGAGACCGACGGCTGGCCGACGGCACCCGGCCGCTACTTCCTCGTGCGGGGCGGGTCGCTGGTGGCGTGGAGCACCGAGGGAACGGGCCACGAGGCGGCGCCGTTCCGGATCGTCGGCGGGCACACCGACAGCCCGAACCTGCGGGTCAAGCAGCATCCCGACCTCGAGTCCGCGGGCTGGCAGATGATCGGGCTCGAACCGTACGGCGGCGCGTGGTTGAACTCGTGGCTCGACCGCGACCTCGGCATCTCCGGCCGGCTGAGCGTCCGTGACGGAAATCGGTTGCGCGAGCACCTGATCCGCATCGACCGTCCGATCCTGCGCGTGCCGCAGCTGGCGATCCACCTCTCCGACGACCGCAAGGGCGTCGCCTTGGACCCGCAGCGGCACGTGAACGCCGTCTGGGGCGTCGGGACCTCGCCGCGCAGCTTCCTCGGATTCCTGGCCGCCGAGGTCGGGGTCGACGCGGACGCGGTGCTCGGCTGGGAACTGATGACCCACGACCTCGCGCCGAGCGCGGTGGTCGGGCTGAACCGCGAACTCGTCTCCGCGCCGCGGCTGGACAACCAGGGCACCTGCTACGCGGGCACCCAGGCGATGCTCGCCGCCACCGAGGATCCCGGCGAGGCGATCCCGGTGCTGGCCCTCTTCGACCACGAGGAGGTGGGCTCGATGTCCGACCGTGGCGCCTTCTCCGACCTGCTGAACTCGGTGCTGGAGCGGATCGTGCTCGGCCGCGGCGGCGGCCGGGAGGACTTCCTCCGGGCGATGGCGGGGTCGGTGTGCGCGTCCGGCGACATGGCGCACGCCACCCACCCGAACTACCCGGACCGGCACGAGCCGGTGCACCGCATCGCGGTGAACGGCGGACCGGTGCTCAAGGTCAACCAGAACCTCCGGTACGCCACCGACGCGGCCGGAGCCGGCGAGTTCGCGTTGGCCTGCGACCGCGCGGGGGTCCCGCTACAGCGGTACGTGCACCGTGCCGACCTGCCCTGCGGATCGACGATCGGGCCGATCACCGCGTCCCGGACCGGGCTGTCCACCGTCGACGTCGGCGCCCCGCAGCTGGCGATGCACTCGGCGCGCGAGTTGATGGGGGCGTCCGACGTGACCTCGTACGCGGCCGCGCTCGCCGCGTTCCTCACCCCGGAGGACTAGGGAATCCGGCCCGAATCCCGCCGGATTCGGGAAACGCGCCCCGTCGGTCCGGGTCGTCTGCCGTTCGGCGGACTGTCGCGACGATTCCGGGGCGGACACCGTCGTGCCCGGAACGCGTGGTTCGACGGGTTCGGTCGTTTCATAACAATTGTCCCACCAGTCACTGCCGTCACGGTGTCCCCGTGGTTGTCTGGTCTGCAATGCCCGGGCGCCGCTCGCCCACCGTGGTGTCGAACAGAGCGGTGTCGAACGGAGCGGTGTCGAACGGAAGGGACTCTGCCTGTGCGCGCAGTGAGACGGTCTTGGTCGGTGGCGGTCTCGGCGACGGTCGCCGCCGTCGCGCTGTCGGCGGCGTCGGTGACCCCGGCGTCGGCCGAGGGCGGTCCCTGCGGGCAGGGCGGCTCGGGGAGCCTCGGCGGTTCCGGAAGCGCGACCGGGTCGATCGGCACGGCCCTCCCGTGGATCACCGGAGCGCCGGACGGCGGCGTGCCCCGGCTGACCGGGCGCACCAAGGCCGTGGAGATGGTCACCGGCCCCGGCAGCCCGAACGACACCATCAAACGGTTCAACGTGTCCGGCACCGACCTGGGCATCATGTGGGACAACGGGAACGCCGACGGTCGGCACGACGTGCTGGTGGCCTTCGGCGACACCGTCGGTGACTGCGGTACCGACGGCGACGACTGGCGCTCGAACGTGCTGCTGCGCAGCTCCGACACCAACCTGGCCGACGGCATACGGATCGACAGCTCGCCGCTGTCCGCGCCGAACCGCTCCAAGCAGATCATCCGTGGATTCGGCATCCCCGGCGAGTACACGATCATCCCGACCGCCGGTGTCGCGGTCGGCGGCGTCCAGTACGTGCGGGTGATGTCCGTCAGGTCCTGGGACACTCCCGGCAACTGGACGACGCTGTACTCGGTGCTCGCGTACTCGACCGACAACGGCGAGAACTGGCAGCTGGACCCGGCGACGGTGCGGGCCGGCATCGACGGCATCGACATCCCGGGGATCCCCGCGATCACCCCCGGCAACACGAAGTTCCAGATGAGCGCCTTCGTCGACGGCCACGACGGCTACATCTACGAATACGGCACGCCGTCCGGTCGGCACGGCAGCGCGCTGCTGGCGCGAGTGCCCGGCACGCAGATCCGCGACCTGACCGCCTACCGGTACTGGAACGGCTCGACCTGGGTCGCGGACCTCGGTGAGGCGGTACCGGTGATCGAGTCGCCGGTCAGCGAGCTGTCCGTGCAGTGGAACTCCTACCTGAACAAGTACGTCGCGATGTACACCGACACGTCGAACTCCCTGGTGATCCGGCAGGCCGACCGGCTCGAGGGGCCGTGGTCGGGCACCCAGACGATCCTCTCCGGAGTGCTGGTGCCGTCGCTGTACGGCGGGTTCATGCACCCCTGGACCGACGGGCGGTACCTCGAGTTCGTCGCGACCACCTGGGACCGCTACAACGTCATCTACTTCCGCACCGATCTCGACGGGCTCCAGATGGCGGCGACCGACCAGGCGGACCGCCCGGACCCGGCGACCACCGGTCAGGCGCGGCTGCTCGGTGTCGACCACCCCGAGGGCGACGAGGTCATCGACGGGCCCGCGCCCGCCGGACAGTGACCGCCGGCCCCGGGCGCCGACCGTGACCGCGGCCGGCGCCCGGGGCCGCAGGGCGCACGCGTGAGCGCCACCAGTGCGGGTCCCGTCGGCGGGCCCGGCTAGACTTTGCGCTGGCAGTGCCCCGCCGGTCTGCCGGATCTGACTCCTCCAGGGAAGGGACCCGACTCCCCGTGTCACCGCAGGTCGATACCGTCACCCACGCCGCCGCGACCCCCGACGTCGCCCAGCCCTATCGGGAACTGGGCCTCAAGGACGACGAATACGCGCGCATCCGGGAGATCCTGGGTCGCCGGCCCACCGACGCCGAGTTGGCCATGTACTCGGTGATGTGGTCCGAGCACTGCTCGTACAAGTCGTCGAAGGTGCACCTGCGGTACTTCGGCGAGACCACCACCGACGAGATGCGGGCGTCGATGCTCGCCGGCATCGGCGAGAACGCCGGCGTCGTCGACATCGGCGACGGCTGGGCCGTGACGTTCAAGGTCGAGTCGCACAACCACCCGTCGTACATCGAGCCGTACCAGGGCGCCGCGACCGGCGTCGGCGGCATCGTCCGCGACATCATGGCGATGGGCGCGCGTCCGATCGCGGTCATGGACCAGCTCCGGTTCGGCGCGGCCGACCACCCCGACACCCGTCGCGTCGTCGACGGCGTGGTCCGCGGCATCGGCGGCTACGGCAACTCCCTCGGCCTGCCCAACGTCGGCGGCGAGACCGTCTTCGACGCCTCCTACCAGGGCAACCCGCTGGTCAACGCCCTCTGTGCGGGCGCGATGCGCGTGGAGGACCTGCACCTGGCGTTCGCGTCCGGCGCCGGCAACAAGATCATCCTGTTCGGCGCCCGTACCGGCCTCGACGGCATCGGTGGCGTGTCCGTGCTCGCGTCGGAGACCTTCGACGAGGCCGCCGGCGGCCGCCCGAAGAAGCTGCCGAGCGTGCAGGTCGGTGACCCGTTCACCGAGAAGGTGCTGATCGAGTGCTGCCTCGACCTGTACCGCGAGAAGCTGGTCGTCGGCATCCAGGACCTCGGCGGTGCCGGGCTGTCCTGCGCGACGTCCGAGCTGGCCGCGGCCGGTGACGGCGGCATGCACATCCGCCTCGAGCAGGTCCCGACCCGCGCCACCGGCATGACCGCCGCCGAGGTGCTCTCCAGCGAGTCGCAGGAACGCATGTGCGCGGTCGTGACACCGGAGAACGTCGACGAGTTCATGGCCGTCTGCAAGAAGTGGGACGTGCTGGCCACCGTGATCGGTGAGGTCACCGACGGCGAGCGGCTCGTCATCGACTGGCACGGCGAGACCGTCGTCGACGTGCCGCCGCGCACCGTCGCCCACGAGGGTCCCGTCTACGAGCGTCCGGTGCAGCGTCCCGACAGCCAGGACGCGCTGGTCGCGAACACCACCGCCGGCCTGAAGCGCCCGCAGACCGGCGCCGAGCTCGAGGCCACCCTGCGCGAGATGGTCGGCTCCCCGCAGCTGGCCAGCCGCAAGTGGATCACCGAGCAGTACGACCGGTACGTGCGCGGCAACACCGTGCTCGCCGAGAACGCCGACGGCGGCGTGGTCCGGGTCGACGAGAAGACCGGTCGCGGTATCGCCCTCGCCACCGACGCCTCGGGTCGCTACACGATGCTCGACCCGTACGCGGGCGCACAGCTGGCGCTGGCCGAGGCGTACCGGAACGTCGCGGTCACCGGCGCCACCCCGAAGGCGGTCTCCAACTGCCTGAACTTCGGGTCCCCGGAGGACCCGGGCGTCATGTGGCAGTTCCAGCAGGCCGTGCGCGGACTCGCCGACGGGTGCGCGCAGCTCGGCATCCCGGTCACCGGCGGCAACGTCAGCTTCTACAACCAGACCGGATCCACCGCGATCCTGCCGACGCCGGTCGTCGCCGTCCTCGGCGTGATCGACGACGTGCACCGCCGCATCCCCACCGGCCTCGGCCTCGAGCCCGGCGAGACCCTGATCCTGCTCGGCGACACCCACGACGAGCTCGACGGCTCGATCTGGGCGCAGGTCGCGCACGACCACCTCGGCGGCGTCCCGCCGAAGGTCGACCTCGAACGGGAACGCCTGCTCGCCGACATCCTGCTCGCCGGCTCGCGGGACGGCCTGATCTCCGCCGCGCACGACCTGTCCGAGGGCGGCCTCGCGCAGGCGGTCGTCGAGGCCGCGCTCGCCGGGGAGACCGGCTGCCGGATCCTGCTCCCCGAGGGTGCCGACCCGTTCGTGACGTTGTTCTCCGAGTCCACCGGTCGCGTTCTCGTCGCGGTGCCGCGCACCGAGGAGACCCGGTTCACCGGCATGTGCTCGGCCCGCAACCTGCCGTGGGTGCGGATCGGCGTCGTCGACGAGGGCTCCGACTCCGTCGAGGTGCAGGGGCAGTTCTCCGTCACCCTCGACACGCTGCGTGCGACGTCCGAAGGAACCCTTCCGGCCCTGTTTGGATAGCCATGTGACCGACACGGCGGCAACCCCGGGACCCGGGACGGACCAGAAATCAGCGGATCCGTCCCGGGTTTCGTCGCGCCTGGACCGCCTCGCGCCGGCCGACCGGGTCCGCCGCTGGATCGCCGACCGCGAGGCCCCGTGGTCCGCCGAACGGCTCGCCGACAAGCACCCGTTCGTGGTGTGGGCGTGGGGTCTGCTCAGCCTCGACTTCACCGGGATCGCGTTCGGAGCACTGTTCTTCTGCTGGTCGCTGACCCCGTCGCTGCTGCCGCGCGACTGGACGTTCCAGGGCCTGATCGGCGGCATCACCGCGGCCATCGGGTACGGCGTCGGGTGCGCCGTCGGCTGGGCCGCACACCGGTACTGGCTGTCGAAACTGTTCTGGTGGCCGCCGCCGGAACGCCTGCTGCGGGCCGTGAAGGTCGCGGTGCCGCTGGTCTCGATCGTCGCCGCGCTGGTGATGCTGGTGTACTCCGCGGGCTGGCAGCGCGAGCTCGCGGCGCTGATGGGGGCCGAGGGCACCACCACGACCGGATACCTGCGCACCCTCGCCCTGAGCATCCTGGTCGCGGCGCTGCTGATCTCGCTGTGGCGGGTACTGCGCGACCTGGTCCGGCTGATCGCGCGCTACCTGGTCCGGTGGCTGCGGGTCCCGCGGTCGGCGGCCGCGCCGATCGGTTTCGTCGTGGTGGCGTTCCTGAGCTACACGCTGGTCACGGACGTGCTGTTCAACGGCGTGTACTCGTTCATGAACTCGGCGTTCAGTCTGCAGAACAACGAGACCCGCGGCGGCGTCGTGCAGCCGACGCTGCCGGAACGCTCGGGCAGTCCCGCGTCCTACGCGCCGTGGGACAGTCTCGGTTACGAGGGTCGTGACTTCGTCTTCCGCGGTCTGCACGCGGACCAGCTCGCCGCCTACAACGGCGCCCCCGCGAAGGAACCGATCCGGGTGTACGCCGGCCTCGAGACGGCCGACGACACCAACGCCCGGATGGACGTGGTGATCCGGGAACTCGAGCGCACCGGCGCGTTCGAACGCAAGGTGCTCGTCGTGATTCCGACGACCGGCACCGGGTGGGTCAACCCGACCGCCGCGGACGCGATGGAGCTGGTGTACAACGGCGACACCGCCCTGGTCGCGAGCCAGTACTCCTACCTGCCGAGCTGGGTGTCGTTCCTGGCCGACCGCGAGAAGGCCGCGGAGGCCGGACGCGCGCTCGTCCGACGGGTCCACGACCGGTGGCTGCAGGAGCCCGCGGCCACCCGGCCGAAACTTCTGGTCTACGGCGAGTCGCTCGGTTCGCAGGCGGGTGAGGGCGCGTTCGACGGCCTCGCCGACATCCGCGAGACCGTCGACGGGGTGCTGTGGGTGGGACCGCCGAACGCCAACCCGCTGTGGAGCACCCTCGTCGCCCGCCGCGATCCCGGCAGCCCCGAGGTGGAGCCGGTCTACGCGGACGGGCTCGTGGTGCGGTTCGCCGACGACGGCGCCACGATCGGCGCGCCGCCGGGGCCGTGGCTGTACCCGCGGGTGCTGTACATCCAGCACCCGTCCGACCCGGTGGTGTGGTGGAGCCCGCACCTGATCGTCAATCGTCCGGACTGGCTGTCCGAGCCGCCCGGCTACGACCGGCTGCCGTCCATGCGGTGGTTCCCGTTCGTGACGTTCTGGCAGGTCACCGCCGACCTCGCGAACGCGGCCGGTGTTCCGGACGGGCACGGCCACAACTACGGCACCACGGTGCTCGACGGATTCGTCGCGGTCGCCGCGCCGCAGGGCTGGACGTCCGCCGACACCGAGCGGGTGCGGTCCGTGCTGGATGCGATCGCCGGCACGCAGGGTCCCGAGAAGTGAGCCGTACCCCGGCCCGCAGGGTGGTGGACGGGGTGGCGGCGCTCGGGTGTGCGGCCGCGCTGGTCGGGTGGAACAACGCGGTGCTGCCGCGGCTGGGTCTCGGTCCGCGGGGCCGGGCCGCCGCGAACGCGGTGGCCGCGGCCGGACTGTGCGCGGTGGTCCGGGCCGCCGGCGTGCCGCCCGCGGAGCTGGGGTGGCGGGCGCCGGGGGAGGGGCTGCGCCGGGGGCTGGCCGCGTCGGTGCTCCCGGCGGTCGCCTATCCGGTGATGCTGGCGACACCCGGTGTGCGGACGCGGATGGCGTCCGGTGCCCGCCGCGCCGACCACACCGAGTGGGTGTTCGTGCACATACCGGTCGGCACGGTCTTCGCCGAGGAGCTGGCGTTCCGATCGGTGCTGCATGCGCTGGTCCGTCGCGCGTTCCCGCGGTCGGGGGCGGCACTGCGGGCGCTGGCGTTCGGGCTGTGGCACGTGACCCCCGCCCGCCACGCCGGCGACTCCGTGGCCGGCACCGTGGCGTTGACGGCCGCCTCCTCGCTGCTGTTCGACCTGCTCCGTGACCGCAGCGGCAGCGTCCTCGCGCCCGCGGTGCTGCACCTGACGGTCAACGCGGGCGGGGCGGTCGCCGCCGACCTGGCGGCCGGTAGGTTGGGGCGGTGACCGGACGCCGCAGGATCGACCCCGCCGACGTGCGCGCCGCGGTGCTCGCCGTCCGGGACTGGCTCGCCGACGCGGACGCGCCCGCACCCGCGCGCACCGAGATCGCCGCCGCGGTCCGGCTCAGCGCCCGCACCCTCGAGAACGTCGCGCCCGGCTCCTCGGTGGAGGTCCGGGTGCCACCGTTCGTGGCGGTGCAGTGTGTCGCCGGGCCCCGGCACACCCGCGGCACGCCGCCGAACGTCGTGGAGACCGACCCGCGCACCTGGCTCCGGCTGGTGACCGGCACGACCACGTTCGCGGACGCGGTCGCGGCGGGAGCGCTCACGGCGTCGGGCACCCGGGCCGGGGAGATCGCACACTGGCTGCCCCTGCTGCCGTTGTGACCCCGCGCCGCGCGGCACTGTGACGGCCGCGACAGCCGCGGCACCCGTGAGGGGAGCGTCCCGTCCGTGCCCGTAGACTGGGCATGCCCCCCAAACCCATCCCCAAGGGAGCAACCCCGGTGACTTCAGCCGACCTGTCGGTCAACAGCCCGAACCTTCTCGCACCCATGTCCGACCAGGATGAGCAGCCACCCCGCGAGGAGTGCGGCGTCTTCGGTGTGTGGGCTCCGGGCGAGGATGTGGCCAAGCTCACCTACTACGGGCTCTACGCGCTGCAGCACCGCGGCCAGGAGGCGGCCGGCATCGCCGTCGGCGACGGGTCGCAGGTGCTGGTGTTCAAGGATCTGGGCCTGGTCAGCCAGGTGTTCGACGAGCAGACCCTCGGTGCCATGCCGGGGCACGTCGCCGTCGGACACTGTCGCTACTCGACCACGGGCTCGACCACGTGGGAGAACGCCCAGCCGATCTTCCGCACCACCACCGCGGGCACCGGGATCGCGCTCGGCCACAACGGCAACCTCGTCAACACCGCCGAGCTCGCCGAGCGGGCGCGGGCGGCGGGTCTGATGAACGCCAAGCGTCCCGGCGGCGCGACGTCCGACTCCGACATCGTCGGGGCGCTGCTCGCGCACGCGGCCGGCGACAGCACGGTCGAGCAGGCCGCGATGGACCTGCTGCCGACGCTGCGCGGCGCGTTCTGCCTCACCTTCATGGACGAGCACACCCTGTACGCGGCCCGCGACCCGCACGGGGTGCGGCCGCTGGTGCTGGGCCGGCTCGACCGCGGCTGGGTCGTCGCGTCGGAGACCGCGGCGCTGGACATCGTCGGTGCGTCGTTCGTCCGGGAGATCGAGCCGGGCGAGCTGCTCGCGATCGACGCGGACGGGGTCCGGTCGTCCCGGTTCGCGGCGCCGACCCCGAAGGGCTGCGTCTTCGAGTACGTCTACCTGGCCCGGCCGGACACCACGATCTCCGGCCGGTCCGTGCACGCGACCCGGGTCGAGATCGGCCGCCGGCTGGCCAAGGAACACCCGGTCGACGGCGACCTGGTGATCCCGGTACCGGAGTCCGGAACCCCGGCAGCGGTCGGCTATGCGCAGGGTTCGGGCATCCCGTACGGGCAGGGCCTGATGAAGAACGCCTACGTGGGTCGCACGTTCATCCAGCCGTCGCAGACGATCCGTCAGCTCGGCATCCGGCTGAAGCTGAACCCGCTGCGCGAGGTGATCCGCGGCAAGCGGCTGATCGTCGTCGACGACTCGATCGTCCGCGGCAACACGCAGCGCGCTCTGATCCGCATGCTGCGCGAGGCCGGTGCGCTGGAGATCCACGTCCGGATCGCGTCGCCGCCGGTGAAGTGGCCGTGCTTCTACGGCATCGACTTCGCGTCCCCCGCGGAGCTGATCGCCAACGGCGCCGGCGGCACCAACCACGAGCCCGGCAACGTCGAGGAGATGATCGAGGGGGTGCGTCGCTCGATCGGCGCCGACTCGCTCGGCTACATCTCGATCGAGGGAATGGTCTCGGCCACCGAGCAGCCGGCGTCCCGTCTGTGCATGGCCTGCTTCGACGGCGAGTACCCGATCGCGCTCCCGACCGAGACGTCGATCGGCAAGAACGTGCTCGAGGGCATGCTCGACAGCACCGCCGGTGTGCCGCCGCAGAGCGACAACGACAACGCGAGTGCGCTGAGTCGGCCCTGAGCGGCCGGCGAGGACGCATACTCGACCGGGCGCATCCGACACACCCCGTAGACCCAGGCAGTGCCAGGCGCACTGGCGAGATCACAGCTGGAGCTGAGAACCCGATGACCGACGACCAGACCCCCCGCCCCGCCGGCGCGTCCTACGCTGCGGCGGGGGTGGACATCGCCGCAGGTGACCGGGCGGTGGAGCTGTTCGCTCCGCTCGCGAAGAAGGCCAGCCGCCCCGAGGTGCTCGGTGGGCTCGGCGGCTTCGCCGGCCTGTTCGCCCTCAAGGGCGGATACAAGGAGCCGCTGCTGGCCGCGTCCACCGACGGCGTCGGCACCAAGCTCGCGGTCGCGCAGGCGATGGACAAGCACGACACCGTCGGCCTCGACCTGGTCGCGATGGTCGTCGACGACCTCGTCGTCTGCGGCGCGGAGCCGCTGTTCCTGCAGGACTACATCGCGGTCGGCAAGGTCGTTCCCGAGCGGGTCGCGGACATCGTCGGCGGCATCGCGCAGGGCTGCATCCAGGCCGGCTGCGCACTCCTCGGCGGCGAGACGGCCGAACACCCCGGCGTGATGGCCGACGGCGACTACGACCTGTCGGCGACCGGTGTCGGTGTCGTCGAGGCGGACGCGCTGCTCGGTCCGGACCGGGTTCGGCCCGGCGACGTGGTGATCGCCATGGGATCGTCCGGTCTGCACTCCAACGGCTACTCGCTGGCCCGCAAGGTGCTGCTCGACATCGACCGGATGTCCCTGACCGGGCACGTCGAGGAGTTCGGCCGCACCCTCGGCGAGGAGCTGCTCGAGCCCACCCGGATCTACGCCAAGGACTGCCTCGCGCTGATCGCCGAGACCGACGTGCGCACCTTCTGCCACGTCACCGGCGGCGGCCTGGCGAACAACCTGGCCCGCGTGATGCCGAAGGGTCTGGTCGCCGAACTCGACCGCGGAACGTGGAGTCCCGCACCGGTGTTCACGATGATCGGCCAGCGTGGCCGCGTCGAGCGCGCCGAGATGGAGGCGACGTTCAACATGGGTGTCGGCATGGTCGCGATCGTCGCGCCCGAGGACGTGGACCGTGCCCTGGCGGTGCTGACCGCCCGCCACATCGACTGCTGGACCCTCGGCACCGTCGCGAAGGCGTCGGACAAGCAGGACGGCGCCGAACTGGTGCGCCTGGTCGGCGACCACCCGCGGTTCTGACCCGGCCCACGGCCGCCGCGAACACCGACGAACCGCCCGGAGTCCTCACGGACCCGGGCGGTTCGTCGTATGCGTCCCGCCGCACGTGCCCGGAACCGGTACACATGCGGAAAATGAGGGGGAGCCGCGGGGGCTCTCCCTCATTGTCGGTGCTCAGTGAAGGTCAGCGACGCCAGTCGTCGTTGTCCTCGTCGTCCCAGCGCGAAGCGCTTTCGTCGGAACTCTGGTCGGAGAAGGACCCGTTCCGGTGGGAGCTCGACGAGCCACCCGACAGTTCTCGTTGGAGGCTGTCGAAGTTCGTGGACGGCGAGCTGTACTTGAGCTCGCGTGCAACCTTGGTCTGCTTTGCCTTAGCCCGGCCGCGGCCCATGGCCAACCCCCTCGCGCTTTAAGCGGGGCGGCCTGGGAATTTTTGGCGGCCCCGTTTGAGTGTTTATGTCTTCCTGACAGACACTCTAGCGTGCCAACGCATCGCGCGCTCCTTCCCCTGCACAGGCGGGGTGTCTGATTCATCTCACCGCGCGGGCGATCTCATCGCAACGCGCCGGGAACGGCCCGGATGGTGCCCACCCGAACCTCCCCGCCGAGCACCGGCTGCGACGCCAGAGCGGCGAGCTCCTCGGTCCATTCGACGCCGATCCGGTGCAGCAGAGCGGCGGTCAGCGGGAGCCGCGCCCGCTCGTGGCCGTCGTCGATCTTGATCGCGAACGCCGTCCCGTCCGGCAGCGCGCCGGCGTGGACGCCGTCGGCGCCGCTCTTGCACAGCAGGCCGGGGACCGCGGACATCAGCAGCAGGTCGTCCCGGCCGGTCCCGGACAGCATCCACGGATGGTCGCGGATCGCGTCGGCGACCACGCGTTCCGGGGTGCCGGGTTCGGCGGCGACGAGCCGCGCGAACGCGCGGGCGAGCGCGCTCAGCGACAGCGGCACGATCGGCAGTCCACAGCCGTCGATCCCGAGCTCCGACTCGTCCTCCCCGGCCAGGTCCGCGATCGTCGCCAGGACCTCGCGCTGCAGCGGGTGCACCGGGTCCGTGTAGCTGTCGAGGGGCCAGTCCCTGGCCGTGCAGACCGCGAGCATCGCGGCGTGCTTGCCGGAACAGTTCATGAAGATGCGGCGCGGGCGGCCCGCGGTCGCGAGGACGCGGGCGCGGGCCGTCTCGTCCAGCGGCAGGTCCGGCGGGCACAGCAGCCGCCCCTCGGCGATGCCGCTGCGGGCGAGTATCTTCTGCACGACCGCGAGATGCTCGGGTTCGCCGCCGTGCGAGGCGGCCGTCACCGCGACCTCGCGCCCGTCGGAGGGGACGAACCCGGCGCGGAGCAGGGCGACCGCCTGCAGGGGTTTGTTGGCCGAGCGGGGATAGATCGGGGTGTTCACCTCGCCCAGCGCCATGCGGGTCTCACCGGCCGGATCCAGCACGACCAGCGAACCGCGGTGCACGCACTCGCGGAATCCGGACCGGACCACCTCGACCAGTTCGACGCTCAATGCTCCACCCGCACCTTCAGCCCGGAGATCCGTCTGCGTGCCTTGTCCTCGACACTAGGCGACAGGCCCGGCTGCTGCGCGAGCAACGCGACCAGCCCCTCCGGGTCCCGGCCGGTGAACAGGTCCCGCACCGTGACGCCGTGGCCGGGCACGTGCACGACCGCGACCGGATCGCCCGCCGAGACCGGCCCGGGGCGGGTCACCCGCAGGTACGCGCCGGTGTCACCGCGCTCGGCGAACCGCTTGACCCAGCCGGGTTCGCCCGACCAGACGCCGAACGTGCCGCACGGGGTCCGCGGTCCGGTGACCTCGAGTTCGAGGGTGTCGCCGATGCGCCACCGCGAGCCGATCACCGCGTCGCTCGTCTCGATCCCGCTCACCCGCAGGTTCTCTCCGAACCAGCCGGCGGGCAGGTCCCGCCCGAGCTCGGCCGCCCAGCACAGTGCCTCGGCCTCCTGGTACGCGTACACCGCCTTGTGGACGCCGCCGTGGTGCTCGGTGTCGCAGACGTGGTCGCCGGTGAGCCCGAGCTCGCCGACCGCGACCGGGCCGTCGACGGGTCGCTTGTCGATCGCGGTGCGCGGCACCCGCCGGGTTCCGCTGGCCCGCTCCGCGTGGACGCGGCAGACGGCCTCCACCCGCCCGGGCCCGGCCGGGACGGCGACCGCGCCCTGCCCGCCGGCCGTCACCGGCCGCGCAGCCGGTCGACGGCGGCCCGGCCGGGCTGGACCTCGTCGTGACGAGGCACCGAGTCGGGATCGATCGCGGCGGCGGTGCCGCCGACGACGAGCGGGGTGTCGGCGGGCACGGTGCGTTTGACGAGGGCGAGCGCGATCGGGCCGAGTTCGTGATGGTCGATCACCGTGCCGAGGTGTCCGACGGCACGTCCGTCGGCGGTGACGGCGTCACCGGGCTCGGGCCGGGTGTCCGCGGATCCGTCGAGGTGCAGCAGGACCAGATGCCGCGGCGGCTTGCCGAGGTTGTGCACGCGGGCCACGGTCTCCTGGCCGCGGTAGCAGCCCTTGTTCAGGTGGACGGCGCCGTGTTCGCCGATGCCGCCGATCCAGCGGACCTCGTGCGGGATGGTGCGCTCGTCGGTGTCGAGTCCGAGGCGCGGCCGGAGCGCGACGACGCGCAGCGCCTCGAACGCCCAGGTGCCGGCCGGTGCGGCGCCGGCCTCGGTGAGCGTGGCCCACCAGTGGCTGAGGCGGTCGCGGGGGACGACCAGGTCCCAGGCGTGCTCGCCGGGCCACGGCATCGTGCGCAGGAACCCGCCGCCGGGCAGCGGGACCGCGCCGTACACGTCGGGCAGTTCGGGGATGCCGAGCGCGCCGAGCAGTCGCGGCCGGCGGACGTCCGGCCCGAGGAGGCTGAGCACCGCCATGTCCGGTGCGGGCCTCGGTTCGGCCTTCGCCCAGAACACCATCTTCTGCAGGAACGCGAGCAGGTCCGGGCCGGTGCCGGGCTCGGTGTCCACCCAGGTGGTCTCGCCCAGGTCGGTGAGCACGAAGTGGTGCTCGACGCGGCCGTTGAGGTCGAGGCTGAGGTTCTCGGCGCTGGCGCCGTCGGGCAGGTCCGCGACGTGCTGGCTGGAGATCGTGTGGAGCCAGGTCAGGCGCTCGGACCCGGCGATGGACAGCACGAAACGGTGGGAGCGGTCGACGATCGCGGCCGACCGCTCGGCGTGGCGTTGCTCGCGCAGCGGGTCGCCGTAGTGCCAGGCGACGCCGGCGTCGGGGGAGTCGTCGGGGTTGGGGACCGCCCCGGTCGAGGTGAGCAGTGGACTCGGTGTGGTGCGCACGAACTCGGACACGCCTCCATAGTAGGAGCGTCCCGAGTGGTCTCCTGCCGAGCGGGCGTCCGCCCGTACTGTGGAGGTATGGCTGATCAGGTGCTGGTGACCTTGGACGGGGTGGTGCGCGACCCGGACGCCCCGCTGCTGCACGCCGACGATCTCGCGGCGGTGCGCGGCGACGGCGTCTTCGAGACGATTCTGATCCGGGACGGCGCCCCCTGCACCCTCGAACTGCACCTGGCGCGGCTGGGCAACTCGGCGGCGGCACTGGACCTGCCACGACCGGATGCGGGCGCGTGGCGCGCCGCGATCGCGGTCGCAGCCGACGAGTGGGGCGGCGACCGGGAGGGCATCATGCGGCTGGTGTACAGCCGCGGACGCGAGTCCGGCGGCAAGCCGACCGCCTACCTGACGATCGGGCCGGTCGCCGAGCGGGTGATCGCCGCCCGCCGGGACGGGATCTCGGTGTGCACGCTGGCGCGCGGGTACTCGGTGGACGTGGCCGCGACCGCCCCGTGGCAGTTGCTCGGCGCCAAGACGCTGTCGTACGCGACCAACATGGCGGCGCTGCGGCACGCGCACACGGAGGGCGCCGACGACGTGATCTTCACCAGCAGCGAGGGTCTCGTCCTCGAGGGGCCGAGGTCGACGGTGCTGGTCGCGCGGGACCGGACGCTGATCACCCCGCCGGTCGAGCACGGCATCCTGCCCGGCACGACGCAGCAGGCCCTGTTCGAGATCGCCGGCTCGCACCGCTTCCGCTGTGAGGTCGCGGCGCTGCGGCCCGCGGATCTGATTGCCGCGGACGGTGTTTGGCTGCTGTCGAGCGTGACGCTCGCGGCCCGGGTGCACACCCTCGACGGATTGGCGCTGCCGGAGCCGGACATCGCCGGGGAGGTGTCGTCGCTGGTCGACCTCGCCGTCGGGACCGTCGGTGTGGAGGAGGACGCCGCCTGATCCCGCTGTGAGTCCGGGCACGGTCGGGCGCTCGGGGGTAGGCGAATCCGGACATCTTTACTACTGTCCGTAGTAGACGGGATCTGCCGATCAAGTCTGCTCTGCGGCTCCACGCTGCGGGGGTTACCTTTTGAACCGGAACTCCAGGTGTCAGCCCACGCCCGGAGCGCCGGCAAGCCTGTCCGACGGGCCCTGCACTGGGAGTAGCCATGGACACACTGGATGTCTCGCGCTGGCAGTTCGGTATCACCACGGTCTATCACTTCATTCTCGTTCCGCTGACCATCGGTCTCGCGCCGCTGATCGCGGTCATGCAGACGATGTGGGTCGTCACGAAGAAGGACCACTGGTACCGGCTCACCAAGTTCTTCGGGAAGCTCTTCCTGATCAACTTCGCGCTGGGCGTCGCGACCGGCATCGTCCAGGAGTTCCAGTTCGGCATGAACTGGAGCGAGTACTCCCGCTTCGTCGGTGACGTGTTCGGGGCCCCGCTCGCGCTCGAGGGTCTGGTCGCGTTCTTCCTGGAATCGACGTTCCTCGGTCTGTGGATCTTCGGCTGGGGCAGACTTCCGAAACTCGTTCACCTCGCCACGATCTGGCTGGTCGCGATCGGTGTCAACGCGTCCGCGTTCTTCATCATCGCCGCGAACTCGTTCATGCAGCATCCGGTGGGCGCGGTCTACAACGAGGAACGCGGTCGCGCCGAGCTCACCAGCATCTGGACCCTGTTGACCAACAACACTGCGCTGGCGGCCTTCCCGCACGTGGTGGCCGGAGCGCTCCTGACCGCGGGCACCTTCGTCGCGGGCATCGGCGGGTGGTGGATGGTGCGCAACATGCGCAAGGCCAAGGAGGCCACCGACCAGGCGGTCGCGGCCGAGCACGAGGCCACCGCCCGGACCATGTTCCGCCCGGTCACGGTCCTCGCGTTGTGGGTGATGGTGGCCTCCGGCGTCGCCCTCGCGATCACCGGCGACATCCAGGGCAAGCTGATGTTCGAGCAGCAGCCGATGAAGATGGCGTCCGCGGAGTCCCTGTGCCACACCGAGACCGGCGCCGACTTCTCGATC
Source organism: Rhodococcus olei (assembly GCF_039540555.1). NCBI lineage: Bacteria > Bacillati > Actinomycetota > Actinomycetes > Mycobacteriales > Nocardiaceae > Rhodococcus > Rhodococcus olei. The sequence continues at coordinate 250,119 of NZ_BAABFB010000075.1, read as the reverse complement.
CTGACCATCGGGACCCAGAACAACTGCGAGAGCATCACCCAGATCATCAAGATCCCGAAGCTGACCTCGTTCCTGGCGACCAACGACTTCAACTCGACGGTCGAGGGCGTCACCGAGATCCAGGCACGCTACGAACAGATGTACGGGCCCGCGAACTACAAGCCCAACCTGTTCGTCACCTACTGGACCTTCCGGGCGATGATCGGCTGGGCCGCGGGTTCGGCATTGCTCGCGGTGGTCGGGCTGTGGATGACGCGCGGTGGGCGGGTGCCGGACAAGAAGTGGTTCGGCTGGTTGTCGATTCTGATGATCCCGACCCCGTTCCTCGGCAACAGCGCCGGCTGGGTGTTCACCGAGATGGGCCGCCAGCCGTGGGTGGTCGCGCCCAACCCGACGGGGGTGGACCAGATCCGCCTGATGGTCGACCAGGGTGTGTCCGACCACCCGACCGGGCTGGTCGTCGCGTCGCTGATCACCTTCACCCTGCTGTACGCGGCGCTCGGCGTGGTCTGGTTCATGCTGATCCGGCGCTACACGATCGCCGGACCGTCCGAGCACGACGCGCATCCGCCGGGCGACGAGACACCGCCCGAGGACACGGGCGAGCCCAAGCAACTGTCGTTCGCCTACTGAGTCGAGGACTTGACCATGGGACTTCAGGAATTCTGGTTCATCGTCATCGCGGTGCTGTTCACCGGCTACTTCGTGTTGGAGGGCTTCGACTTCGGTGTCGGAATGCTGTTCCCGGTGCTCGGCCGGACCGACACCCGGCGGCGGGTGCTGCTCAACACGATCGGGCCGGTCTGGGACGGCAACGAGGTGTGGCTGATCACCGGCGGCGGTGCGTTGTTCGCGGCCTTCCCGGAGTGGTACGCCACGCTGTTCTCCGGCTTCTACATCCCGCTGCTGTTGATCCTCGTCTCGCTCATCCTGCGGATCTGCGCGATCGAGTGGCGCGGCAAGATCGACGACCCCACGTGGCGGGCACGCTGCGACGCCGGGATCATGATCGGCTCGTGGGTTCCTGCGGTGCTCTGGGGCGTCGCGTTCGCGAACATCGTGCGCGGCGTGGCGATCGACGAGAACAAGCGGGTCGTCTCCGGGTTCTTCGACCTGCTGAGCCCGTACGCCCTGCTCGGCGGCGTCACCACGGCACTGGTATTCGCGCTGCACGGTGCGGTGTTCGTCGCGCTCAAGTCGGCCGGAGAGGTTCGCGAGGACGCGGTGAAACTGGCTGCGCGACTGTCGGTCCCGGCGGTGGTGGTGGCCGGGGCCTTCGTGCTGTGGACGCAGCTGTCCTACGGCAAGGGGTGGACCTGGATCCTGGTCGGGGTGGCCGCGGCAGCCCTGCTCGGTGTCGTCGCGCTGACGGTGGTCGCGCGCGAGGGATGGGCCTTCGTGCTCACGTCGGTCGCGGTGATCGCCACCGTCGCACTGCTGTTCGGCTCGCTGTACCCGTACCTGATGCCGTCGACGATCGACGACGCGTACAGCCTGACGATCTACAACGCCTCGTCGAGTCCGTACACCCTGAAGGTGATGACGTGGGCCGCCGCGTTCCTGACCCCGATCGTCCTGATCTACCAGGGGTGGACGTACTGGGTCTTCCGGCAGCGTATTTCGACCGCGCAGATTCCGCCGTCGATCGGGCTGCCGCTGAAGACCCGATGACCGTCGACTCGCCGGCCACGCCCGGGCCCGTCCGGCGCAGGCGTGGCCCCGTCGATCCCCGGCTGTGGCGGTACTCGCGTTCCGCGCGCGGATACCTGGTTCTCTCGGTTGCCCTTTCGCTGCTGATCGCGGTCACCGTGATCGTGTCGGCGGTGATGATCGGCACGATCCTGGCCGGGGTGATCACCGACTCCGGCGCCCGGTCGATCGGCGACTGGACCGTCGAACTGGCGGTGCTGGCGGCGGCCGTCGCGGTCCGCACCGCGACCACCTGGGTGGCGGACCGGTACGCGCACCGGTCCGCGTCCCGGGTGATCGGCGAGCTGCGCGGAGAGGTCCTCGACGCCGCGACGGCACTGACGCCACGCGATCTCGGGCCCCGGCGGGACGAGGTCGCGACCGTGCTGACCCGCGGAATCGAGGGCCTGCGCGCGTATCTCACCGGCTACCTCCCTGCGCTGCTGCTCGCGGTCGCCGTCACCCCGCTGACGCTGGTCGCGGTCGCGGGCGCCGACCTCACCTCGGCGGTGATCGTGGTGATCACGCTGCCGCTGATCCCGGTCTTCATGATCCTGATCGGGCTGCTCACCAAGGACAAGGCCGCCGCCGCGTTGCGGACGATGACCCAGTTGTCGGCGCAGCTCCTCGACCTGATCGCGGGACTGCCGACGCTGCGCGCCCTCGGCCGCGAACGCGGCCCCGCCGCGCGGGTGCGCGAACTCGGCGACACGCACCGCCGGACCGCGATGGCCTCGCTGCGGATCGCCTTCCTCTCGTCGATGGTGCTGGAACTGCTGGCGACGTTGTGCGTCGCGTTGATCGCGGTCAGCATCGGCCTGCGGCTCGTGTTCGGTGAGATGGGGCTGCGAGCCGGGGTGATCGCGCTCGTCCTCGCGCCGGAGGTGTATCTGCCGCTGCGCGCGGTCGGCGCGCAGTTCCACGCGGCGGAGGACGGAATGGCCGCCGCGGACAAGGCATTCGGTCTCCTCGACGAGCGGGCCGCCGCGACCCCGGTCGGTGAGGGCGCGGTGCCGGCCGGCGCCGTCGTGCTCCGCGGGGTCGGGATGCGCAGCCGGACCGGGTGGGCCCCACGCGGCCTGGACCTGACCGTCGAACCCGGACGGGTGACGGTCCTGACCGGTGCCAACGGCTCCGGGAAGTCGACGGTGCTGCAACTGATCCTGGGTCTGGACACCCCCGACGAGGGGCGGGTGCTGGTTGGCGGGACCGATGTTCGCGACCTCGACCCGCGGGCGTGGTGGCGGTCGGTGTCGTGGCTGCCGCAGCATCCCGTGCTGGTCCCCGGCACCCTGCGTGAGAACCTCGAGCTGACCGGCCCGGTCGCCGTCACGGACGGCGACCTCCGGTCGGTCTGCGCCGCCACCGGATTCGACGCGGTGCTGCGGGACCTGCACGCGGGGTGGGACACCGTCGTCGGGGTCGGCGGGCTGGGGCTGTCCCTCGGCCAGCGGCAGCGGCTCGCGTTGACCCGGGCGCTGCTCACCGACGCCCCGGTGGTCCTGCTCGACGAGCCCACCGCGCACCTCGACCCCGAGTCGGAGCGGGCGGTGCTCGCCGCTATCCGGGGGCTCGCGGGCTCGGGACGCGCGGTGCTGGTGGTCGGGCACCGCGCACCGGTGCTCGCCGCGGGCGACGTCGTGGTCACCGTCGGGACGGAGGTGCCGGCGTGACACGGGATCCGCTGTGGCGAGCACTGTCCCTGCTCGACCTCAGCCCGCGCCGGGTGCTGTACGCCGTCCTCGCCGGGGTCGCGACACTCGGCAGCGCGCTCGCGCTCGCCGCGCTGTCGGCCTGGCTGATCACCCGCGCCTGGCAGATGCCGCCGGTGCTGGATCTGTCGGTCGCCGTCGTCGCCGTTCGTGCGCTGGGCATCTCGCGGGGACTGTTCCGGTACCTGGAACGACTCGCCACCCACGACGCCGCGCTGCGGGGCACCGTCTCGGCCCGGGAGAATCTCTACCGACGCCTCGCCGCCGGCGACCCCGCCGCCCCGGCGGGGCTGCGGCGCGGAGACCTGTTGGCGCGCACCGGCGCCGACGTCGACGCGCTCGGCGACGTCGTGATCCGGGCGCTGGTCCCGATGGCCGTCGCGCTGATCATGGCGGTGGCCGCGGTCGGCGGGCTGGCCCTGATCTCCCCGGCCGCCGCCCTGGTGCTCGCGGTCGCGCTCGCGGTCTCCGGCGCGGCGGCTCCGATGCTGTCGGCGCGGGCCGCGCGACTGGCCGAGGCGGCCGGATCCGAGTCGGTCACGCGGTACGCGGAGACCGCGGTGCTCGCGCTCGACCACGCCGCCGAACTGCGGGTGGCCGGTCGGCTCGAGGGCGTGGTCCGGCGCGCCGGCGGGTGGGACGCCGCGGCGATCCGTGCGACCGACCGCGCCGCGGTCCCGTCCGCGTTCGCGGCCGCCGCGACCCCGCTCGCGATCGGTGCGAGCGTGCTCGGCTCGCTGCTGATCGGGATCGCCGCCTACGGGCCGGGCGGCGGCACGCCGGGTGCGATGACCCCGATGGCGCTCGGCATCCTGGTGCTGTTGCCGCTGTCGGCGTTCGAGGCGACGTCGGCGCTGCCCGCGGCCGCGGTCGCGCTGACCCGCGGCCGGCTGGCGTCCGCCCGAATCATGGACCTGCTCGACCGGTCCGGGAACCCCCGCGACGGGGGCGGCACCGAGGTCCGGGAACCGGTGCACCTGCGGGCGTCGGGCCTGCGGTCCGGCTGGCCGGGGTCGCCCGCGTCGGACGCGCCACTGGACCTCGGCCTCGCGCCCGGGTCACGGACCGCGGTCGTCGGGCCGTCCGGGGCCGGTAAGACCACCCTGCTGATGACCCTGGCCGGACTGCTGCCCCCGGTCGCGGGCACCGTGACCGTCAACGGCGTCCCGATCGACGACTCGGACCCCGGCACGCTGCGCCACGAGGTCGGATTCTTCGCCGAGGACGCCCACCTCTTCGACACGACGCTGCTCGAGAACCTGCGTGTCGCGCGCGGCGACCTCGACGAGCAGCAGGCATCGACCGCGCTCGACGCCGTCGGGCTGGGGGAGTGGGTGACGTCGCTGCCCGAGGGCGTCCACACCACACTCGCCGGCGGCGGCAGGTCCGTCTCCGGCGGCCAGCGCCGCCGGCTGCTGCTCGCCCGCGCGCTGGTGTCGCCGGCGCGGGTGCTGCTGCTCGACGAACCCACCGAGCACCTCGACGCGCAGGCAGGCGCGTCCGTCCTGCGCGGTCTGCTCGATCGCGCGGGTGGCCTCGTCGACCCGGACCGCACCGTCGTCGTCGTGACGCATCACCTGCCGACCGGATCCGCCGCCGACCGCGTCGTGGTGGTCCGCCCGGCCGAGCGGAGCGCGGGTGCCGGGCACAGGCCGTAATCTGTCCGAGACCCAATGCTGCGACGTCGCAACCAAGCGGTGACACGATTCGTGGGGGAGTGTCACGACGGCCTGGCATGATCGCGGGTCGAAGTGCTCGGTCCGACGTCCATACGACTCCGGGAGTTGTTCATGGCAGCGTTGATTCGCAGACTTGTCACCGGTTGCGTGGTCGGCCTTCTCGCAGTGGGCACCGCCTTCGCGGGCGGTGTGACGGCATCGGCGCTCCCGGTGTACCCGGCGTCCGATCCCGATCCGTTCTTCACCGCGCCACCGGACGTCGCGGCGCACCAGCCGGGTGACGTCCTGAAGATCCGGCAGATGCCTCCCAACCTGTACTTCCCGGGCAGCCAGGTGTGGGAACTGCTCTTCCGGACGACGGATTCGGAGGGCAAGCCGATCGCGGCGAACACCACGTTCCTGCTGCCGCCGAACCACACGCCGGACGGACCTCTGCTCTCGTACCAGCACATCATCAATGCGCTCGGACACAAGTGCAAGATCGCGACCGAGCTGTACACGACCGATCCGCTCACGCAGATCCGGGAGGCGCCGGGCCTGAACATCGCGCTGGCCCGGGGCTGGGCGGTGGCCCTGCCCGACCACCTGGGTCCGCGCATGGCGTACGGCGCGGCCAAGCTCGGCGGTCAGATCACCCTCGACGGCATCCGCGCGGTGAAGAAGGTGCCGCAGCTGCTCGTGGCACACAGTCCGGTCGGACTCGGCGGCTACTCGGGTGGCGGCATGGCGACGGCGTGGGCCGCGGCGCTGGCCCCCGACTACGCGCCGGAACTGAACATCGTCGGCGCCGCCGAGGGCGGGGTGCCGATGAACCTCGGGAAGATGGCGTCCGCGCTCGGGACCAATCCGCATCCAGCGTTCGGGCTCGCGATGGCCGCCGCACTCGGGCTCGAGCGCGAGTACCCGGACCGCATGAACGTCACCGACCAGCTCAACGACAACGGACGCTGGCTGCTGTCGATGATCCAGAACGGCTGCACCAACGAGATCATGTTCTGGGGCATCGGCCGGGCCGCGAACCAGGTGACGAACAACCCGGACTTCCTGGACGACCCGGCCGCCTGGCAGGTGATGGCGGAGAACAGCCTCGAGATGTACCCGGGCGTCCCGAACGCGCCGATCTTCGAGTGGCACAGCCCGACCGACACCCTGGTCCCGGTCGACTCGATCGACAACACCGTGCGGCGGTACTGCGACGCCGGCGTGGCGGTGCAGACCCTGCTGACCCCGAGCCCCGACCATCTGTCCGCCGCGGTCCTCGGCCTCCCGCAGTCGCTGGACTGGCTCGACGCCCGCTTCCGCGGCGACCCCGCCCCGTCCACCTGCTGAGTTCGCCGGCCGAATAATCCGTTGCCGATGCCGGGGCACGGGCGTACGTTCGGCGGTACACGAGGAAGGAGGTGGTCTGAAGTTGAGTACAACCAGGACGCGTGAGGTGGCTGTCAGCTAGCCGCAGAACGCTGACAGGAATTCACCTGACCGCACCGCGGCCGGCGAATCCCAGACAGCCACCCGGCCCCCGAGCCCCGGTCTCGTCCGACCGGACCAGGACGCACCCCGTCCGGCTCGGGGGCCGTTCTGCGCTCCGCAGCCGTGAGTGAACGGCACGGCGGAGCGGCCCGTGCGGGGGTCGGGGAGGTGCGGGGTTCGCGGGGTCGTCACCGCCCGCACCGTCGAGCCGGGTGCCGACAGGCGGGCCGTCGAACCCGGCTTGTCCACAGGGTCCTGTGGATGGATGCGCGAAGGCGCGCTAACCGATGTAGCGCTGCAGGCGCGCGGAGAGGTGAGGCTTCAGGTCGCCGTCGGCGAGGATCCGCTCCTCGACGTAGGCGAGGTCGCCGCCCTCGACGATGCCGTAGAGCCGCTTCGCGCCGCCGACGAGGGCGCCGTTCTTGCTGCGGATCACCACGTCGGTGGCCAGCTCCCAGCTCGACTGGGTCAGCGCCTGGCCGTAGTACAGCTCGACGACGCCGGTCGCGTGGGAGAGCAGCAGTTCGACGACCTCTTCGTCGACGCTGCCGGGAATGCCGTCACCACCGACCCGCCAGTACCCGCTCTCGCGCAGGTCCGGACCGGTGTACCGACCGTCGGCGTCCAGCCGCCACGACCGCGACTCCCAGTTCAGGTAGTTGCCGCCGTCGTGCGAGACGACGATCTGCTGGCCGAAGCGGTAGTCCCCGGACTCCGGGTCGTTCCCCTCGCCCTCGCCCCGCCACACACCGACGAGCGGCAGCAGCGCGAGCATCCCCGGGTTCAGGTCGGGGCCCAGGCGCAGGTTCGCGGTGTCCTCGGGCAGTGGCAGGTCCGGCAGGACCGGAATGTTCAGCCCGGCGGTGTCCTTGGCGCGTTCGATCGCATCGGCCACGGCCTTGTCGCCGCTGCCGCGTCGAACGGGCGCGGGATCGTCCCCACCATCACGTGACCCCGACGGAGCCGGTGGCTCGTCCCGGGGGTCGACGGGCCGGCCGTCGCCGGACTCGCTCACGGCTTGTCGGTGACCAGCCGGTACACGACGTACAGGGAGAACCAGGTAATCAGAATGGCTGCGAGAACCAGCAGCACCTCGAAGAAGATGACCACGGGGCTAGCTTAGACCCACCTGTTTCGGGACAGACGCAGCGGGGGGTGACGCTCGATTCCCCCGGGCCCACGGCGAGTCCCGGTCGGTCGAAGCGCCCCGGATCGCGGAAGTGTTGTACGTTTCTGCCGATCGTCGTCTCGTCGTTTTCACCCGTCCAGATCCAATCATGGTCGATGGCCTTCGGGGGAGGACCGATGCACCGTCCTGGTTCTGTCAGGTTCGCGGCGGTGGGTGTGCTGGTGGCGGCGTGCGTGTCGGTGCTGCCGAGCGTCGCGAACGCGGACCCGTTCGGGTCGTCGTCGCCGCCCGCGGTGGACCCGAACAACCATGCGTCGGACTGCCCGGACCTCCTGATCCTCGCGGTCAACGGCGGAGCGGATTCCAGCTCGGACCGGAATCCGTACGACGACGCGGCACTCGACAACAGTCTCGGCAACCTGACCGTCGCCGCCGGGGCGGCGAACAGCGCGCATCCCGGCTCGCTGGGATGGGTCTACGTCCCGTACGCCTCGACGTACGGCCTGGGGGTGAGCCGGGTCCCCACCTATCAGGAGGCGATCGCGGAAGGCGTCGCGTCGACCAATCGACTTCTCGACGGCAACAAGACCGCGTGCGGGGACACGACGAAGTACGCCCTGGTCGGCTACAGCATGGGGGCGGAGGTCGTCGAGCGCGTCGCCGTCGAACTCGGGCACCGAGACGGCAGTGCCCACGTCAACGCCGACGACATCGCCGGCGTCGCCCTGGTCGGGGATCCGTACCGCGCCGCCGGCACGCCCTCGCTGGATGCGCCCGGACCCTCCGGCGGTGGCTTCGTCTCCGCGAAAGCCCGGGACTACGGAGCGCTGGACGGCAAGATCGTCTCGGCGTGCCGGGTCTACGACATCTCGTGCGACGCCCCGCGCAACATTGCGATCCTCGACCTCGCCCTCGCCGTCCTCGGTCAGATGCACTTCACCCTGCTCGACCCGCTCGGGACCGTCAGCGACCTCGAGCGCACCGCGGCGTCGATCGCGCAGCGTGCGGTGGCGGAGATCGTGTCGCAGGGCGACTGGTTCGAATCCGAGGAGTCACTCCTCGACGTGCTGATCAAGGTCGCCGACCAGACGTACCGGGTCGATTACGACAAGGCTCACGGGAACCAGCTCACACCGGGCGAGACCCTGAAGTGGGCGATGGGTCCGGGCTGGGACGTCATCAGCCGGAAGGTGAACAACGAGCTGACGGGTTTCGCTCGGGACAACAGCGGTGTGCCCGAGTTGATCACCAGGCCCTACATCGTCTTCGGTGTTCTTCAACACGTGGGGTACTGGAAGAACTTCGACGGACGGTATCCGGAGACGGCGAAGCTGGTCGACTGGATCACCGCGCTCGCGGCGGAGAACAGGAGCGATCGCGTCGCACCGCAGCAGGACCCACGTCCCGAACGGGGCGGTGCGGGATCGACGTCGGCCTCGGAACCGGCCGCGTTCGTCGGTGCGATCGAGCAGATGCGAGCGACCCCGCCCTCGAAGTGAGAGCGGGGTCGCCGCGGCGGTGCCGCCAATTGTTGCCGGGAATCGTCCCGCCTACTACTTGCTGACGGTGATGTCCACGTTGTGGATGCCGTTGGCCTCGGGGCTGACGGTGCTCTGGCCGTTGCCGGTGCTCGACAGTGCCCGCACGGTCCAGGTGCCGGGGGCGGCGAAGAAGCGGAAGTCGCCGGTGCCGGACGCGACGACCTCCGCGGTGAACTCACCGGTGCCGTCGAGCAGGCGGACGAACGCGCCGCCGACCGGCTGGCCGTCCGCGGCCAGCACACGGCCGGTGATCACGGTCTCCTTCGACGCGTCGACGCCGGCGGGCAGGGTCTGACCCTGAACAGGTGCTCCACACATGATTCTTATGCTCCCAACTCGATCGGTGCACCGACCAGCGAGCCGTACTCGACCCAGCTGCCGTCGTAGTTCTTGACGTTCTTCTTGCCGAGCAGCTCCTGCAGCACGAACCAGGTGTGGCTCGACCGCTCGCCGATGCGGCAGTACGCGATGGTTTCCCGGCTGTCGTCGAAGCCCTTGGCCGCGTACAGCTTCTCGAGGTCCTCGTCGGACTTGAACGTGCCGTCCTCGTTCGCGGTGGTGCTCCACGGGATGTTGATGGCACCGGGAACGTGGCCGCGCTGCTGCGCCTGCTCCTGGGGCAGGTGCGCGGGCGCGAGGATCTTGCCGGCGAACTCGTCGGGCGAGCGGACGTCGACCAGGTTCTTCGAACCGATCGCGGAGATGACCTCGTCGCGGAACGCGCGGATCGACGTGTCGGCCTCGGCGGCCTTGTAGTCGGTGGCCGGGCGGACGACCTCGTCCTTCGACAGCGGACGGCCGTCGAGCTCCCACTTCTTGCGGCCGCCGTCGATCAGCTTGACGTCCTTGTGGCCGTAGATCTTGAAGTACCAGTACGCGTACGCGGCGAACCAGTTGTTGTTGCCGCCGTACAGGATCACGGTGTCGTCGTTGTCGACGCCCTTCGCGGACAGCAGCGCCGAGAACTTCTCCCGGTCGAGGAAGTCGCGGCGGACACCGTCCTGGAGGTCCTTGCGCCAGTCGAGACGGATCGCGCCCTCGATGTGGCCGCCGTCGTAGGCCGAGGTGTCTTCGTCGACCTCGACGAACACCGTCTTCGGCGCGTTGAGGTTCTGCTCGGCCCAGTCGGCAGAGACCAGGACGTCGGAGCGAGCCATGGGTTTCCTTTCGGTACTTGTCTTGCGTGGGTCGGGGAGCGGTCTACGCCGTGATCGGGGACGAGGACCGGAAGCGGGCCACCAGCGGGTAGATCTGGCAGCCGAGGCAGAATCCGATGGAGGCGTTGAGCAGCGCCGCGAACAGCGCGAACCCGGTGGCGATCGTACCGAGCAGCGTGAGCCCCGTCAGAAACCCGAGGGTGCCGACGGTCGCGAAGACTCCGCCGACGAGCTGGGCGAACTTCAACGGGGCGACGGGCTCGCGTTCGGTGACCGGGCCGAGCCTGGGCGCGACGAACCGCGCGAACAACCGGCCGTACGGGCTGCGACGCGGACCGAGGGCCGCGCCGATCGCGAACACCACCGCCTGCACGGCGAGCAGCAGGCCGGCGGCGACGGGGGAGAAGACGGACACCACCAGCACGGCGATCAGGACGGCGGTGGTGACCCACGCCGCGAACCGGGGGCCGCGGACGTCGACCTGCAGGCCGGACACGCCACCGGTCACGGGGGCGCTGACGGGTGTGGTGTGGGTGGGCATTGCGGTGTGCTCCTGCTCGGATGCCGTGGACAGGTGTGACCGGGTCGACGGGCGTGCCGGATCGGTCACGGATGAGTTCTCGGGAACGGCGTCCGGACGAGCGGACGCGATGCGACCGTGAAGATCAGCAGCAGGGACAGCAACAACCGCCGAGGCGGCACAGATCGACTGCGCGGCGTCGGGTGAGCAGCAGCTCCTGGGCGGTGTGCACGTCGGCGAGCTTACCGGGTTTCCGGCGGATTTGAACCCTGGGGTTCGCACAGTGGGACCAGCGCCGCTTCCAGATCGGACGAGGTCGGGACCCCCGACACGCGGTGGCGTTGTACGCCGTCACCGTCGTAGACGAACGTCGTGGGCAGTGACAGCACACCGAGTTCGCGCGCCAGTGCCGGGTTTTCGTCGATGTCGAGTTCGAGATCCGTCGGTCGCGGGACGCCCGGGGCGAGCCGCGCGTCCAGCGCCGTCAGCGTCTGGCCGACGACCCGCCGCACCGCCGCGCAGGGGCCGCACCAGTCCGCGGAGAAGTGCAGCACCGTCGGTCCGGGACCGGTGACGCCGGCCTCGCGGAGCAGTGCCCGCCGGTGGTCGGTGGGTTCCGCGGCCGGCTCGGTGGCACGGACCTTCCCGGACCGGCCCTGCAGGACCAGCGCGACCACGAGCGCGGCGCAGAGGACCACGCCGAGCACGACGATGCCGGTCACGGCGCGAGCATTTCGTCGAGGTTGATCACCACGTTGTCTCCCGAACCCTCGATCGCGACCTGCGATCCCTCCGCGTACACCTTCGTCGGCCGGACCCCGAACGGCAGCTGCCGGACGTCGATCTCCTTCGTGAACAGCGACAGCACCGCCGGTTTCAGGACGGCGGGCACCGTGAAGTCGGCGTTGCCCTCCGGGCCGAAGTACAGGTCGGTGGCCACGATCGTGACCGCGTCGCCCTCGAGCACGAGGTCCGCGGTCACGCTGACGGTCGCGCGCAGCGGTCCGACCGGCACGGTGCCGGTGAGCACGATGCCACCGCCGGTGCTCATCCCGGAGCCGCCGGTGCCACCGGTGCCGTCGGAGCGGTCGGCGGGCGGCGCGGACACTTCGAGGTCAGGAATGCCCAGGTAGGCGCCCAGGGCGGTGGCCTCGATCTTGACCCGGCCGTCGAGGTGGTCGACCGGGATCGTGCGCACCCGGGCGCCGAGCAGGTCGGCGGCCGGGACGTGCACGCCGTGCAGGTCGGCCTCGACCGCCACGTCGCCGAGCGCGGCACTGGGCACCCCCTGGGTGCGGATCTCGACGTGCCGGTACCGGCCGTCGGCGGCCTGGCTGAGGAACGGGAAGCCGGTGATGGTCACCTGGGGGTCGGAGCTCAACGCGGCGCCCTCGCGCAGACTCCGCGAAACCCGGTACTCGGAGTAGGCCGCGGCACCGAAGTCGACGATCACGACCAGGGCCACCAGACACACCACGGCGAGTAACAGTTTGCGCACCGCCCCATTGTGACGGACCGGCGTCGACCGGACCGAGACGGACGGGCCGGGGCGAGCCGCACGGCGGGTTGTCCGTCGGGGAGGGAGACGCACGGCACGCTAGTCTGTACCCCGTAGTAGGCGTCACTGTCGGCCGTGCTCACGCACACGAATGGCTGGAAGGGGAGGCTGCGTGGAGTTGCTCCTGCTGACCTCCGACCCGAACCCGGAGTCGGTGTTGCCGTCCCTTGCGCTGCTCGCGCACACCGTTCGACCCGCACCGACCGAGGTGTCCTCGCTGCTCGACGCCGGGTCCGCGGACGTGGCCCTGGTCGACGCGCGCACCGATCTCGCCGCCGCCCGGGGGCTGTGCCGGCTGCTCGGCAGCACCGGGTCGGCGATCCCGGTGGTCGCGGTGCTCACCGAGGGCGGACTGGTCGCAGTGAATTCCGACTGGGGACTCGACGACATCCTGCTGCCCGGAACCGGCCCGGCGGAGCTCGACGCGCGGTTGCGGCTGCTGGTCGGCCGCAGCGGCGGACTCGCGAGCCCGGAGGCCACCGGCAAGATCACGCTCGGCGAACTGGTGATCGACGAGGGCACCTACACCGCGCGTCTGCGTGGGCGGCCGCTGGACCTGACGTACAAGGAATTCGAGCTGCTCAAGTACCTCGCACAGCACGCGGGCCGGGTGTTCACCCGCGCGCAGCTGCTGCAGGAGGTGTGGGGGTACGACTTCTTCGGCGGCACCCGCACCGTCGACGTGCACGTGCGACGGCTGCGCGCCAAACTCGGCCCCGAGTACGAGGCACTGATCGGGACGGTCCGCAACGTCGGGTACAAGGCGGTCCGGCCGAGCCGCAAGGCCGGATCCGGTGCCGCCCGGCCCGGCGACGAGGAGGACCTCGGACCCGAGGGCGACAATCCCGACGACACGGCGCTCACCACCGCGAACGGCACGGTCCTGTAGATGGCAGAACAGGGGATGAGCTGGTTCTATCTGCTCGACGCGGAACAGGAGGACCAGGTCCGCGACCTGTTGGCCCGGGCGGCCGCGGTCGACGGCACCGAACCGGTGTCCGAACAGGCGGTGCATCGGCTGACGGGGCGGTCCGCGACCGCGCACCTGCTGTGGACCGTCGACGATTCGATCGTCGGATACGCGGGTGTCGAACCCGCGCACGAAGGCCACCCGGCGATGGTCGAGGCCGCCGTCGACCCCGATCATCGGCGGCTCGGTATCGGCCGCGTGCTGGTGTCCACGGCACTGGAGCGCGGCGGCCCCGGAGCCCGGGTGTGGGCGCACGGTGACCTGCCCGCCGCCCGCGCCGTCGCGGCCCGGCTCGGGCTGCGCCCGGCCCGCGAACTGCTGCAGTTGCGCCGCCGGCTGAACGAGCCCGAATTGCCCGAAGTGGCGGTGCCCGCCGGTGTGACGTTGCGCACATACGCCGGCCCGAGCGACGACGGCGAACTGCTGCGCGTCAACGCGGCGGCCTTCGACTGGCATCCCGAGCAGGGCTCCTGGACGCAACGCGAGATCGACGAACGAGTGGCCGAGCCGTGGTTCGACCCGGCCGGGCTGTTCGTCGTCGCCGACACCGCCACCGGCGAGATGCTCGGGTTCCACTGGACCAAGGTGCACGTCGAGGCGCCCGCGGCCGACGGCGACACCGCCGAGCCCGCGATCGGCGAGGTGTACGTCGTCGCGATCGCGCCCACCGCGCAGGGGCGCGGTCTGGGCCGGCTGCTGACCGTCGCGGGCCTGCGGTACCTGCGGGACCGCGGGCTGGGCTCCGTGCTGCTCTACACCGAGGCGGACAACGAGTCCGCGCTGCACACATACCACCGGCTCGCCTTCGAGCGGTACCACGTCGATGTCGCATATGCAGGGGACGAAGGGTAGTCATGTTCTATTGGCTGTTGAAGTACGTGTTCGTCGGACCGTTCATCCGCCTGTACAACCGTCCGAAGGTGGAGGGGCTGGAGAACATTCCGGCGTCCGGCCCGGCGATCCTGGCCGGCAACCACCTGTCGATCGCGGACTGGCTGTTCGCGCCGCTGTCGTCGCCGCGACGGATCACGTACCTCGCCAAGAGCGAGTACTTCACCACCCCCGGCTTCAAGGGCGCGCTGCAGAAGGCGTTCTACTCCGGTTCCGGGCAGGTGCCGATCGACCGCAGCGGCGCCGACGCCGCCGGGGCAGCGCTCGCGACCGCGCGCCGGCTCCTCGACGAGGGCAAGCTCGTCGGGTTGTTCCCGGAGGGCACCCGATCCCCGGACGGCCGCCTGTACAAGGGCAAGACCGGTGCGGCGCGGCTCGCGTTGACCACCGGCATCCCGGTCATTCCGGTCGCGGTGATCGGCACCGACGAGATCTGCCCGCCCGGTCCGTTCCGGTGGCGTCGCCGCCGGGTGCAGGTCAAGTACGGCAAGCCGCTCGACTTCTCGCGGTTCGAGGGGATGGCAGGCAACCGGTGGGTCGAGCGCACCGTCACCGACGAGATCATGTACGAGCTGATGCGGATGTCCGGCCAGGAGTACGTCGACGTGTACGCGGCGTCGCTGAAGAACGCGCCCGCCAACGCGGACGTCGTCCGTGACTTCCGGGTCCCGGAGTCGAAGGCGAGCTAGGTCGCGTTCGCGCTGTTCGGGACCGGGATTCGCCTCGAACGTGGCGGATTTCACGCGCCCCAACGGGGCTTGCACGCAGGTGTTCACCTTGCGTTCATCCGCTCGGGACCGGCTGTCCATCACCCGCCCCTACCTTTCACGGCGAGGGTGGCGGAGTGCTGCCCGGACTTGACGAGTCTCCCGGAGGAATCAGCGTGAACTTCAAGCGCAATGCTGCCGTGCTCGGTGTGGTGGCTGTCGGTGCCATGACCCTGGCCGCGTGCGGCAGCGACAACAACTCGGCGTCGTCCGGCACCACCGTCAACAGCGCCGCGTCGAAGGCGACCTGCGAGGGCAAGGAGTCGCTCTCGGCCGCCGGCTCCTCCGCCCAGAAGAACGCGATGGACAACTTCGTCGCCACCTACATCGCGGTCTGCAAGGACAAGGGCAAGGACGTCAAGATCGCGTACAACCCCACCGGCTCCGGTGACGGCCGCACCCAATTCATCGCCAAGCAGGTCGACTTCGCCGGTTCCGACTCGGCGATCAAGGGCGACCAGGCCACTGCCGCCAAGGACCGCTGCGCCGCCAGCGACGCCTGGAACCTGCCGCTGGTGTTCGGGCCGATCGCGATCGCCTACAACCTCGACGGTGTTCAGGGCCTGACCCTCAACGCAGAGGTCCTCGCGAAGATCTTCACCGGCGCGATCACCACCTGGAACGACCCGGCGATCGCGGCGCTGAACAGCGGCGTCAGCCTGCCGAACGAGAAGATCACCCCGATCGTGCGCTCGGACTCCTCCGGCACCACCGACAACTTCCAGCAGTACCTGACCGCCGCCTCGAAGGGCGCGTGGACCAAGGGCGCCGGATCCGACTTCGTCGGCGGCGTCGGTGAGGGCGCGAAGGGCTCGGCGGGTGTCTCGCAGGCCGTGGCCGGCGCGCCGGGATCGATCACCTACGTCGAGAAGTCCTTCGCCGACCAGAACAAGCTGTCGACCGCGAAGATCGACTCCGGTTCCGGGGGTGTCGCGCTGACCGGGGAGACCGCGGGCAAGGCGATCGAGGGCGCGAAGTTCAAGAACGACGCCGTCGGCGACATGACGCTGGACCTGAACTCGATCTTCGCGACGAGCGAGCCGGGTGCCTACCCGATCGTGCTCGCCACCTACGAGATCGTCTGCTCGAAGGGGTACGACGCCGACACCGCGGCGGCCGTGAAGTCGTTCCTGACCAGCGCCGCGAACGAGGGCCAGACCGGCCTCGCCGAGCAGGGCTACGTGACGCTGCCGGGCACCGTGCAGGACAAGCTGAACGCGTCGATCGCGGCAATCGCGGCGATCGGCTGAGTGCATCCGACCGGCCGATCGCTCTATATTCGGATCTAGCAGAATGCGAGCGCAGATGAGCGACGCGCCCACCCAGTCGGCGCCTTCCGCATCCGATCCCGGCTCTGCCGGGGTCGGATCGGGCGGTCCGCTCGGATCACCGGAGGCACCGATCCCCACCTCGACCGCTACCTCCGGCAAGACGGTGGTTCGTCCGGGCGACCGGATCTTCACCGGCGTGACCACCGGTTCCGCGGTGTTCATCTCGGTGCTGATCGGGGCGATCGGCCTGTTCCTGGTGTGGCGCGCGGTGCCGGCGCTCGCGCGCGACGAGGTCAACTTCCTGACCAGCCGGTCCTGGGTGACGACGGACATCAACCACCTGGCGTTCGGTGTCCTGGACCTGCTGCAGGTCACCGTCCTCGTCTCGCTGTTCGCGCTGGTCCTGGCGATGCCGATCGCGCTGGGCATCGCGATCTTCCTGACCGAGTACGCCCCGCCGAAGGTGGCGCGGCCGCTCGCGTACGCCATCGACCTGCTCGCGGCGGTGCCGTCGATCGTCTACGGCCTGTGGGGCCTGTTGATCTTCGCGCCGGCGATCCGGCCGCTGGCGATGTGGCTCAACGAGCACCTGTCCTGGATTCCGCTGTTCGCCACCGGTTCCGGGTCGATCCAGGGTGGCGGCACGATCTTCACCGCCGGCATCGTGCTGGCGGTGATGATCCTGCCGATCATCACCGCCGTCACCCGCGAGGTCTTCAGCCAGACCCCGGTCGCGCACGTCGAGGCGGCCCTCGCGTTGGGCGCGACCAAGTGGGAGGTCGTCAAGACGACGGTCCTGCCGTTCGGCAAGTCCGGGTTCATCAGCGGTTCGATGCTCGGCCTCGGCCGGGCACTCGGCGAGACGATGGCGCTGTACATGATCCTGCGCACCACCGCGAAGGCGGCGACGTGGTCGCTGTTCGACGGTGGTTCGACGATCGCGTCGAAGATCGCCCTCGGGTACGCCGAGTTCAACAACGACATCCAGGCCGGTGCCTACATCGCCGCCGGCCTGGTGCTGTTCGTGCTGACCTTCGTGGTCAACGCCGCGGCCCGGGCCGCCGTCGCCGGGAAGAAGGACTGACATGTCGACGACCACCACGATGGATCGGCCGATCAAGGCCCCGACCTTCCAGGGCGTGAGCGTCCGGCGCCGGGTCAGCGACCTGACGGCCCGGGTCCTCGTCACCGCGTCGGTGCTCGTTGCGCTGGTGCCGCTGGTGTGGGTGCTGGTCACCGTGATCCGCAAGGGTCTGCCTGCGCTGACCAGCGCCACCTGGTTCACGAACTCGCTCAACGGCCTGACCGCGGCCGCGCCCGGCGGCGGCATCTACCACGCCCTGGTCGGCACGATCCTGCAGGGCGTGGTGTGCGCGGTGATCTCCATCCCGCTCGGCCTGGCCGTCGCCGTCTACCTGGTCGAGTACGCGGGACGCTCGCGGCTCGGCCGCCTGACCACGTTCATGGTCGACATCCTCTCCGGCGTGCCGTCGATCGTCGCGGCGCTGTTCATCTTCGCGTTGTGGATCGTCACGTTCGGGTTCCCGAAGTCGGCGTTCGCGGTGTCGCTGTCGCTGGTGCTGCTGATGGTGCCGGTCGTCATCCGCAGCACCGAGGAGATGCTCAGGATCGTCCCGCAGGACCTGCGGGAGGCGTCGTACGCGCTGGGTGTCCCGAAGTGGAAGACGATCATGCGGATCGTCATCCCGACCGCCCTGCCCGGCATCATCACCGGCGTCATGCTGGCCCTCGCCCGCGTCCTCGGCGAGACCGCGCCGCTGCTGATCCTGGTCGGCTACGCGCCGTTCATCAACTACAACCTCTTCGGTGGCGAGATGGGGTCGCTGCCCGGCGTGATGGTCGCGGAGATGAACAACCCGACCCCGGCCGGCGCGAACCGCATCTGGGGTGCGGCGCTGACCCTGATCCTGCTCATCGCGGTCCTCAACATCGCCGCGAAGGCGATCGGCCACCTCTCCCGGGTCCGCAAGTGACCCCACGAACTCCAGCCACCCGAGTCACCACCACGCAAGGGAGCCACCATGGCCAAGCGTCTTGATCTCAAGGACGTCAACATCTACTACGGCAAGTTCCACGCCGTCGCGGACGTCGGCCTGTCGGTGCCCCCGCGCAACGTGACCGCGTTCATCGGTCCGTCCGGTTGCGGCAAGTCGACGGTGCTGCGGTCCATCAACCGCATGCACGAGGTCACGCCCGGCGCCCGTGTCGAAGGCGCGATCCTGCTCGACGGCGAGGACATCTACGGTTCGCAGGTCGACCCCGTCGGGGTCCGCCGCACCATCGGCATGGTGTTCCAGCGCCCGAACCCGTTCCCGACGATGTCGATCCGCGACAACGTCGTCGCCGGCCTGAAGCTGCAGGGTGTCCGGAACAAGAAGGAACTCGACGAGGTCGCCGAGCGCTCGCTGCGCGGTGCGAACCTGTGGAACGAGGTCAAGGACCGCCTCGACAAGCCGGGTGGCGGCCTGTCCGGCGGTCAGCAGCAGCGACTGTGCATCGCCCGCGCGATCGCCGTCTCGCCCGACGTGCTGCTGATGGACGAGCCCTGCTCGGCCCTCGACCCGATCTCCACCCTCGCGATCGAGGACCTGATCACGGAGCTGAAGAAGGACTTCACGATCGTGATCGTCACCCACAACATGCAGCAGGCGGCCCGTGTCAGCGACCAGACCGCCTTCTTCAACCTCGAGGCCACCGGCAAGCCGGGCCGGCTCATCGAGATCGACGACACCGAGAAGATCTTCTCCAACCCGTCCCAGAAGGCCACCGAGGACTACATCTCCGGCCGCTTCGGATAGGCGCATCTCACCCGACGGCACCCCGGCCACCGCATGTGGACGGGGTGCCGTTCTCGTTGCAGGCCGCGTCGCCGTGACCGCCCCGCACCGGCCGGGGACCTCGGCGGCCGTTCCTCCCGTCGTCGTGCGGTGGGTCGTCGGGCGGCCGGCCGCCGGCCGCCGCGCACGACGTCGCCGAGCGTCGGTGCCACTCGTGACCGATCACCCGGCGGTCAGGCCCCCGACGAGAACGGGCGGTCGTCCGGCGGTCGCCGGACAACCGCCCGTTCGTCGGGGGTCGCAGGGTCAGGACAGTGCGCCGGTGTCCTCGGGGTCGACCGGCATCTTGCCGGTGACGAGGAAGATGACGCGCCGCGCGACCTCGACCGCGTGGTCGGCGAAGCGCTCGTAGAACCGGCCGAGCAGCGTGACGTCGACGGCGGCGGCGACACCGTGCTTCCATTCGCGGTCCATCAGGACCGTGAACAGGTGCCGGTGCAGGTCGTCCATCGCGTCGTCCTCCTCGCGGAGTTTCGCGGCGCGTTCGGGATCCCGCGTCTCGAGCACTTCCCGGGCGCCGGCGCCGAGCGCGACGGCGAGCCGGCCCATCTCCGCGAAGTAGCCGTTGACCTCCTCCGGGAGCACGTGGTTCGGATGCCGGCGGCGCGCGATCTTCGCGACATGCAGGGCGAGGGCACCCATCCGGTCGATGTCGGCGACGATCTGGATCCCACTGACCACGGACCGCAGGTCACCGGCGACCGGCGCCTGCAGGGCGAGCAGGGCGAACGCCCGCTCCTCGCACGCGACACTGAGATCGGTGATCTGGTCGTGGTCGCTGATGACCTCCTCGGCGAGGGTCAGGTCGGCCTGCAGCAGCGACTGGGTCGCCTTCTCCATCGCCGTACCCGCGAGACCCGCCATCTCGCCGAGCATGTCGGCGAGTTCGGTCATCTGTTCGTTGTAAGCCACGCGCATGACGTCACAGCCTAGTTCGCGAACCGGGCCAAGTCACGAGGACCAAGTGAACACCAAATGAATGTCGACGCACGTCAGGACCCTGCGGCGCGGGTCAGGCGCAGGTGTCGTCGGCGGCGTTGGTGAACGCGAGGTCGGCCGGCAGCTCGGGGACGGTCGTTCCGGACACCACGGTCGACTTCGGAGCGATCTTCGGGTGCAGCACCGAGCCGACCGGCTTCGGGGCGACGACGGTTCCGGTGAAGTCGGAGCCGAGGACCACGTCGACGATGCCGTCGAGGTCGTTGGTCTCGAGCAGCTGCGCCCCGGGAAGCGCGGCGGCGACCGTCGCGGCCTGCGCCTGCTGGCCGGGGCCGAAGCGGACGAGCGTGGCCGAGCTGGTTCCGCTGTAGTTGCCGACACCGTAGATCGAGAAGCCGTGGGCGCCGAGCGATTCCGCGGCCTTCGCCGCGACCCCGGTGACGCCGGACGCGTTCGACACCTGCACCGACACCGAGGACGGGGCGACCGCGGTCGTCTCCGGCGCCGGCGGCGGGGTGGCGGCGGTGGCCGGGGGCGCGGTCGCGGACGTGGCCGCCGCGGCGTCCTGCTTGCGGGACTCGCCGGGCAGCGGCTCGTCGTCGATGATCGCCTGGAAGATGCCGTGGATGTCGTCGAGACGCGGGATCTCGTTGCCGAGTTCGTTCGTGCCTGCCGTGGGGACCGTGAGGAAGGTGACGGCGCCGGCGTCCACCTTCTGCAGCGACCGGCCCAGCGTCACCAGCGACTTGGTGTCGACGTTCTGGACGAACGTGTCCCGGGTGAACGCGTTGATGAACCCGTTGAGCTTGCCGGGATCGAACAGCACCTTGTTCGACAGCGCGGACCGCAGCAGCGACGACAGGAACATCTGCTGCCGCTTGATGCGGCCGTAGTCGCCGTTGCCCTCCGCCTCCACCTTGCGGGCCCGCACGTAGTTCAGCGCGGTGCCGCCGTCGATGGTCTGCTTCCCCGGGCGGGCGAGGACGGTGCCGAGTTCGTCGTCGATCAGGGGCGCGGTGGCGCACACCTCGACGCCGCCGACCTGGTTGACCATCGACTCGAAACCGGAGAAGTCCATGCCGATGAAGTGCCCGATCTTCAGGCCGGACAGCTTCTGGATCACCTTGACCAGGCATTTCGGCCCGCCGAACGCGTAGGCCGAGTTCAGTTTGTCGTTGTCGGCGCCGGGATTGATCTCGCTCGTGTACTTGCCGGCGTCGTTGTCCCAGTTCTGGCAGCTCGGGCGCACGATGTCGAGGTCGCGGGGGAAGGACACCGCGACGACGCGACTGCGGTCGGCGGGAATGTTGACGAGGATGACGGTGTCGGAGCGCGAGCCCTCGGCGTCGGCGACGGTGCCTGCGCCGACACCGCCGTTCGCTCCGGCGCGGGTGTCGGTGCCGACGATCAGGTAGGTCTCGTCGCCGTACTGGCCGCCCGGGTCGACGACGTCGGTGCTGTCCAGGTCCAGGGCCGCGACCTGGCTGAAACCGCTGTCGGTGGCGCGGAGGTACCCCCACACCACGCCGGTCATGGCGAGCACCATGACCGCGAGCAGTGCGGTGCCGGTGCGTCCGATCACCCGGAGCCGGCGACGCTTGCGTTGCTTGCTCTCGACGAGCCGCGTCGTCGGCGACGTGCCGACCTGGGTCGGTCCGTCGGGTGTGACCGCGGTCGGCGCCGCTCGGTACATCCACCCGGCGGTGCGCGACCGCGTGGGTTCGGGCTCCGGTTCCGGTTCCGGTGCGGGAGGCGCGGTGGCGTCGTCGCGGCCGACCCGCTGCACCAGTTCGGCCACCGACAGCCGGTCGCTCGGCTCGTCGCTGCGGCCGCCGCGGATCCGTCCGCTGTCGGCCGGGGCCGGAGTGGTCGGCGCGGGCCCGGTGCGAGCGGGCGGTTCCGACCGGGGCCGGGGGGTCGGCCGGTTGACGTGCGAAATCGGTCTCTCCCAGGGGGCGCGACCCTCGGGCTGGGTGCCCGGATCGTGATCGTCGCCCAACTGGTGTCCCTATCTCTCGGCCGTTACGGCAGCGCTGCGCATCGCGCGATCACGCCATACGGTGCCAACATGATACTGATCGGGCCTGTGTGTTCCAGCAGGGCCGAGCCAGCGCAGGTCAGCCGCCGGAATGCATGATGTCGGCACCGGCCGGGACGAGGCAGTCGTCGGGGTCGTCGAGCCAACCCTCGGGGAGCGCCACCGTCCCCGGTGAGCCCTGCCGTCCGCGGGGGCCCTCGGCGTCCTTCGGGAACGGGACGTCGGGAGGCAGCTGTGCGAGCAGGCCGTCCAGTTCCTCGAGGGTGGAAACCATCGCCATCGCGACCCGCATGTCCGAGCCGGCCGGGAACCCGCGCAGGTACCAGGCGACGTGCTTGCGCAGCTCCCGCATGCCCTTGTCCTCGCCGTGGTGGTCGGCGAGCAGTTCGGCATGCCGGCGGATGATCGCCGCGACCTCGCCGAGCGTCGGCGGAGTCGGCATCTCGGTTCCGTTCAGTGCGGCGCTGAGTTCGGCGAACAGCCACGGGCGCCCGAGGCAGCCGCGCCCGACCACGACGCCGTCGCAGCCGGTCTCGGCCATCATCCGGGCCGCGTCCTCGGCTGCGAAGATGTCGCCGTTGCCGAGCACCGGCACGTCGGTGACGTGCTCCTTGAGCCGGGCGATCTCGGACCAGTCGGCGACGCCGGAATAGCGCTGCGCGGCGGTGCGGGCGTGCAGCGCGACCGCGGCCGCGCCCTCGCCGGCGGCGATCCGCCCGGCGTCCAGGTGGGTGTGGTGCTCGTCGTCGATGCCGACGCGGAACTTGACCGTCACCGGGATGTCGGTGCCCTCGGTGGCCTTGACCGCCGCGGCGACGATGCGCCCGAACAGGGTCCGCTTGTAGGGCAGGGCCGCGCCGCCGCCCTTGCGGGTGACCTTCGGGACCGGGCAGCCGAAGTTCATGTCGATGTGGTCGGCCATGTTCTCGTCGACGATCATCTTCGCGGCCGCGTACGTCGTGTCCGGGTCCACCGTGTACAGCTGCAGCGACCGCGGCGTCTCGGTCGGTCCGAACGTGGTCATGTGCAGTGTCGCCGGCTGCCGTTCCACCAGCGCCCGTGCGGTGACCATCTCGCAGACGTACAGACCCGAGGTGCTGCCCGACCGGGCCAGCTCGAGTTCCCGGCACAGCGTGCGGAACGCCACGTTCGTGATGCCCGCCATCGGGGCGAGAACGACGGGACTGCGCAGCTCCAGCGAGCCGATCCGCAGCGGATGGTCAGTCGATGACATCGGGTTACCTCGAAAAGATCTGTGCCCGGCACCGAGGTTCGGTGCCGGGCACAGGATAGCCGTTCGGTCGGGTCGACCGTCCGCTCAGCGGGGTCCGGTCAGGACGCCTGCTCCTCCAGCTCGCGCTTGCGGGCCTCGCGGGCGAGCATCCGGTCGCGCTGCTCCTCGAACTTGGTGGCCTGCACGCCGAGGTTGTCGAGGAACGCCGACAGCTCCTCGCGGGAGGCCTCGCCGGCACCGGTGAAGTCGGTGCGCTCGAAGATCTTCCACTTGCGCAGCACCGGCATGACGACCTCGTCGATGTGCTGGCGGAGGTCGTAGATGCCGTGCTTGGCCATCAGGACGCCGTTGCGCCGGAAGTTCGGCATGCCGGCGCCCGGCATCTCGAAGTTGGAGACGACGTCGGTGATCGCCGCCATCGCCTGGTCGGGGGCCACGTCGAGGGCGGCCTCGCAGATGTTGCGGTAGAAGATCATGTGCAGGTTCTCGTCCGCCGCGATACGGGCGAGCATCCGGTCCGCGACGTCGTCGTTGCAGGCCTTGCCGGTGTTGCGGTGCGAGACGCGGGTCGCGAGCTCCTGGAACGTCACGTATGCGACGGAGTGCAGCAGGCCCTCGGTGTCGCCGGGGGAGGAGTAGCCGTTGGTCATGTGGACCATCCGGGCGTCCTCGAGGGCGACCGGGTCCACGCCGCGGGTGACGACCAGGTAGTCGCGCATCACGATGCCGTGCCGGTTCTCCTCGGCGGTCCAGCGACCGACCCAGGTGCCCCAGGCGCCGTCTCGCGAGAAGTTCTCCGCGATCTCGCGGTGGTAGGAGGGCAGGTTGTCCTCGGTGAGGAGGTTGGTGATCATCGCCGCCTTCGCGACCGGGTCGAGACGGGACTGCTCCTCCTCCCAGTCCTCGCCGCCCATCGCCGCGAAGTTGCGGCCCTCGTCCCACGGGACGTAGTCGTGCGGATGCCAGTCCTTGGCCATCGAGAGATGCCGATTGAGATTCGCTTCGGCCACTGGCTCCAGCTCCTGCAACAACTCGAGCTGGGTCAACACTCTGGCCATCACTTGCCTCCATTGGTCGCGGAATCGGCTCAACCTAGCCTACGGGACCGTAACCAAGTACGGGATCGCGTCGATTCGGCGACGAGGTCGGCGGCGTTCGATCACGGCACGGTGGTGGTCCCGCGGGTCATCGTCACGGGAGTGACCGGTGTTACGGGGGCTTCTTCGCGGGGCGCCGGTGTCGTGGTTCGTTCGTTACCTGCGGCCTCCGCCCAGGAGACCGCCGAGCAGGTCGCCGAGGCCGCCGGTCGCTCGCACGACAGGGGACGGATCGGGCGGGGCGGTGGATCTGTGCGTCGCGTGGCGAGTGTCGTGTCCGGGAGACAGGATTGACGCATGACCACCAACGACGCCCCCGCTGCTCCGCGCTCGGGAATGCCCGTCTGGGTGAAGCGGACGGCCTGGGGGCTGCTCCTGCTCGTCGACCTCGTGATCGCCTACTTCATCCTCGCCGCGTTCCTGCCGCGGTGGTGGGCCCAGCAGGCGGGTGCCTTCGCGTCCGGGAGCATGACCCGCGGCATCGTGTGGGGTGTCGGGTACGGCTTCGTCGGCACCTTCGTCCCGCTGCTGCTGCTCGTGGTGGCGTGGCGGGCCCGGCGGTGGCGGCACGCACGGGTGTGGGTGGTCTCCGCGGTGCTGCTCGCGGTGCTGGCGGCGGCCCCGAATCTGCTGACGCTGTCGGTGGTCGTCGGCACCAATTCCGCCGCCCACGCCGGGGAACGCATCCTCGACGTCGACGCGCCGGGGTTCCGTGGTGCGACGCTGGCCGGGGTGATCGTCGGGGCGCTGGTGTTCGGGATCGTCGCGTGGCTCGTGTTCCGGTACCGGCGGCGCGGGGAGCAGTTGTCGACGTTGCGGGAGCAGGCGCGCCTGCGCGAGGACGAGGACCGGCGCCGCCAGGAGGGCGAGCGGCAGAGCGAACCGCAGGCCGACGGGCAGCCACCCGTCTGACCTGCGTCCTCAGGCACGGCCGGCGACGAAGTCCCGGAACCTGCGGGCCGGGGCGGTGAGGGAGCGTCCACGCGCCCACACCATCCCGACCTCCCGCGTGGCCTCCGCTCCCCGCACCGGGACGACGGCGACGCCCGGTGGCTCCGGGGTCGCCTCCCGGACCGGGACGAGGGCGACGCCCAGGCCGGCGGAGACGAGTCCGGTCGCGGTGGCCAGTTCGCTGGACTCGAAGACGATCTCCGGGGTGAAGCCGGCACGGGCCGCGGCCTCGTCGAGGAGCCGCCGCATGCCGGCCTCGGCGTGCATCGCGATGAACGGTTCGCCGGCCGCGTCGGCGAGGTCGATGTCGGCGCGGTTCGCGAGCCGGTGGCCGGCCGGCACGGCCAGCGCCAGACGCTGGTGGTCGAGCAGCAGCCAGTCGACGCCCTCGCTGCGCGGTCGGGGGGAGACGACGGCGACGTCGCTGTGACCGGCCAGGACGCGTTCCACCAGCCGACCCGACGCGTCCTGGTGGAGGCCGAAACTGACCCGGGGCGCGTCGACCCGGAACTCGCGGATCAACGCCGGAACCAGCCAGGTGCCGAGCGAGTGCAGGAAGTCGAGGCGAACGGTGCCCTCCGACGCGCTGGTCGCCTCCGCGATCCGGGACTCGGCCGCGGCGAGTTCGTCGAGGGCGCGCCGCGCGTGCTCGAACAGGGTGCGGCCGTGCTCGTTGAGCCGGAGACGGCGGCCGTGACGGTCGAACAACGCGACGCCCATCCGTTCCTCGAGCGCGGCCAGGCGCCGCGACAGGGTCGGCTGGGCGACTCCCAGTTCGGCGGCGGCCGCCGTCACCTGCTCCTCCTCGGCGAGGGTGACGAACCAGCGGACCTCCGAACTGAGCATATGCAATTTCAGCATGGAAAAGACGATCGATCCGCATTTTGTCGATAAGCGGGTCGGGTTCAGGCTGGTGCGCGGAGGCCCCATGACACTCGACACGCTCCGCGCGGATGCGCGGACCGAGCCCTACCGGCGCGGAACCCGCGGCTACACCCGGATCACCCTGGCCCTGTTCGCGGCGGGTCTGGCGACGTTCATCTCGATGTACTCCGCCCAGGCCCTGCTCCCGGCGCTCGCCGACGGGTTCGGGGTCGGACCCGCGACCGCCGCGCTGGCGGTCTCCGCGACCACGGGCGTGCTGGCGTTGGTGATCGTGCCGGCGAGTGCGCTGTCCGAGCGGTTCGGTCGCACCCGGGTGATGGTCGTGTCCGCGGTCGCGTCCTGTGCGATCGGACTGCTTCTGCCGCTGAGCCCGTCGATCGAGGTGCTGATCGCCGGCCGTGCCGTGCAGGGTGCCACGCTGGCGGGGGTTCCCGCCGTGGCGATGGCGTATCTCGCGGAGGAGGTGCACGGCCACGACCTCGGCGCGGCGATGGGCAGGTACGTCGCCGGAACCACGATCGGTGGTCTCGTCGGGCGGCTGATCCCGGCAACCGTGCTCGACCTCGCGAGCTGGCGTTGGGCGATGGAGGCAGCCGCGGTGACGGCCCTGGCGTTCGCGGTGATCACGGCGCGCGCGGTGCCGGCGTCGCGGAGGTTCCGTCCGCAGCCGGTGGGGCCGCGGGTGCTGACGGCGAATCTGCTCGAGCACCTGCGGGATCCGCGCCTGCGGATCCTGTTCGGGCTCGGATTCCTCCTGATGGGCGGATTCGTGTCCGCCTACAACTTCCTCGGCTTCCGGCTGCTCTGCGACCCGTTCGATCTGCCCGAGTCGGTCGTCGGTCTGGTGTTCCTGATCTATCTCGCGGGCACCGTGACGTCGTCGGTGGCGGGTCGGCTCGCCGACCGGATCGGCCGGAGCCGGGTGCTGCTCGCGTCGATCGGGTGCGCCATGGTCGGCCTGGCGTGCACGCTGGCGGCGTCGCTGCCGTGGGTGCTGGCCGGGATGCTGGTGTTCACCGGGGGCTTCTTCGCCGCCCACTCGGTGGCCAGCGGCTGGGTGGGCCTGCTGGCGACGCGCCATCGCGCCGAGGCGTCGGCGCTGTACCTGTTCGCGTACTACCTCGGGTCGAGTGTGGCCGGTGCGGGCGCGGGCATCGCGTACGGCGCCGGACGGTGGCCCGCCGCGGTCGGGTACGTCGCGATCCTGCTCGCGGCCGGGTTCGGCCTCGCTACGTGGATGGCCCGGCTGGGCCGGGCGTCCACCGCCGCCGGTGCCCTGCGCTGACCGGGGTCACCACCCGTGGGGAGTCCACGGGTCCTCCGACGGGGTCTGTCGCCGGGGTCGCGCGGCCGCCGGTACGGCGCGGCGGGTGGCCAGGCCGAGGAGGCCGACGCCCGCGATGATCACACCCGCGACCACGACGATGGCGGCGGCGGCGGTCGTCCCGGTCGGGAACGCCATCGCCAGCGGGGCGAGCAGCAACGCTGCGCCGATGATCACCAGTCCCCAGTGGCTCGTCCTGGACTCGGTGGTCATCGCCCACAGGCCTGCCGAGTAGGCGACGATCCCCAGGATCAGTATTGCGCCGGTGATCTGATCGTCACCGTGGACGGGCACCCACATGCTCAGCAGCACGAGGGCGACCCCGGTCGTCACCACGAGGATGTCCCGACGCACCTCACGCTGGTGCTCGGAGTCCCGCGTGCTCGGGCCTGCCATGGTCGCGTCGGCGACATTCACAGTCATGAGGACCTCCCAGCGTCGGACCTGTCGAACACCATTCTGATCCCGCACTGCGCGCGGTGTCGACCCGGTTTCACCCGGTCGTCCGGTTCGCCGGATCGCGGGAATCGGGATCCGTCAGCCCTTGCGGAGGCGTTCGAGGGTCCGCTGCACACCGGCCCGCGCCTGCTCGGCGCTCGGGGCGGCCAGCTGCGCGGCGAGGTGGGTGCGGCACAGGTCCTCGACGGTGTCGAAACCGCCGGGAAGGCCCATCGGGCTGTTGACGATCCGGCGGACCAGCCGACCCAGGTCGGCCGCCTGCTTCTCGCTCAGCGGCGAGGTCGACGCGTTCTCGAGGGTCCGGAAGGTCGAGTGGCCGAGGTCGACGTCGGTCGACCGGATGGCCGCGGAGTCGGCGATGCGCTCGCCGGGACACGCGCGGGTCAGTGCCGCGGAGCGGGGAAACGATTGGGTCGTGACGTCGAAGTGTTCCATCACCACTCACCGCCTTTCGGGGGCCTCGTTGAATTCACGCGCGCACAACGGCACAGGGCCGGTCCCGATTACGAATCACGTTGACTCCTAATCGATGTGGCCATTACGCAACGATTACCGCCCCACCAGTGGTATCAGACGGTTTCGCGTTCGGAAAATCCAGTCGCCGGAATTCCGCGAAGCGTTACCAAGTCGAGTCCCGGGACGGATTCGCCGATCGGTAGCCAGGTTGGGCACGGTCGCTCGATTACGGTGCGGTGCAAGGAATTGCGAGGAAAGTCAACCGAACGGTCTGCTGTCGCGTCGCCGACGGATCGTGACGGTTGTCACATTTCGGGCGCCGGTGACATCCGTCCGGCCACGCCGTCGCCGGGAACTCAGATGTCGATGCCGGCGTATCCGGCGATGCACCGCCGCAGGAGTGCGGCGACATGGTCGTCGTCGTAGCCGGCGGGTGCCGTGACGGTGTCGGTCTGCGGGCACCAGATGACGTTCGAGTCGATCAGGGTCGCGGCCTCGGCCAGGTCGGCGTTCCACCGCTCGAGCAGGACGTCGTCGGCGTCGTCCGAGACCTCCCATTCCAGGATCCAGGCGGTCACGGCATCCCACCGGAACGCGGGACGGACGAGGCGGGCGGTGGGAATCGCGTCCCACTCGAAGGCGGGATCGACTGAGCGAGCGACAGACACGGCGGCCATTGTGGAGGCGTTGCGTGGGTCTCGCCAGAATTGCTGGTCACGGGCGCCGAGTGCACTCCCGCGGTGGCGAAGTGCGCCGCGGCCGGGGCGAAACCGGCGCCGTCCCATCGATGTTGCGGCGTCGCCGGCACACCCCCAGCACACACGAAACCCTCACCGGGCGGAGGCCTGGTGAGGGTTGGTGCCCCCTCTCGGGCTCGAACCGAGGACCTGCGGATTAAAAGTCCGTAGCTCTACCAACTGAGCTAAAGGGGCAGTGTTGCCGAAGTCTAGTGTGCCCGCAGCGACCGCGAGAACAGCACCCCCGCGAGCAGTGTCGCGCCGATCACGGCGATGACCGCGCCGGTGCGGTGCAGTCCCGCGTCGCCGGGGCCGCCCTGCATCGTCACCTCGATCGCGACCGCGGCGAGATTGGCGCCGACGTACTGGATCGTCCGGTACATCCCGATCGCGGTCCCGACCTCGGCCGCCACGGTCGAGGAGTTGACCAGGTTCTGGTTGGCCATGTTGTTGAAGCCGTTGGGGATGCCGAGGATCGCGGCGACGAGCAGCAGGGCCCACACGGGCGTGGCGGAGTCGTACGCCAGCGCCAGCAGCAGTCCTCCGGTCAGCAGCCCGGCGGTGCCGACGAGAAGGGTCGGGCGCGCGCCGTGTCGGCCGTACAGGCGGGACGCGATCATCGTCGAGCCCACGCCGACGCCGGCGACCGGGAGCATCACCAGTCCGGCCGCCGCGGGGGTGAGCCCGCGGCCGCCCTGCAGCCACTGCGGCAGTCCGAAGAAGATGCAGTAGAAGGCCGTGTAGGTGACCAGGGTCCGCACGAGGGTGGCCGTCAGCACCCGGTTGGCGGCCAGCGCGCGGACGTCGATGAACGGCGTCTCGCACCGGGTCTCCCAGATCACGAACGCCACCGACGCCGCCACCGCCACCGCTGCCGTCCACCACCGCGGGGTGCTGGTCAGGGACAGCAGGAACAGCATCAGGGTCGACGTCCCGACGACGAACAGGGCCGTCCCGACGGGGTCGAGCGAGCGCCACAGGCCGCCCCCGCGCGTGCCGTCGCCGCGGGGCGAGTCGGGTGGCGCGACGGCGAGCACCCAGATCGCGGAGATCGCGACGACGGGCAGATTGACCCACATGATCGACTGCCACCCGAACGCCCCGACCAGCAGGCCGCCGACGGTCGGGCCGAGTGCGACCACGACCTGCGCGCACGCGGTCAGCGTGGCGATGGCGGTGCGGGGTGCGGCGTCGTGGCGGTCGGCGTACTCGCGGACGATCGTCATCGCGGTGGGGTACTGGGTCGCGGTCCCGAGTCCGAGCAGGACCCGCGCGGCGATCAGCCATCCGAGTCCGGGGGCGAGCGCTCCCGCGACGGCCCCGACCGCGATCAGGGCCAGGCCGGCGAGGTAGACGCGGCGGGCTCCGAACAGCGACCCGAGCCGGCCCGCGGTGGGTGCGGCGACCGCGGTCGCGATGTACAGCCCGGAGATCACCCAGGCGGTGCCCGTGGTGGAGCCGAAGTGCGCGCCGATCCCGACGATCGCGACCGCGATCATCGACGAGTTCAGCGGCTGGAGGATCGTGCCGGACCCGAGCCCGACGCTCAGTCGCCGCGGGACCGCGACCTCCCGCGCGGTTGCGACCGCGGTCATCGGGGAGCCTCCCCGGTGCCGAGCCGTCGCAGGATGCGCCCGGCGATGTACAGCAGTTCCCGTTCGGCCTCGGTGCACTCGGTCTCGAGGGCCTCGGCGAGCCATCGGGTGCGGCGCTCGCGGTCCGCGAGCAGCACCTCGCGACCGTGGTCGGTGAGGCTGATCAGGCTGGCGCGGGCGTCCGCGGGGTCGGCCGTGCGGGCGATCGAGCCGGCGTCCTCGAGGAGGGCGACCGTGCGGGAGACGGACTGCGGGGTCACCTGCTCGCGCGCGGCGAGCGTCGAGGCCGTCATCGGGCCGTGGCGTTCGAGGTGGCCCAGGGCCTGCAGCTGGGACGGCGTCAGCATGTGTTCGGCGCGCTGTTCGCGGAACCTGCGGAGGAACGCGCCGATGTTGTCGCGGAAGTCGTCCGCGGCGTTCCCGGCTCCGGGCATCGTCGCCTCCGTTCGTCTCGGGGTGCGGTATTTATTCAGTCTAGCTGAATTGATATGCGGAATATCAGCTGGATTGATACGCCACTCCCGTGATATTGGGCAGCAAAACTGAACAGTTTGCGGCGCGCGGGTCCCGGTGGGTTCACGGCGAGTGCGCCCGACACGGGCCAGGATGGGGAGCGTCGACGTCGGGAGGGCCGGATGGAGCAGCCGGGTGGGACGGGTGTGCAGGTGACGTGTGCGGTTCGCAACCGCCTCTATGTCGACGGGGTGCTGGCCGGCACCGACCTTCCCCTCGCGGAACTCGCGGCGCACCGTACGGACGAGAGCGCCCTGATCTGGGTGGATCTGCTCGCACCGTCGGTCGCGGACCTCGTGGCGCTGTCCCCGCTGATCGGGGGTGAGGTCGAGGTGCACCCGCTGGCCCTGGAGGGGGTGCTCTCGGGCAGGCAGCGGCCCCGGCTCGTCCGGTTCCGCGACCACAGCCTGCTGCACACGCGGGCGGTGCGCTTCGACGCCGAGACGGACCGCCTGTCCGGAACCGACCTCTCGATCTTCGTGATGGCCCGGGCGTTGATCACGGTCCGCCGCGACGACGAGTTCTCTCTCGACCCGGTCCTCGGCGACTGGGACGACAATCCGGACCTGCTCGCCTACGGGGTGGGATTCCTTCTCCATGCCGTGCTCGACAACCTCGTCGACGGGTACTTCGTGGCGATCGACGCCCTCGACGACCAGATCCAGTCGCTCGAGGACGCACTGCTGCTGGGTACCGGGCCGAAGAACGCGGTTCAGCTGCGCAGCTTCGTGCTCCGCAAGGCGGTGGCTCACCTCGGACGCACGGTGCTGCCGATGAACGAGGTGTTCAGTGCCCTCCTGCGGCAGGGGGCGCACGTGCTCGACGGCAGCCTGGTCCCGTACTACCAGGACGTCTACGACCACACCCTGCGCGCAACCGAGCGGATCGACGGTCTGCGCGACACCATCGAGTCGATCCTCGCGACACATCTTGCGATGCAAGGGAATTCGCTCAACGAGATCATGAAGAAGCTGACCGCCTGGGCCGCGATCATCGCGATTCCGACCGGCGTGACGGGCTACTTCGGGCAGAACATCCCGTTTCCCGGGTACGGCGAGGCCGCGGGCTTCTGGTTCAGTGCCGCCCTGCTGGTGGGCCTGGGAGTGGGCCTGTGGTGGAACTTCAAGCGCCGCGACTGGCTGTGAGAACTCGGGTGCGCACCCCCTGCGGCGCACCCGAGCTCCGTTAAAGCGTACCATCCGGTGTGTTCCGGTGGACTCTTCCCTACTCGCCGGTAACAACGATACCCGAATCCTGCCGCCGCATCGTGCTGCGGCGAAATCCCGTCGATCGGGGTTAGTGTTGTGCGAGGTCTTCTGGTGACCTGTCGGGGCGGGCACACACGACTTGCAGGTTTCGGAGGCGAGACAAGCTCACATGGCACGGCAACAGGAACGCGCGCGACGGACTCGCGCGGCGATCGTCGAGGCTGCGGCGGTCGAGTTCGCGCGCCGCGGCTACGCGGCCGCTTCGGTGAACACCATCCTCGAAGGCTCGCACGCCACGAAGGGTGCGATGTACTTCCACTTCGAGTCGAAAGAGGACCTCGCCCGGGCCGTGCTCACCGCCGCGCTCGAGCGGTACACCGAGTCGACGGACCGCTGGAAACGTGTCGACGCCGACCCCTTCCAGGTGCTGCACGCGATCATCTCCGAACTGGCCGAGCGATTCGCGTCCGAGGTGATCGTGCAGGCCGAGTTCCGCCTGATCATCGAGCCGGAGTTCTACTCCGAGGTCCGGGCCGGCGGCAGTCAGGTATGGGGGCACACCGCGCACGAGCTGGTGTTGCGGGCCCAGCGTGAGGGGCACCTGCGGCCGGGCGCCGATCCGGCGGTGTTCAGTCGCGTGCTGGGCGCCTGCCTGGCCGGCCAGCGCTACATGCTCGACATGACCGCCGACAGCACCGGGCTGCGCGAGCGGTTCGACGAGGCGTTCGAGGTCCTGTTGCAGGCGATGGCGTCCGAGCAGTGGCTGGAGAAGTGGCGCACCGAGGGCTGGCTGGACCTCACCCCGATGGTCGCCGAGACCGCCGAGGACGGGTCAAAAACGTCCGGTGACCAGCCGATTTGAGTTCTGCGAAAGATCTGTCCTAAGCTATGCGAGCTCCCAACGGACCAGCCGTTGAGGGTACTTGCCGGAGAGATTCGGTGGGCCCCCTTCGTCTAGCGGCCTAGGACGCCGCCCTTTCAAGGCGGTAGCGCGGGTTCGAATCCCGTAGGGGGTACGGATTTTGGAAGTAGCGGGTTCGCCTGCTAGGTTTCAAACCGAGCAAGACCGAGGGCCACAGCCAGTGGAACTCAACAGAAGAGCAGTACAGCAAGGCCCTGTGGCGCAGTTGGTTAGCGCGCCGCCCTGTCACGGCGGAGGTCGCGGGTTCGAGTCCCGTCAGGGTCGCTTCACAAGCGATGGCATTCGGTTCGGGTGCCGCCCGGCCAGGTAGCTCAGTTGGTACGAGCGTCCGCCTGAAAAGCGGAAGGTCGCCGGTTCGATCCCGGCCCTGGCCACCACACATGAAATCAAACTCCGAATTCGAGGCGACTCGTTTCGGAGCTTTTTCGTGTTCCCGGGTCCGTGGACGGCGAACGGGCCGGTCGTGGCACACCTCACATCGCCCCGCGAGGTGTGCCGCCTCGCGGGGTGATGTGGGTCGCGTGACGATCAGTCGAGGTCAAACCGGTCGAGGTTCATCACCTTCGTCCAGGCCGCGACGAAGTCCGTCACGAACTTCTGCCGTGCGTCGTCGGCGGCGTACACCTCGGCGACCGCCCGCAGCTGCGAGTTCGAGCCGAAGATCAGGTCGACGGTGGTGGCGGTCCAGCGGACGTCGCCCGTCGCACGATCGCGGCCCTCGTACACGTTCTCCCCGGTCTCGGCGGCCGACCACTTCGTCCCCATGTCGAGGAGATTCACGAAGAAGTCGTTGCTCAGCGTCCCGGGCCGGTCCGTGAACACGCCGTGCTTGGTGCCGCCGTGGTTGACGCCGATGCCGCGCAGACCGCCGACGAGCACCGTCGCCTCGGGAGCGGTCAGGTTCAGCATGTAGGCCCGATCCAGCAGCAGCTGCTCCAGCGAGACCTTCTCGCCGGTCCGGGCGTAGTTGCGGAACCCGTCCGCCCTCGGTTCCAGCACCGCGAACGACTCCACGTCGGTCTCGTCCTGCGAGGCGTCGGTCCGGCCCGGCGCGAAGGGAACCGTGACGTCGACTCCGGCGTCCTTGGCCGCCTTCTCGACGGCCGCGGATCCGGCCAGCACGATCAGGTCGGCCAGCGACACCTTCTTGCCACCGGATGCCGAGCCGTTGAAGTCCTGCTGAATCCGCTCGAGTACGGGCAGCACGTCGGCGAGCCCGGCCGGATTGTTGACCTCCCAGTCCTTCTGCGGTGCGAGGCGGATCCGCGCGCCGTTGGCGCCACCGCGCTTGTCGGTGCCTCGGAAGCTGGCCGCCGCGGCCCATGCGGTGCCCACCAGTTGCGCCACCGACAGACCCGACCGCAGCACGTTGTCCTTCAGGTCCGCGATGTCCTGGTCGTCGATCAGCGGGTGGTCGACGGCGGGAACCGGGTCCTGCCACAGCTGCGGCTCGGGAACCCAGGGGCCGAGGTAGCGGGTGACCGGTCCCATGTCGCGGTGCAGCAGCTTGTACCACGCCTTGGCGAACTCGACGGCCAGCTCTTCGGGGTGGTCCAGCCAGCGTCGGGTGATCTCGCCGTAGATCGGGTCCACGCGCAGCGTGATGTCGGTGACCAGCATCGTGGGAGCCCGCCTCGGACCACCGAACGGGTCCGGGATCGTGCCCGCACCGGCGCCGTCCTTCGCCACGTACTGCCAGGCTCCGGCAGGGCTCTTGGTCAGCTCCCACTCGTAGCCGTAGAGCGTCTCCAGGAAGGTGTTGTCCCACTTGGTCGGGGTCGGCGTCCACACCACCTCGAGCCCGCTGGTGATCGCGTCCTCGCCCGAGCCGGTGCCGTACGCGCTCTTCCAGCCGAGTCCCTGCTGCTCGATGGGGGCGGCCTCGGGTTCGGGCCCGACGAGCGCGGCGTCACCGGCGCCGTGGGTCTTTCCGAAGCTGTGGCCGCCGACGATGAGCGCGGCGGTCTCGACATCGTTCATCGCCATCCGTCCGAAGGTCTCGCGGACGTCCTTGGCCGCGGCGAGCGGATCGGGGGTACCGTTCGGTCCTTCGGGATTGACGTAGATCAAACCCATCTGGACCGCCCCGAGGGGTCCGGACAGCTGCCGGTCGCCGTGGTAGCGCTCGTCGCCGAGCCACGTGTCCTCCGGCCCCCAGTAGACTTCCTCGGGTTCCCAGATGTCCTCCCGGCCGAAGCCGAAGCCGAAGGTCTCGAAGCCCATCGACTCCAGCGCGCAGTTGCCGGCGAAGACCAGGAGGTCGGCCCACGAGATCTTCTGGCCGTACTTCTGTTTGACCGGCCACAGCAGCCGGCGAGCCTTGTCCAGGCTCGCGTTGTCGGGCCAGCTGTTGAGTGGGGCGAAGCGTTGGGCGCCCTGGCCGCCGCCCCCGCGGCCGTCCGCGATGCGGTAGGTGCCCGCGGCGTGCCAGCTCATTCGGATGAAGAGCGGTCCGTAGTGTCCGTAGTCGGCGGGCCACCAGTCCTGAGAGGTCGTCATCACCTCGAAGACGTCACGTTTGAGTGCGTCGACGTCGAGGCCGGCGAATGCCTCCGTGTAGTCGAAGTCCGCACCGAGGGGATTGGCGGCGGGCGTCTGTCGGTCGAGGACGCGCAGGTCGAGTTGGTTCGGCCACCAGTCCCGGTTCGTCTGCGGTCGGTGCGCCTGGGGGGTGGGAGAGGGGATCGCCGGATTCTCGCTTTCGCTGCGATCGGCGCGGGGTTCCTCAGCGATCGGCTTGGTTTCTTCGGACACGGCATTCCTTCCGGGAGAGGGTGAATCGACGTGTGCTCAGGTGTGCGGTCTCGACGAGAACGAATCTTCGACAAGCGTGTCCGCGTGGGCGGGTGTACCGGGGCCGCCTCCATCGCCGCGACCCGTGGAGGGGTCGTCCGTGGACCTGCGTCACGCAGCGGCGCTGCGTGGTCCGGCATCGAGGACACATAGCCAATATGGCACTTTTCTGGAATCAGTCAACACTTTGACGGGCCACGAATTGGTCGTGTCACCGGCGGAAAGCGAGGCGGCCCCCGGCTCGAACAGAGCTGGGGGCCGCGGGTGTTCACCGGCGGGGTCTCGCCGCGTGGAGGGTCAGACCGAGGCGGTCCAGGAGTCCGGCCCGAACACCTCGTAGTGGATGGCGTCGGCGGGCATCTGACGAGCGAGGAGCGTCTCGCGGACCGAAAGCATGAACGGCATCGGGCCGCACAGGTAGACCTGGGTGCCGTCCTCGATGTCGATGGCGGACAGGTCGGCCCGGCCGAGTCGGGTGGTGTCCTGTTCCTCGCGGGTGCCGAGGTCCTCGTACCAACGGTGCATCGTCGCGAACGGGATCTTCTGAACCAGCTCGGTGAGCTCGGCGCGGTGCGCGTGGCGGCTGGGGGAGCGATCCGCGTGCAGCACCGACACCCGGCGTGCGTCGGCCGTCGCGGCGAGGTGGTTGAGAATGCCGATCATCGGCGTGCAGCCGATGCCCGCCGAGACCAGCAGCAGCGGGGCGTCGCCCTCCTCGAGCACCAGGTCGCCGAAGGGCAGCGAGACCTGCAGGACGTCGCCTTCGAAGACGTTGTCGTACAGGAAGTTCGAGACTTCGCCTGCCGGCGAGTCCGCGGTCGCGGGAACCGCCTTGACGCTGATCTGCCAGTCGTCTGCGGTCGGCGACCCGACCAGGCTGTACTGCCGGATCTGGCGGGCTCCGTCCGGGAGTGTCACGCCGACCGAGATGTACTGTCCCGGAAGGTAATCCGGCAGCGGGTGTCCGTCGGACGCGCTCAGGACGAACGAGGCGGTGTCGGCGGACTGCAGCACCCGCCTGCTGACCGTGACCTCGCGCCAGACCTTGCCGTCCTCGACGCCGGCCTCGGCGTAGAGCCGGTGCTCCATCGCGATCAGGGTGTCGGCCATCAGCCAGAACAGCTCGTCCCACGCGGCCGCGACCTCGGGGGTGACCGCGTCGCTGAGCACGTCCACGATCGCCTCGAAGAGGTACTTGTGCACGATCTTGTACTGGTCGGCGGTGATGCCGAGGGAGGCGTGCTTGTTCGCGATCCGGGACATGATCAGGTCCGTGTTGGGCGCGTCGGCGCTGACCTGCAGCGCCGCGAACGCGGCGATGGAACCGGCGAGGGCCTTCTGCTGCTGGCCCTGCTTCTGGTTCCCGCGGTTGAACAGGTCCCGTTCGAGCTCGGGGTGGGCGGCGAACATCTTCTTGTAGAAGAGCGGGGTGATGTCCTCGATGGCTGCGCCGACGGCGGGGAGCGTGGCGCGGATGACTTCGGTGGATGCGGCGGAGAGGCTCATGGGGGAACGGTATTTATTCTTGCATCTGAGATGCAAGATTATGTGACGTAGTCCACTACTGGATGTAGTAGAGGGGTTGCCGGCTCAGGTCGGCAACGACAGTCGTCGCAGGCTGGTGAAGGTTCGCGGCCGTCCGGACAGGGGGTCGGTGAAGCTGACGGCCCGGGCCAGGAGCTGCAGAGGATTCGAATAGTCGTCGGGGGCAACGTCGTACAGCGTCGGGTAGAAGTTGTCCCCGACGATCGGGATGCCGAGCGCGTTCAGGTGCACCCGCAACTGGTGCATCTTGCCGGTGTGGGGCAGCAGCCGGTAGCGCGCGAGTGTGCCCCGGTTCTCGATCAGCTCGATCCGGGTCTCCGCGTTCGGCTCGCCGGGAACCTCGACGCACCGGAGCTCGCCGGCCGGCTTGACGATCCGGCTGCGCACCGTCCGCGGCAGGTCGAGGGCGGGGGCGAACGGGGCGATCGCCTCGTACTCCTTGCGGACCCGCCGATCCGCGAACAACTCCTGGTAGGCGCGGCGGACCTCCGGGCGGAGCGTGAACACCAGGACGCCCGCGGTGACGCGGTCCAGTCGGTGTGCCGGCGTCAGATCGGGCAGCCCGAGGTCCCGGCGCAACCGGACCAGCGCGGATTCCACGACGTGCCGTCCGCGCGGCGTGCTGGACAGGAAGTGCGGCTTGTCGACGACGAGCAGGTCGTCGTCGCGGTGCAGGATTTCGATCTCGAACGGCACCCGCGGCTCCACCGGTGGATCGCGGTACAGGTAGACGAACGAGTGGGCCCGGTACGTGGTGTCGGGCGTGACCCGGTCGCCGGTGCCGGTCACGACCTCCCCGGCCGCGACCTTCTCCCGCAGCCGGTCCGCGTCCGCGGGGAAGCGGTCGAGCAGGTAGGCGAGCACCGTCGGCCAGGCGCCGCCGCCCGGCAGCCGCAACCGCGTCGGGTTGAGGCCGTCACGCACGGGGAGCGGAGCGGTGGGCACGCGAAGAACCGTAGGCCGCCGGACCGCGGAAGGCGAACGTCACCGTTGACCGTGAAACGGTGTTACAGCTACCCTCCGGTAGGTTTTCTGTGGTGCCGGTCACGTGGGCGACCGCCGGTGCCGCACGACTCGAGGGGGAAATCGGGTGCGGGTGGGTTCGACGTTGGTGGGGTCGGTGGCGGCCGTGTTGGCGGTGGTGACGGGCGCGGGCGCGACACCCGCGCTCGCGACGGCCGACCCGTCCGGCGGAGCGGCCGCGCAGCAGTGGCAGGCCACCGCGGACGCGGCACCGCGGTACCCGGGTGTCGCGATCGACTGGGACGTCCCGATCACGATGAGCGACGGCACCGTGCTGCGCGCGAACGTCTACCGGCCCGCCGACGCGCAGGGCCGCGCGGTCGACGCGACGATGCCGGCCGTCGTGAACGTCACTCCGTACACCAAGCTGATCAGCGCCGTCACGGATGCCGGACTGTCGATTCCCGGTGTCGGTGACACGCTGGTGTCGTTCCTCAACGAACTCAACCTGACCGGGACCCCGCTCGACGGTGTCACGGAGCTGACCGGAATGGTCACGAGCGGTGGCATGAAGGCCTTCGGCGCCAACCGTTCCCTCGTGCAGAGCGGCTACACCCAGGTCGTCGTCGACGCCCGCGGGACCGGGTTCTCCCAGGGCACGTGGCAGGTGCTCGGTCCCCGTGAACAGCAGGACAGCGTCGAGATCATCGACTGGGCGAGCAGGCAGTCCTGGTCGGACGGCGCGGTCGGCATGGGCGGCGTCTCCTACTCTGCGATCAACGCGGTTCAGGCGGCCGGCCACCGGCCGCCCGCGCTCCGGGCCATTTTCCCGGTCGAGCCCGGCAACGACCTGCTGCGCGACATCGTCGGTACCGGAGGCGGCCTCGGGGTCGGCTTCATGCCGATGTGGCTGGCGCTGGTCGACGGGCTCAAGCTCGTCCCGAACGCGCAGGACGTCCTGCGTGGCGCGATCGACCAGAAGTGGCTCGCGGACCGGCTTGCGCACCCGGACACCATGATTCCCGAGCTGGTGCAGGCGATGTCGGCGACGCGGATCGACCGGATCTCGCCGTCGACGCTCGACGTCGCCCAGGACGGAGCCTTCTACCAGCAGCGGCGGGCCGACCTCGACAACATCACGGTGCCGACGATGGTGTTCGGCGGCTGGCACGACATCTTCGCCAACAGCGAGCCGCGGATCTACAACGGCATCCCCCTGCCGCCGGGCCGCAAGCAGCTGATCATGGGCGACACCTACCACCTGAACCCGGGCCAGGGATTCGGCAAGCCGGGTGCGCCGCCACGGATCGACGTGCTCGAGCGGGCCTGGTTCGACAAGTGGCTCAAGGGAATCGACAACGGAATCGACCGCTACGGTCCGGTGACGCTGTGGCAGCAGGGTGGCGGGTGGACCACCACCGACCAGTTCCCGCGGGCCGGGGCCGAGTATCGGCGCCTGTACCTGTCCGCCGCGCCGAGCGGGACCGCCGGGCACAGTGCCCACGACGGCAGCCTCGTCGCGCAGGCGCCCGGCGACGTGGCGCGCCTGACGGTGGCACCGGGTGTGCGCGGGTTCTGCTCCCGCGACGCCGCGCAGGGCACCGCGGGTGCCCTGGTCGCGCTCGGCACGGTGTGCACCCGGGACTCCCGGATCCAGGAAGGCGACGGCCTGACGTTCACCGGCGCTCCGGTCACCGAGCCGACCGCGCTCTCCGGGCCGATCAACGTCCACCTCAACACGGTGCACGACGACCTCGACGGGTTCTGGGCGGTGACCGTCAACGACGTCGCGCCCGACGGCCGGTCCACGGTGCTGACCAACGGTGCGCTGACGTCCTCGCTGCGCGCCGTCGACGACGCGAAGTCCGAGAAGGCCCCCAACGGCGACTACACCGACGCCCACCACAGCCTGACACTGGCGACGCGGCAGCCGACCGTGCCGGGACAGCCGACCGTGCTGGACGTGAACATGCTCCCGACCGACGCGGTCCTGGCCCCCGGGCACCGGCTGCGGGTCGACGTCTACGCGCTCAGCGCGCCGCGGTACCTGCCGCTCGGGCCGATGCGCGTGGACAGCGGTCTGCGGCCGCAGCACCTGCAGCTGGATCCGGCGCAGCCGAGCTTCGTGACGTTCCCCGTCGTCGGTGGTGTTGAACGCTGAACTGTTGGTGCGCATCAGTTCTCGTATTCCCGCATGACGGGTGCCCGTTCTGCGGTAGCGTCCCCGCGGCAATGCCGGTGCCGCGGTGGCAT
Source organism: Rhodococcus olei (assembly GCF_039540555.1). Taxonomy (NCBI): domain Bacteria; kingdom Bacillati; phylum Actinomycetota; class Actinomycetes; order Mycobacteriales; family Nocardiaceae; genus Rhodococcus; species Rhodococcus olei. Next base: position 208,995 of record NZ_BAABFB010000075.1, on the reverse strand, counting down.
CGGCAGCACGAAATGGAGTATGGACATGCCGCTGGGCTTCATCACCGACGACACCACCAACGACGATTCCAATGGCGGCGCCCCCACGGGCGCGATCCTGGCCCTGCTCAGGCTGCTGACGTCGTCGGTCAGCACCGGGTCGGGCGCCACCAGCCAGGTCGGCTGACCGGATCACGAAACACCGAAGGGGGCGCGGATCATGTCGATCCGCGCCCCTTTCGCTGTCCGGAGTGGTCGGCGGTCAGGCGAGGTCCGCCGGCCGCACCGACCGGCCCTCGGCAGCCGACAGCCGGATCGCGTCCAGCACCGCCTGCCCGGCGACGCCGTCGGCGAACGTCGCCGGCCGCGGTTCGTGCGGCCCGATCTCCTCGCCGAGGATGCGGCGGCGGAAGACGTCCGCGAGCCGCGCGTACGGTGCCCGGTCGATCCCGGTCGCGTGCAGCCAGTCGTAGGTGGTGGCGAAGAAGTCGAACGGCGGCGGCACCGGAGCGGGGTTGGCCAGGTCGTCCGGGACCGGGACGTCGTGCTCGCCGGCGGCGTCGGCGCGGCGGACCCGGTCGCCCTCGAGCCACAGTGTGCCGGTGGTGCCTGCGATGCGCGTGGTCATCATCAGCGGACCCCACGCGCCGACGGTGCTCTGCAACACCCCGTCCACGCCGGTCACGGTGCGGAAGTGCACCGTGAAGGAGTCCTCGGCGGTCTGGCCGCGGTCGGCGACCACCGGCAATCCGGCGCTGACTGTCTCGAATTCACCGAGTGTGCAGCGGATCTGGTCGATCATGTGGGTGCCCTGCGCGCCCAGCCAGCCGCCACCGGCCGTTCCGTCGGTCCACCAGTCCGGGGCCTCGGCGCCGTCGGCGGCGAACATCGGCAGGTGCAGCAGCAGTGTCGCCAGCTTGGGCGTGCCGATGGCCCCGGCCGCGATCTCTCGGGCCAGCAGGGCCTGCGGCGTGCCGTACCGGAATTCGGTGCCCACCTGGTGCACGACCCCCGCCCGTTCGGCCGCCTCGAGCATCTTCCGGGCCTGCGACAGGTCGGCCGCGAACGGCTTCTCGCAGACCACGTGCAGTCCCCGGGAGACGGCCTCGATCGCCAGATCGGCGTGCGTGTGCGGGGGAGTCGCGATCGTGACTGCGTCGACGTCCGTCGCGGCGAGCGCCTCGGCGAGCGAGGTGGCGGCGTGGGGGATGCCGAACCGCTCCGCTCGCTCCACGGTGCGCGCACGGTCCCGGCCGATCAGCGCGCGGACCTCGAAACCGGCGTCGCGAAATGCGGGTACGTGGGTGATACAGCCGAATCCGGTGCCGATCACGGCGAGCCCGAGTGGGCGGGAAGGGCCGGGTCGTGCGGCGGGGCGGCTGTCCTGGGCGTCGGTCATGCGTGGCGACGATAGCCGCTGCCGCTCCCGGTTACCGGAACTTTCCCGTGTTCATCGGTCCGATCGGCCACGTAGGCTGACGGCATGAGCACATGGACCGCTCGGGACATCACCGATCAGACCGGCCGCACCGTCGTCGTGACCGGCGCAAACAGCGGGCTCGGCGCCGAAACGGCGAAGGCGCTCGGCGCCGCCGGCGCCACCGTGATCCTGGCCTGCCGCAACGTGGACAAGGCCGCCCCCGTGGCCGCGGCGATCGGCGCCAACGCGCAGGTGCGTCGGCTCGACCTCGCCGACCTCGCCTCGGTGCGCGAATTCGCCGCGGGCGTCGACTCGGTCGACGTGCTGATCAACAACGCCGGGGTGATGGCCGTGCCGAAATCCACCACCGCCGAGGGATTCGAGATGCAGTTCGGGACGAACCATCTGGGGCACTTCGCGCTGACCGGCCTGCTCCTCGACCGGATCACCGACCGGGTTGTGACGATGTCGAGCCTGATGCACCGGTTCGGCAGCATCAACCTCGACGACCTGAACTGGGAGCGGCGCCGGTACAGCCGGTGGCCCGCGTACGGTCAGTCGAAGCTCGCCAATCTGATGTTCGCGTACGAACTCGACCGCCGTCTGACCGCGGCGGGGTCGACGGTGAAATCACTTGCCGCGCATCCGGGATACGCGGCGACCGGGCTCCAGGGGCACACGCAGTCGCTGTGGGACCGGTTCATGGGGATCGGGAACCTGTTCGCGCAGAGCGCCGAGATGGGGGCGCTCCCCGAGTTGTACGCGGCCACGGTCGATTCCGTGTCCTCCGGTACGTTCATCGGCCCGGACGGGCCGTTCGAGCAGCGGGGGTACCCGAGGGTTGTGGGGTCGAGCGGAAAGTCCCACGACCGCGCCGCCGCGGCATCGCTGTGGGGAGAATCGGAACGACTGACCGGTGTCACCTACCGGTTCGGGAAGTAGGTACATCGTGATTCGTCGGCTCAACCACGCCGTCCTGTTCGTCTCCGACCTCGACCGCAGCCTCGCGTTCTACTGCGACGTCCTCGGCTTCCGTCCGCTGCCCGGTGGATTCCCCGGCGCGGCATTCCTCCAGGCGGCCGATTCGGCCAACGACCACGACCTCGGGCTGTTCCAGAGCCCGACCGGACCTGGGGTCCGCCGGCCCGGCGACGTCGGCCTGTACCACCTCGCGTGGGAGGTCGGCACTCTCGCCGATCTCGCGGCGATGTGGGAGCGGCTCGCGGACGCCGGGGCGCTGACCGGGGCGAGCAACCACGGCTCCACGAAGGCGCTGTACGCCCGCGATCCCGACGGCATCGAGTTCGAGGTGTGCTGGCTCGTGCCCGACGACCGGGTCGAGGAGGAACTGGTCCCCGGGATGCCGCCGACCCGGCCGTTGGACATCGCCGCCGAGATCGAACGGTACGGCGCGGACACACCGAGCGGGCCGCGTACCGACCCGACGGTGTGGCAGCGGATCTTCGCCGGCCGCTGACGGATTCAGTCGTCGGTGACGAGGACGGTCACATCGATGTTGCCGCGGGTGGCGTTCGAGTAGGGGCACACCTGGTGCGCCTTGTCGGCGAGCTCCTGTGCCAGTTCGTGCGGCAGGTGCGGAAGCGAGACCTCGAGAGTCACGGCGAGTGCGAAGCCGCCGCCCTCGACCGATCCGATGCCGACCCGCGCGCCGACCGCGGAGTCGGTCACGTCGGCGCCGGCCTGGCGCGCGATCATCCGCAGCGCGGAGTGGTAGCAGGCCGCATACCCGACCGCGAACAGCTGCTCGGGGTTGGTGCCCTCGCCGGTGCCGCCCATCTCGACCGGGATGGCCAGGGTCAGGTCGAGCCGGCCGTCGGAGCTGCGTCCGTGTCCGTTGCGGCCGTCGCCGGTGACGAGGGCCTCGGCGGTGTAGATGGCTTCCATGGGTGTCTCCTTGTCGGGGTCGATCATTCGGGGCTCGGGGGGTGGTGCGCGGCGTCGCGCAGGGCGTGCGTCAGGCGGGTGAGCGTCGAGCGCAGCTCGGCCGCCTCGCCGGGTGCAATTCCGGCGCAGCCGGCCAGCCGCCGGGGGATGTCCCGCGCCCGATCGCGCAGCCCGCGGCCGGTGTCGGTCAGGTGGATCTGCACCCGGCGTTCGTCTTCCGGCAGCCGGCGACGTTCGACCAGGCCCAGCGCCTCGAGCCGCTTGAGCAGCGGGGACAGGGTGCCGGTGTCGAGGTCGAGTTCGGAGCCGATCTCCCGGACCCCGCGGCCGTCGCGTTCCCACAGCACCAGCAGCACGAGGTACTGCGGGTAGGTGATGCCCAGCTCGTCGAGCAGTGGGCGGTACACCGCCGTCGTGGCCCGGGACGCCGCGTACAGCGCGAAGCACAGCTGCTTGTCGAGTGCCAGGTCGTTCGTCACGCCATGAAAGGTAGTGCACGTCTCGGTTGTGTGCAACCTATCTCCGGAGGTCGCACTCCGAACCTCGCAGGATTCCCTCGCCGGTCCTCGACCGGACCTGAACCAAACCCCGGCGGACCCGATGGAACCCCCGGCGGGAAGATGGGTCATGCCTTTCACGCTGCCCGCGGGCTCCGACGTCCTCGCCGAAACCCGAGGTCAAGCACTCCCGGTTCATCGCGGTGCTGCGGCGCGTCGACGGGCCGGCCGGGGCGCAGGAGTTCCTCGACGAACAGCGACGCCTGTATCCCGATGCGCGACATCACTGTTGGGCCTACATCACCGGTAACGAGCCCGCGGACCGCGCCGAACGGTCGGGGGACGACGGGGAACCCGGCGGAACGGCCGGGGTGCCGATGCTGCAGGTGCTGCGGACCCGCGCCCTGGTCGACGTCGCGGCGGTCGTGACGCGGTACTTCGGCGGCGTCAAACTCGGCGCCGGTGGGCTCGTGCGCGCGTACTCGGGTGCGGTGGTGGCGGCGGTCGACGCGGCACGACTCGTCGGCCGCGAACGCCTCGACCTGCTGTCCCTGGAGGTCGGCCACGACACCGCGGGCCGGGTGGAGGCCGACCTGCGCAGCCGCGGCATTGCCGTCGTCGACACCACCTACGGCGCGGTCGCCACCCTCACCCTCGCCACCCGGGATCCCGCGCACCTGGCCGACGCGGTCGCCGAGATCACCGCCGGGGCAGGCGAACTCGTCCCGGCGGGCGTGCGGTGGGTGGACGTGTGATCGGGTTGGCGGTCACGACCTCGTCGGCACCGCCGGGGTGCATGGTCGCGCGACCCGGATCGCCACCGAGAAGGGCGACCAACCCGTCGGCAACCGCGGCCGGTAGGTAGCCCCACCAGCAGCGACCGGTAGCGCGACGGAGCTGCGAGCTCGGGCCGAGCAGATCGACGACCGGCCCTCCGCCGCAACGCGGCCCCTGCCGCGGAGCCATGCCCGCGCGACCTCGCGCAGGTGCAGGCACACCTCGTCGATCGCCTGTTTCGTCTGCGCGAATACGCCGACCTCGGTGACGAAGCCGTGGAAGACGCCGTCGTACCTGGTCAGCGAGACTGGGACGCCGTCGTGCCGCAGCCGTGCCGCGTACGCCTCGGCGTCGTCCCGGATCGGGTCGACCTCCGCGGTCAGGATCAGGGCGGGCGGCAGGTCGCGCAGCGACTCGGCGCTCATCGGTGCTGCGGGGTGGTCGTCCGCCCGGTGTCCTGCGCCGACGTGTGCGCCCATGCCTCGAGTGCTGGTCGATGATTCGACGGTCGGGTCCGCGTGTACCCGCACCGCTGATCGCATCGGGTGCGCGGTGCAGGTCGGGCGCACGGCTTCTCAGCCGATCTGCTCGAACAGGGACACGATGATCCCTTCGGGCCCACGCACATAGGCCATCCGCACGCTGTTCTCGTATTCGCCGATGCCGCCGACGAGCCCGTACCCGTCCGCAGCCACCGCGTCGATGGCCGCCTGGAGGTCGCCGACCTCGAAGGACACGTTGCGGAGCCCGAGCTCGTTGGCCATCGCTGTTGGCGATCCGGGCACGTGGTCGGGCGTGACGAAGGTCGCGAGCTCCAGCCGGGCCCCTCCGCCAGGGGGCCGCAGCATGGCGATCTCACAACGGGCGCCGGGGATGCCGCAGACGGTCTCCACGAACTCGCCCTCCACGGATCCGGTGCCCTCCACCTCGAGACCCAATCCGACGAAGAACGCCGTTGCCGCGTCGAGGTCCGCGACGGTGATGCCGATGTGGTCGAAACGTTTCACGTGTGCCACGGGATCAATCCTCCTTGTTGCCCGTGAGCGCCGTCGGGCTGCGCCCCGGATGCGGTGTCGGTCCACCTATGGTGACGATCCGCCACCCGGCGTGACGACTCCACCGACCAGGTGGCCAACCGCGGCCGCGGTGGGCCGATCGCACGCCCCTGTGAATCGTCATCACAGTTGTCATTGACCGGAGCCTTGACCTGCGGTGTGACAACCAGTGTTGCGATTGTCGGGCGCGATCGTTGTCATCGAAGCCGGCATCTGTTCGCGGCTGTTCGTCGGTTGAGCGAATGTGGCGGGCAGGACGGTCGGCAGACGTTCTGGGAGCGGCTCACGTGAACTCGGCGAGCGCACCGAAATCAACCCGAACCGAACCGGTGGACGCTGAGTGCCCGTCCGGAGCCGGGGTAGCGATCGCGGAGTCCACAGGCACGGTCCGGCCGACGCGTCCGTTGGTGTCGATGTGTGTCAAGAGGTATGCAGGGATTCGTATCCCGGGCCCCGTCGCCGGATCAGCGCTGGGGACGTCGCCAGATCGTTCGCCACGGAACCGAATTCGGCCGGTACGTCCCGCCACGCGACCTCGCTGGTACCTGTACACGATGCCCTCGACCCGCCGACTTGCTGCGAAGGACGACCTCCTGCACGGTCGTAGGACGGCAGCATCGGGTCGATCAGGCCGTCGGGCGCAGTGGCGGATTCGGTGCGGGACCGAGTGTCTCCGACGGCGGCACCCCCGTTCAGGAGAAACGCCGGGCGCCGTTCCTGTCCGGTAGATCCTTGCCACCGGGTCGAGTTCGGGTCAGGTAGGCGATGAGTGACTCGATCGCCGGTTTGAATTGTGCTCGCGTGGGGGTGGCAAATCCGACGACGAGCGCCGAGCTTGCGTGTTCTCTGCGCGAGTATCGGGCCAGGGTGTGCATGGCAAGAGGGCCGGCGACGACCAACCCCTCTGCGTGTTCCGGGCGTGGCTCGTCCGGAAGCGGGATCACTGTGTGAAGTCCGGCGGGGATGCCCGGTGCTTCGTAGCCCGCTTCCCGGAGCGCGCGCTGCAGAAGGTCACGGCGGCGGGCGTACTCGCGCCGCTGTCGTCGAATGTGACGTTCGTAGTCGCCGGTGCGGATGAACTCGGCCAGCGCGAGTTGGTTGAGCAGCGGTACGCCTCCGGTGAGTGTCGATGACGCTTCGGTGACGGGGTGCACGAGTTCGGCCGGCAGGGCGAGCCAGCCGAGTCGCAGAGTGGGATCGAGGGCCTTGCTCACGGTTCCGGCGTAGATGACGTGCTCGGGGGCACTGCGTTGCAGGGCCGCGATCGGGCGGCGGTCGAAACGGAACTCGCCGTCGTAGTCGTCTTCGACGATGTAGCGCTCGCCACCACTGGCCCAGGCGCACGCCTGTTGGCGGCGGCCGGGGTGGAGAGCGCCGCCGAGCGGAAACTGATGTGAGGGCGTCAAGAGGGCTGCGTCGGTTCCGGCGTCGAGTCGGCTGACATCCGCGCCGTCGGCGTCGACGGGAATGTCGCTGACGGTCAGGCCCGCGATCGTCCACGGCCGGTCGATTCCAAGCAGCGACGGATCTTCGACAGCGATGTTGGACAGCCCTCGCTCAGCGAACACGGCTCCCAGGAGGAGGCAGGCGGTGCGGAACCCGGCGCTGATGACGATCCGGTCCGCACCGGTTTCGACTCCCCGAGCGCGGGCGAGGTAGGCGGCCAACTGTCTGCGCAGCTCCAACGATCCGGCCGCGTCAGCGCGTATCGCCGCTGCCGGTGATGCCGCGCGTCGGAGGGCCGCAAGCCAGCGTGCGGTCGGGAACGACCCGTGTTCGGGGCGCCCCGGACGCAGGTCGAACTCGGGGTCCGCTTCGCAGACCGCGCGGCTGATCTCACGATGCTGCGCTGCAGCACGCGCAACGAACGTCCCGGCCCGTGGGCGCGTTTCGAGGACGCCTTCGGCGATCAGAGAGTCGAGTGCGGCGACGACGGTGTTGCGAGCGACGCCGAGTTCGGCGGCCAGTTCGCGTGTCGAAGGCAGCCTCGCGCCCTGTGGCAGAGAGCCGCGCGCGATGGACTCGCGGATCGCGTGCTCGACCGCGCGGCCTTTCGGCAGCGATGGGTCCAGTCCGAACACCACGTCCACTGGACCAGATTACTCGTGCTCGACTGGACCTGTTGAGTGGGCCAGATGGTGCCTACGGTTGATCCAGGCAATCGGAAAGGACCAACCCGATGGATATCTTTGTCGCTGGAGGTTCCGGCGTACTCGGCCGCGCTGTCGTCCAGTCGCTGATCGCGGCCGGGTCCAGGGTGACCGCAATGACTCGCTCGCCCGGCAAGGCCGCTGTGCTCAGGAGCCTCGGGGCAGAGCCGGTCGTGGCGGACGCGTTCGACCAGTCCGCGGTCACGCGGGCGGTGGCCGCGGCGGGACCCGACGCGGTCGTGCATCTGCTCACCGACCTCGGCAGCGGCGACTCGAGTAGCAATGCGCGCTTGCGCACCGTGGGCACGCGCAATCTCGTGGACGCGGCCACGCGGGCCGGCGTCACGCGAATGGTCGCGGAGAGCATCTCGTGGATCTACCCACCCGACGTGCGGACTGCCGAGGAGTCCACGCCGTTGGACCTGGACGCTGCAGAGCCGCGTCGGACAACCATCATGGGAGTGGACGCGCTCGAGAATGCTGTGCGGGAGTTGCCGCACGGCACCGTGTTGAGATTCGGCCAGTTCTACGGCCCCGGAACGTGGTACTCGCGGGACGGTCGCCACGGCGATGCCGCTCGCTCCGGCACCTTGGCCGCCACCGAGACCGTCACATCTTTCGTCCATGTCCACGACGCCGCACAGGCCGCCGTGGCTGCGCTGGCGTGGCCGAGTGGAACCTGGAACATCGTCGACGACGATCCGGCCGCCGGCCGAGAGTGGGCGCCACGCCTTGCTGACCTGCTCGGAGGCCCGGAACCGGTGTTTTCGGTGTGCGGAGACATCGGCCGGCCGGTCTCCAATTCCCGAGCCCGCGACCACGGCCTCGTTCTGCGCCACCCGAGCTGGCGCGAGGGCTTTGCGACGCTGTGACACGACGTTTTCGTCCTGGAACCTGGCGCCAGGCATCAATCACTTACTGCGCCGTGTTGCCGGTCAGCCTGGTGCTGAACGAAATCGTGGATCCATTGATCGCGAGCCGGCCCCGGCTTGCGGTGCTGGTGTTCAACGCCACGGTCCTCGTCGCCGCTCTGAACTGGATACTGCTGCCTGCACTACACGCGGTCACCCGTGGGTGGGCAACCGCGCCATCCGGATTCGAGCCCCACCGACTACAAGAGCCAGGTAGTGCCAGGGCCGACGCCAGACCGGGCGACAGTGTCTCCACGTCGTAGGCGTCGAGCAACCGCATCGGCGGTGTCAACCTGTCGAACATGTTGGCTCGGAATGCGTCGAGCGAGAAGGAACGGCCCGCAAACGTGTTCAGCGCGCCCAGTGTGTCCGATGTCAGCACCCCGAGAAGAGGCGCGTCTGTGCGGCGATCTGTGGCAACCGGCGCGCTTGCCAGCGGACCCCATGGTGACTCACGTGCGCCGTCGCTTCGAGACGAAGCCATCGGTGGCGCTCCCTCCGCTTGTGTGTCGTCCGGTCCAGCCAGGCGGGCCGACACCTTTGGGTGACGCAACAGAGGTCGTCAGCGGGGTTTGAACCGCGCGATCGCACTGCGCCAACGGTCTGGCAAATTGCCAACCTGCGGTGGCCGTTCACAGCCCCGTCCGAACCGCTGCTACAGTGGCCGACATGCAGCGCGCATATTTCTGGTTTAGCAGGCCGGCCCTGGGTGGGTCGGTCGGCGTAACCGCGCGCTGACTTCTCCACCCCGAGCCGGAACAGACCGGCTCGCGGATGCATTCACGTCTCCTGGGTCGGCCACCGAGAACAGCCACCAAGAACAGGACGACGAATGACTCTCACGATCGACACCGCCCGCGACCTCGACGATCAGCGGACCATCTCGATCTCTCCGCTGGCCGCGCCGCGCGAGATCCGCGACGAGCACCCCGCCGCTGACGCTGTGGCCGCCACCGTTCGCGCTGGTCGCGGTGCCACCGTCGACATCCTCGCCGGGCGCGACGACCGGCTGATGGTCGTGGTCGGGCCGTGCTCGGTGCACGACACCGAGGCCGCGCTGGACTACGCGCGCCGGCTCGCCGCGAAGGCCGAGGAGCACCGCGACAACCTGCACGTCGTGATGCGCGTGTACTTCGAGAAGCCGCGCACCACACTCGGCTGGAAGGGTCTGATCAACGACCCGCACCTCGACGGCAGCTTCGACATCAACACCGGCCTGCGGATGGGGCGCAAGCTGCTCGTCGACATCACCGAGATCGGACTGCCGGTCGGCTGCGAGTTCCTCGACCCGATCACCCCGCAGTACATCGCCGACCTGGTCAGCTACGGCTCGATCGGCGCCCGCACCGCCGCCAGCCAGGTGCACCGCCAGCTGTGCAGCGCCCTGTCGATGCCGGTCGGCATCAAGAACTCCACCGAGGGTGACGTACAGGTCGCCGTCGACGGCACCCGCGCCGCCGGCGCCAGCCACGTCTTCCCGGGCACCGACCTCGACGGGCACTCCGCGCTGATCCGCACCGTCGGCAACCCCGACTGCCACGTCATCCTGCGCGGCAGCAGCGCCGGCCCGAACTACGACCGCGAGTCGGTAGCGGACACCCTTGCGCGCCTGGCGAAGTCGGGTCTGCCGGAGCGGGTCGTCATCGACGCCAGCCACGGCAACAGCCAGAAGAACCACGAGCGTCAGGTCGACGTCGTGACCGATCTCGCCGCCCGGATCGAGGCCGGTGAGAAGGGGGTCGTCGGCATCATGCTGGAGAGCTTCATCGAGGCCGGCAGGCAGGACCTGACCCTCGGGAAGGCCGACGAGCTGACCTACGGGCAGTCCATCACCGACGCCTGCATCGACTGGAACACCACCGCGGCGCAGCTGGACCGGCTCGCCGAGGCCGTCGTCACCGCACGCCGCGCGTCCGGAACTGCACGCTGATCCGCGGGCCGATGGGGCGCGTCGTCTTCGGCACGGCGTGCTCCCAGGTCCGCTGACAGGAACCGCCCATCACCAGCAGGTCACCGTGTCCGAGCGAGTACCGGACGGTGGCGCCGCCGCCGCGCGGGCGCAGGGCCAGCGTCCGCGCGGCGCCGAGGGAGAGGATCGCGACCATCGTGTCCTCGGTGGCGCTGCGCCCGATGGTGTCGCCGTGCCAGGCCACGCTGTCGGACCCGTCGCGGTACCAGCACAGACCCGCGGTGGCGAACGGCTCGCCGAGTTCGGGTAGGTAGTGCGCGCTCAGCGCGTCCCGGGCCGCGGCGAGCACCGGGTCGGGCAGCGGCGCACCCTCGTCGTAGAAGCTCACCAGACGGGGGACGTCGACCACGCGGTCGTACATCCGGCGGCGCTCGGCACGCCACGGCACGGCGTTCCTGCGAGACGTGTCGGCCAGGTCGGCGAGCAACTGCTCGGAGCCGGTGAGCCAGCCGGGCCGCACATCCACCCAGGCGCCCGCGGTCAGGACGCGACGCCGGACCGCCCCGCCGAGCGCCTCCAGGCGCGGGCCGCCGGTCGGGTCGTCGAACAGCGACGCCTGCATCGCGATGTCCACGCCTCGGATGCTACACCTGCTGTCGAACACGTGTTCGTATCGGGTGGCGCGCCCGGGTCGGCATTATGATCTAGATCACATGTTGCTGTCGAGCGGATGGATCGAGGTATCCGGATGCGAATTGCGGATGTGCTGCGCGGCAAGGGGCCGGCCGTCGTCACCGTGGATCCCGGCACCTCGGTGGAAGCACTGATCGGCGAACTCACCAGGCGCAACCTCGGAGCACTCGTCGTCATGCAGGGCAACGCGATGGTGGGCATCGTGACCGAACGCGACGTGGTGCACCAGATTCACGAGCGCGGGCCCGGGGTACTCAGTGCCACGGTCGGCGAGATCATGACCGTGGCGGTGTTCACGTGCGCGCCGGGGGACACTGTGGACAGCCTCGCCGCGACGATGACGGAGCGGCGGATCCGGCACCTACCGGTGCTCGAGGACGGTCGGCTGGTCGGCATCGTCAGCATCGGTGACGTGGTCAAGAGCAGGATCGACGAACTGCAGAGCGAACGGGACCAGCTCGAGGCCTACATCGACCGCCGCTGAGCTGCGCCCCGTCACATCGTGGAGCCCGGATCTGTCATGGGGGTGACAGAGAGAAGGTTCCGCCATGAACGCCACGACCCTTGCCCCCACCACCGGCCGGTCGCTCTCGACCGGACTCGGCAAGCTCACCCTCGCGCTGCTGTGCGCGGTCGCGTTCCTCGACTTCGTGGACGCGTCGATCGTCAACATCGCCCTGCCCGACATCCGCAACGACCTGAACTTCTCCGTGCAGTCCCTGCAGTGGGTGCCGAGCGGGTACCTGCTCACCTACGGCGGGTTCATGCTGCTCGGCGGCCGCGCCGCCGACCTGTTCGGACGCCGCCGCGTCCTGGTCGCAGGCACCGTGACGATCGGTGTCTCGTCCCTGGTCGGCGGATTCGCCGGAACCGGTGACCTGCTGATCGCCGCCCGGCTGGCGCAGGGGGTCGGCGCCGCGTTGATGCTCCCGGCCGCGCTGTCGATCCTGACCACCACCTTCCCCGAGGGCCCCGAGCGCCGCGCCGCGCTGGGCGTGTGGGGCGGCGTCGGCGGGCTCGCGTCGGCGGTCGGGGTGTTTCTGGGTGGGCTGCTGACCGAGGGGCCGGGGTGGCGATGGGTCCTGTTCGTCAACCCGCTCGTCTGCGTGCTGGTGTTGCCCGCCGTGTTCGCCCTGATCCCCGCCGACCGGAGCCCCGGGCGTGCGGGTCGCGTCGACGCCGTCGGCGCCCTGCTCGCGACCGGCGGGATGCTGCTGCTGGTCCACGCGCTGGTGGAGGCGCCCGACCGTGGGTGGGGAACGGTCCGCACGGTCGGTGAAATCGCGGCCGCCCTCGTGCTGCTGACACTGTTCCTCCTCCGCGAGCAGCGCACTCGAAACCCGTTGCTGCCCTTGTCGATCTTCCGGATCAGGGGACTCGCCGCCGCCAACGTCACGGGCCTGATCGTGTTCGCGGGCCTGATCGCGATGTTCTTCTTCCTGACCCTGTACATGCAGAACGTCCTCGGCTTCTCGCCGATGCAGACCGGCGCCGCGTATCTGCCGCTGTGTCTGGGGGTCGGTGTCGCAGCGGGTGTTTCGGCACAGCTGATCGGCAGGGTGGGGACACGTCCGGTGATCGTGTCGGGCGCGGCGATCGCGTCGGCCGGGTTGTTCGGCCTCTCGCGCCTGGCCGTGGACGGCTCGTACCTGCACGACCTGCTGCCCTGGCTGATGGTCGTCTCGGTCGGACTCGGCGCGGTGTTCGTCGCGGTCACGACCGCGGCGAATGCCGGTGTGCCCGAGGACAAGGCGGGCCTGGCGGCCGCGCTGCTCAATTCCGCTCAGCAGGTCGGCAGTGCGCTCGGTCTCGCGATCTTCGCGGCGATCGCGACCTCGCGCACCGCCGCGCTCGGCGCGTCGGGTGTGGCCGCCCCGGAGGCACTCACGTCCGGGTTCGCTCGGGCGCTCGTCGTGGGTGCGGTCTTCCTGCTGGCCGCGGCGCTGATCGGGCTGCGCACCGTCAACGCGCACGGCGAAGGCGACCGGCGGGAACCGGAGCTCAGCGGAAGTCCTCGACGGTGAGGGCGGCGAGCCGGTCCCGGTCGGCGAGGATGTCGATTTCCACGATCCGGTCGTGCCGGATCGTGACCGCCAGCACCGACAGCATCTCGCCCTGCACGATCGCCACCGCTCCCGCCGCCCCGTTCACGACGGCGGGGTGCGCGAAGCGGGCCAGGCGGGCGAAGCCGAGCACCCGGCCGGCCACCGCCTCGCGGCCGTGCACCTCGGTCGACGCGCCCGCAGGCAGGGCCCCGACGTCGGCCCGGAGCACGACGTCGGGGTCGAGGACCGCGACCAGGTGCTCGACGCTCCCGCCGCGGGCCGCGGTCAGGAACGCGTCGACCACCTCGCGCTGGCGGGACAGGTCCGCGTCCGGCACCGGCGCCCCCTGCAGTCGCCGGCGTGCGCGGCTCGCGAGTTGCCGGGCCGCGGCGGGGGAGCGGTCGACGATTGGCGCGATGTCGTCGAACGGCACCGCGAACATGTCGTGCAGTACGAACGCCAGCCGCTCGGCCGGTGTCAGCGTGTCCAGCACCACCAGCAGCGCCAACCCCACCGAATCCGCAAGCAGCGCATCGTGTTCGGGGCCCGAGTCGTCCGGGGTGCGGACGATCGGGTCGGGCAGGTGTACGCCCTGCGGGTTCTCGCGCCGGGATCGGCGCGACTGCAGCAGGTTCAGGCACACCCGCGCCACCACGGTGGTCAGCCACCCGCCGAGGTTCTGCACCTCGCTGGTGTCGGTGCGGCTGAGCCGGATCCACGATTCCTGTACGGCGTCCTCGGCCTCGCTGACCGAACCCAGCATCCGGTACGCCACCGCCTGCAGGTGCGGACGGTGCGCCTCGAACTGCTGTGCCATGAATTCGCTCTCGTCCATCGGTCACATTCCTTCGTCGCGGTCTGTCATCGAAGATGACCGTCGTGACCCGGCCGATGTGACACGGGCGCAGTCGTGTCGTCAGTACACACCCCGACTCGGGGCCCGCTCAACCCGGCCGCGGGGGTTCCGTCGCGCACCGCTCGGCACGCGAAACGGTGTCTCCGCAGGTAGCGTCGACCCCGCGGAAAGGAGCCGACAGTGGCCGAAACCATGCGTGCTGCCCGATTCCATGCCGACACGGGGAAGAACGTCCTGGAGGACGTCCCGATCCCCGAACCCGGCCCCGGCGAGGTGCTCGTCGAGGTCGCGTTCTGCGGCATCTGTCACTCCGACCTCAGCCTGCTGAACGGAACGTTCCCGCCACAGGTCCCGGTCGTCGTCCAGGGCCACGAGGCCTCCGGGACGATCACGAAACTCGGTGCGGGCGTGACGGGTTGGCAGGTCGGGGACCGGGTGGTCCCGTCCGCCGGCCGACCGTGCTTCGTGTGCCGCAACTGCCGCCGCGGCGACCTGACCAACTGCCTGAACGTTCAGCTGATGGCGTTCGCCTACGACGGCGCCTGGGCGGAGTACACGGTCGCGCAGGCCGGCGGGCTGACCCGAATCCCCGACAACGTCCCGTTCGAACAGGCCGCGATCCTCGCCGATGCGGTGTCCACCCCGTTCGGAGCGGTGGTCCGCACCGGCCAGGTCACGGTAGGCGAGACCGTCGGTGTGTGGGGGGTCGGCGGCGTCGGCACCCACATCGTGCAGCTCGCCCGCCTCGTCGGAGCGATCCCGATCCTCGCGTTCGACATCAACCCGGCCGTGTGCGAGCGGGCACTCGAACTCGGCGCCGACCACGCCTTCGACCCCCGCGACGCCGACCTCACCGCGAAGGTCGCCGAGGCCACCGGCGGCCGCATGCTCGACGTCGCGTTCGACGCCGCCGGTCTCGCGGTCACGTTCAGCCAGGCGCTCGAATGCCTGGCCGTCGGGGGCCGGCTGATCCAGGTCGGCCTCAGCGACCAGGTGGCCAGCCTCGGCACCACCACCTCGTTCGGGCTGTCGCAGAAGCAGGTCAAGGGGCATCTCGGCTACCAGAACGTGGACATCGAGACCCTCGCGAATCTGGTGTCCCGGGGACGTCTCGACATCTCCCGCTCGATCAGTGCGATCGTCCCGCTCGAGGAGGTGCACCGGGGCATCGAGATGCTCGAGAACCACGAGGGCGACCCGATCCGGATCCTGGTGCGGCCCTGACGGTCGTTCCGACGCCCGGCGGGCGGGTCGCACCGAGCGCGCGGCGCCGGGTACGCCGGTCGTGCGCGGGAGCCGCGAACCGGGAGCTACGCCCTGCCGGTCCGCGGCTTCGGCGTCGTGCCGCGGTCGCGTGTGGTCAGGATCGCCGCCGCGGTGGCCGAGACGGTCCGGTCGTCGTCGTGCGTCAGCCGGGCGAGGGCTTCCCGTGCGGCCGCTCCGGGAATCTCGGCCAGCGCCTGGGTGATCCGTAGACGTGTGGCCGGGTCGGCCGTGTCGTCGAGCGTGGCGGCCATCGCCGCGACGATCCCCTCGGCCGGGGTCGCCACCGCGGTCAGGAGTCCCAGCGACTCGGCGGCCTCGACGTCGCTGCGCCCCTCGGCGACCATCGCGAGGAGGGTGGGTATCGCGTCGGAGCTTCCCCTCGAGCCGAGCGCGAGCGCCGCGCGATCGCGAACCGCGGGGTCCTCGTCCGCGAGGGCCCGCCTCAGCAGGACCGTCGCCTCCGCGGCGGGTACCGCCGCGATCGCCGCCGTCGCCCGGCGCCGGACGGCCACCGACCCCGACTCCAGGCCGACGGCCAGATCCGCCAGGCCCCGGCCGGCCGCCCTCGCCAACGACCACTGCAGCGCCCCCGCCACATTGGGGTCGTCCTCGGCGAGGGCGGCCTCGGCCAGCGCGCCGACGGGCAGCGCCGCACTCCCGTCCTGGGACAGGATCGCCTGCTGCCGACGGGCCCCGGACTCGGATTCGAGGGCACGGAGGAGGGTGACGATCCGCAGCACGTCGCCCCACTCCGCCGGCGCGGCCGCGTCGACGTGCCCGAGCCTCGTGAGCAGTTCCTCCTCGGCGGCGATTCGCAGCCGGGTGTGCCGGATGAGGTCTCCCACCAGCTCGGCGGGCACGAATCCTGGCTCGTCCAGTGCGCGCCGGGCCTCGTCCAGCGACAGACCCAGGGTCCGCAGGCTCTCCACGTGGAAGAGGCGGCGGATGTCGTCGGCGGAGTACTCGCGGTAGCCGCCGGACGTGCGTCCGGTCGGCGACACCAGACCCAGCGCGTCGTAGTGGCGCAGCATGCGCGTACTGACGCCGGCCCGCCGTGAGACCTCGCCGATCAACATTCCCGCCTCCTCCTCACATGTCCGGACCGGCAGCGGCGACCCGCTTCGCCATCTCGAGCGAGACGGTGAACCCGCTGTCGGGGTCGCGGCACAGCCGCTCGGTGGCCTCGGCGTGCGCGCGAACCCACGGATCGGGACTCGTCGCGGCCGCGCCGAACACCGGAAGGACGGACTCCCCGAGCCCGACCAGCGCCCGGCTCAGACTCAGCTGCATCGGGTGGTCACCGCGCCCGAGCTCGGTCGCCAACCGGGCCGCGAGCTCGCCCTCGCCGTCGGGCGGCACCAGCGCGACGGCCGCCCGCCACGCGCTGCGCGCGACCTCGTCGTGCGGGTCGTGCAGCAGTGTCGACACCGCAGGCCAGGCTCGCCGGTCCCCGATCTTGGACAGCGTGTGCAACGCCTGGCTGCGTGCCTGCTCGACATCGGATCCGAGCTGCTCGATCAGTCGCGGCACCGTGGTCTCGGCGGGCATGCGGCACAGCGCCCAGGTCAGCATGTCCCGGACGAAGAAGTCCGGTTCGACGGCACACCGCGCGACCAGGGTCTCCGTGAGGCCGGAATCGCGGGCCGTGCCCGCCGCGAGCGCGGCCCGGAGCCGGTTCGACGGGTGGGCGTCGGCCAGGGCGTCGACGAGGCGGGCAGTGGGCCCACCGGGATTGGTTGTGTACAAGGCAACCACCTCCTTCGTCGACCACTCCAGCCCTTGACACAGTGTCAGGGTCAAGTCCCGGTGTCGGGTCGAGCCACGCCGGGGCCCGGTCGCCGCGGGTCCGGGGAGTTGTCGGAGGGTCGACGTAGGGTCCCGGCATGGGCTACGAATTTCAGGTGACGGTGGATTCGCGGCGGCCGCACGACCAGGCGAAGTGGTGGGCACAGACCCTCGGCTGGCAGGTCGAACCGAGCGACGAGGACTTCATCCGCGGGCTGGTCGCGGCGGGTCACGCGCGGGAGGAGGACACCGAGGTCTACGACGGCGTGCTGGTCTGGAGAGTCGGCGCCGCGATCCGCGATCCCGACCACCCGGATCGGCCGCGGGTGCTGTTCCAGCTCGTCCCGGAGGACAAGTCGGTGAAGAACCGGCTGCACCTGGACGTGCGCGTCGGCGACGACAAGCAGTCGGTCGCGGACGCGCTGGTCGCCCGCGGCGCGGCGGTGCTGCACCACGGCAGCCAGGGACCGTTTCGGTGGATCACGATGACCGACCCGGAGGGCAACGAGTTCTGCGTCAGCTGAACGAGACTCGGCTCACCGGAACGTGCCGGGGGTCGCGCCGGTCCAGCGCTTGAACGCTCGGCGGAACGCACTCGGCTCGGAGAACCCCAGCCGGGCGGACAGCTCGTCGACCGACTCGCCGCGCGCGAGCCCGGAGATCGCGGCGTCGCGGAGCACCTCCTCGCGGAGCTGGTTCAGGGAGGTGCCCTCGGTGCGCAGCAGCCGGCGCAGGTGCGCGGCACTGATCGACAGCATCTCCGCGATGTCCTCCGCGGACGCGGCCCGGCCGGCCGCCCCGCGTTCGAGTGCCTTGCGCACCTGCGCCGCCGCGCTGCTGTCGTAGTCCCGTTCGGAGAACAGCAGATTCGGGGATTCGCGGAGATACACCTCGAGCGTCTCCTCGGTCTGGATGATCGGGGCGCGCAGCACCGAGTTGTCCAGCTCGATCGCCGCGTCGTCCGCGCCGAAGTGGACCCGGACCCCGAAGATCGCGTCGTAACTGCGGGCGAGGAGTCGGTCCGGTTCGGGATAGGGCAGCCGCGCCGCGACCAGCTTCACGCGGCGACCGACCAGCCAGGCGGCGAACCGGTGCAGCAGGATGAGGATGAAGTCGGTGAGCAGCTGGTTGGCGGCATCCGCGGTCTCGGGCGGCAGCGTGTCGCGGGGCGGCATCCGCACGTGCAGGGTCGTGGTCTCGGACCCGGCCTCCAGTCGCAGCGGAGGCAGCCCGGGCAGGACGGGGACCACGTCGGCCAGCCGCTCGAGCGCGCTGCCCAGGTCGGGTCGGTGGATCAGCGTCAGGCACACCAGCCGGAACGTGCCGCGGGGGACCGGGCCGGCGCCGAGCCCGAACAGTTCGTCGTCGGTCAACCGCCACGCGGACTGGGTGAAGCGGGTGAGTTGCGCGGGGGTGATGCGGCCGGCGTCCTCGCCGAGCACCGACGGGGAGATCCCGGCCGCGGACAGTGGTGCGGCCATGTCGAATCCGGCGCCGGCGGCGAGGGTGGCGGCGCGCCGCACGAAGTCCGCGGGAACGGTGCGCCCGCTCATCGCCCGGTCACCACCGTCCGGCGAGCGTGTGCAGCCGCCGGATCCCCTCGGCGAGGACGTCGTCACGCTTGCAGAAGGCGAAGCGCACCAGGTGATTCCACGGCGTCTTGTGGTCCGCGAACACACTCACCGGCACTGCGGCGACGCCGATCCGTTCCGGCAGCGCCCGGCAGAACGCCTCGCCGTCGGTGGTGCCGAACGCGGTGATGTCGGCGCACACGAAGTACGTACCGGCACTGTCCCGGACCCCGAACCCGGCCTCGGCAAGCGCCGCACCGAGCAGATCGCGTTTGCGCTGCAACGACTCTCGCTGCGCGGCCACCCACGGCATCTCGTGCCGCAATGCGTGCGCGACCGCAGGCTGGAACGGGCCGCCCGCCACGAACGACATGAACTGCTTCGCGGCGCGCACGGCGTCGACCAGGACCGCGGGTCCGCACGCCCACCCGGTCTTCCAGCCGGTGACCGCGAACGTCTTCGCGGCACTCGACACCGTCACCGTCCGCTCGGCCATCCCGGGCAGCATGCCGATCGGGGTGTGGGTGCGCCCGTCGAACAACAGGTGCTCGTACACCTCGTCGCTGAGCACCAGCGCGTCGTGCCGGACCGCGACGTCGGCGATCGCGGCGAGTTCGGCGTCGGACAGGACGGTGCCGGTCGGATTGTGCGGCGTGTTGACCACGATCATCCGGGTGTCCGGCCCGACCGCCGCGCGCAGCGCGTCGAGGTCCAGGGCGAAACCGTTGCCGTCCGCGACGAGCGGGACCGTCCGCCGCACCCCGCCGGCGAGGGCCACGGCCGCGGCGTACGAGTCGTAGTATGGCTCGATCAGCACCACCTCCTGCCCGGGCTCGACCAGGCCGAGCAGGGTGGCGCTGATGGCCTCGGTGGCCCCGACCGTGACGAGCACCTCGGTGTCCGGGTCGAACCGCTGTCCGTACCGCGCGGCGCGGTCCGCGGCGATCGCCTCCCGCAGCACCGGCATGCCGGGGCCCGGCGGGTACTGGTTGAGGCCGTCGGCGATCGCGGTCCGCGCGACCTCCAGCATCGCGGCGGGACCGTCGGTGTCGGGAAAGCCCTGCCCGAGGTTGATCGCCCCGGTGCGGACCGCGAGCGCCGTCATCTCGGCGAAGATCGTCGAGGCGAACGGCTGCAGCCGGGTGACCGTCTGGCGGGGCGCAATGGGCATTCTCACAGCCTATCGAGCCGGTGGCGGCCGGCCGTCGCGCCTACTGTCACGTTCACCGGGGCTGTCTCGTCCACATGTCGAAGGCACCTGGATGCCCCGACCGGGTGTCCCGACGCGAACAGGAGAAGCCATGACTCGCATCGCCCCCCTCGCTCCCGCCGATGCCGGCCCGCTGGTGCGGCTCGCCTACCGGTACGCCGCCCGCCGGTTCGGGGCCGTCCCGGAGCCGTTCACCGTCGTCGCCAACCACCGGAAACTGTTCGCGGCGTCGGCGGTGGCGGAGCTCGCGGCGGAGAAGGCGTCGACCGTGCTGCCCGCCGCTGTCCGGGACATCGCCGTCTACCGGGTCGCGTGGACCGTCGGGTGCTCGTGGTGCGTCGACTTCGGGTCGATGCTGATGCGCCTGGAGGGTCAGGACCTGGACCGGCTGCAGCACATCGACGACTACCGGACCTCGCCGCTCTACAGCGACGACGACCGGGCCGCGATCGCCTACGCCGACGCGATGACCGCCACGCCCACCACGGTGACCGACGAGCAGGTCGCCGACCTGCAGCGGCGCTTCGGCAACGACGGCGTCGTGGAGCTGACGTACCAGATCTCGCTGGAGAACCAGCGGTCCCGGATGAACTCGGCGCTCGGCATCGTCGACCAGGGCTTCAGCACGGATTCGTGCCGGGTGCCGTGGGCGGATCAACCGGCGGATTCGACGGCGGCGGGCTCGCCCTCCTGACCCCGGACAGCTTCGCCGGGTTGGCGAAGTCGTAGGCGGCCCAGACCTTCCCGTCGCGGACGGTGAAACCACCGGCCCGCGGCGGGAACCCGGGATGCGTCTCGTCGCCCGGCGAGCCGTGCGAGTAGATCCCGAGCCGGCCGTTGACCATCGCCGGTTCCAACGCCAGGAACGACTGCTCGCCGTACCGCCGCGCGAGGCCGAGGAAGAAGCGGGCGAACTTGTCGGCGCCGTGGATGACGTTGACCGCCGTCCGCGTCGTGCCGCCCGCGTCGCCGATCACCAGGGCATCCGGGTGCAGCGCGTCGAGCACCGCCTGCAGGTCGCCGCTCGCCATCGCGACCAGCAGCCGGCCCACCGCGGCGTCGTGGTCCGGATCCGGCGGAGGCACGTCCGCCGCCGCGACCGCGCGCCGCGCGCGCGAGGCCAGTTGCCTGCTGCCGGCCACCGACGTGCCGAGGACCTCGGCGATCGTGTCGAACGGGACCCCGAACCCGTCGTGCAGCACGAACGCGGTGCGCTGGTCGGGGCCGAGCGTGTCGAGCACGACCATCGCGGCGATCCGGGCGTCCTCGCTGCGGACCACCACGTCCAGCGGGTCGGCCGGCGACGTGCCGGTCACCGGCGTGACGATCGGTTCCGGAAGCCACTGTCCCACATAACTTTCACGTCGAACCGCGGCGCTCCGCAGGTGGTCCAGGCAGATCCGCCCGACGACGGTCGTCAGCCAGGCCCGGAGATCGACGATGGCACCGGCGTCCGCGGCGTGCAGCCGCAGCCACGCCTCCTGCACCGCGTCCTCCGCGTCCGCGACCGATCCCGTCAGCCGATACCCCACCGACATCAGGTGCCCGCGATGCGTCTCGAACTCGTCGACCTCGGCGGTGTCCTGCACGACGTCAGTGTACGTGCGACCGGGATTGAAATCGGGCTGCGAGTAATCGTTCACACCTCGCCGCGGCCGGTCGTACGGTGTCGACACACCCGAGGTCCGAGGAGGCCGCCATGTCCGAGTGTTGTCGCCTGCCCTGAACGGCACCGCTGAAGCACTGCCCAGCACCGCTGAACGGGCTCACCGCGTCTGAATCCTTGCGCACCCCTCGCCGCGTCCCGCGAGTCGAGGTCGATCGTGCGCACTCTCCGCCCGCCGTACGCGGGCCTGAAACCCCAGGAACTCAGTCATGATTCGTCCACGCCTCGCGCGGACCCTCGCGGCCGGCGCCGCGCTCCTGTCCCTCGTCGCTCTCACGGCAGGCTGCTCGTCCTCGCAGAACCACACCAGCGCCGACGGCAAGACCGTCCTGCGCTACGAGGGCGCCACCGGCCAGGTCCTGTTCCCGGAACTCGCCGCGGACCTCGGCTACTTCCACACGGTCGAGCTGGCCTGGGTCGGCGACACCACCAGCGGTCCGCAGAGCATTCAGAACACCGCCACCGGCCAGACCGACTTCGGCGGTGCCTTCAACGGTGCGGTGCTCAAACTGGCGGCGGCGAAGGCCCCCGTCACCGCGGTGATCGGCTACTACGGGTCGGACAAGGACACCTTCAACGGCTACTACGTCCAGGGCGACAGCCCGATCCGGTCCGCCCGCGACCTGATCGGCAAGAAGGTCGGGATGAACACCCTCGGCGCTCACCACGAGTTCCTGGTGCGGGAGTGGCTGGCCCGCGAGGGCCTGACGCCGGACGAGATCAAGCAGGTCGAACTCGTCGTCGTGCCGCCGGTCAACACCGAACAGGCGCTGCGGCAGGGCCAGATCGACGTCGGCACGCTCGGAAGCGTGTTCCGCGACAAGGCCGTCGAGCGGGGCGGCATCCGCCCGCTGTTCACCGACGAGTCCCTGTTCGGCAGCTTCACCTACGGCACGTACCTCCTGCGCGACGACTTCATCGCGAAGAACAAGGACGCGGTCGCCGACTTCGTCCAGGGCACGGCTCGCGCCATCCGCTGGACCCAGACCACCCCGCGGGACGAGGTGGTGGCGCGTTTCACCGACATCGTCACCGCCCGCGGACGCAACGAGAACACCGACCTCGTCAGGTACTGGAAGTCGCCCGGTGTCGCCGGTCCGGGCGGCGTGATCACCGACACCGAGATCCGGACGTGGATCGACTGGCTCACGCGCAACGGCGAACTCGCGGACGGCGCACTGACCACCTCCGACGTCTACACCAACGAGTACAACCCGTACGCCAACGGAACCTATCCCGCGGACAGTGGCCCCGACGGCCAGGTCCTCGCGGCCAAGTGACTGGAGGCCCTGCCATGACCACCATTCCGAAACTCCGGCTCGAGCACGTCACGAAGGGGTTCGACGTGCGCGGGTCGCAAGACCGGTTCACCGCGATCGACGACGTCTCCATCGACGTCGCCGAGGGCGAGTTCCTCGTCCTCGTCGGCCCCAGCGGATGCGGAAAGTCCACGCTGCTCGACCTTCTCGGCGGGCTCTCCATCCCGACCTCGGGCCGGATCCTGCTCGACGGCCGGCCCGTCACCGGGCCGGGTCTGGACCGGGGCATCGTCTTCCAGCAGTACGCCCTGCTGCCCTGGCGCACAGCCCGGCACAACATCGAATTCGGGCTCGAGGCGAAGGGGTTGCCGCGTTCGGAGCGCCGTGAGCGCGCCGACCACTACCTGGAACTGGTCGGCCTGAGCGGATTCGGTGACCGGTACCCGCACGAACTGTCCGGCGGGATGAAGCAGCGCGTCGCGATCGCCCGCAGCCTCGCGTTCGACCCCGAGGTGCTGCTGATGGACGAGCCGTTCGCCGCGCTGGATGCGCAGACCCGGGAGTCGCTGCAGGACGAACTGCTGCGGATCTGGAAGGCCACCGGCAAGACCATCGTGTTCATCACGCACGGCATCGACGAGGCGATCCACCTCGGTCAGCGGGTCGCGGTGCTCACCTCGCGTCCGGGTCGGGTGAAGGCGGTCGTCGACATCGACATCGACCGCACCGCCGCGGATGTGCGCTCGGACGAGCGGTTCCGCCACCACCGCCATCACATCTGGAGCCTGCTGCACGACGAGGTGCAGAAGGCCCGGACCAACGAGAGGGAGTCCGTCCATGTCTAGCGCTCTTGCCGTCCCGGTCGCGCCCGACAGGGCGGTCGCCGCACCGGAGGCCCCTCGGCTGCACGGTGATTCGTCGACCGTCCGGTCACGGTCGGCCCGTCTCGGATCGGCGGCGCTGCGGCGGCTGCGACGGATCCTCAAGCCCGCCCTCGCCGTCGCCGTGTTGCTCGCGGTGTGGGAACTGGCACCGAGACTCGGCCTCGTCGACGAGGTGTTCCTGCCGCCGTTCAGCACGGTCGCCGGCGCCTTCGCCGACCTCGCACGCAGCGGGGAACTCTGGGAACACCTGTCCGCCAGCCTGTCCCGGGCCCTGACCGGGTTCGCCCTGGCCGTGGCGCTCGCGATCCCGCTGGGTGTCGCGATCGGGTGGTACCGCCCGGTCGCGGAGTTCCTGAGCCCGGTCCTCGAGTTGCTCCGCAACACCGCCGCGCTCGCTCTGCTCCCCGTGTTCGTGCTGATCCTCGGCATCGGCGAGGAGTCGAAGGTGGCGCTGGTCGTGTACGCCGCCACGTTCCCGATCCTCCTGAACACGATCTCCGGCGTGCGCACGGTCGACCCGCTGCTGGTGAAGGCCGCGTCGTCACTCGGACTCTCGCACGTGCAGCTGTTCCGGAAGGTCGTGCTTCCCGCGGCGGTCCCGACCGTCTTCACCGGCATCCGGATGGCGGCGTCGTCGTCGATCCTGGTGCTCATCGCCGCCGAGATGGTCGGCGCGAAAGCCGGGCTCGGCTACCTGATCACCGCCTCGCAGTACAACTTCCAGATCCCCACCATGTACGCGGGGATCGTCGCGATCTCGGTTCTGGGCCTGACCCTCAATGCCCTTCTCGTCCTCGTCGAGCGCCGGCTCTCGCGCTGGCGACCCTGACCGACCTTTCCGAAAGGTTCTCGAATGTCACACGATTCCAAGCACTTCCACCTCAACGCTTTCCTGATGGGCGTCGGCCACCACGAGGCCGCGTGGCGGCACCCCCGCACGGAGGCCCATCGCGTCCTGGATGTCGCGCACTTCCAGGAACTGGGCCGGATCGCCGAACGCGGCAAGCTCGACTCGGTGTTCTTCGCCGACGGCTTGGCCGTCGGTCCGCGGATCAAGCACAACACGCAGGCGATCTTCGAGCCGGTGACGCTGCTGACCGCGATCGCGGTGGCCACCGCGAGGATCGGTCTGATCGCGACGGCGTCGACCAGCTACGGCGACCCATACAACCTGGCGCGCAAGTTCACCTCGCTCGACCACATCAGCGCCGGGCGCGCGGGCTGGAACATCGTCACCTCCGCGGGGGCCGATGAGGCCGCCAACTTCGGGATCGACGGCATCCCCTCGCACCGCGGACGCTACGACCGCGCGGAGGAGTTCGTCGACGTGACCCTGGCGTTGTGGGACAGCTGGGAGGACGGCGCCGTCGTACTCGACGCGTCCTCCGGCGTGTTCGCCGATCCCACGAAGGTGCACACCGTCGATCACGCCGGCGAACGGTTCCGGGTTCGGGGCCCCCTGAACTCGCCGCGGTCGGTGCAGGGCCGGCCGCTGCTCGTGCAGGCCGGTTCGTCGGAGAGCGGCAAGGAGTTCGCGGCGAAGTACGCCGAGGCGGTGTTCACCGCCCAGCGCACCCTCGAACAGGGTCAGGAGTTCTACCGTGACCTCAAGGCCCGCGTGGTGCGGCACGGCCGCTCGGCGGACGACCTGAAGGTGCTGCCCGGCATCGTGCCGTTCATCGCGGACACGCGGGCCGAGGCGGAGGAGCTGGAGCGCTCCTTCACCGACCTGATCTCGCCCGAGTACTCGCTGCGGCAACTGTCGGCGATCCTCGGCGTCGACCTGACCGAACACGCCCTCGACGCACCGCTGCCGCCGCTCCCGCCGGTCGACGAGATCCAGGGCAACAAGAGCCGCTACGAGCTCGTCAAGGACCTGGCCGGAGAGGGCGACCGGACGGTCCGCGAGCTGATCGGCCTGCTCGGTGGCGGCCGCGGGCACCGCACCTTCGCCGGAACGCCCGACCAGGTCGCGGACGAGCTGCAGACGTGGTTCGAGCAGGGCGCCGCGGACGGGTTCAACATCATGCCGCCGTACCTGCCGGGCGGTCTCGACGACTTCGTCGACCGGGTGGTCCCGATCCTGCAGGAGCGGGGACTGTTCCGTACCGAGTACACCGCCTCGACGCTGCGCGGCCACTACGGCCTGGCCGATCCGGGTAACCGCTTCGCGCGCACCGCGACCGACGTCAGTGCCTGAGCCCGCACGCCGGCCGCGACCGCTCGTCGTCGCGGCCGGGAGTCGGTAAGGTCCGGGAGCATGCGATTCGGGATGTTCGTTCCGCAGGGCTGGCGGCTGGACCTGGTGGGCATCGCGCCCGCCGACCACTGGGGCGTGATGAAGGGGGTGACCCTGCGGGCCGAGCGGGGCCCGTGGGAGTCGGCGTGGGTGTACGACCACTTCCACACCGTGCCCGCGCCGACCGAGGAGGCGACCCATGAGGCGTGGTCGCTGATGTCCGCGCTCGGTGCGGTGACGTCAACGATCCGGCTCGGGCAGATGTGCACCGCGATGAGCTACCGCAACCCCGCGTACCTCGCGAAGATCGCGGCGACCGCCGACCTGATCTCCGGCGGCCGGATCGAGATGGGCATCGGTGCCGGCTGGTACGAACACGAATGGCGCGCATACGGTTACGGATTCCCGCCGGCGGGGGAGCGGCTCGGCCGGCTCGACGAGGGTGTGCAGATCCTGCGGCAGGCGTGGACCACCGGCAGTGCCACGCTCGACGGGCGGTACTACCGGGTCGACGGTGCGATCGTGGCCCCGAAGCCGCTGCAGGACGGGGGTATTCCGCTGTGGATCGCCGGCGGTGGCGAGAAGGTGACACTGAAGATCGCCGCGAAGTACGCGCGGTACACCAACTTCGACGGCACGCTCGACGGGTTCACCCACAAGTCCGCGGTGTTGCGCGAGCACTGCGCGGCGGTCGGGACCGACTTCGACGCGATCGTCCGTTCGGCGAACTACAACGTCGCGATCGGGGTCACCGAGGCGGACGTCGAGCGGCGGCTCGCGCAGACGAAGGCCCGGATCGCGCGGTGCGCGGGTGAGGAACTCGCGGAGGCGTCGATGGCGGCCTTCCGGGGCATGCCCGCCGTCGGCACCCCCGAGCAGATCGTCGAGAACCTGAGCCGCCTGCGCGAGCAGGGCCTCGGGTACGCCATCTGCTACTTCCCCGAAGCCGCCTACGACACGTCCGGCATCGAGCTGTTCGAACGCGAGGTGATCCCGGCTCTCGCGGGGTGAGTGATGTTCGCCCAGAGCCTCGGCGGTGCCGGACTCGCACTGACGCCACCGACCCCCGCCGACGTCGACCGGATCACCGCCTGCTGCCAGGACCCGTCGATCGGACGGTGGACGACGATGCCGGTGCCGTACCGGCGCGCCGACGCGGAGGCGTTCGTGACCGAGGTCGTTCCGGCGGGGTGGGCCGACCGGCGCCCCACCTGGGCCCTGCGGCGCGACCCGGACGCACCGGTGGTCGGGATGATCGGCCTCGCTGCCGGCGACGCGTCGGCCGCCGAGGTCGGGTACTGGCTCGACGCCGCCGCCCGCGGGCACGGGCTGATGACCCGGGCGCTCACCCTGGTGTGCGACTTCGCGTTCCGGCCGGACACGCTGGCACTCGAGCGGATCGGGTGGCGGGCCCTGGTCGGCAACACGGCGTCCGCGGCGGTCGCGCGGCGGGTCGGGTTCCGGTTCGAGGGCACCGCCCGGTCCGGGGGACTGCAGCGGGGCGTCCGCCGGGACATGTGGGTCGCGGGGCTGCTGCCCACCGATCCGCGGTCGCCGGCCGAGGGCTGGCCCCCGTTCGGCCGGCGCTAGCGGATGTCGGCGGCGTCGACCGGGATCTGCTGGTCCTTCGCGCGGGGAACGTCCTCGGCGAGGGGGATCGACTTGGTCAGCAGCTTCCACTCCGCGTTCGGGATCTGCTCGATCGCGCGACGGATGACCTTCGGGTCACGGGTGCCCCAGGCGATCGGCATCGGGCTGACCATCTGCCACGTGTCGGCGGTGGAGCCGGTGGTGCGGTCCGACATCACCGAGATCGACGGCACCCGCTCGCCGACGTTGGTCAGCGAGTGCCCGGGCAGGCTGCGGACGGTGCGGGTGACCAGCGCGTAGTGCGGCCGCTCCGCGCCGGGCTTCGCGGTGTTCACCAGCGAGAGCAGCGTCGCGCCGCGCGGGCGTGACACCGCGACGATCGCCGGAACCAGCTCGCCGTTCGCGTACAGGTCCTCGACCGACCCGACCTTGCGCGGCGCCCAGAACGACACCCACACCGAGGCCGCCGCGACGACGAGCGCGACCGCGCCCAGGATGTACGACCACGGGTGCGCGAGAACGATCAGCCACACCGCGAGCGCCACGAACAGCAGGGCGGTGATCAGCGCGGACCACCGCAGCCGCCGCACGTCACCGACCGTCTCGTTGACCGAACGGGCATGGGTCTTGTCCACCGGGAATTCGAAGTGACGCACGGTCCTATTCCTACCCGATCGCCGGTCCGAGCAGGTCGTCCGCATCGGTGATCCGGTACGCGTAGCCCTGTTCGGCGAGGAACCGCTGCCGGTGCGCCGCGTACTCGGCGTCGAGGGTGTCGCGGGCGACGACCGAGTAGAAGTGCGCCTGACCGCCGTCGTGCTTCGGACGCAACAGCCGGCCGAGACGCTGCGCCTCCTCCTGCCGCGACCCGAACGTGCCCGACACCTGCACCGCCACCGATGCCTCGGGCAGGTCGATGGAGAAGTTCGCGACCTTGCTGACGACGAGCGTCTTGATCTCGCCGGCCCGGAACGCGTCGAACAGCGCCTCTCGTTCCTTCGTCCTGGTCGACCCCTTGATCACCGGGGCGTTCAGCGCCTCACCGAGCTCGTCGAGCTGGTCGATGTACGCGCCGATCACCAGGGCCGGCGAGTCGGTGTGCCGGTCCAGGATCGACTTGACCACCGCGTTCTTGGTGCGCGCGGTCGAACACAGCTTGTAGCGTTCCTCCGGCTCGGCGGTCGCGTACGCCATCCGCTCGGCGTCGGTCAGCGTGACCCGGACCTCGATGCAGTCGGCGGGCGCGATCCAGCCCTGCGCCTCGATGTCCTTCCACGGTGCGTCGTACCGCTTCGGGCCGATCAGCGAGAAGACGTCGCCTTCCCGGCCGTCCTCGCGGACCAGGGTCGCGGTCAGGCCGAGGCGTCGCCGGGACTGCAGGTCGGCGGTCATCCGGAACACCGGGGCAGGCAGCAGGTGCACCTCGTCGTAGATCACCAGTCCCCAGTCGCGGGAGTCGAACAGCTCCAGGTGCTTGTACTCGCCTTTCGACTTGCGGGTGATGACCTGGTACGTCGCGATCGTGACCGGGCGAATCTCCTTCTTCTCGCCCGAGTACTCGCCGATCTCGTCCTCGGTCAGCGACGTCCGCGCGATGAGCTCGCGCTTCCACTGCCGCCCGGCGACGGTGTTGGTGACGAGGATCAGCGTGGTCGCCTTCGCCTTCGCCATCGCGGCCGCCCCGACCATGGTCTTGCCCGCCCCGCACGGCAGCACCACGACCCCCGAGCCGCCGGCCCAGAACGAGTCCGCCGCCATCTCCTGGTAGTCGCGCAGGTGCCAGCCGCCGTCCGCCGACCCCGGGAACGCGCCCTCGTAGTCGAGTTCGATCGGGTGCGCCTCGCCGTCGACGTATCCGGCGAGGTCCTCGGCGGGCCACCCGATCTTGAGCAGCAACTGCTTCAGGTGGCCGCGCTCGGACGGGTGCACGACGACGGTGTCGTCGTCGATCTGGGCGCCGAGCATCGGCGCGATCTTCTTGTGCCGACGCACCTCGGTGAGCACCGCGCGGTCCAGGCTGACCAGCACCAGGCCGTGCGCCGGGTTCTTCATCAGTTGCAGGCGGCCGTACCGGGCCATCGTGTCGACGACGTCGACGAGCAGCGGCTGCGGCACCGCGAACCGGGAGTACGTGACGAGGGCATCGACGACCTGTTCGGCGTCGTGCCCGGCGGCGCGGGCGTTCCACAACGCCAGCGGCGTCACCCGGTACGTGTGCACGTGCTCGGGGGCGCGTTCGAGTTCCGCGAACGGGGCGATCGCCTGCCGGGCCTCGTCGGCGCGCGGGTGGTCCACCTCGAGCAGCAGGGTCTTGTCGGACTGGACGATCAGCGGTCCGTCGGTCACGTGCGCCTCCTAGCGATGACAACCCCACCATTGTCCACGTGTTTCGGCGCGCGCGTCCGGACCGAGCAGGGGCGCGGGTCGACCACGCCGCGAAAACGGTGCGGGTGTCGACGCCGTTGTCGACACCCGCACCGCATTCTTCTCTCACCGCAATTCGGCGACGGATTTCCGTGCATCCATTACCTGAAAGAGTGCCTCGGAAATACCGGCGCGATATCCGGCGTCCCTTTCCGACCTCACCGGATTTTCGTCGAGCTCGTTTTCCAGGCGGGCGGCGATCCGGTCGAGTGCGAGGAGGGTTCGTTTCACGAAATCAGGTCTTTCTCTTCTGGTCGGCTACGAAAGGGCGGAGTGCCGGACTCGCTCGTCGAGCACGAACGCCTTCGCTGCGGTCAGCGCGTGGCGCCTGGCGCGGGACCGGTCGTCACCAGCTTCTGCCGTGCTCCACAGCCGGTCGAGGTCATCGTGGAGGTGGTCGAGCAGGGTGCTGCCTGCCTCCACCTCAGTGCCCTTTTCGCTTTCTGATCAGCTCGCCGGATTCGGCTTCCCGGGTGCGCTTTTCCGCACGCCGCTCCTTGATCGTCTGGGATGGTTTCTTCGGGCTCTTCCCGGGTTTCTTGTCCGCCATTGTCGCTCCTGGAATCGAAGTGGCAATCACTGGCCCAGACCATACGTCATTTCCCAGGAAAAGCCAGTCGCGCTGGTCCGGTCGCTGGGGGTGCCGAAAAACTCCCCGAAAAAACCCGACGGGTGCGGGTCGCGGCCGTCAGTCGACCAGTGACACCGACGTCACCCGGTGCAGGGTGAAGCGGCGGATCGCACCGTCGGCGGGATCGAACGCATCGAGCTGGCCGCCGCCGACACTGACCGGATCGACGATCCGCTCCGACGCGACCCCCTGCGCGTCGACGTACCCGATCCGGACACTGCGCTTCACCTTGACGGCGAGCTGCAGCAACGCCATCGTCGCGGCGCTGCCTGCGCGACTGCCGCCCGAGCGGACCGCGACACCGCCGGGGGTGCTCGCCGCCCGCTCGCCGGCCCGCAGCTGCCGGACCAGCTGGTCGAGCTGCTCGTCGGTCGGGGGCGCCGGGATCCGGCGGGTACCGCGGGACCGGCGTTTCGGCACCCGCGCTCCCCGCGATCGCAGGTCGACGATCGCGCCCGAGGAGTCCTCGCCGGCGGGGGCGAACCCGGCGGCGCGCAACTGGTCGAGCACCTCGCCGAGGGATGCCTGCGAGATCGCCACCGTCGGTGCCAGCGCGCGCAGCGCGAGCGGTTCGGCCACCGGGGACGCCAGCACCTCCGCCAGCATCGCCGGGTCGTCGCAGCGCACGAACGACCGCGCGATCCCGGCCCGCAGCCGGCCGTGCCGTCGCGCGACGTCGTCGATCAGGTACGTCAGCGACTGCGGCACCGGCGTCTTCGAGTGAGTCGTGAACAGGGTGTGCAGTTCGGCCGCGGTGCGGCCTGCGTCCAGGGCCCGCCGGACGCTCGCCTCGCCGACCCGGTACACGGTCGCGGCACCCGCGGACTCGACGTCGGCGACCAGGGTGACCTGCTCGAGCAGGTCCGGGACCAGCGGCCCCGGCGCGACCACCGTCAGGTCCGCCTGCACCAGCACGTAGTCGATCGGTGTCGGCAGGGCCGACGTCATCTCGGCGAGCACGGACTCCGGGGGAGCGCCGTGCAGCAGGCTGCGGCCGGGGGACGACAGCGCGCCCCGGCCGAGGAACCCGACTGCGGTCGCCTCCGCGAGGGTGTGCTCGATCGCCGACGCACCCAGCCGTGCCGACCAGCGGGGACGCCGCCACGCCACCACCGCCGCGACGTCGGCCGCGTCCGATCCGACCCCCGTCCCGAGCTCGGCGACGACGTCGAGGACGAATCGCCGGTCCCGCGGGGCGCCCGAGGCGCGCACCTCGTCCGACAGTGCCGCGATCGGCTTGTCCCCGTGGTCGCGCAGACCCACCACCCACGGTCGCCGTGGCAGCTCGAGCCACGTCTGCGCAAGCAGCTGCCACCGGTGCGCCGGGGATGCGTCGAGCCACGAGTCGGCGGCGGAGGTCGGAGCCCAGTAGTCGTCGCCGGTGTCCGCGGCGGGCAGCGGTTCGGGGATGCCGCTCGACACCAGGCCGGCGGCGGCGAGCAGTTCGACGAGCAGGCTGATCCGGGTGTCGTCGACGCCCGCGACCTTCGCGAGCCGGCGGATCTCCCGTACCCCGAGCCCACCGGCCTTGAGTGCGGGCGCCGGATGGTCGCCGAGGGCCGCGAGCAGGGCCTCGCAGTGCCGGATCAGTTCCAGCGCCTCGCCCGCCGCGGCGGCGTTCGTCTCGGCGGTCTTGTGTTTGTGGGTGCGCACCGGCGGCGGGGTCAGCACGGTCGGATCGGTCACGGTCTCGCCGCGCAGCGCCTGACCGACCTGGAACGGAAGCTCGACGGTCTGTTCGTCCAGCCAGGAGAGCAGGCCCAGCGACAGGAGCCGCTGCACGGGACGATCCGGCGGCGTGCCCGGTGCGGCGTCGCGGGTGCGGCCGATCGGAGAACTCGTCGCGAGGGTGTCGATCAGTCGGCGTTCGGCGTCGGTCAGCTCCGCCAGCGTCGCGGAGATCTGCTCGGCGGACATCGAGGTCGTCGCCGGGTCGATCCGCCACCCGACCGCCTCCCGGGCCGCCGGCGTCACGCGCAACAGTGTCGTGCCCCACACCAGTGCCCGCTCCCGCAGCACGGTCAGGGCCCGGTCCACGGCCTTGACCGGCGCCCGGCCCGCGACCGCATCGGTGAGCTGTTCCCGCCGCACGCCCGACTCGCCGGCCCCCTCGCGCGCGAGCAGACCGATCAGGGTGAGCTCGAGCACGCTCAGGTCGTCGGCGACACGCAGCACCGATGCGCGCTGCTCGGCCCGCGCCGCCAGCACCGACAGATTCGCCGGTGGCGGGACCGCGAGGTCGGGCCGCAGCCGCAGCAGCCCCGCCAGTTCGCTGTCGCTGCGGGCGCTCAGCCAGGTGGCCAGGCTGTCGGTCGAGGGATCGGTGGCGGTCATCGCATCTCAGATTAGTGACCTGGGCTGTACGCGATACAGGCTCGGTGTCAAAATGGCCTCGTGGCTAACAATTCGAGCAAGCAGTACGTTGATCCCGGCTGGCCGAAGCACCTCGAGGAAGGGGACCACGCGGTCACCGAACTCTCCTCGACCCGTTCCGGTGGGCTCTCCCCGTTCGGTGAGGACACCGAGTTCCCGCGGCCGGTGTCGGAGCTTCCCTACCTTCACCCCCAGACCGTCGTCAACCGCTGACGACCGGTCCGACGACCAGAAGGGCCCCGCACCGAATCGGTGCGGGGCCCTTCTTCCGTGTTCGGGGGCTCAGCGCTGGGCGACGAGCGGAGCGTAGGTCGTGAGGAAGTCGATGACCTGCGGGTTGAGCTTGGCCTGGTCGTAGATCGCGGCGATCTGCGGGTCGATCGCGATGCCGCGCGCCTTGATGTCCTCGAGGGTGCTGTCGAGCCGGTCGAGCACGTCGGCGGTGCCGTGGGTGGTCGGGACGCTGGTGACGTCCGGAGTCTGGGCGGGCGCCGGCGCCGGGGTCTCGACCTTCGCGGCCGGGGCGGTGCGCTGGGTCGGCGAGCTGGTCAGTCCGAGGCTGGCGGAGCAGGACGGCCACGCGCCCCAACCCTGCGAGGCGAGGACCTTCTCGGCGACCGCGATCTGCTGCTCACGGGTGGCCTGGTTGGCCGTCGCGGCGTACTGGCCGCCGCCGTGCGAGGTCCAGGTGCTGGGGGAGAACTGGAGGCCGCCCTGGAAGCCGTTGCCGGTGTTGATGGACCAGTTGCCGCCGGCCTCGCACTGGGCCAGCCGGTCCCAGTCGGAGTCCGGGGCGGCGCCTGCGGGGGCCGCGAAGGCCGCGCCCGCTGCACCGAACACGGCGGTGGTGACGACGACCTTGGCGGCGGTCTTACGAGTGTTCGTGGGCTTGCGATGGCGTCCAGCGCTCATGGAGGTTTCCTCTCCGCACGCGCCTGCGAGGTCAGCTGTCGGGTTCGGGCTGAGAGGTTGCCCGGCCGTGATCGCTCCGTGATCGGCGCGAAAAGCGGCTTCACCCCAAGGAAGGCCGGTTGCTCGCCTCCCGGTGTCCACTGGGGACGTGGGTCCCCCGTCCTCGTCCCTGGGTTCTTCCGTGGGAATCCGTTCCGCGGGACAAGGTTTGGCGCGGCGGTCCGGACTGGCCGGAACACCGACCGGAGATGACCGTACGTGGCCGACCGCGGTGAGTCACCTCATCCGTCACCGGCGTGTTCGTCGGCGTTTCGCCCGAGATTGGTGGCGTTTGCGCAGGTCAGGTGGTCGCTGCTCGTCCGAGACCGCCCCGTGATCCAACCGTTATGTGAGGCAGATCACAAGAGTTGTCGATGCTGACCTGGCCCTCCGCGCGACCCGCTCGGGCCATCGCGATCAGCGTCCCGACCGCGACCGCGACGAACATCAGCGGATACACCGCGCTGAAGATCGGGGCCAGCGTCGGCGACGTCGGAATCATGAACAGGCCGATCGCGTAGACCCCGTCCGGGAACCGGTGCGCCCAGCACAACAACGGGACGACGATCGCGACGGGCAGCAGCCACGCCGTCGCCCGACCGGCCCGCAGCGCGCGGTCCACGGCCAGGATCAGCAGCGGCACGAACCACACCCAGTGGTGCCCCCAGGAGAACGGCGACACCGCGCTGGAGGTGAGACCGCACAGCGTGGTCGCGAGCAGTTCCAGACCGCGCAGGTGGGCGAGACGCGCCGCTGCCAGGCCCAGCACGGCCAGCGCCAGGGCGACGGCCAGCCACAGCAGTCGCGGCGGCTCGGCGGTGTGCAGCCACCGGGCGAGCACCCCCGATGCCGCCTGGTTCGCCGGCCAGGCCGTCTCCCCGATCCGCGTCGAGTGCCAGAGCGTCCCGGTCCAGTAGGCGCGCGAGTCCGAGAAGATCACCGCGAACCCGACGGCCACCGTCGCGGCAAGCCCGCCGACCGCGGTCGCAGCCGCCCGCCACTGCCGGGTGACGAGCAGGTGCACGACGAACAGGGCGGGCGTCAGCTTGATCCCCGCCGCGATCCCGACCCCGACACCCCGCAGCCTGCTGCCCTCGGGTCGGCCCAGGTCCCACAGGATCAGCAGCATCAGCAGCAGGTTGACCTGGCCGAGCCAGATGGTGGTCCGCACCGGCTCGAGCCAGCTCACGATCACGGTGAGCAGGCCGCCGGCCAGGTACAGGGTGCGGTCGGTGCGGTAGCCGAGCAGTCGCCAGCACAGCACCACGACGAGGTAGAGGGCGGCGAAGTTGACCAGACCGCCGAGCAGGGTCGTCATCTCCGGCGAGAAGACCCGCAGCGGGGCGAACAACACCGCCGAGAACGGGGGATAGGTCCACCACATGCCGCCGTGCAGGGCGTGGTCGTAGAGTCCCGCGCCGGTCAGCACGGTGGCGCCGCCGCTGCGGTAGACGAGCAGGTCCAGGCCGTTGCGGAAGAACCCCCACAGCGGCTGACCGAGCGGGACGACGCGGTCGTGGGCGATGACGACGGCCGCGGCGAGGACCGCGAGCGTGCCGAGGAACAGTGGGTGGCTTGGCAGTGTCCGCCCCGCATCCGGGACGATGCGGGGCGGGCGGATCATGCGCTGTAGCCGGGTTGGCTGCCTTGTGTCGACCGGACGTCGACGATCTCCTTGCCGAGCGGCATCAGCGAGATCGGGATCATCTTCAGATTCGCGAGGGCGAGCGGGATGCCGATGATCGTGATCGCCATCGCGATCGCGCTCACCACGTGTCCGATGGCCAGCCAGATGCCGCACAGCACCAGCCAGATGACGTTGCCGATCAGGGATCCGACACCGGAGGTCGGTTTGTCGACGACGGTCTTGCCGAACGGCCACAGCGCGTACAGCCCGATCCGGAACGCGGCGATGCCGAACGGGATCGTGATGATCAGGATGCAGCACAGCACGCCGGCGACGAAGTAGCCGAGCGCCAGCCACAGCCCGCCGAAGACGAGCCAGATGATGTTGAGGATCAGTCTCACTGTTACTCCTCTCCTCGAACGCGTCGCCCGGCCCGCAGGGCGGACACGATGCCGAGCAGGAACCCGATCGGGCAGGCCATCGCCACCAGGTACAGGGCGAGACCGGGGGTGTGGTCGGTCGCGTGGACCACGAAGATCGCGACGATCGCGAGCAGACCGACGAAGAACAGGGCGAGTGCGACGCGCAGCAGAGCGGTGCCGCCGGCGGGGGACGGGGTGCCGGAGGCAGGCTCGCTGCCGGGGATTTCGGGGGCCACATGTCCACGGTATCGCCCGCAAACCCATGTGCCCGTGAAGGGCACGCGGGGGTAGACTGCGGGGCATCGCGTCCCACACACGGTGGGGCGCGTTCGTTTATGTGGTCGATTGACCATGGGGTCGTGAGACACGGACATGGATGAGCAGGTGACACAGTGCCTACCGGCAAGGTGAAGTGGTACGACGTTGAGAAGGGCTTCGGCTTCCTCTCCCAGGACGAGGGGGAGGACGTCTACGTCCGGTCGTCCGCGCTGCCCGCGGGGGTCGAGGGACTCAAGGCCGGGCAGCGGGTGGAGTTCGGGATGGCCGCGGGCCGTCGCGGACCGCAGGCCCTGAGCCTGAAGGTGCTCGACCCGGCGCCGACGCTGCGTCAGGGCGCAGTGCGGCGGGACGAGACGGTCCGCAAGCACACCCCCGACGAACTGCACGGCATGGTCGAGGACATGATCACGCTGCTGGAGGCGAAGGTCCAGCCCGACCTGCGCAAGGGCAAGTACCCGGACCGCAAGACCGCGCAGCGGATCTCCGAGGTGGTGCGGGCCGTCGCGCGCGAACTCGACCGCTGACGACAGGCCCGACGACAGCGAGCCCCCGGTCCGGTGACCGGGGGCTCGCTGCGTTCGGTGTCGCTACTGCGCGACCGCGGGCAGCTCCGGCAGCGTCTGGATCGCCCACATCGGGGCGAAGTCCCGCTGCGACGGCTGCTGGATGATCACGCCCAGCAGCTGCTCGTGCTCGCGGGTGGGGACCGTCACCGCGTACGCCTCGCCGGCCGTGTAGTCGCGGTACCCCTCGAACACCTCACCGGTGCGCGGGTCGCCGAACTGGACGTTGAGCCGCCAGTTGCCGTCCGCGATGTCCTTCGGCAGCGACAACTCGAGCGGGGAGCCCGGCGGGACCGGCAGGTTGGCGACCTCGAGATCCGCACACCGCATGCTCGAGTCGCAGACCCCGGCGTCGACCCGGACGGAGTTGCCGTGCGCGTAGGCGGTGATCGTGGGCAGGGTCTCGGGCGCGTTGCGGACGAGCACCGTGACGACCGCGGCGAGGCCGGCGGCCGCGATCAACACGACCACGACCACCATCACGAGGATCTTCTTCGTCCGGGCTTGCAGGGTCATCGCATTCCGTTTCTCGTTCTACGTCCCCGCCGCGGTGGCGGGTGCGGTGTTCAGTCGGCTCGGGAGCCGGTTCGCCTCGGGCCGTGGCCGACGGGGGCTTCCTGGTTGACGTGCTCGGGGCGCTTGCCGCCGAGGCCCGGCAGCAACGTGCGGCCACGGTACGTCAGGTACGTCTGGATCAGGCCGAGCACCAGCACGACCGAGACGACGGTGAAACCGATCCAGTACGTCGTCGGCAGCAGCACGCCGAGCGCGCCGCCGACCACCCAGCTCAGTTGCAGGACCGTCTCGGAGCGGCCGAAGCCGGACGCGATGGATTCCTCGGGCAGGTCCTGCTGCAGGGACGCGTCGAGGGACACCTTCGCCAGCGCGCTCGCCCCGGCCGCGACCAGGGTCGCCAGCGCGGCGGTGAGCAGGCTGTCGGTGACGGCGGCGACGACCGCGATCGCGGTCACCGCGGCCGTGCAGCGCAGCACGATCACCGCGGGCCGGCCGAGCTTGAGGCGGGCGCCGGCCGCGTTGCCGGCGAAGTTGCCGATCGCCGCGGCCGCGCCGACGAGGCCGAGCATCGCGGCCTGCACGAGCGGCTCGTGCTCGGTGCGCGACTTCGCGACGAAGGCGACGTAGAGGGTGAGGAATCCGGTCAGGACGCGGATCGTGCTGTTGCCCCACAGGCCGGTGACGGTGGCGCGGCCCAGCGGCTGTCTGCGCGTGCTGGGCGTGAACGCCTCCTGCTGCTCGCGGGTGATGACCTCGGTGACCGCGTCGTCGCCGTGGTACGCGATCGTCGCGGGGACCTCGCCCTCGGTGACCTCCACCCACGCCGGGATGCGCATGCTCAGGTAGGCGCCGAACGCGGTGATCGCGGCGGTCAGCCACAACGCCCCGGCGGAACCGAACGCGAACGCCACGACGCCGGCGACGCCGCCGGCGACGATCGTGCCGCCGATCAGCCCGAACACCGTCAGCCGCGAGTTGGTGCGCACCAGGTCGATGTCGGGTGGCAGGACCCGTGGGGTGACCGCGCTCTTGAGCACCGAGAACGACTTGCTCAGCACCATCATCCCGAGCGCGCAGGGATACAGGGCCCAGCTGTCGAAGTTGAAGACCAGCAGCAGGGCCAGGACGGTGCGCAACGCGAAGGACGCCGCCAGCGCGATCCGGCGGCCGCGCTGCAGCCGGTCGAGGGCCGGGCCGATCAGCGGGGCGATCACCGCGAACGGCGCGATCGTGATCAGCAGGTACAGCGCCACCTTGGTCTTGTCCTCGCCGGTGGCGGCGGAGAAGAACAGGGTGTTGGCGAGCGCGACCGCGACCGTGGCGTCGGTCGCGAAGTTCGCCATCACCGCGTACGTCAGATGTGTCAGGCCGGACTTGTCGGCGCCGTCGGCGGTCGCGGCACGGTGGAACGTCGCGATGCCACGGTTGGTCAGCTCCCGGCTGCGCATCGCCGCCACCCGGGTGACGGTCAGTTTGCGCGGAATCGGCGGCGGTTTCGGGCCCCGCGTCTTCGCGCCGCGGAGCTGTTCGGTGCGCTGCTCGGCGGCGTCGTCACGCGGGGGCGCCGACTCCGCGTCGGACGGTCGGGAGCCGGGGGTGGGACCGGTCGGGTGCAGCGGCGGCAGCGGCTGCCTGCGACCCGGCGCACGGCGCGGCGGCGGGTAGTTCGCGTAACCCGGGTGGACCGCGTCGTGACCGCCGTCGGCTGCTGCGCGACGCCCGTCGGGGTCGGAGGGTTGGCGCGGTGCGGTCACGGGTTCAATTCTGTCCTAGGAGCGGGCCGATGAACCACAGGCCCCCGACCGATGTCGCGGCCAGGTCAGGAGACGAAGCGCACATCGAACACGAACGGATACAGCTTGCCGGTGATCAGGAACCGGTCGGTGCCCGGAACGGCGGCGATGCCGTTGAGCACGTCGACGCCCTTCTCCTGCTCGGCGGTCAGCAGACCGGACGCGTCGACGATCGCGACGACTCTGCCGGTGGCCGGGTCGATCCGGACGATGTCCGAGGTCTGCCAGACGTTCGCGTAGACCATGCCGTCCGGGGTGCACTCGAGTTCGTTGAGCCGGTCGACGGGCTTGCCGTCGAGGGTCACCGCGACGCTGCCGACGGGCTGGAAGGTCACCGGGTCCCGGAAGGTCAGGGTGTCGGAGCCGTTGCTCATCACCAGCCGGTTCGCTTGTGCGCACAGACCCCAGCCCTCGCCGTCGTAGGTGACGCGGGCGCGTTCGGCGAGGGTGTCGCGGTCCCGCGCGAACGCGACGTGGTCCCGCCACGTCAGCTGCCACACCGTGTCGCCGGCGACCGTGAGCCCCTCCCCGAACACGTCGTCGGGGAGCGGGACCCGAACCCGCTCGACACCGGTGCCGAGGTCGCGCGCGCTGATGTGCGAGCGGCCGAGCAGACCCGTACCCTCGAGCAACTCCGCGCCCGACACCTCGAGACCCTGCGTGAACGAGGTCGGGTCGTGCGGCGAGGTGCCGAGCACCTCGACGTGCAGCCGCGGCACCGAGCTCGACGTCAGCGATCCGGACCCGGCAGATCCGGTGTCGACGGAGCCTGCCGCGCACCCGCCCACCGTCAGGGCGGTCACGGCGGCCACGAGGCTGAAGGCGCGATACCGGGTCACGGTCGCAAGCATGGCAGCCCGAGCGGGTGCGGTGTGGCGGCGATACGGCAAAATGAGGGTGTGAGTGCCCAATCTGCCCCCGAGCTTGCCCCCGTGCGTCCGCTGCTGGCCGAGGCCGTGGTGATTGCCCGCCGGGCACTGGCCGACCTCGGTGAGGTCCAGGTCGGTGCGCACCTCGGTGTCACCGCCGAGGACGAGTGCTCCGCGACCCACCGGTTCGAGGCCACCCTGCCCGGCTACCACGGATGGCAGTGGGCGGTCGTGCTGGCGGCCCTGCCGGACTCCGATCGGGTGACCGTGAGCGAGTCGGCGCTGCTGCCCGGACCGGATGCGCTGGTCGCACCCGAGTGGTTGCCGTGGGACCAGCGGATCCGCGCCGGCGACCTGACCCCCGGCGACCTGCTGGCTCCCCGCGCGGACGACCCGCGGCTGGTGCCCGGGTACGTCGCGACCGGCGATCCGGTCGTCGACGACCTCGCCCGCGAGGTCGGGCTGGGGCGCAAGAAGGTGATGAGCCTCGAGGGCCGGCTCGACGCGGCGCAGCGCTGGCACGACGGTGACCACGGTCCGGACTCGGAGATGGCCAAGGCCGCTCCGTCGATCTGCGCCCGGTGCGGGTTCTATCTGCCGCTGGCGGGGTCGCTGGGCGCCGCGTTCGGGGTGTGCGGCAACGAGATGTCCGCGGACGGACAGGTCGTCGACGCCGAGTACGGCTGCGGCGCGCACTCGGACGTCGAGCTGCCCGGCGGTGGCGGCACCCCCCGGTTCGACGCCTACGACGACGGCGCGGTCGAGGTCGTGACCCTGCCGCCGACCGTGCGGCCCGAGCCGGTCGAGGCCGAGCCCGCCCCGCAGGAGCAGGCCGGTCCCGAGGATCACGCCGACACCGCGTCCGCCGAGCAGGCCCCGGCACAGCCCACCGAGGTCGACGTGACCGATGTGGACGTGACCGTGGCGGCCGAGACCGCCGAGGCTCCGGCCGACGCGCCCGCGGACGCAGACGGATCGGACGCGGCATCGACCGAGTGACGGCAGCCGACCCCTTCGGCACGTCGGCACTGCGGGACGCGACCCTCCTCGCGTGGGGCACGTCGCCGACCCGGCTGCGGGAGGACGCAGCGACCGAGTCGGACCTGGTGCGTGGCGGCTACCGGGACCGCGTGCTCACCGAGCTGGCGCAGAACGCCGCCGACGCGGCGGCCCGGACGTCGGTCGCCGGACGGCTGCGGGTCGAGCTCGACGGGGACCGGTTGTCCGTCGCCAACGTCGGCGCGCCCCTGGACGAATCCGGGGTGCACGCGCTCTCGGCGCTGCGGGTGTCGGGGAAGACCGACGGGGTCGGGCGGTTCGGCGTCGGGTTCACCGCGGTGCGGTCGGTGAGCGACGAGATCGAGGTGCGTTCGAGCTCCGGTTCGGTTGCGTTCTCCGCGGCCCGGACCCGGGCCGAGATCGAGCGGACCGGCCTGCCCGAACCGGACCACGGGGTCCCGGTGCTGCGGCTGGTCTGGGCCACCGAGGAGGCACCGGCCGCTGGGTACGACACCGAGGTCGTGCTGACCCTGCGACCCGAGGTCGACGGCGGTGCGCTGCTGACGGCGATGACGGCCGAGGCCGTCGATCTGCTGCTGGAACTCCCTGCGCTGCAGTCGATCCGGATCGGCGATCGCGAGTTCGTCCGGACCGGGCGGGAACTCGACGGCGGGCTGACGGAGGTCGCCGTCGGGGACCGGGTGTGGTGGCAGTACGCGGCGACGTCGGCGCGATGGCTCGTTCCGGTGTCGGCGGGCGCGGTGCAGCCCGTCGGCGGCGACGTGCTGCGCGCCCCGACCCGGTCCGACGAGGAGCTCTCGTTGCCGGCACTGGTCGTCGCGGACACCGAGCTGCAGCCGGACCGGCGCCGGATCATGCCGGGGACCGCGATCGGTCACCTCGCCTACGGGTACGCGGAATTCGTTGCTGCACTGCCGATCTCGGAGAGGTTGGCACTGGTCCCGCTGCCCGGGTTCGCGAAGGGGGAGGTGGACGAGCAGCTGCGGGAGGCGGTGCTGCGCGACCTCGCCGGGCATCCGTGGCTGCCGGGCAGCGCCGGGCGGGACCTGCGGCCGCCGGAGGCGGCGGTGCTGCCCGGGCTCACCGACGAACTCGCCGACCTGCTGGTCGACGTCGTGCCGGGACTGCTGGTGCCGGCGCTGTCGGGTCCGGCCGGTGCCCGGGCGCTGGCGGCGGTCGGTGTGCACCGGCTCGGTCTGGCCAGGCTCGCCGACCAGCTGTCCGGGATCGAGCGCGACCCGGCGTGGTGGGCGCGACTGTACGACGCGCTGACTCCGCTGGTCGTGGACGCTCTCGCGGTCGAGGAGCTGGCCGCGATCCCGGTGCCGCTGACCGACGGGCGCACCGTCACCGGGCCCCGGACCGTCGTGCTCGGGCACGATCTCGGCGCGGCCGGGCGGGGGGTCGACTGGATGCGCCTGGTGCACCCCGACGCCGCGCATCCGCTGCTGACCCGTCTCGGTGCGGGCTCGGTCGGTGCGCTCGACGTGCTCGCCGATCCGGCGCTGCGCCGGCGGATCGAGGACGTCGACGAGTGGGAGGACGAGAACGACCCCACCGCAGCCGATCTCGCCGACACGGTGCTGCCGTTGGTCGCGGCCGCGACGGGGCCACTGCCGGGATGGCTGGGTCTGCTGCCGCTGCCCGACGACACCGGTGAGCTGCGTGCGGCCGACGAACTGCTGCTGCCGGACGCGCCGCTGCGGGCGGTGCTGGTGCCCGACTCGCCGTTCGGCACCGTCGCGGGCGGGGTGGTCGACGAGCACGGTGCAGGGGCACTGCGCGCGCTCGGTGTCGGGTGGGGGTTCGCGGTGCTGCGGGCCGAGCTGCCGACCGGCCCCGAGCACGACCTCGCCGACGAAACCGACTGGTGGGCAACCCTGTCCGACGACCCCGAGGTGCTGGTCGCGGTTCGTGACCTCGATCTGGTCGACCCCGAGGCGTGGCCGGCGGCGCTGCGGCTGCTGGCGTCCGACCCGGAGACCGCGGGGCTGCTCACCGACCGGGACGGGTACACCGCGTGGTGGCTGCGCCGCCACGCCCGGGTGGACGGCGTCCCGCTGGGGTCGCTGCGCGCCCCGGACGAGGGCACCTTCGCCGGACTGCTCGACCCGCTGGACCATCCGGACGCGGCGGCGCTCGCGGGCGCGCTCGCCGGGGAGCGGGTCGACTCCACCGCGATGGCCGAACTCCTCCTCGATCGGCTCGCGGACCGCGGCCGCACCCCGACCCCGGCGGTGATCGCCCGCACGCACCGGCTGCTCGCGGAGGCGACCGCGGCGGGCGGTCTCGACCTCGACGCACTGTCGCCGCCCGCGCGGGTGCGCGCGGTCGACGGCACGGTGGCCGATCCGTCGGACGCCCTGGTGCTGGACCGTCCGTGGTACGCCGCGGCGATCCCGGCGGACCGGCTCGTGGTCGGCGACCTCGCGTCGGCGGCGGCGCTGGCGGACCTGCTGGACCTGCCGCCGGCGTCGGAGGCCGTGCACGGCGAGGTCACCGGTCCCGGGCGGGCCGGTGACTGGGCGAGCGAGCCGTCCGCGGTCCTCGCGTCGGTGGTGTCCGGTCGGCCGCTGCCGGTCGGCGCGGTCGTCGTGCACGAACAGCTGACCGTGCGGCTCACCGGTGCCGTGCGCGCGGAGGTCGAGGTGCCCTGGTGGGTCGACGAGTCGGGCCGCACGCACGTCGACGTGCGCGGGATGGGGCAGGGGGTGGCCGATGGCCGGTGATTCGTTCGATCAGTCGGTGCTCGACCGGATGGTGCAGTGGCGCACGCCGTGGCTGACCGATGTCGTCACCGTGGTCACGCATCTCGGTGACACGGTCGTCGCGACGGTGATCACCACCGCGGTGGTGATCGCGCTGTGGGTCCGGCGGCGACCGGTCGAGGCGGTCATGGTCGCCGGCGCGATGGTCAGTGGGTTCCTGCTGATGAGCGGGCTGAAGCTGGTGTTCGGCCGGGAGCGCCCGCCGTACCCGGAACGTCTCGTCGACGAGGCCACCCACTCCTTCCCGTCCGGGCACGCGATGATGTCGGCGATCCTCGTGTGCGTCCTCGGCGCCGCCGTGGTCCGGGTGACGGGCCGGCGCGGGCCGGTGCTGTTCGGCGCGCTCGCGTTGTGGACGCTGGCGATCGGGCTGTCGCGGGTGTACCTGGGCGCACACTGGTTCACCGACGTCGTCGCCGGGTGGCTGCTCGGCGCCGGGTGGGCGGCGCTGTGGATCTGGGGAGCCGCGCGCGTCGGCGACCGGCCCGCGCGCGAGGACGAGG
Source organism: Rhodococcus olei (assembly GCF_039540555.1). Taxonomy (NCBI): domain Bacteria; kingdom Bacillati; phylum Actinomycetota; class Actinomycetes; order Mycobacteriales; family Nocardiaceae; genus Rhodococcus; species Rhodococcus olei. Next base: position 164,589 of record NZ_BAABFB010000075.1, on the reverse strand, counting down.
CGAATTCCGGCGAATCGCGGACAGATCCGGGCGGAACTCTCTAGGCTCCCCGATTCGGACATCTGTCCAACACCGGTTCCAGGAGGGCGGCCCGCATGGCGTCGAAACGAGTCCACCTGACCCGCATCGCGCTCGCGGTGCTGGTCATCGCGCCGTTGGCGCTGGTCGGCTTCTACATGTGGGCGCTGTGGAATCCCGGCGACACCGTCTCGCGGCTCCCGGTCGCGATCGTCGACACGGACACCGGCGCCGACCTCGACGGCACCCGGCTCACCGCCGGGGCCGACGTCACCGCGGCGCTGCTCGACGGCGGCGACGTGCACTGGCAGCAGGTCGGCCTCGACGAGGCCCGCGAGGGGGTCGAGGACGGCCGCTACTACTTCTCGGTGGTGATTCCCGAGGACTTCAGCCGCGACATCGCGAGCGCCGCGAGCGGACAGGGCCGCAAGGCCCGGCTCGAGGTCGTCTACAACGACCACAACAGCCTCGTCGCCACCCCGGTCGGCGAGTCGGTGATGGCGCAGGTCCGGTCGGCGGTCTCCGAGACCATCGGCGAACAGTCCGTCGACCAGGTGCTCCTCGGTCTCGGGGACGTCGGCAAGGGCCTGTCCGACGCCGCGACCGGAGCGCGCCTGCTCAACGACGGCACCGGCGAGGCGCTCGCCGGCACCACCGAGCTCGCCGCAGGCAGCGCCGAACTCGCCACCGGACTGGACCAGGCGCACGCGGGCAGCGTCGAGCTGGCCGACGGCACCGGGCAACTCGCGGCCGGAGCCGGGGAGGCGGTCGCCGGGTCGAACGAACTGGCCGACGGGCTCGGGCAGCTCGTCGCGGGCACCGACCAGCTCGGTGCCGGAGCCACCCAGATCAGCGAGGCCATCGACACCGTCGTCGGCCCGCTCGTGGACGCCGTCGTCGCGGCGGGGCTCCCGGTCGCCGACGACGACCTGGTCGGCCAGCTGCGGCAGCTGCGCGAGGGGGCCAAGCAGATCGCGCACGAACTGTCCGACCCGAACGCCGAGTACCGCGGCGGGCTCGAGGCGGCCGCGGCGGGCGCCGCGACACTGCACACCGGGCTCGGGCAACTCGCGGACGGCGCCAACCAGGTCGACGCGGGCGCGCGGGAGCTGTCCACCGGACTCGGACAACTGGACGCCGGCGGCGGTCAGCTCCGGGACGGGCTCGGTCAGCTGAAGGACGGTGTCGGGCAGCTCGACGCAGGCAGCGCCGAACTCGCCACCGGCCTCGCCGACGGTGCGCAGCAGGTGCCCCGGTTCACCGACGCCGAGCGCGCGACCACGGCCGGGGTCATGTCGGCGCCGGTGACGGTCACCGCCACGAACATCGAGCCCGCCGTCGGGTTCGGGCCGGGTGTGATCCCGGCGCTGGCGTCGGTGGTGCTGTTCCTGGTCGGGATCCTGACCTGGTTCGTGGTGCGGCCGCCGCGCGGGCCCCACGAGCGACGGCACGAGTCGATCGTGCGGGAGGGCCTGCGCCGGTACCGGGTGCCTGCCGCGGTCACGGTCGTGGCCGCGCTGCTGATGTCGGTGCTGTCGGTGACCGTCGCGAACGCCGAACCGCCGAGCGCGCTCGCCCTGTTCGTGGTCCTGCTGCTGGTCGGGGCCGCCGCGGTCGCGACCGCGCGGCTGTTCACCGTCGTGTTCGGTCCGGTGAACGGCACGTTCGTCGGGCTCGGCGCCCTGATGATCCAGGTCTTCGCGTTCGGTGCGGTCTTCCCGATCGAGCAGATGCCTGCGCCGCTGCGGTGGCTGCACGCCCTGATGCCGCTGACGTACGCCCGCAACGCGATTCGCATGTCGCTCGTCGGCTACTGGGGACCGCGGTTCTGGCTGGCGATCGCGGTCCTGGTGGTGCTGGTCGTCGGCTCGGTCGCGTTGACACTCTGGTGGCGCGGTCGCCACCGGGTCGACCCGGACCCCGACCCGGACCCCGACCCGGACCCCGACCCGGTCACCGAGCGTTTCCCGGTCCCGTCGTACTAGGCACGCCACCACCGGTTCCCGACAGCCGAGGGCCGGGAACCTCGGCGGCGGTGTGACCGGCGGGCGGGACCGGCGTGGACCCGCCCGGGACGGCCGGTGTCAGCCGTGGGCGGCGTCGACGGTCACGACGTGCCAGGTGCCCTTGACCCCGTCGCCGGTGGTCTGCCCGGGCGCGGTGTCCTTGGCGAACCGGTACAGCGGGGAGCCGTCGTAGGTGGCCTGCGCGGCGCCGTCCGGCCGGGTCATCGTGCCGAGCGTCCCGGGCAGGTGACCGTCGCCGTGCGGTGTGCCGATCGACGGCGGCCAGATCTCGGCGCAGGGTCCGGTGCAGTGGATCTCGGTGGGGGTGTCCTCGTCAAACCGGTACAACGTGAACCCGGCGCCGTCGGTGAGAACCGTTCCCAGCGCAGTGCCGCGGGTGCCGAGTTCCACTTCCGGGGCCGGCATGCCGGCCCCGGACGCCGCCGCCGGCGTCGGATGGGCCGTCGCCTCCGGTTCCCCGGCGTCGGCGCCGCACCCGCCGGCCAGGGTGACCGCCGCACCCAGCGCGGCGAGGGCCAGGATCGACTTCGTTGCCATCTTCGTCTCCATCCGTCGGTCTGCGAACTCGTGCCGCCCCGGTGGGCGGGCACCTCAGGGGAGTACGGGCCCGGACCCGCCGGCGTTCACCGGTGACCGCACCTCCACCCGGATCCGGCCGGAGCCGGCGGTGAACGCTTCCGGGTCGGCATCCGTACTCCTCCATGGGCGTCGGGTGAGCCGACGGCCGGGTGCATTCGGGAGGTGGAGCCGTGCGGCTACGGAAGTCGCGCAAGGAGCTGCCCGTCGGCCTGGACGACGAGGCGGTGCGGGCCGCGTACGACGAGCACGGCGGCGAACTGTTCGTCCTCGCGTACCGCTCGCTGGGTGATCGTGGCCGCGCCGAGGAGGCCGTGCAGGAGACGTTCCTCCGCGCCTGGCGGGGCGCCGACCGCTACGACCCGCAGCGATCGACGCTGCGCACGTGGCTGTACGCGATCTGCCGCAACGTCCTGATCGATGCGTCCCGCGCCCGCGCGGCCCGTCCGCAGCTCGCCGACGCCGACCTGCCCGAGGTCCCGGCGCCCGAACGCCCCCTCGAACAGCTGCTGGTGGGTCTGCAGGTCGAGGAGGCGCTGCGTCGGCTGTCCGACGAGCATCGCACCGTGCTGGTCGAGGTTCACCTGCGCGATCGACCCGCGACCGAGGTCGCGACCGAACTCGGGGTTCCCGTCGGGACCGTCCGCAGCCGCGTGTACTACGGGCTGAAGGCGCTCAGGCTCGTCCTGGAGGAGATGGGGTGGCACGGTGACCGGTGATCGATGCCGTGAGATGCGTCCCCTGCTGGGGATGGGTGCCCTCGGACGCCTCGGCGACCAGGAGGGCATCGCGTTGCGCGCGCACCTGGACGGATGTCCGCGGTGCCGTGCCGAGTACCGCGACCTCGCCTCGGTCGCGGCGGCGCTCGACCAGGCCGACCCGGACCGGCTCGGCGACGTCCCGGCCCCGCCGTCGACCCTGCCCGACGCGATCGCCGCGAGCATCGGCCGGGAACGGGTGCGGCGCCGGTATCGCCGCGTCGCGGTCCTGGCCGCCGCCGCGGTGCTGGCGGTCGGGTTGGTCACCGGTGGCTTCGTCCTCCGCGGCGTCGTCGCCGGCGGCCCCGCGGGTCGGCCCGTGGCGGTCGCCGTCGCGTCCGCCGGGGTCGAGGCGTCGGCCCGGGTGGAGAACCGTGCGTGGGGAACCGGGATCAGCCTCGACGTCTCAGGGCTCCCCGAGGGCAGGACGTACAACGTCTGGCTGCAGCGCGCCGACGGCAGCCGCACCAACGCCGGAAGCTTCATCGCCGGCGGCGACCGGACGATGTCGATGCAACTCGCCGCGGCCCTGCCGATGTCCGACGCCGTCACGCTCGGCGTCAGCGCCCCGGGCGACGACCACGTCGTCTGGGCGGCCCAGCTGCACGGCTGACCCGACCGTCGCCGGACGGGACCGGGGGGTGACCGGGAGGTGGTGCGCTACAGCCCGCGCTGCGCGGTGCGGCGTCCCCGGCGGGAGGCGCGGCGCTGGACGACGAACAGGAGCGAGCCGAGGACCCCGAGTGCCAGTCCGGCCCAGCAGATCGGCAGGGCGGACGCCCACCGGTCGCCGGAGGCCAGGACCACGCCGGTCGCCACGAGCCACGCCAGGGTGCCGATGACGATCACCGGTCGTGGGTCGGTCAGCCGGGCCGGGATCCGGGGGTCGGGGGACTCGCTCACCGCGACCACGCTACCCGGGCCGTGCGCACCGCGGGGCTGCGTGCCATAGGGTGCTGTGCGCACAGCACACGATTGGCGACGAGGACGGGCACATGGCCGGAACTTCCCGGATTCTGGACAACTATTTCAAGATCACCCAGCGCGGCTCGACTCTGAGCAGGGAAGTGCGCGGCGGTCTCGTCACCTTCGTCGCGATGTCCTACATCGTGGTGCTCAACCCGCTGATCCTCGGCAGCTTCTCCGCCGACGACGCGGTCGCGAAGAAGGACGTGCTCGGCAACATCCTGCCCGTGAGCCAGGTGGCGGCGGTGACCGCGCTGGTCGCGGGGCTGATGAGCATCGTGTTCGGCATCATCGCCAACTACCCGTTCGGCATCGCCGCCGGCCTCGGCATCAACACCCTGCTCGCGGTCACGATCGCACCGCAGGTGACCTGGCCCGAGGCCATGGGGCTGGTGGTGATCGACGGCATCATCATCGTGGCGCTGGCGATCTCGGGATTCCGCACCGCGGTGTTCAACGCCATCCCGGACGCGCTCAAGTCCGCGATCGCCGCCGGCATCGGCTGTTTCATCGCGTTCATCGGATTCGTCGACGCCGGATTCGTGCGCCGCATCCCCGACGTCGCAGGCACCTCGGTGCCGGTCGGCCTCGGCATCGGCGGCTCGATCGCGTCGTGGCCCACGCTCGTGTTCGTGTTCGGTGTGCTGCTGATGGGCGTCCTGGTGGCGCGGAAGGTTCGCGGCGGCCTGCTCATCGGCATCGTCGCGACCACCGTGTTCGCGGCCGTCCTCGAGGCCGTCTTCCACGTCGGGCCGTCCAAGGGCGTCGACCCGAAGGGCTGGAACCTCAGCGTGCCCCAGCTGCCGAGCGTCCTCGCGCAGATGCCGAACCTGTCCCTCGTCGGCGACGTCAGCCTGTTCGGCGCGTTCACCCGGATCGGCGTGTTGTCCGCGAGTTTGCTGGTCTTCACGCTGGTGCTCGCGAACTTCTTCGACGCGATGGGCACGATGACCGGCCTCGGAAAGGAGTCCGACCTCACCGACGAACACGGCACCCTGCCGAACATCGGCCGGGCGCTGGTCGTCGAGGGCACCGGCGCGATCGTCGGCGGCGCGGCCTCGGCGTCGTCGAACACGGTGTTCGTCGAGTCGGCGTCGGGCATCGCCGAAGGCGCACGGACCGGCCTCGCGAACGTCGTGACCGGCACGCTGTTCCTGGCCGCGATGTTCCTGACCCCGCTGTACGAGATCGTGCCGATCGAAGCGGCGGCCCCGGCGCTGGTCGTGGTCGGTGCCCTGATGATCGGGCAGGTCCGGGACATCGACTTCACCCGCTTCGACGTCGCGCTGCCCGCGTTCCTCACGATCGTGGTGATGCCGTTCACCTACTCGATCGCGAACGGTATCGGTGTCGGCTTCATCACCTGGGTGGTGCTCGGTGCCGCGAGCGGCAAGGCCAAGCAAATCCATCCGCTGCTGTGGGTGGTGGCCGGTCTGTTTGTCGCGTATTTTGCTGTAGGCCCGATTACCGACGCGATTACCTGAACCAGTGATCACCCGGTGTCGTATTCTCCGGACGTGACCTTGGATACCCGCTCACTGGCCAGCGATCTCTCCCTGGCCGTCGTGCGTCTGTCGCGACATCTCCGCGGCCGCCGGGCCGACTCCCCGGTGTCGTTGACGCAGCTGTCCGCGCTCGCCAGTCTGGACGAGCACGGGCCGATGACGCCCGGTGGGCTCGCGGCCAAGGAGCGGGTGCAACCGCCGTCGATGACGCGGGTCATCGCGTCGCTCGCGGACGCAGGCATGGTGGCGCGGACGCCGCACCCCACCGACGGCAGGCAGATCATCGTGTCGCTGACCGACGCGGGTCACGCTCTCCTCGCGGACGAGACCAGTGCACGGGAGAAGTGGATGACCGCCCAGTTGGCGGTGCTCGACGACGAGCAGCTCGAGGTTTTGCGCCAGTCGATCGACATCATCGGCGGCATGGTCACCAACTCCGATTGACATGTCCTGCCCGGCTCCGCACGGCGTGCGGGGCCGCGGGCAGTTGGACACCCGTGCGGCAAGATGGTCGCGTGGCTGACGTTATCGACATCGACGATCCCGCCGATCCCAGGCTGGACGACTTCCGGGACCTGAACTCCTCGGACCGCCGCCCCGACCTCCCCGACGGCAAGGGGCTGGTGATCGCCGAGGGCGTGCTGGTGGTGCAGCGGATGCTGGCGTCGCGGTTCGAGCCGATCAGCCTGCTCGGCGTGGACCGGCGTCTCGGCGAACTGGCCGACGACCTCGCGGGGGTGGAGGTGCCGTTCTACCGGACGTCCGCGGAGGTGATGGCAGAGGTGGTCGGGTTCCACCTCAACCGCGGTGTGCTCGCGGCGGCACACCGCCCGCCGGCCCTGGACCTCGACGACGTGCTGAACGGGGCCCGCACGGTCGCGGTCCTCGAGGGCGTCAACGACCACGAGAACATCGGATCGATGTTCCGCAACGCGGCCGGTCTCGGAGTGGACGCGGTGCTGTTCGGCGACCGGTGTGCGGACCCGATGTACCGGCGTGCGGTCCGCGTGTCGATGGGGCATGTGCTCCGGGTTCCGTTCGCCCGGGTTCCGGAGTGGCCGTACGGTCTTCAACGGTTGCAGGACAAGGGATTCCAGCTGATCTCGCTGACCCCGAACCCCTCGGCCGTCACCCTGGCCGAGGCGATGACGGGGGAGAAGGTGGCCCTGCTGCTCGGGGCCGAGGGGCCCGGGCTGTCCGAGCACACGATGCGCAGGACCGACGTGCGGGCCCGGATCCCGATGGCCCCCGGCACCGACTCGCTCAACGTGGCGACTGCGGCGGCGATGGCGTTCTACGAGCGGGTCAGGTTGGCCGGGTGAGCGGCCCGGCACTCGTCGTCGCGGGATTCTCGGCGGTGCTGTTCACGGTGGCGGTGATCGCCTTCGGTGCCGCGATGGTGGCGGTGCACCCGCTGCTGGCCCTGGTGGTGAACGTGGTGGTCGTCGCCGGGGTCGCGCCGACGGTGTGGCAGTGGCGGGCGGTTCCGGTGTGGCGCTGGGTGATCTACGGCGCGCTCGTCGGGGTCGTGGCCGGCTGGGTGGCGCTGCTGTTCGGGGCGCGGTGACCGCTGCACGGTCAACCGGCGAGTCGGCGCCACCACCGGAGTAGCCCGCGGGTCTGCGGACGGTCGGGTTCGACGGGCGGTTCCTCGCCGGACCGGTACAACCGGAACCCGCACACCGCGATGTCCGCGGCGGCGGTCCGGTCGGCCGCGCCCGGGTCCGCGTAGTGGAAGCCGAGCCACTCGGCGTTCGCGGCATCGGCGAACTCGGTGGGATCGAACGGCAGCGACTGCGGGTCGGGCAGCGTGTCGGCCGAGTGACGCGCCGGGTGCTCGCCCGCCCAGAACGGACGCTCCCACACCAGGGGGAGCCCGGTGTTCTCGAAGATGAACGACGAGGTCGCGCTGAACGACCGCTGCAGGGCTCCGCGGTCCCAGTACGCGAACGCGCCCCACGGCTGGGCCGAATTGGTGCAGACCAGGTACGTGCGCTCGGACGCCAGTGGCCTGGTCCACGTTTCGTCGATCGTCGACGGCTTGGGCCGGGCCAGGTTGGTGCCGCACACGACGGTCAGCCCCGGATAGCTGCCGATGTAGACGTCGCGGCCGGCCGGTCCGGCGGAATCGGCCAGCGATGTGGACTGCAGTGGCACCGCGACCGTTTCGGGGTACATCCGACCGGCCAGCGCGAAGGCGGCATCGGCGTCGGGTTCGGGGTGTTGCGCGAGCACGGCGGCGGGGTCGGGGGCGTCGACGTACCAGATCGTTGATGCTGTCGCCCCCACCGGACACCCCGCCTTCGTCGCCGTGCTACGAGGGTACGACGCACGCGTCCGATTTCTCGTCGACGCACCGTGCGGGGTCGGTGTCGACGGAGCCGAGGAACTCGTCGAGGATCGCCCACGTGGTCTCGCGGGCGCCGGGTCCGGCGACGAGGCCGAGGTGGCTGCCCGGCACCGCCTCGAACCGCACGTAGGGGGACCCGGTCAGCAGGGTCGCGACCGGGGCCACCGACGCGGCCGGTGCGATCACGTCGGTGGTGCCGCCGACCCCGAGCACCGGGGCGGTCACGTCCGCGAGCGCGACGGTCCGACCACCCAGCCGGAATTCTCCCGTGGCCAGCGAGTTTCCGAGGATCAACTGGGTGCACATCTGGTGGAACAACCGCGCCGGGTAGCCGGGCATCTCGGCCATGAACCGGTCGATCGCCTCCATCCGGGCGAGGGCGTCGGTGTTGCGGAGGTTGCGGGCGACGAACCACGGCTTGAGCAGTTCCCGGTGCGGTGCGGTGACGCGATAGCTGGCCTGGACGATCGGCGCGGGGAGTCCGCCGAGGGCCCAGGTGACGGCGGTCAGAGGACGCTCGGTGGTGATCCGGCCGATCGCCCGCAGCGGGGTGATCACCGGGATCCGCGTGTAGTCGATCGGGGTGCCGACGGCGGTCAGTGAACGAATCGGCAGTTCGGGGCGCGCGGCGGCGGTGAGCAGGGAGATGGTCCCACCCAGGCTCCAGCCGACCACGTCCACGGGGGCGCCGTCGTGCAGGTCCGAGACGCGACGCACCGCCTCGGGAACGATGTCGTCGACCCACGCCTCGAACCCGAGGTGGCGGTCCGCGGGGGCCATCGTGCCGTAGTCGAGCAGGTACGGCGCGTGGCCGCCGTCGACGAGGTGGGCGGCCAGGCTCTGGCCGGGACGGAGGTCGTAGCACGTGGTGGGGACGGCCAGGGGCGGCACCAGCAGGACGGGCCGGGTGCCCGCCGTGGGCCGGGGGCCGAACCGGTACAGGTCGCGGTGCGGTCCCTCGGACAGCAGTTCGGAAGCCGTGCGGTGAGGCGGTGCGACGCCGTCGCCGAAGGTCAGGGCCCAGGCGTTGCGCGCGGCGGTCCCGAGGTCGTCGAGGGTGGGCAGGCCGGCGGCCAGTCGGGTCCAGTCGAGAGTGAGCAACGTGCGTCCCCCTGTGCGAATACAATCCTCAGTAGGTGTTACTGAAGGTTACTGTAAGGGGTGTCTCGACGCGCGGGCCGCCCTCGACGAGCGGCTACCGGCGGCCGCTGCTGCGGACGCCGAGCAGGACGTCGTCCCAGGACGGCAACTGGGGCTTGCCACGCTTGTCCTTGCTGCCCTGCTGTTGCGGTGCCTGCTTCGGCTGCAGGGCGTCCGGGTCGTCGTCCGGGTCGTCACCGTCGACGTCGGCGGAGATGCGCTCCCCGGCGTCGGCGGAGCCCTCGTCCGGGATCTCGTCGCGCTCGTCGGCGACCGCGGAGTCGAGGGCGAGGGGTGCCAGGCCGCGCAGCGGGCGGCCGAAGTCGGGGTCGATCAGATCGGTTGCGGCGGCGTCGAGCGCGACGATCGTGCCGCCGTGGGCGTCCGGCTGGTATCGCCAGTGCGCGGCGTTGCGGGTCCGCCCGGCCTGCCACTGGAGCTGCGCGACCCACTGCCCCTCGTCGTCGCGCCAGGCGTCCCAGTCCGCGTCGTCGAGATTGTGGCCGCGTGCCCGGAAGGCCATCGTCACGATCTCGGCGAGCGTCTGCACGGTCGGGCCGTTCTCCCGAGTCGGGTGGCCACCCTGGGCCATCTCCGCGGCTCGGGCGCGTTCGAGCAGGACCGGGTGGGCGAAGCGCTCGACACGCTTGAGCGGCATCCCCGCCTCTTCGGCGACCTGCTCGACGGTCGCGCCGGCGCGGATGCGTGCCTGGATCTCGCGGGGTCGGAGCTGGCTCTCGGATTCGATTTCGATCTGGCCGAAGCGGGCGACGTCGCCGCGGGAGGCGGCCCGCAGCTTGTCGTCGGCGGCGATCCGGAACCGTTCGCCGGACTCGGTGTCGGCGCACACCACGTGCGTTCCGCCGGGCTCGAGTCCGATCACGGAGAGTTCTCGCACATTGACCTCCTCATCGCGTCGAGTTCGCGACCTTGCCCGCGCCGACTGTAATGGACCCGTGATGCCATGTGGCGGCGACACGCCACGGCGGGTGGTGGTACCGGAATGGCTGCGGGTTATAGTCTCTAGTTCTTCTTGAGGGTTCCTCTCTGCGATCGCGCGTGTATCCCTGCCCTGCGGCGATACGATCGACGGACCGAGTGGTCGACGCTGCGAGGGCAGAGCGATGGTCGAGAACGCCGACGGAACCACCGAGGAATCCGCAACCGCGAGATCGGGGCCGGGGTCCCCGGCACGCCGCGCGTTCGAGGCGTTCGCGGCGCTGCTCGACGGTCCCCTCACCGGCCTGGCGCCGTGGATCGTGCTCGCCGTGCTCGAAGGTCCGGGCCGGCTGGTCCTGGCGGCGGGCGTCGCGCTCGCGATCTCGGTGCTGTTCCTCGCCGTGGACCTGGCGCGGGGGCGGTCCCTCAAGCTGCTCGGCGTCGTGGACGTCGTGTTCTTCGGCGGGCTGGTCGCGCTGCACTTCGCGCTCTCTCCGGCCGGCCAGGACTGGATGGAGACCTGGATCGGGGAGATCGCCAACGTCACGCTGTTCCTGATCGCCGTCGGGTCGATGGCGGTCCGGAGACCGTTCACGCTGCAGTACGCGCGCGAGGAGGTCGACGAGCAGTACTGGGCCGATCCGCAGTTCCTCCGGGTGAACCAGGTGATCACCGGGGCGTGGGCACTGGCGTTCCTCGTCGCCGCCGTCGTCGGCTTCGTCGGCGACGCGGTGCTGAGCGACAGCGACAACATGTGGACCGCGTGGGTGCTGCCGACCGCGGCGATCGTGTGCGCCCTGCAGTTCACACAGTGGTACTCGGACGTGGCGCGGGCGCGCGGCGCCGGCACGACACCGCCCGAGCCGGTGCCCGGGTGGCTGGACCTGCTCGCGCCGCTGACCACCTGGCTGGTCCCGATCGGTATCGTGACCCTGGTCCTCGACGGCGCCCCGACATGGGTGGGGATCGCCTTCATCGTGGCGGGTGTCGCATCGGACATCGTGCTGCGCAACAAGGAAACGAGTACGGAGGTGGCGGCGTGACCGAGCTGGGCCCGGACGACGAGCGGTATCTGCGCAGGGCGCTGACGCTGGCGGTCGAGACCGGGGACGCGGGGAACAGGCCGTTCGGTGCGGTGATCGTCGACGCGTCGGGGTCGGTCGTCAGCGAGGGTGCGAATTCGGTGGCAACCTCGGGCGACGTGACCGAGCACGCCGAGCTCGACGCGATCACGACCGCGTGCACGGAGGGCAACACGGACCGGCTGGTCGGGGCGACGGTGTACGCGTCCGGAGAGCCGTGTCCGATGTGTGCTGCCGCGATGGTGTGGGCCGGGGTGCGGCGGGTCGTGTTCGCGGCCGCGGCCGCGGAGTTCGGTGACATCCTCAGCGGCGGACCACGATTCGCGCTGGGCTGCGCGGATGTCATCGCGTCCGCGGACGCCGTGGTCGAGGTCGGGGGACCGTACCTGGGCGACGAGGCGCTCGAGCCGTTCCGTCGCTTCGTCGCCGAAGAGCACGCCCGTCCCTGACGGGCGGCGGGGCCTGACAGAATCGTCGCCATGTCGAATCGAAACAACATCTCCTCCGGCTCCGACTGGGAGGCGAAGATCGGGTACTCGCGTGCCGTCCGTATCGGGCAGCAGGTGTCGGTGTCCGGAACCACCGCGTCGGGCCCGGACGGCCCGGTCGGCGGCGACAGCCTCGCCGAGCAGACCCGGGAGGCGTTGCGCCGCATCGTCGCTGCACTCGCCGAGGCCGGCGCCGCGCCCGAGGACGTCATCCGCACCCGCATGTACCTCACCGACATGAGCCGCTGGGAGGAGGCCGGTCTCGCCCACGGCGAGGTGTTCGGCGAGATCCGCCCGGCCACCACCATTCTCGAGGTCAGCAAGCTCATCGACGCCGACCTGCTGATCGAGATCGAGGCCGACGCGATCGTCGCGGAGTAGAGCCCCGCAGCTGCCGGAGCTCGGCCCCCGACGTGTCGTCGGGGGCCGACCCGTTTCCCCGCGGCGGCGTGGTCCGGTTCGGGACCCCGCTGGTCAGGAGCTGAACCGCATCGCCCCGTCGTCGAGGGAGCGGTGCCGCAGGGTGACGAGGTCGTGGACGTAGCTCATCCCCAGCTGCCAGGGCGCCCGGGCGCCTGCGCGGGGGAACGCGTCGAGCGAGCGCTGCACGTACCCGGCGTCGAAGTCGAGCAGCGGCCGGGTGGTCAGGGTGGGGTCGTCGTTGACCGGCACGCACACCGATTCGCCGCGTTCGTCCATGCGGGCGAGCAGCCGGCAGAAGTACTCGGCGACCAGGTCGGCCTTGAGCGTCCACGACGCGTTCGTGTAGCCGATCGTGAACACGAAGTTCGGGACGCCGCCGAGCATCATTCCCTTGTACGCCAGGGTGTCCCGCAGCGACACCGGCGTCCCGTCGAGGCACAGTTCGATGCCCCCGAACGCCAGCAGATTCAGGCCGGTCGCGGTGACGATCACGTCGGCGTCGAGTTCCGCGCCGGATTCGAGCGCGAGACCGCGTTCGGTGAACGTCTCGATCCGGTCGGTGACGATGGACGCCGTGCCGCGGCGGATGGCCCGGAACAGGTCGCCGTCCGGGACCAGGCACATGCGCTGGTCCCATGGGTTGTAGCGCGGCGTGAAGTGGGTGTCGATGTCGTAACCGGCGGGCAGCTGCCGCTCCTGGGCCCTGCGCAGGACCGACTTCACCAGTCCCGGCAGGCGCTGGCTGAGCTGATAGGTGGCCGTGGAGAACGCGACGTTCTTCCAGCGGGTGATCGGGTACGCGAGCCGGTTGCCGAGCACACGGCGCAGCGAGTTCGCGATCGGGTCCTTCGCCGGCAGCGACGCGATGTAGGTGGGGGAGCGCTGCAGCATCGTCACGTGTCCGGCGTCGGCCGCCATCGACGGCACCAGCGTCACCGCGGTGGCGCCGCTGCCGATCACGACGACCTTCTTGCCGGCGTAGTCGAGGTCCTCCGGCCAGTGCTGGGGGTGCACGATCCGCCCGTGGAAGCGGTCGGTGCCCTCGAAGTGTGGGGTGTAGCCCTCGTCGTAGCGGTAGTACCCGGTGCACGTGTACAGGAATCGGGCGGTCAGCGTCACGGTCTCGCCGCCGTGTTCGGCCGTCACCGTCCACCGTCGGTCCGCGGACGACCAGTCGGCGCGAATCACGCGGTGCCCGAATCGGGTTCGCTTGTCGATGCCGGCCGCGGCGGCGGTCGAGCGCACGTACTCGAGGATCGCGGGTCCGTCGGCGATCGACTTCTCGTCGGTCCACGGCCGGAACCGGTAGCCGAGGGTCTGCATGTCGGAGTCGGAGCGGATCCCGGGGTAACGGAACAGATCCCAGGTGCCGCCGATCGCCTCGCGGGCCTCGAGGATCGCATAGCTCCGGCCCGGGAACGCGTCCTGCACGTGGTGGGCGGCGCCGATGCCGGACAGGCCGGCTCCGACGATCAGGACGTCGAGATGGTCGGCGGTCATCGGGCAACCTTCTTCCTGGCATGTGTCTGTGAACGACAGTAGCGCACACTTTTCGCCGCCATGTGGCCGAACTCCAGGATTGTCTCCCGCGGTTCGTCGCGCGTGCGGCCCCGCCCCGCGGTCGAAACCGATTTTTGACTCTTCCTTGGTAAAAGTATTTACTAAGGCCGCCCTAAACAAGGGCAGGCTTACCAATTTCGAGAACAGGACCCACCAGTGGCATCCACCTCCACCGCGCGTCGCATGGCCGGCGTCGCCACCGTCGCGGGCCTCACCGCACTCGGACTGCTCGCCAACCCGGCCGTCGGTTCCGCGACCGTCACCGGCGGCGCCACCGTCGTCGCGAACCCGGGCACGGGCACCATCACGACCACGATCACCGGCCTCGCCACCACGAAGCCCTTCGTCAAGTGCGAGGGCACCGTCTACCGCGGCGACGCCACCGTCCTCGACAAGACCACCAAGGTCGGCGAGAGCTACCTGGTGCTGGGCGAGTCGATGGTCGCGGGCCAGGTGCTGACCGGTGCCTCCGGCACCGGCACCTCGAAGACGTTCGAGGACGGCGAGTACCAGGTGCGGACCAAGTGCAAGGAGGACGGCGACACCGACTACCAGGACCCGATCGAGCCCGTCCGGGTCACCGTCACCGGCGGGGCCGCCACCGACGGCGGCTCGAGCGACCTGGGATCCGTGCAGGGGCTCCTCGCGGGCCTGCTCGGCCAGTTCGGCAGCTGACCCACGCACACGACAACAGCCCCCGATCCTGCGATCGGGGGCTGTTGTCGTGTCAGCGGTGTCGTGCCGGCGAAGGGCTCAGCCCAGCTGCGACACGACCCAGTCGATGCACTTGGTCAGCTGGCTGACGTCCTCGGGGTCGATCGCCGGGAACATGCCGATGCGCAGCTGGTTGCGGCCCAGCTTGCGGTACGGCTCGGTGTCGACGATGCCGTTGGCGCGCAGCACCTTCGCGACCGCCGCCGCGTCCACCGCGTCCGTGAAGTCGATCGTGCCGACGACCTGCGAGCGCAGCGCCGGGTCGGTCACGAACGGGGTGGCGTACTCGGACGCCTCGGCCCACTCGTACAGCCGCGACGACGAGTCCTTCGTGCGGGCGGTCGTCCACTCCAGTCCACCGTTGCCGTTCATCCAGTCGATCTGGTTGGCGAACATCAGCAGCGTGGCCAGCGCCGGGGTGTTGTAGGTCTGGTCCTTGGTGGAGTTGTCGACCGCGATCGGCAGCGACAGGAACTCGGGCGTCCAGCGACCCGACTCCTTGATCTCCGCGACCCGCTCGAGCGCCTTCGGGCTCATCAGCGCGATCCACAGGCCACCGTCGGCGGCGAAGCACTTCTGCGGGGCGAAGTAGTAGACGTCCGCGTCGGTGATCGTGACCGGCAGACCGCCCGCACCGGAGGTCGCGTCGATCGCGACGAGCGCGTTCTCCGACCCCGCCGGACGGGTCACCGGCACCGCGACACCGGTCGAGGTCTCGTTGTGCGCCCAGCCGATCAGGTCGACCGACGGGTCCGCGACGATCTCCGGCGCGCTGCCGGGGTCGGCGGAGACGACGACCGGGTCGCCGATGAACGGGTTGCCCTTGGCGACGGACGCGAACTTCGACGAGAACTCGCCGTACGTGAAGTGCTGCGACCGTTCACGGATCAGGCCGAACGCGGCGGCGTCCCAGAACGCCGTCGACCCGCCGTTGCCGAGCACGACCTCGTAGCCGTCGGGCAGCGAGAACAGCTCACGCAGGCCGGACCGCACATTCGCGACGACGTCCTTGACCGGCTTCTGGCGGTGGCTGGTGCCGAACACGGAGGCGCCCACCTCCACCAGCGACTGCAGCTGCTCCGGCCGGACCTTCGAGGGTCCGCAACCGAAACGCCCGTCCACGGGCTTGAGGTCGGCGGGGATGATCGGGGTGCTCATCGGGTGTCCTTCTGCGTTGATGTGACGAGACGTGCGGATGGGCCGGAGGGCCCGGGCCCCAGGCGCCGGACGTGTGCCGGCGCCGTGCGCGGGTGGCTCAGCGGGCGATCTTGTCCCAGCCGGCGACGGACTCGGGGGTCCGCGGCTCGGGGCCGGTGTAGATGGCGGCGGGACGGACCAGCTTGCCGAGGCGCTTCTGCTCGAGGATGTGCGCACACCAGCCCGCGGTGCGGCCACAGGTGAACATCGCGGGCATCATCGCGGCCGGAACCTCGGCGAAGTCGAGGATCACCGCGGCCCAGAACTCGACGTTGGTCTCGATGGCGCGGTCCGGGCGACGCTCGCGCAGCTCGGCGAGTGCGGCCTGCTCGAGCGCGGCGGCGACCTCGTAGCGCGGCGCGTTCAGGCGCTTGGCGGTGTTGCGCAGCACCCGGGCCCGGGGGTCCTCCGCGCGGTACACGCGGTGCCCGAAGCCCATCAGCTTCTCCTTGCGGTCGAGGATGCCCTTGACCAGTGCGCGGGCGTCGCCGGTGCGCTCGGTCTCCTCGATCATCGGCAGCACGCGGGCCGGGGCGCCGCCGTGCAGCGGGCCGGACATCGCGCCGACCGCGCCGGACAGCGACGCCGCGACGTCGGCGCCGGTCGAGGCGATGACGCGGGCGGTGAAGGTGGAGGCGTTCATGCCGTGCTCGGCGGCGGAGACCCAGTAGGCGTCGATCGCCGCGACGTGCGCCGGATCCGGCTCACCCTTCCAGCGGACCATGAACCGCTCGGTGACGGTCTTCGCCTCGTCGATCCGCTTCTGCGGCACCGCGGGCTGGTAGATGCCGCGCGCGGACTGCGCGACGTAGGACAGGGCCATCACGGCGGCGCGGGCGAGGTTCTCGCGGGCGGTCTCGTCGTCGATGTCGAGCAGCGGCTCGAAGCCCCAGATCGGGGCGAGCATCGCGAGGCCGGCCTGGACGTCGACGCGGACGTCGCCGGTGTGGATGGGGAGCGGGAACGGCTCGGCGGGCGGCAGGCCCTGGCCGAACTCGCCGTCGACCAGCAGCGCCCAGACGTCGCCGAAGGTCACGCCCTGCTCGACGAGGTCCTCGATGTCGACACCGCGGTAACGCAGCGCGCCGCCGTCCTTGTCGGGTTCGGCGATGTCACTGGTGAAGGCGACAACGCCCTCGAGTCCACTGACGAAACCTTCGGGTACTGCCGCGCTCGATGCCATTTCTCGTGGATTCTCCTCATCCGAGTGCCGCCGGTCCGGGCCGCACTAGCCATCACCGTCGTCGGGCGCGCGTGCGTGTGGTGCAGGCACGTGTCGCCGCGGTCACTCGAGAACTCTATCCCGTGCGGCGTCGCACGTGAGCAGGGCATACCCGGGAGTAACGTGTTCGCCTGTGTCGCCCGATGCCGAACCCCCGACCGTGGAACCCGTCGACCTGGCCGCGATGCGGGTGGCGTATGCCGTGCAGGAGGTGAATTCTCCTGCGCACGAACTGAACCTGGACGTGAGCACCGTCGCCGGTGGCTGGCTTCCGCTGCTGCAGCGGTGGATCGACCAGGCCTCCGCGGCCGGTACCGCGGAACCGAACGCGATGGTGCTGGCGACCGTCGACGCCGACGGCAGGCCGGCGTCCCGCACCGTGCTGTGCAAGGGCCTGTCCGAGGACGGTCTCGTCTTCTACACGAACTACGGCTCGAACAAGGCCCGGCACCTGGAACGTTTCCCGTACGCCTCGGCGACGTTCGCGTGGACGGCGTTCGCACACCAGGTCACCGTCCGCGGTGAGGTGTCGCGGGTGCCGGACGAGGTCACCGAGGAGTACTGGCGCACCCGGCCGCGCGGCTCGCAGCTCGGGGCGTGGGCGTCCGCGCAGTCCACCCCGATCTCCTCGCGTGCCGCACTCGACGCGCAACTCGTCGAGGTCACCGAACGCTTCGCCGACCTGGACCGGGTGCCGCGGTTGCCGGACTGGGGCGGCTTCCTGCTGCGGCCCAGCACCGTCGAGTTCTGGCAGGGCCGCGCCAACCGCATGCACAACCGGGTGCTGGTGACCCGCACCGCGACGGGATGGACCGCGGAGCGACTGCAACCGTGACCGACACGAGGCCCGACGCGAACCGCGCGAGACCCGAGGCGACGGTGCACAGGCGGCGGCTGCTGGCCGACACCACACCGCTGCGCGAACCGCACTACCGGCGACTGTGGGTGGCCGGGATCGTGACCGTGATCGGTGCCCAGCTCAGCGTCGTGGCGGTGCCCCAGCAGGTGTACGAGATCACCCGCAGTTCCGCGTACGTCGGGTTGACCGGTGTGTTCGGCCTGGTGCCGCTGGTCGTGTTCGGGCTCTGGGGCGGTGCGCTGGCGGACGTGATGGACCGGCGGCGGCTGATCACGATCACCACGGTCGGTCTGGTCGTGACGTCGCTGCTGTTCTGGGGCCAGGCCGCGGCGGGTGTCGGCAACGTGTGGCTGGTGCTCGGGCTGTTCTCGCTGCAGCAGGCGTTCTTCGCGGTGAACCAGCCGACGCGGGCGGCGATCATCCCGCGACTGCTGCCCGGTGAGCAGTTGCCGGCGGCGAACTCGCTGAACATGACCGTCGTGCAGTTCGGGGCGATCGCCGGCCCGCTGCTGGCCGGGGTGCTGATCCCGACCATCGGCCTGCCGAGCCTGTACCTGATCGACTCGATCGCCCTGCTGGCGACGCTGTGGGCGGTGCTGCGGCTGCCGGTGCTGCCGCCGACCGGGCCGACCACCCGCGCGGGGCTGCGGTCGGTGCTCGACGGATTCGCGTACCTGTCCACCCAGAAGGTGCTGCTGGCGTCGTTCGTCGTCGACGTCGTGGCGATGGTGTTCGGCATGCCGCGCGCGTTGTTCCCGCAGATCGCGAACGAGACGTTCGGAGACCCGGCGTCCGGGGGCGTGGCGCTGGGACTGCTGTTCGCGGCGATGTCCGCGGGTGCGGTGATCGGGGGCGTGTTCTCCGGATGGCTGCCCCGGGTCCGGTATCAGGGGCGCGCGGTCGTGGTGTGCATCGCGCTGTGGGGGCTGGCGATGATCGGCTTCGGTGTCGCGGTCGGGTTGGCCGATCCGGGTGGCCCGTTCGGCCGCGGCGGGGGCGGCGGGCGATTGCTGTTGTGGGTGGCGCTGGCGTTCCTCGCGTTCGGCGGCGCCGTCGACATGATCTCGGCGGCGTTCCGCTCGACGATGCTGCAGCAGGTCGCCCCCGACGACATGCGTGGCCGGTTGCAGGGCGTGTTCATCGTGGTCGTCGCCGGCGGCCCGCGGATCGGCGACGTGCTGCACGGCGCGGCCGCCTACGCGTTCGGCACCGCGGTCGCCGCCGCCGGCGGCGGGGTGCTCGTGGTCGTCGGCGTCGCGATCGCGTGCCTCGTGTTCCCGACGTTCCTGCGCTACCGGGTGGGCAAAGTCTGAGTGCGAAAGCACTTGCCAGATTTCGTGATTCGTGGAGACTGGGCGCCATGCGTGTGCCCGGGTACGAAATTCGGTTCGGTGACTGGAAGGCCGAGGTGGTGGCGCGCGGGGCCGGTCTGCGCGCACTCACTCGCGGCGGTCGGGCCCTGACGGAGACGTGGCCCGCGCAGGAGGAACCGCCACTGTCCGCCGGCCTGGTCCTCGCGCCGTGGCCGAACCGGATCCGCGACGGCAGGTTCCGCTTCGACGGCGTCGACCACCAGTTGTCGCTGACCGAACCCGCCCGCGAGAACGCCATCCACGGACTGGTCCGCCGCGACATCTGGGCACTCGTCGCGCACGACGAGCACCGGGTCGAGCAGACCATCCGCGTCGGGCTGCACAAGGGGTGGCCGTATCCGCTGCAGCTGCGGGTCGTCCACGAACTCGGGCCGGACGGGCTCGTCGTCACCCACACCGCCACCAACATCGGCGCGATGCCGGCCCCGTTCGGGCTCGGGGTGCACGCGTACCTGCGGGTCGGCGACGTCCCGCTCGACGAGTGCACGCTGCACCTGACCGCAGGCACCCGGCTGCCGCTCGACCCCGAACGGATGCTGCCGAGCGGGCCTTCCCGGTCGGTGTTCGGCACCGAGTACGACTTCACCTCGCCGCGCACCCTGGACGGGGTGTGGCTGGACACGCCGTTCAGCTCGATCGTCCCCGATCCGGACGGGCGTGCCCGGCACACGCTGCGCGCCCCGGACGGGTCCGGCACGGTGCTGTGGACCGACCGCAGGTTCGCGTGGGTGCAGGTGTTCACCGCCGATCCGGCGCGCGGCCAGGGCTACCCGGAGCGCGGCCGCGCGCTCGCCGTCGAACCGATGACGTGCCCGCCGGACGCGTTCAACTCCGGCATCGACCAGGTCGTGTTGGCGCCGGACGGGGAGTGGTCGGGCACCTGGGGTATCGGGACGGTGTGACGGAACCTGCTGGTCAGGGCAATTCGGCGGGGAGCGGCCGGGCGCGAACGACGACCTCCCTGGGCAGCCGCGGGCAACTGCGACTAGGTTCTCTAAGCGACTGACTATTGCAACTCGCAAAGCCTCGAGTTTGAGAGGGATCTTCCGTGCCCGCTGTCGATGACACCACGCCCACACTCAGTTACCCGGGTGGCGAACACTCGATGTCGATTGCCAAAGCGACCGAAGGCAATGACGGCATCGAGCTGGGCAAGCTCCTTTCCGCGACGGGGTACACCACCCTCGATCCCGGATTCGTCAACACCGCCTCCACCAAGTCGGCGATCACCTACATCGACGGCGACAAGGGCATCCTGCGCTACCGCGGATACCCGATCGAACAGCTCGCGGAGAGCTCGACCTTCATCGAGGTCAGCTACCTGCTGATCTACGGCGAGCTGCCGACCGCCGACGAGCTGGCCGCTTTCACGACCCGCGTCCAGCGGCACACCCTGCTGCACGAGGACCTCAAGCGGTTCTTCGACGGTTTCCCGCGCAACGCGCACCCGATGCCGGTGCTCTCGTCCGCGGTGAACGCGCTCTCGGCGTACTACCAGGACTCGCTCGATCCCGACGACCCGGAGCAGGTCGAGCTGTCCACCACCCGCCTGCTGGCGAAGCTGCCGACGATCGCGGCGTACGCGTACAAGAAGTCGGTCGGTCAGCCGTTCCTCTACCCGGACAACTCGCTGTCTCTGGTGGAGAACTTCCTGCGCATGACCTTCGGTTTCCCGGCCGAGCCGTACTCGGTGGACCCGGAGATCGCCAAGGCCCTCGACATGCTGCTGATCCTGCACGCCGACCACGAGCAGAACTGCTCGACGTCGACGGTGCGCATGGTCGGCTCGTCGGACGCCAACCTGTTCACCTCGGTGTCCGCCGGCATCAACGCGCTGTGGGGTCCGCTGCACGGCGGCGCGAACCAGGCCGTCCTGGAGATGCTGGACGAGATCAAGGCGAACGGTGGCGACACCAAGGAGTTCGTCCGCAAGGTCAAGAACAAGGAAGACGGCGTGAAGCTGATGGGCTTCGGGCACCGCGTCTACCGCAACTACGACCCGCGCGCCGCGCTGGTCAAGCAGACCGCCGACAGCATCCTGAGCAAGCTCGGCGGCGACGACGAGCTCCTCGACATCGCGAAGGCGCTCGAGGAGGCCGCGCTCACCGACGACTACTTCATCGAGCGCAAGCTGTACCCGAACGTCGACTTCTACACCGGACTGATCTACCGCGCGATGGGCTTCCCGACGCGCATGTTCACCGTCCTGTTCGCGATGGGCCGGCTGCCGGGCTGGATCGCGCACTGGCGCGAGATGCACGAGGATCCGGCCACGAAGATCGGCCGCCCGCGGCAGATCTACACCGGATACACCGAACGCAACTACGTCGAGCTGGGGAACCGGAAATCATGAGCAACGCACCCGAGATCGAGCCCTGGGAGGGCCCCGCACCGACCGAGCTGGTCATCGAGGACGTCACCGTCGGTGACGGCGTCGAGGCGACGCCCGGCTCGAAGGTCGAGGTCGACTACCACGGCGTCGAGCTGGACAGCGGCGAGGTGTTCGACTCCTCGTTCCTGCGCGGCGAGTCCATCACCTTCCCGCTCGCCGGCCTGATCGCCGGCTGGCAGGAGGGCATCCCCGGCATGAAGGTCGGCGGCCGCCGGAAGCTGGTCATCCCGCCGGAGCTGGCCTACGGCCCGGCCGGGTCCGGTCACCAGCTGGCCGGCAAGACCCTGATCTTCGTGATCGACCTCCACGACGTCGTGGTGCCGCCGCCGGTGCCCGCGGTCGAGCCGGCCACCGGCCCGGCGCCGACCGAGCTGGTCATCGAGGACATCACCGTCGGTGACGGCGCCGAGGCCCAGCCCGGCGGGGTCGTGGACGTGCACTACCACGGCGTCGAGTACGACACGAACGACGTGTTCGACTCCTCGTTCCAGCGTGGCGATTCGGTGAAGTTCCCGCTCGGCCGGCTGATCCCCGGCTGGCAGGAGGGCATCCCCGGGATGAAGGTCGGCGGTCGCCGGAAGCTGACCGTCCCGCCGGAGCTCGCCTACGGCGCCGCCGGTTCCGGGCACCCGCTCGGTGGCAAGACCCTGGTCTTCATCATCGACCTGCTCGGCACCAACTAGAGGTTCCCGGCGAGGGCCCCGCATCCGAACGGATGCGGGGCCCTCGCCGTTGCGGTCGCCCCGCCCCGCGACGGGGGTCAGGGGCGGTTCGGGAACTCGAACACCAGGCGGGCGCCGCCGAGAGGGCCGTCCTCGAACCAGGCACGGCCACCGTGCAACTGGGCCTGCTGCGCGACGAGGGCGAGGCCGAGGCCCGAGCCGCCGGCGGCCGCGCCGGTGCCGCGGCGGAACCGTTCGAAGACGACCTCCCGCTCGGATTCGGGAATGCCGCGGCCGTTGTCGTCGACGGTGAGCCGGACGGAGTCACCGGTCCGGTGCACCGCGAGCACGACCTCGGTGGCCCGCCCGTGCCGGACCGCGTTCGCGACGGCGTTGTCCACGGCCAGCCGCATCCCGGCGGGCAGGCCGGAGATGACGACGGACTCGTCGGCCTCCACCCGCACCGCGACGTCCGGGTGCTGCCGGGCGGCGTCGCGTGCGGCGGCGTCGCACAGGTCGACGAGATCGGTGGGGACGTGGTCCTTCTCGCTGGACAGCTCACCGGAGGCGAGGCGTTCGAGCGCGCGCAGGGTGGATTCCACGCGGCCCTGGGTGCGGGCCAGGTCGGCGAGGATCTCGGTCCGCTGGGCCTCGTCGAGTTCGAGGGTGCTGAGCACCTCGATGTCGGTGCGCATCGCGGTCAGCGGGGTCCGCAACTCGTGCGCGGACGCGGCCGCGAAATCGCGGGCGGTGTCGAGGGCGGCCCCGGTCTGGCGTTGTGCCTCCGCGATCCGGCCGAGCATCGTGGCGATCGCCTCCGCGAGCTCCTCGGCCTCGCGCACCCCGGACACCTTCGCGGGTTCCGGTGCGTCGCTGGCGATCTGGTCGGTCAGTTGCACGATGGGCCGGACCGCGCGACCGCCGAAGACCCAGCCGAGCCCGGTCGCGGCGGCCACCGCGAGCAGTCCGGCGATCAGCACCCACTTGCGCTGGTCGGTGGTCACGTCCCGCGCTTCCGACGCGGGGACCGCCAGCGAGAACAGCAGCTGCGACCCGCCGATCGCGGTGGTCGCGACCCGGTAGTCGGTGCCGTCCACCCGCACCGTCGCGGCGCCGGGCGGAAGCTGCGGGAGCTGGGTGGGGGTGCTGGCGATGACGTCGCGGGTGCCGACCGACCGGATGGTGACGGCGAACGCGCCGCCGTCGCCGAAGGTCGGCAGGAACGACACCGCGGTCGGTGCGTTCGCGATGATCACGTTCGACGCGGTGTCGAGGCGACGATCCAACTGCGCCATGTTGTTCCGCGAGATCGCGAGCGAGATGAAGATGCCGAGCAGGCCGACGACGACGGTGGCGCCGAGCGCGGTCGCCGCCGCGACCCGGGCGCGCAGCGAGTAGGACCGCCGCGCCCTCACGGGCGGGCCCTCACGCCGGGTCCCGCAGGACGAATCCGACTCCCCGGACGGTCTGCAGGATGCGGGGGTGGCCATGTGCCTCGAGCTTGCGGCGCAGGTACCCGACGAACACGTCGACGACGTTGGTGTCGGCGACGAAGTCGTATCCCCACACCAACTCCAGCAGGCGTTCGCGGGTCAGGACGACGCCCTGATTGCGGGCCAGCGTGGCGAGCAGTTCGAATTCCCGCTTGGTGAGCTCGATCTCGTATCCGTCCAGGAGCGCGCGCCGCCCCGGCACGTCGACGGTCAGCCGCCCGACGGTGATGCCGCCCTGAGCCGTTCCCGCCGCGGGTGGCGGCGTCGCGACCGCCCGGCGACGCAGCATCGCCTTGATCCGCGCCACGAGTTCGGCCAGCACGAACGGTTTGACGAGGTAGTCGTCGGCGCCGGCTTCGAGCCCGGCGACCCGGTCGTCGACCGACGACCGGGCGCTGAGCACGCAGATCGGGATGTCGTTGCCCATCGCCCGCAACGCCGTCACGACGCTGGCCCCGTCGAGCACCGGCATGTTCATGTCCAGCACGACGGCGTCGGGGGAGCGGTCCGTGACCACCGACAACGCCTGCGCGCCGTCCGACGCGGTGAGAATCGTGAACCCGGACAGCTGCAGTCCGCGACGCAGCGAGGACAGCACGTCCTCGTCGTCGTCGACTACGAGGACGGTGGCGGATGCGGTCTCGGTCACCCCGACATTGTGCCCTGATCCGGGTTCGGCGCAGGTCAGTGGTCGTGGCAGGTGTCCGCGACGGTGGCGAGCTCGGCGTGGATCCGGTCGGCGTGCGGGCCGGTGCGGGCCGCGTCGAGTCGGGCGGCGAGCTTCGGGTGCTCGGCACGGAACTGGTCGATCGCCTGCTGACGCTGGTCGGCGGGCCGGTTGAACAGGTCGGTCAGCGCGGCCTCGGCACGGGGGTGCTTGTCGAGACG
This sequence comes from Rhodococcus olei, assembly GCF_039540555.1. Lineage (NCBI taxonomy): Bacteria > Bacillati > Actinomycetota > Actinomycetes > Mycobacteriales > Nocardiaceae > Rhodococcus > Rhodococcus olei. The sequence continues at coordinate 139,957 of NZ_BAABFB010000075.1, read as the reverse complement.
GGCGGCGAGCTTCGGGGCCGTCTGCTGCAGCGCGGCATCGATCTGGGCGAAGCTGCACGTGCTGTCGAGCAGGGGGTTCGACGGTGCCGGGTCGGCGGACGCGAGGCCGGGGGCGAGAAGGGCGGCGGTGACGGCGGCGCCCGCGGCGAGCAGTGCGCCGCGGGTCCGGGCTGTGGTGGTCATGCCCTCACGCTAGGACGGGTCGACGCCGCCGAGCTGAGGCGCAGCTGTGTAATTCCTTTGAGTTACGGCCGATTTCGGGCGAAGGGGGTGAACCGCCCCGCTCCCGGTGGGTGCCCGCGGGGTGGCAGGCACCCACGCGGTCACGCGCCGGGACCGAGGAGCTTCGCGAGGGCGTCGAGGACGGCCGGGTCCTCGATCGTCGACGGCACCGTGTAGTCCTCGTGGTCGGCGATCTGGCGCATCGTCTTGCGGAGGATCTTGCCGGAGCGGGTCTTCGGCAGGGCCTGGACCACCGTCACGTCCCGGAACGTGGCGACCGCGCCGATCTGGTCGCGGACCATCGCCACCAGTTCGGTGCGGAGCACCTCGTGGTCGATGTCGGCGCCGGCCTTGAGCACCACGTACCCGCTGGGGCGCTGGCCCTTGAGTTCGTCCCTGATGCCGACGACCGCGCACTCGGCGACCGCCGCGTGCCGGGCCACGACGGCCTCCATCGCGCCGGTCGACAGCCGGTGCCCGGCGACGTTGATCACGTCGTCGCTGCGGCCGAGGACGAAGACGTAGCCGTCGGCGTCGATGTAGCCGGAGTCGCCGGTCAGGTAGTGGCCGGGGAACGTCGACAGGTACGACTTGACGTAGCGCTGCTCGTCGCGCCACAGCCCGGCCAGGGTGCCGGGCGGCAGCGGCAGCCTGATGACGATGTTGCCCTCGGCGCCGGCCTCGACCTCGGTGCCTTCGGCGTCCACGACCTGCACCAGGTAGCCCGGTACGGAGACGGTGGGGGAGCCCGCCTTGATCGGCATCGGTTCGAGTCCGCGCAGGTTCGCGCAGATCGCCCAGCCGGTCTCGGTCTGCCACCAGTGGTCGATCACCGGGACACCCAGCTTGGTGGACGCCCACTCGTAGGTGTCGGGGTCGAGGCGCTCGCCGGCCGCGAACAGCGTCGTCAGCGTCGAGATGTCGTACTTGGCGAGTTCGACGGCGTCGGGGTCCTCCTTGCGGATCGCCCGGATCGCGGTGGGAGCGGTGAACAGCGCCCGCACCCCGTGCTGTGCGACGATCCGCCAGAACGCGCCCGCATCGGGGGTGCCGACCGGCTTGCCCTCGTACATGACCGTCGTCGCACCGACCAGCAGCGGCCCGTACACGATGTAGGAGTGGCCGACGACCCAGCCGACGTCGGAGGCCGTCCACATCACCTGGCCGGCGCCGATGTCGTAGATGTTGCGCATCGACCACGCCAGTGCGACCGCGTGGCCGCCGTTGTCGCGGACGACGCCCTTGGGCTTACCCGTGGTGCCGGAGGTGTACAGGATGTAGAGCGGGTCGGTCGCGGCGACCGGGACGCAGTCGGCGGGGGTGGCGTCGGCGATCGCGGCGTCCCAGTCCAGCCAGCCGTCGTGGTCGGCGGCGCTGCCGGGTATCTGCGCGCGGTCCTTGACGACGATCGTCGCCGGCGCCCGGTCGGTCAGGCCGAGGGCCCGCTCGACGATCGGCAGGTACTCGATGGTGCGACCGGGCTCGAGCCCACCGGACGCGGTGATCAGCGCCGTCGGCTCGGCGTCGTCGATCCGGGCGGCGAGCTCGGCGGCGGCGAACCCGCCGAACACGACCGAGTGCACGGCACCGATCCGGGCGCACGCGAGCATCGCGATCGCGGCCTCGGGGATCATCGGCATGTAGACGACGACGCGGTCGCCGGCGGTGATGCCCTGCGCGGCGAGGACACCGGCGAACCGGGACACCTGGTCGAGCAGTTCGGCGTACGTGTACGTGCGGGTGACGCCGGTCATCGCCGAGTCGTGGATCAACGCGGCCTGGTCGCCGCGGCCGGCGGCGACGTGCCGGTCGAGAGCGTTGAAACAGGTGTTGACCCGGGCGTCGGGGAACCAGCGGTACATCGGCGCCGCGGAGTCGTCGAGGGCCCTGGTCGGGGCGTCGACCCAGTCGACGGCCTCGGCGGCCTTCAGCCAGAACCGTTCCGGGTGCTCGATGCTCTCGCTGAACGCCTCGGCGTAGGCGCCGCTGCGGTGCTCGGCTGAACTCATCGACTCGTGTCCTCTCGTGCCCTGTGCCCCCGCTGCTGTGATGCGCACTACACCCTAAGGGATCTGCCCGGGTTCGCAGGCCGCGAAGGCGGGCCCTGCCGGGCGATGCGCCGGGCGGTGGTGAATCGTCGGTGAGCGGCCGGACGTGCTGCGTGGTTTCGTGGGCGGGGTTGGCCGTACCGTGGGAGCCATGACGCTGCTCGCCGAGGATCTGCTGCTGCTCCTGCTCGACGACGACACCGGCAAGCCCGTGGTGGACGCCGCGTCGCTGCCGCGGGTGTTGTCCGGCGCGGTACTGCTGGATCTCGCGATGGACGGGATCGTCGAACCCGCGACCGGTGACGGGGACGTGAAGAAGGGCCGCCTGCTGTTGACCAATCGCACCGCGCCACTGGACCCGATCCTGGCGCACGCCGTCGCGCAGCTGCGCGGGTCGAAGCCGATGAAGCCGGAGCGGGCGATCGAGAAGCTCGGTCACGGGTTGAAGGAGGCGGTGCTCGGACGCGTCGTGGACCGCGGGTGGGTGCACGAGGCGAAGGGCAAGGTGCTCGGAATCTTCCCGACGAAGACGTGGCCGGCGGTGGACGCGACCCACGAGCGGGTGGTGCGCGAGAAGCTGTGGGCGGCCCTCGTCGACGGCGAGACCCCGGAGCCGCGGACGGCGGCCCTGGTGTCGCTGCTGTCCGCGGTCGACGCGACGCCGAAGGTGTTCCCCGATGCGGGTAAGAAGGCGATTCGCAAGCGCGCCAAGCAGATCGCCGAGGGCGAGTGGACCGGCATCGCGGTCCGGCACGCCGTCGAGGCGGTCAACGCGGCCGTCATCGCCGCGGTGATCGTGCCCGCCGTCGCGGCCGGGGGAAGCTAGGGCCGGTCAACGATCCGCGGTCGGTCGCGTCATCACCCAGAACCCGATCTCGCGCACATCGGTCGCCAAGGGCACCGCGGCGACGACCGTGAAGCCGTGCCGCTCGTGCATGCGCCGACCGCCCTCGTTCTCCTCGGGCACGTCCAGCCACACCTGGCATGCATTTTCTTCGACAGCCTTCCGCTCCAACGGATCTGGGTGATCGGATCCCGACCGGGGCAGGGCCCGTGACGGCCTGCCCCGGTCGGCTCGGTCACCTGTCGACGCGTGCCCGCGCCGCAGCTGCGGCGTCGTGCCTGCCGAGGGCCTCGTTGGCGTCGCCTTCCATCAGCGCCACCCGGGCCGCGAGCTGCGGCACCTCCGACACGCGCGGCGCGGCGTCGGCGAGAATGCCCAGGGCTTCCTCGTGGCGGTCGGTCGCCAGCAACGCCTGCGCGACGACGATCAGGGTGCTGCCGGAACCGACGACGTCCTCGGCGGCGGCGTAGGCGTCGGACGCGGCGAGCCCGACCTGTACCGCCTCGTCGAACCGGCCCAGTTCGGCCAAGGCGCGGGCGGTCGAGTCCCGGATGTCCGCACGGGTCCACGGGTCGGTGTGTTCGGCTGCGGCCCGCAGGTCGTCCAGCCCGCCCGCGTCGCCGAACTGGCACCGGGCCCGTCCACGCGTGTGCAGGACGTCGGCGAGCATGTCGGGTCGATCGGTGAGCCGCCGGGCGTCCTCGACCGCCTCGTCGAGGACCTCGACGGCCTCGTCGTCGTCGAAGCGCATCATCATCTGCCCGAGTTCCCGGCCGATCCGCGTGGCGACGTCGTGGCTCTCGCCGGCCCGGGCGAGTTCCCGACCCTCGGTCCACGCCGCGTACGCCGCTCCCGGCTCGCCCGCGTCGCGTCTCGCGCAGCCGAGCCACAACAGGGTCAGGGCGCGGTCCGCGGCCGTCGCGTCCTGCGCCTCCTCGGTCTCGGCGACCGTGACGAGCTCGTCCACGGCCTCGTCCGGGCGCCCGGACCGGACCAGCACGACGCCGAGCCGGTAACGGAGGACGGTCGATTCGGCGCCGCCCAGTTCCGCTTCCCGGGTCGCCAGCCTCAGTCGTCCGGCCGCCTCGTCGAGCCGGCCGAGGTCGTCGCAGATGTGGGCGCTCAGGGCGGCCAGTGACGTGGTGAGCGATCGTGCCGTGTGCGCGACCGCCAGGTCGAGCGCTTCGTCGACGGTCGTCAGGGCCTCCTCGACCCGGCCGCCGCCGGCCAGCAGCTGGGCCCGCAATCGCAGCAACACCGCGCGGCGGCCGGGCGCCCTCGCTGCGACCAGTTCGGCCTCGACCCAGGTCAGTGCCGCGTCCGCGTCCTCGGTGCCACGGATCGTGTCGACCCGCTCGGCGAGTGTCCGCGCGTCCTCCACCTCGTCGACGAACGCCGCGGCCGCGGCCGGGTCCACGGCGACCGGGGGTGCCGGCACGCGGTGTGCGACGCCGATCGGCAGGTCCCAGCGTCGGTCGGCGAGAACTCTTGCAGCGGAAACCCTTTCGCTGCGACAGGTGGTGCCGTTGCGCTCGTCGAAGCGGGCCGCGAGCTCGTCGGCGGCGCGCCAACAGGCCTGCGCCAGCGCGTCGACGGTCCACCGGTCCGGGCGGGTACCGAGGAATCGGTGCAGCGGTGCGCCCTCGGCGCCGCGGACGTGCTCGTGACCGAGCCCCGCCGTCCCGGCCGCCGTGCACGTCACCGCGAAGGCGGTCAGTGCGTCGAGGTGTGCGGTCGCGTTCAGGTTGTCGTGTGCCAGCCAGCCGATGTGCCGCTCGAGCAGCTCGAGCGCCCGCTGGTGGTTGCCCGTGACGGACAGGAAGATCAGGTGCAGCCCGACCATGTCGAGTTTGGCGGCGCTCCCGCGAGCGAGCCGGTAGCCGCGCACGTGCATCCGCTCGGCGTCCCCGGGACGGTCCACCCGAAGCAGTGGTACCAGCGTGTGGGCCATCGCCCGTTCCGGTTCCTCGGCGCACTCCAGATCCTGGTCGAGCATCTCCTGGACGAGGGCGATCCCCGCCTCCAGATCCCCGGTGGCGAGCCGGAATCGGGCTTCCTCGGACCGCACGCACGCCTCACAGTGGCTGTACTCGTCGCGCGGGGTCCTGCCCAGCTCCTCGAGGTGACGGGCGGCCTGGTCGATCCGGCCCTCCTCGAACGCCTGCCAGAACCGGGTCTGCACCACCCCGGACAGGCCGACGCCGGCCTGGCGGTACGCGGTCTCCATCTGTTCGATCGACTCGGCGATCGTCGCCCGCGGGAACACCGGGTTGGAGGCGAGCGCGTCGGCGACCCACTTGTGGAACCACAGCAGGTCGTGGTCGTCGATCTGGGTGGGGAAGGTGGCCGGATCGGCGGCGTTCCGTCCGACGCACCACGCGAACGCGGTGAGCAGCGCGTCCGTGTCCCCGGTCAGGGAGGCGGACTGGATCAAACGCATCCGGACCGCGTAGGCGGCGGCGTCGTCGCCGGTGTCCTCGGCGAGGGTGATCGCCCGTTCGATGAGTTCGCGTTCGGCCGGTCCGTACGGCGTCGCGTCGATCTCGCCGATCAATGCGGCGACAGTGGTCTCACTCGGCATGGTCGTCCTTGTGGGTGGGGGCGGGGTGTCGGAGTTCGGAGTCGGTGGTGACGGGTGCGTCGAGACCGACGGACAGGTGAACCATGTCGGTCATGGCGTCGGTCAGGGCCGTGCGGTCGGCCGCCCGCAGCGGCCGGTGCCCGGCGAGGAGCGCCTGGACGTAGAGGACCCGCACCGTCCGCGACAGCACGGCCTCGTCGTCGATCGTGGCGAGGGTGTGCACCAGCCGATTTCGCCAGTTCAGGGCCAGCCGGCCCGCGGTGTCCGTGCCGTGGGCCGCGGCCGCCTCGTCCGCGCGGCCGAGGACGTCGGCCCAGAACCCTCCGGCCTCGCTCGCCTGCTCGCGGCGCAGGCTCCGGAGCACCGCCTCGTCGGCGACGTACAGGGCCGGGACGCTCTCCGGCTCGAATGCCCGTACCGCCGTCGCGCAGTCGAGGTCCGTCAGCGCCGCGTCGGCGCGCTCCTGCAGTCGGCGCGAGGCGGCCCGCTCGGCCAGCGGCGGCACGTCCAGGTGGTCGATCTCGTCGGCGACGGTGACGATCTCGACCTCGGCGCCGGGCACGAATTCCGGTAGCCGGCCCGCGATCTCCGCGTCGTAGACGTAGCCGCCGTTGACGATCGGCGCGCCGGGGCGGGCGATGCCGGCCAACTGCCGGAACTCGTCGACGGTTCGGGTGTACCGCACGACGCCGCGGCGCGCGGCCTCACCGAAGGTCGTCGGACCCTCGGTGGTCTCGATCGGCAGATGGGGGACGATGAAGCGGGCCAGTTCGTCGTCGTGGACGACGAGCGCCCGCAGGGCGAGGTGGTGCACGGACAGGAACGCGGCCAGCCGGTGCGGGGTCTGAGCGGCCAGCCCGATGACCCAGCGGCGAACCGCCGCGCCCAGCTCCGCGCGGGTCGACTCGAGCGCGTCGTCCTCGATCAGGGCCTCCCGGGAGGCGGTCGGGTGCAGCCCGGTGGTGTCCACCACGGCCCGAACGAAGAACGCCCAGTCCGGCAGCAGGTCGTCCGTGCGTTCGGACAGCAGCATCCCACCCAGGTAGACACGGCTCGACTGGCGCTGGCCGGGGGAGAGCGGGAACGGCAGCACGAAGGCGGTGCCCCGGGTGCCGGTCGACGGCACGTGCAACGGGATCGTCGCGAACGGTTCGGCGCCGACGACGTCCCGGCCCAGCTCGCGCAGCTCGGGCGACGGGACCGGCGTCCGCTCGAGGAACGGTGCCGCCCGGGTCACCGTCTCGCCGGCGACGGTCACCCGCACCGGCAGGTGCCGGCCGAATCGGTCGGCCAGCTCGCGCACCCCCGCGGGCGAGACGAGTCCGGCGGCGGCCTGGCGGGGGATCAGCTCGACCCGGGTTCCGACCGGCCGGTCGCCGGCGGGCTCCGTCGCCGTGACGGTGCCGGCGAGTTCGGTCACCGTGAAGGTGCCGTCGATGCGTCCGATCCATTCGACCGCGGGTGCGCCGGTGGCCGACCGGGATCGAACCCGAATCTCGTCGCTCACCATGAAGCAGCTGAGCAGGCCGATCCCGAACCGGCCCAGGCGGTCGGTGCGGGGCAGGTCGAGGATGTCGCGCTTGGAGGAGCGGCCGACCGTCGCGAGCAGGTCACCGACCTCGGCCGCGGTCAGGCCGATCCCGTCGTCCTCGACCGCGAACACGGACCCGGCCCCGTCCGCGGGCAGCACCCTGATGGTGCCGACGTGGCCCGGCTCGTGCTCGCGTCGGGCCGAGATCGCATCGCACCCGTTCTGCAGGAGCTCACGGATGAAAACCTGCGGCCCGGTGTAGATGCTCGCGCTGAGCAACTCGATGATCCCGCCGAGGTGTACCTGGAATGGACGGCTGCTGCCGTCGGCTCTAGTTGACATCGGTGGCAGAGCATAACGGTCGATTCCGACAATTCGATCGAGGCCGCATCCGGTCGCGCGCCGTGCAGCGGGGTCGGCGACGTGCGTGCTGCTCGACTCCGTCGCGCCGAGAGTCGAGTGCGCTCAGTGCCGTTCGAGGGCGTCGGGCGGCGCGACCTCGACCGCCGGGGCGTCGCCCTCCTCGGCCCGGATCGCGAGTCGCAGGCAGCCGAGCATCAGCAGCGAGACCACGAATCCCGCCAGGGCGTCCCACTGTTCCTGCGCGAACAGGAAGACCTGTGTCACGAGGAGATCGACGACGATCGAGGCCCGCAGCAGGCGCAGTGCCCGGCGGTAGGGGCCACGCCACAGGAACCACACGCCGAGGACGGCCAGCGCGCCGGAGACCGTGCTCGACACCTGGACGAGGGTGTCGGACAGGTCGTCGACCGCGCTGTCGTTGTCGGAGACCAGCGCGGTGACCACCGCCGCGATGGTCAGCAACGCCTGGACCACGAACAGAGTCAGCACGATGCGTCGCATCACCCGATGGCCAAGCACCGCATCGGCACGCCGGGCGACGGACCCGCGCACCCGCGTCACCCGGGAACCGAGATCGCGCGGCGGCACCGACTGCGTGAGGAGGGCGTCCCGCAGGGACGCGGCCGTCGGGTGCAGTCCCGGATCGCCGACCCCGTCGAGCACCGCGAGCACCGCCCGGCGCCGGACGTCGTCCAGACGCCCGAACGCGAGGTCCGTGACCGCGCCGGCCCCGATCGCCAGCCGTCGCCGGTCGGGTAGTCCGGCCCGGGTGACCGCCTCGCGCGCTACCAGGTAGAAGAGCACGAACACCACGTAGATCATCGCGATCGCGGGTTGGAAGAAGTAGTCGACGTCGGCGGTGACGAACTTGCCGATCTCGTCGACGAACAGGCCGAAGCCGATGCCGCCGGCGAGGGCGGACAGCATCCGGACCCGTGTGCCGTAGGCGATCTCGACCGCCACCAGTGCCACCGCCATCAGCAGCCCGCCCCACAGCACGTGCGCGACGTGCAGCGCTCCGCCGCCGATCTGGGGATAGCCGGTCGCGGCGAGGTAGGCCCGTGTGATCAGGACCGTCGCGACCGCCGCGAGGAGGAACAACTCGAAGCGCGCCAGGGCCGCCGAGTCGTGGTCGCACGGGTCCGCGGTCATCGCGGCAGGCCGAGGGTGCGGTAGCGGCCGGCGCGGGTCGTGGCACGCCGGTCGGCGGGAACCGATGCGAGTGCGACGAGTTCGCGGGCGATCGCCTCGCCGACGCGTTTGGAGAACCCGATGGGCTCGTCGGCGGCGTCCGGGAGTTCGGGGATGATCGCGTCGATCACACCGTCGCGCAGCAGGTCCAGTGACCGGATCCCCTGCGCTTCGGCCATTCTCGGGGCGTGGGTGGTGTCACGGTGCACGATCGCGCTGGCGCCCTCCGGCGGCAGCGGGGCCAGCCAGCCGTTCTGCGCGGCCAGCACCCGGTCGGCGGGCAGCAGCGCCAGCGCGCCGCCGCCGGTGCCCTGTCCGAGCAGCACGGACACGGTGGGGGTGTCGAGGGTGACGAGATCGGCCAGGCACCGGGCGATCTCTGGTGCCAGACCGCGTTCCTCGGCCTCCTTCGACAGCGACGCACCGAGCGTGTCGATCACCGACACCAGCGGGATGCGCAGTTCCTCCGCGAGCTTCATCGCCCGGCGTGCCTCCCGCAGCGCACCGGGACCCATCGTGGTCTCCGGGGACTGGCCGCTGCGGTCCTGCCCGAACAGCACGCACGGCTGGCCCCGGAAACGGGCCAGCGACACCAGCACCGTCTTGTCGGCCTCGCCCTGCCCGGTGCCCGACAGCGGCACCTGTTCGGTCGCGGCGTACCGCAACAGCTGCCGGATGCCGGGACGGTCCGCGCGCCGGGACAACATCACCGACTGCCAGGCCGGGACGTCCGGGATGTCCGCGGGTTCGGGGTTCGCGTCGACGAACTCGTCGGCCTCGCCGGTCAGGACCCGCAGCGCGCGGGGAACGAGGTGGCGCAACCACTTCGGTTCCACGACCCCGTCGATGACGCCGTTGGCGTACAGGTTCTCCGATGTCTGCACGCCCTCGGGGAACTTCTCGCCGTACAGCGCCTGGTAGACGCGCGGCCCGAGGAACCCGACGAGCGCGCCCGGCTCCGCGACCGTGACGTGTCCGAGTGACCCCCAGGACGCGAACACGCCCCCGGTGGTCGGGTGGCGCAGGTACACCAGGTACGGCAGGCCGGCCGCCTTGTGCACGGTGATCGCGGCCGCGATCTTGACCATCTGCACGAACGCGAGGGTGCCCTCCTGCATCCGGGTGCCGCCCGAGGTGGGGGAGGCCAGCAGCGGCAGCCGCTGTGCGGTCGCGCGTTCGACGGCGCTGACGATGCGTTCGGCGGCGGCCACGCCGATCGACCCGGCGAGGAATCCGAACTCGCAGGCGATCACCGCGACGCGCCGCCCGCGCACGGTGCCCTCCCCGGTGACGACGGACTCGTCGAGCCCGGTCCTGGCGCGGGCGGCGGCGAGGTCCGCGCGGTAGGCGGGATCGGCGTCCACCGGGATCGGTGCGGTGTCCCAGCTCCGGTAGCTGCCGGCATCGAGCACCAGGTCGAGAACGTCGTGGGCGGACAGTCGCGCGGCCATGTGCCGACCCTATCTGCCCAGTGCCTCCTTCCAGGTGACCGTCTTGCCGACCCGCAGGATCGACCGCTGGTAGATCTTCGCCGCGACCAGCGAGGCGGCGACGGTGGCGGCCAGCATGATCGCGATGGTGGCGAGCACCTGTCCGGGGCCGGCGACGCCGGCGGCGATCCGCAGCGGCATCAGGATCGCGGAGAAGGGCGGGATCCAGCTGAGCACGTTGCTCACCGTGCCGTCCGGGTTGCCGACCGCGGAAAAGGCGGTGAAGAACATCGCCATGATCAGCAGCATCAGCGGCATCGCGGTCGAGTTGACGTCCTCCTGCCGGGACACCATCGAGCCGGCGGCCGCGTACAGCACCGCGAAGAACGCGAAACCGAGGACGAACCAGCCGACGGTGCCGGCGAACACCGGAGTGCGGTCCCGGTGACCGTGAGCACCCCGGTCACGACGCCGGCGGTGACTCCGGCGATCCCGTACGCGGTCAGCTGCAGCAACCCGACGGTGCCGATGCCGATGCCGATGATCTTGCCCCCCGCAGCAGCTGCAGGGGACGCAGGGTCGAGAGCAGCTTTCGGCTACGTAGCAGCTAAACCTGTTGTTGCACAGATGTATTAATACAGTCGAGTCTCCCTGGGGTGGTAGTCGAGCCGAACGTTCCAAAACCGGGTCAAGCAGCGGCGATTCGGTGTCGTGTCCTCGAACGGGTCACTGTTCCACTGTCACGGCCCACCACATCCCGGCCGCTGCATACTCCCTCGCGTCACCGGGGGCTCAGAACAGGCAGTGGGCTACTCGTGCCGACATCGGGGTCGGCGGCTCAGACAGAAGGGGACAGGTGCCCCTGTCTGTCAGCATCAGGTGCCACCGATCGTGGTTTGGATCGAGCCCGTGAACCTCGGTTCCGCGGCACGGTCGACATGTTTTCGGGTAATGCTCTGCGGGGGACTGACACCACGGATCGTGGGTGAGAAGGTCACGGTGGAGGGTGACTCCTGTGCCGAACGAGGCTGCTGCTGCGGCAGATTCCCGCCGCCCGCCGTGATCTTGGCCGCTGCGCGTGCCTCGAGCACAGCGCCCGCCGACTGCGTGCGCAACGTGTGATGTCCGGTGCGTGCGCAGCGGCGACCGCATTAACTGCCATCTGAGAGGGTGCTCGAATCACTAAGCATTTGTGACAGTGGCGCGGTTCGCTGAGGCAGTTCGTATTGGGCCGACCCTCCCTACACGGCGCGAGCGAAGACCCCGGACAACAGGCCCGGCCGGCCGGCCCCATTCGGATGTTGTGGGCCGGCCGGGCTGCGGTCGCCCGGCAGGGCATCGGGGCGATGCCCTGCCGCCGTTGAGGCACACAACGTTGCGACGCGCACACGTGATGCGGTCCAGGGTTCCCAACACTCGAACAGTCCTGGAAAGGTGGAGTCAGGGCAGGGGTTCGAACGTCGCGAGGTCGAACGGGACAAGCCGCGGGGGGATGCCGTCAAACCGTGCCCTGACCTGGGATTGGCGCTCTGCAATCTGCGCCGCCCGGTCGGTCGTGGTCGGGGTGTCTGCGGGCAGTGCGCTGGACAGTTCGGACAGGTTCACGACCCGCGCCGTCGGCTGGTACCCGGCGGGGATCGGCTGAGGAAGCCCGTGCCAGCGGATCTGGGTCAGCCCGGTTGGGTGGTTGGCCGTGTCGATCCAGTTGGCAACGCCCGGGTCCGACGCCGAGAGCACATACGTGATCGACCCATCTGGATTCGGCCGAGCCTGCTTGTTGTTGAGGCTTGAGGTGTGATTCGCGTAGTTGATTGACATGTACCAGTCGCTTCCGGTTTGGAATCCCATGTACTCGGCTCCATGCGGGTCCACGGTCAGGACCAACGCCTGGTCAGGTCGGAGATCGAACCGGCCGACCGTCGATGTCTGTCCAGTGAGGCCTCCCGGCGTGCTGGGGCGGATCGGAAGGAGGGTGTTCGCCGGCACTGGCGCATGGAAGCGCTGCATGAAGCCGTCCCAGTATGGGGTCGCTGCCCTGATCAGATCCGCGCACCGACGGGCCTTGTCCTGCTTGCTGGCTTCGGGCTGCTTGGGTGGGCCCGAGATGCGGTCGATGGTGAGCTCGGCCGGCACGGCGTTCCAGTCGGTGTACGTGTCGCGAACAATGAGCTTGAGCTTGCGGGAGTCGGCCGGGAGTTGAATGTGGTTGCGCCGCCCTTCTGCCGGGCTCGCATCCAACGTGATGTCGAACGTACCGTCCGGCGACACGTCAAGTTGCGTCCCATCGATCACCGCGAGTGATGCTGGAGTCTGCCCGTTTTCGCCGTAGATGCCGTCGACCAGCTGAAAGGCGAGGTACGTTGTGGTGTTTCGCTTTCCGTGGATCTTGTACGCAGAATCGCCAGCGAGTGCCGCGCCACGGTAGGCGGTGTCCGGATTGTCCTGAGCGTACCGCGCTCCGAACATTGCGGTAGATGAGATCCGTGGCCGGTCAGGGTCGCTGTTGACGACCTGGATGCACTGCGCGAGAGACATCTCATCGACGTAGCGCGGGAGATCCGAGAGGTTCTTCTCCTTGCCTGAGTAGGTAGTTGCCGCGGGCGTCCCGACAAGGTACTGCCGAGCTTGCTGTTTTGCTTCGCCAACGACTTGGGTGTCGATAAGGCTCTCAGCCTCCTTCATCACCGCGATGATGTCTGTACTGGCCAGGGGATTTTCGGCCTTCGGCACACTTGGTTGCGCGGTGGCCGTCGCAGTTCCAGCGGCGGCCGTGACCAGAGTGACCGCGCAAGCGAGGGATCCGATTCGCGCGATCGAGCGCCGCACGCTGCGCTGGTGGATTCGGTGGGGAACAGGCATGTGGGTTCTTCACGCTCCTTCAGTTCGGTCGGGGTGTGTGACAGCGTCTGGGTGACCTGCACGCAGCCCCAGCATCGAAGTGATGCCAACCACAACCAGGGTGCAACCATGTCTAATATTAGTTGCGATGTATCTGGTATTAGGCGTCGAGGAATGCTAGAGGTGACGATGACTGAGGGCAATACCCCAAACGAAGTCGATCGAGGCGGGTCCCCACCAACCGATCGAGTAGTTGCGATCGTTGAACTGCTAGCCGGCAGGTCAGCGTCGATCACGATCAAGGAGATTACTGAGGAGCTCGAACTCAGCCGGTCGACCACGACACTGATCCTGACGTCGCTTGAGCGAGCGGGGTGGGTGAGCAGACAGGCCGATCGCCGGTATGTGCTCGGGTCGGGTCTCATCGGTGTGACCGAGGCGATCCGCGACAAGTATCCGGTACTCAACTATGGCCGAGCGCTCGATACGCTGGCGGAGCGGGCGGGATGCGGTGTCGCGCTTGCCCTTATCGGGGTGACAGACGCTACGTTCGTCGGCATCGCGCGTGGTGAGGACGACCTGGCCACGGCCGTGCGCGTGGGCATGCGGCTACCTCTGCGTGCGCCGATGGGGACATCTGTGATCGCCCACCGTCCCGCGGCACAGCAGCGGGCGTGGCTCAGCACCGCGCCGATTGAGACAAGAGAGTCGTTCGAGGCGGCGCTGGCTCAGGCCCGGGAAGCCGGAGTCGTGGTCTACGAGCTGGGGCATACCGACCCGCTGGTGCTCAGCTTGATAGGTGAGGTAGTCGGTCTACTCGCCGAACACCCACGACGCGACTCCTTGGGAAATAGAGCACTCGATCTCCTCGGCGAACTCGGCGGCCCACCATACGAATCCGGTGTTCTCGACGAGGACGAACCATTACCTGTCAGCTACCTGAGCGCGCCGATTTTCGATCACACCAACCGCGCTGTCTATGATCTCCAGCTCGGGCCGCTGCAACCGAATGTGAACAAAGCCGAACGAGACCGCCTCATCCGTGAGATCAGGGAAGCCGCCGCGAAGCTCAGTCATTCTTGACCGACGACCAGAAGTTTCGCCGACCAAGTTGCGGCACTGTCGGTTTCGAGATGACCGGGCCCCTGAAAGGCTTGTGCCTGTGACCGAACGCTGACCGATGGGAAGGTCCCGATCGGCCGGCCAATCCGGGACTGTCCCTAGCTCCTCTGTCAAGCAGCGGTAGGAACGGCGGCTGATGACTGGTCTGCGATCATGGCGCGGTAGACGACGTCGGAGAGCCGACGTTTGAGAATGCGCAGCGCTTCCATGCCGCCGTCTCCGTTGGCTTTGCGCCGTGACAGCAGTGCTGGTGCCTCGGGATGTCACCGGGCCTGGGTGAGCACGATACGGTGAATGGCGGCGTTGATGTTGCGGTTCCCGGTGCGCGAGAGACGATGTCGGGCGTGGTTCGACGACTACACCGGCAACGGTGCGGTCCCGTTGTGGCGGGCGAAGGAGTCCTTGGAGCGGAACCGGTCGGCGCCGGCGGTCTCGCCGATCAACTTGGCCGCTGTCAGGGGTCCGCATCCGCAGATGGCCAGCAAGGACGGCGCCAGCGCGGTGGTCCGCGAGGTGGTCTCGGCGGCGAGCTCGTCGGTCTCGACCGTGAGGCGCCTGAGGTGCGCGACGAGTCTGGTGGCCAGGGCTGCCACGTAGAAGTGCTGACTACTCACGATCGGCGGCCGCTGTCGATGCGGTGACTGGCCGACTGGTGCACCTCACGCCGTGCCTGGGATCGCGGTGGCAGCACCCGGGAGCCGGCGGGCGGCGGCGGACAGCTCGCGCCCGGAGCGGGGTTCGAATGTCGGAGTCAGTCCGGCGGCCGTCCAGCCGTCCGCGTCGGCGTGAGCGGAGAAGATCGAGTAGCCGACCACCGCACCGACGATCGCGAGCAGCACGATCAGATTGCTGATCACGAAGCTGCGCTTGTGGACCTGGGCGTTGAACTCACGCCCGGCGACGAGGGCGATCGCGCGTGCCGGGCTAGGGCGTGGGGCTCGGTCACGGTGCTCGTCCGGACACCACCTCTCGGAACAGTTCGGTAACCGAGCACGATGCGCATCGTGGTGGTCTTGCCTGCGCCATTGCTGCCGACGAAGCCGAAGATCTCGCCCGGGCGGACGTCGAAGCTCAGGTCGTCGAGCGCTGTGACGTCGCCGTAGCGTTTGCGGATCCGGTCGATGGTCAGGGTCGGTGTGTTCACGCGGCCTCCTCGGCGTGGTCCTCGGGGTCGGGATCGGGTCGCGTCCAGGCCAGGATCATGGCGGGCGAGCAGCCGCCGATCATCAGCGTGGTCAGGGTCAGCAGCCCGCCGGCGTAGGCGATCCGCGCGCCGTCGCCGTCGGCGAGGACACTTCCGACGATCAGGTAGAACACCGGGATCATCACCAGGAACTGCGTGATCGTCAGGCCCGCGGACCGGGCGGCGTTCTGCTGTTGCACCTCCCACTCGTCCAGGGTGGTCGTCGGGGCGTCGCCGAGGCGGCCGGAGACGATCTGCAGCGACGTCCAGATCGGGAAGAACAGCAGGCAGGCCGGCAGCCACAGGATCGGCGCCCGGTCGAAGAAGTGGCACAGCACCCCGACCCCGAGCATGAACACGAACGTCGCGCCGAGCGCCAGCACCAGGGCCCGGCGGCGGCGACGGCTGCGCCAGCCCGGCAGCATCCGCCCCCATTTCTCGGAGTGGGCGAGAAATCTCCGGGTGCGGCGGGCCTGGTAGCGCTCGATGATGGTCGTCTCAGCCACGTTCGTCGCCCTCCTGTCGTGGTTCGCGGCGGTACAGCTCGGTGGACAGCGGCCCGAACTCGGTGCGGGAGAACACCGCCTCGATCGGCAGCCCGAACACCTCGCAGATCCGCATCGCGAGGTCCAGGCTCGGGTAGTGGTCGCCGCGTTCGAGCGCGCCGACCGTCTGCGGGTTGACCTCGATCAGCTCGGCCAACCGCACCCGGCTCAGTGACCGTTCGGCCCGCAGCACCCCGATGCGGTTGAAGATCGGGCGGGATTCCCCGCGTCGTACCGGGCTCATGCAACAAAGTGTTGTGAAAACCCAACGATGAGTCAAGTCGTCCCCACCTCGGAGGGTGCTCGTCGGACGGTACGACCACCCGTAGTACCGTTCGGGCATGCGCGCCGCACCCGGAGAGAAGCTCTCTCGCCGCGTGCGCTCCGCATCCGTCGGCGCGAGCACCGTCACGGTCGCGATCGCCGCGCACGGCGCCGCCGGTGGCGGCCTGCCGACCAGTTCGTCGCTGCTGCTGCTCGCCGGTGTCGCGACGGTTCTCGCGAGTCTGACGACGGCGGTACCGGTGTTGCGCCGGGGTGTGATCGCGCTCGTCCCGGTGCTCGCGGTCGGGCAGCTCGCCGCCCACCTCGCACTCGCGGTCGGACACGGCCATCACGCGGCGGTCGCCGCGGTCGGTCCGCTCGCCGCGTGGGCGCCGATGCTCGGCGCCCACGCGCTGGCCCTCATCGTGTGCGCCGCGCTGATCGCCGCGGCCGAACGTGTCGGTCCACGCACCGAGGCCGCCCTGCGCGCCGTCGTCGCCGCACTGCTCGCGACACCGCCCGTCGTCGAGCGGCCCCGAGTCTGGTTGCCCGTAACCGACGTACACCCGGTGACGGCACCCGTGTGCCGTGGCGCCGAGCCGCGGCGTGGTCCGCCCGTTCTCGTCTGATCGGTTCATCTCACGCGCACCGGCCCCCGGTTCGCGTCCCCCACATCCCGTTTCGGTGAATCCGGCACGCCGCACTCGCCTGCCGTCGTGCCGGTGGAATCCGCGCCTGCCGTCGCTCGCCCGCCGGGTGAGTCACCGAGGGAGGGGACGTGCCGTCTTGGTCGTGCGCTCCCTTCGCGGGTTCCCGTGCCGGGATCACCGCTGCTCGAGGGTGCCTCGTGGCCCCTCGCCCTGTCTGATCGACGAAAGCGATGTCATGACCATCACCGACCAGTCCGGCGTGCGCGAAACCTCGCCGCCGGCATCGTCAACCGTCCCGCGGACCGCGCCGCCGCGAGCTCTCGCGCTGCGACTGCACTTCTACGCGGGCGTATTCGTGGGCCCCTTCCTCCTGATCGCCGCGTTGACGGGCTTCGTCTACGCGTTCGCCCCGACACTCGAGAAGCTGGTTTACGGGCGCTACCTCGCGGCGCCGGCCGTCACCGATCCGCTGCCGGAATCCCGCCAGCTGCAGGCCGCGCTCGAGGGCCTCGACCCGGCGACGGTGCAGTCCCTGCAGACCGCGGTACCGGGCGGCACCACCCGCGTGGTCGTCGCCGATCCGA
Organism: Rhodococcus olei; assembly: GCF_039540555.1. Classification (NCBI taxonomy): domain Bacteria; kingdom Bacillati; phylum Actinomycetota; class Actinomycetes; order Mycobacteriales; family Nocardiaceae; genus Rhodococcus; species Rhodococcus olei. Next base: position 122,561 of record NZ_BAABFB010000075.1, on the reverse strand, counting down.
CGGTCGCGTCCGGGCAGACCACCGTGTTCGTCGACCCCGGCACCGGAAAGGTGCTCGGCGCGCTGGAGACCGACTCCGGTGATCTGCCGCTGCGGGCCTGGTTGTCCGCGTTGCACAAGAACCTGCACCTCGGCGACCTCGGCAACCTCTACACCGAGATGGCGGCGTCGTGGCTGTTCGTCATCGTGCTCGGCGGCCTGTTCCTGTGGTGGAACAAGGCACGCCGGGATCGGGATCGCGGGAGGCGGGCGCGCCTGCTGAGCGTCGACCGGTCGGTCACGGGGCGCCGCAGGACGCTGAACTGGCACGGTGCGGTCGGCGCGTGGGCGGCGCTGGGCCTGCTGTTCCTCTCGGCCACCGGGTTGTCCTGGTCCGACCACGCGGGTGCGAACATCAAGTCGCTGCGCAACGAGATGAGCTGGAACGCCCCGGCACTGAACACCGCGGTGGCAGGCGGCTCGACCGCCGCCGCGGGCGAGCACGACGGGCACGGCGACGGGCACGGCGGCTCCGCGGCGGCCGGTGCCGACCCGGTGGACGTCGCCGCGATCGACGGCGTCCTGCACGTGGCCCGTGCTCAGGGGTTGACCGGGCAGCTGTCGGTGGGGATCCCGGCCCCCGTCACCCGGGCGTGGACGGTGAAGGAGACCGCGAAGACCGGCGGTGACTCGATCGCCGTCGACGGCTACACGTTGCGGGTCGTGGACCGCGTGGACTTCGCCGACGTCCCCCTCGCCGCCAAACTCACGACCTGGGGCATCGCCCTGCACATGGGGACGATGTTCGGACTCGCCAACCAGGTGGTGCTCGCAGCCCTCGCGGTCGCGCTGATCACCGTGATCGTGCGCGGCTACCGGATGTGGTGGCAGCGCCGCCCGGTCCGCGCCGAGGGCGTGCGGTTCGGGCCGCTGCCGCGGCGTGGTGCCCTGCGCGCGCTGCCGTGGCCGGCCCTCCTCGCGATCGCGGTGATCACGGTGCCGGTCGCCCTGTTCGCGCCGCTGCTCGGCCTGTCCCTCGCGGCCTTCCTGGCCGTCGACGTGGTCCTCGGACTTGTCTCCCGTTCCCGGACGAAGACACCCACGCAGAAGGAGATCGCATCATGACCACGTTCACCCGTTCCCGCGTCGCGGCCGCAGTCGTTGCGGCCGTCGGACTCGCCGTCGCCGGATGCGCGAACGGCGCGGATACCGCTCCGTCCCGGTCGGTTTCGGCCGCGACCGCGATCACCCTCGACGAGTCGTGGGTGAAGGCGGCGGATTCCGGGATGACCGCGATGTTCGGCACCCTGCACAACAGCTCCGATGTCGAGCTGCTGCTCACCGAGGTGAGCAGCCCGGCCGCGCCGCGCGTCGAACTCCACGAGATGGCGGACAGCGGCGGCACGACGGTCATGCGCCGCAAGCAGGGCGGCATCACGGTGCCGCCGCACGGGTCGTACACGCTCGAGCCCGGCGGAGACCACGTGATGCTGTTCGAACTGCCCGCCCCGATCCGGGCCGGCGGCGAGGTGCCGTTCACGTTCCGATTCGCGGACGCCGGTGACGTCGAGTTCACCTCCCAGGTGCGCGACTTCACCGGTGCCCGGGAGTCGTACGACGAAGGCGCGCACGGTGGCTGAGCTGAGCCGGAGGCGATTGCTCGGCGCCGGTGCGGCCGCGGTCGGCGGCGCCGCGGCCGGGTGGGGCGCCGGCCTGCTGACCGGGGGCGTTCGGGCCGACGCGGCTCCGGTCGCCGTGGTCCCGTTCCACGGCCCCCACCAGGCCGGCGTCGCGACGCCGCCGCCCGCGCACACCACCTTCGTCGGGCTGGACCTGCGTCCCGGCGTCGACCGGGACGCGGTGGTCCGGTTGCTGCGGGTGTGGACGGACGACGCGGCCCGGCTGACCGCGGGCCGGGCGGCGCTCGCCGACACCGAACCGGACCTGGCGACGGTGCCGGCCGCGCTGACCGTCACGGTCGGTTTCGGGCCGGGTGTGTTCGCGGCCACCGGGCGCGGCGACCGACGGCCGCCGTGGCTGGCGCCGCTGCCGCCGTTCGGTGTCGACCGCCTCGAATCCCGGTGGAGCGACGGTGATCTGCTGTTGCAGGTCGGAGCCGACGACCCGGTCACGGTCGCGCACTCGCTGCGGGTCCTGCTCAAGGGGGCCCGGTCGGCCGCGACGGTGCGCTGGACGCAGCGCGGATTCCGTCGGGCCCGCGGCAGCGAGCCCGACGGCACCACGATGCGCAACCTGATGGGCCAGGTGGACGGCACCGTCAACCCGCGCGCCGGGACCGCCGACTTCGACGCCCTGGTGTGGATCGCCGACGGGTCCTGGTTGGCCGGTGGCACCTCCGTGGTGATCCGCCGGACCCGTCTCGACCTCGACGGCTGGGACGAGCTCGACCGCCCGGGCCGCGAGATCGTCATGGGTCGGCGGCTTTCCGACGGGGCGCCGCTGACCGGGGACGCCGAACACGACGAGCCGGACTTCGCCGCGCGCGGTGTCGGCGGGTTGACGGTGATCGCGCCGAATTCGCACATCGCGCTCGCGCGGTCGGCGGACCCGGGGCAGCGGTTCCACCGCCGCTCGTTCAACTACGACGAGGCACCGTCGGGGGAGGAGGTTTCCGACTCCGGGTTGATCTTCGTCTCGTACCAGGCGGATCCGGTCGCTCAGTTCGTGCCGGTGCAGCAACGGCTTTCGGACGCGGACCTGTTCAACACGTGGTCCACGCCGATCGGCTCGGCGGTGTTCGCGATCCCGCCCGGTGCGCGCGAGGGGGAGTACCTCGGGCAGGCGTTGCTCGCGGCCTGACCGCCCACGACCGGTCTTGTCGGCGACACGCGGCCGGCGGATGCACGACCCTCGGGGTCCGGCGTCCGCCGGCCGTCGCCGTCTCGTGGGGCGGTGCACCGGGCCCGCACGATGGTGTATGACATATGTACACATTTGGCCGTACAAATCGAGTTGCCCCGAGGAGTGCCATGTCCGCCCACCTGAACGCCGAGGAGGCCTTCCTGGTCACGACCGTGCGCGAGTTCGTCGATCGCGAGGTCAAGCCGACCGTCCAGGAGGTCGAGCACGCCAACGAGTACCCCGAGAAGTGGATCGAGCAGATGAAGCAGATCGGCATCTACGGTCTCGCGGTGCCCGAGGAGTTCGGCGGGACACCGGTGTCGATGCCCTGCTACGTGCAGGTCACGGAGGAACTCGCCCGCGGGTGGATGTCGTTGGCCGGGGCGATGGGCGGCCACACCGTCGTCGCCAAGCTGCTGACGCTGTTCGGAACCGACGAGCAGAAGGGGCGCTACCTGCCGGACATGGCGACCGGGGCGCTGCGCGCCACGATGGCGCTGACCGAGCCGGGCGGGGGGTCGGACCTGCAGGCGATGACGACCGTGGCCCGCCGCGACGGCGACGACCTCGTCATCAACGGCGCGAAGACCTGGATCACGAACGCCCGGCGCTCGGGTGTCATCGCGCTGCTGTGCAAGACCGACCCGGACGCGCGGCCACGGCACCGGGGGATCTCGATCGTGCTCGTCGAGCACGGCCCGGGACTGACCGTCTCACGGGACCTGCCCAAACTCGGCTACAAGGGTGTCGAGAGCTGCGAGCTCGCATTCGACAACTACCGGATCCCGGCGACCGCGGTCCTCGGCGGTGAACCCGGCACGGGCTTCGGGCAGATGATGAAGGGCCTCGAGACGGGCCGCATCCAGGTCGCGTCCCGCGCGCTCGGCGTTGCGGCGGCCGCACTCGAGGACTCCCTCGCCTACGCGCAGCAACGGGAGACCTTCGGGCAGCCGATCTGGAAGCACCAGTCGGTCGGCAATCACCTCGCGGACATGGCCACGAAACTCACTGCGGCACGCCAACTCACGCGTTATGCGGCGGAACGCTACGACGCGGGCGACCGCTGTGACATGGAGGCGGGCATGGCCAAGCTGTACGCGTCCGAGGTCGCGATGGAGATCGCCCTGAACGCGGTCCGCATCCACGGCGGCTACGGGTACTCCACCGAGTACGACGTCGAGCGGTACTTCCGCGACGCGCCGCTGATGATCGTCGGTGAGGGCACCAACGAGATCCAGCGCAACGTCATCGCCTCGCAACTGGTTGCCCGGGGCGGGATCTGACGGCCGAGGGCACGCCGCCGCCGCTATCATGACGACATCGTGAATACCAGGGCAAAGGACGGCCTACCGGCCTACCGGCGTGTCGCGGACGCGCTGCGTGCGGAGATCGACGCCGGGCGATACTCGGGCGGCGTCCAGTTGCCGACCGAACTCGAACTCGAACAGCGGTTCTCGGTGAGCCGGCAGACGATTCGCCGCGCGTTCCACGACCTCGTGTCGGAGGGCCGGGTGTACCGCGTCCCCGGGCGCGGGACGTTCGCGACCGAGCAGCACGGTCGGTACCTGCGGCACCACGGGTCGATCGAGGACCTGCTCAACCTCTCCCACGACACCACGATGGAGGTGCTCGAACCGATCCGCCGCCGGGTCGACATCGACGCCGCCGCCCGGCTGCGCACCGACACCGACCTCGTCCACACCGTGGAGTTCCGCCGGCTGCACGACGGCATCCCCTTCGTGCACACCGTGGTACACCTTCCGGAGGCGGTGGCCGCACACGTCGCCGCGGCGCCGGAGCTGGCGGCCGGGGCCGGCGGCACGTCGACGATCATCGGGTTGGTCGAGCCGCACCTCGGTCGGCCGATCGCGGAGGCCGCACAGTCGGTCACCGTCGCCGCCGCGTCGGTGACCGTCGCGGAGGCGCTGGGATGCGAGCCGGGCCACGCGCTGCTGCGGATCGACCGCGTCTACTCGGACACGTCCGGGTCCGTCGTCGAGGTCTCGGTCAGCCACTTCCTGCCCGAGCACTACACCTACCGGGTGACGTTGCGACGCAGCGAGTTGCGGTGACGACCCACCGATCGCGGGCTCAGTCCTCCGAGAGCAGGCCGCCGTCCATCCGCCACCGGCGGGTGCTGCGCATCGTGTCGAGCATCCGCCGGTCGTGGGTGACGAGCAGCAGGGTTCCGGGATAGGAGTCCATCGCCTGCTCGAGCTGCTCGATCGCGGGCAGGTCGAGGTGGTTGGTGGGTTCGTCGAGGACGAGGAGGTTCACCCCGCGGGCCTGCAGCAGGGCCAGCGCGGCCCGGGTGCGTTCACCGGGGGAGAGGGAGTTCGCGGGCCGCAGCACGTGGTGGCCCCTGAGGCCGAACTTGGCGAGCAGGGTGCGGACTTCGGCGTCGGGCCAGTCGGGCACCTGGGCGCCGAACGCGGCCGCGAGGGTCTGATCGCCCTCGAACAGCCCTCGGGCCTGATCCACTTCTCCGACGGCGACTCCCGTGCCCAGGTTCGCGGTCCCCGCGTCGGGGCTCAGCTTGCCGAGCAGAACCCGCAGCAGCGTCGTCTTGCCGGATCCGTTGGGGCCGGTGACGAGAATGCGGTCGCCCCAGTCGATCTGGGCGTTGATCGGGCCGAGCCGGAAGGTTTCACGTTGAACCACGACGCCGGTCAGGGTGGCGACGACGGCGCCGCTGCGGGGTGCGTCGGCGATCGACATCCGCAGCTCCCACTCCTTGCGTGGCTCCTCGACCACCTCGAGCCGTTCGATGCGGCGCTGTGTCTGACGGGCTTTCGCGGCCTGCTTCTCGGTGGACTCGGCGCGCGCCTTGCGGCCCATCTTGTCCGAGTCGGCACCCTTGGCCTTGCGGCGCGCGTTCCGGACGCCGTGTTCGAGCCAGTTGCGCTGCATCTGTGCGCGGGCCTCGAGGCCCGCCTTGGTGTCCGCGAACTCCTCGTAGCGTTCCCGCGCGTGCCTGCGGGCGACGGCCCGCTCGGCCAGGTACGACTCGTAGCCGCCGTCGTACACCGCGATCTGCTGCTGGGCCAGGTCCAGCTCGACGATGCCGGTGACGGTGCGCGCCAGGAATTCGCGGTCGTGGCTGACGACGACGATCCCGGTACGGGTCTCGGCGACGAATCGTTCCAGGCGTTCGAGGCCGTCGAGGTCGAGGTCGTTGGTGGGTTCGTCGAGAAGCATGACGTCGTATCGGGACAGCAGCAGCGACGCCAGCCCGACGCGGGCGGCCTGCCCACCGGACAGGGACGTCATGTCGGCGGTGAGGCCGACGGTCAGGCCGAGGTCGTCGAGGACCTGCCCGGCCCGCTCGTGCAGGTCTGCGCCGCCGAGCCCGAGCCACCGCTCGAGAGCGTGCGCGTAGCGGTCGTCGCCGCCCGGTTCCGTCAGGGCCTCGGCGGAGGCGTTCATCTCCGCCTCGGCTGCGGTGACCCCGGTGCGCCGGCCCAGGTACGCCTCCACGGTTTCGCCGGGGATCCGCTCCGGTTCCTGCACCAGGTGCCCGACCGTCGCGTCCGGCGGGCTGAGTGTGACGCTCCCCACCACGTCGGCGGTGTGATCGCCCGCGAGGATCGAGAGCAGGGTGGACTTGCCCGCGCCGTTCGCGCCGACCAGACCGATCACGTCGCCGGGCGCGACAACCAGGTCGAGACCGGTGAACAGGGTGCGCTCGCCGCGGGCGGCGGAGACGTCGGCGGCGTGCAGGGTGGCGCTCATGGAGGAGATTGTCTCAATCGCGCCGCGACACGCCGGAGGCGGGAACAACCACCGTTCGGGAGCGGTTGGCGGTTGCATGACACCCGTGAGCCCGATACCGAACGTCACCCTCAGCGACGGCAACACCATCCCGCAGATCGGTTTCGGCGTGTGGCAGGTGCCCGACGACGACACCTTCACCGCGGTCACCAGTGCCCTGAGCATCGGCTACCGGAGCATCGACACCGCCGCCGTCTACGGCAACGAGGTCGGCACCGGGCGGGCGATCGCCGCGTCCGGGGTGCCGCGCGACGAACTGTTCGTCACCACCAAGCTGTGGAACAACTCCGCGCAGCCGTGGACCCGGGACGCGGTGTTCTTCGAGTTCGACGCCTCCCTGGACCGGCTCGGTCTCGACCACCTCGACCTGTACCTGATCCACTGGCCGCGGCCGATGCGTGACGACTACCGCACCATCTGGCGGGCACTGACCGAGCTGCGGGCCGACGGCCGTGTCCGGTCCATCGGCGTCTCGAACTTCCAGCCCGCGCAGCTGCGGACGATCATCGACGACACGGGTGTCGCACCGGTGCTCAACCAGGTCGAGCTGCATCCCTACTTCGCGCAGACCGAGTTGCGGGCCGTGCACGCCGAGCTCGGCATCGTCACCGAGGCGTGGTCCCCGCTCGGGCAGGGCAGGGGACTGCTCGACGATCCCGTGCTCTCCCGCATCGCCCTCAAGCACCAGCGCACCGCCGCCCAGGTGGTGCTGCGCTGGCACATCCAGTCCGGCACCGTTGCGATCCCGAAATCCGTGACGCCGTACCGGATTCGGCAGAACCTCGACGTGTTCGGCTTCGAGCTCGACGCCGAGGACCTCACCGCGATCGCGGCATTGGACACCGACACGCGGCTCGGACCGGACCCGGCGACCTTCGACTTCGGCTGAGTCCTGTGTGACGAGTGTGACGCCGCTGGTTCGGGTCATCCGGTACTTCGCAGTGCGAAGATAGGGGGTGGTGACCCGAGCCGAGGCGCGCCGCCCGAACGCGCGTCGCACACGGCCGACGACAATGGGGGTGGAGACACATGCGGACCGAGAGCGAGCCGACGACTGCCAAGTCGCCGGAGACGAAGCCGCCTCGTGCGGCGGCGCCTCGTCCGCGGCCGGGCCCGGCGACGCCGCTGCGTCCGATGCCGGTGCCGCCGGTGGCCCGGGTCGAGTCCGGTCCCCCCGCCCCCGGCGCCGAGACCGCTCCACCGGGGTGGGAGATGATGCCGGGCTCGGTCTTCGCGGCCGGCCGGTACCGGCTGCTCGAACGGTGTGGGGGCAGCGCCGAGACCGAGTTCTGGCGCGCCCACGACACGACGCTGGCCCGCGACGTCGCGCTGACCGTCGCCGACCTGCGCGGCGGTGACACCTCGAAGGGCATCGCCGACTTCTTCGCCCGGACCGGCCGACTGTCCCGGGTGCGGTCCGAGGCCCTCACCCCGATCCTCGACATGATCGAGGTCGACGGGCGCGCCGTGGTCGTCGCGCAGTGGCAGGCGAGCCGGCCCCTCGACCGGACCAGGGCGGCCCGGCCGTCGGATGCGGCGGTGTCCGTGACGGCCCTCGCTCGGATGGTGCGCGACGCGCACCGGGACGGTGGCGTCGTCGCGGTCGACGAACCCGGGCGGGTGCGCGTGACCGACGGCGGCATCACGTACCTCGCGTTCCCGGGGGTGCCCGCGCACGCGACCGCCCGGCAGGACGTTCGCGGTCTCGGCGCCGTGCTCAGCGAACTGCTCGCCGGCATGCATCACACCGGCCCCGGGCGGCCGCTGCCGCCGAGCGCCGCGCGGCCCGACCTTCCTGCAGCACTGTCGGGCGTCGTCGTGCGGGCTGCCGGGCCCGCGGAGGTCACCGCGGCCGAGGTCGTCGCGGCGCTCGAGGCCGTGACCTCGCCGGTGATCGGACCCGAATTTCCCTCGGACGCAACGACGCCGGAGGCCGTGGACGCGGCGGTGCCGGTCGCGGCGGAGTCCGCCGACCCGGCGCCATGGCCGACCTGGGTCTGGGTTGCCCTGGGAACCACTCTGCTGGTGGTCCTGGCGACGATCGGGTGGTTCGTCGGGGTGGCACTGCTGAGCTGACCCACACGCCGGATGCGGCGCCTCCGGTCAGCGACCGGCGAGGTGGGCGATCAACTCGCTCGCCGCGGCCCGGCCGCCCCGGTTGGCGCCGATCGTGCTCGCGGACGGGCCGTAGCCGAGCAGGTGCACCCGCGGGTCGGCGGCCACCTGCGTCGCCAGGCGTCCGGTCATCGTGATCCCGCCGCCCGGACCGCGCAGCCGCAGCGGGGCCAGGTGGTCGAGCGAGCTGCGAAACCCGGTGCACCACAGGATCACGTCGACCCTCCGCACGGTGCCGTCGGCCCACCGCACCCCGTCGGGGGTGATCTCGTCGAACATCGGCAGCCGGTCCAGGGCCCCGCGTTCGCGGGCGGCGCGCAGCGCCGGCGTCAACGGCAGCCCGGTCACCGACACCACCGACCCGGGTGGCAGGCCGCGCCGCACCCGGTCCTCGACGATCGCGACCGCGGCCCGGCCCTCCTCGGCGGTGAACGGGGTGTCCCGGAACTCCGGCGGCCGGCGCGTCACCCACGTCGTCGTGGTGACCCGGGAGATCTCGTCGAGCAGCTGCACCGCGGAGATGCCGCCGCCGACGACCAGGACGTGCCGGCCGGCGAACTCGTCGGCCGTGCGGTAGTCGCGGGTGTGCAGCATCCGACCCCGGAACCGCTGCGCCCCCGGGTACCGGGGGACGAACGGGCGTTCCCAGGTGCCCGTCGCGTTGACGATGCCGCGGACCGTCAGCGGCCCGTCGTCGGTCTCCACTGTCAGCGGCCCACTGCGATCGTTCGCGTCGCACACGACCCGCGCGTTGACGGGCCGGCGCACCGGAAGCGCGAAGCGCCGTTCGTACTCGGCGTAGTACCGCGGCACCGCGTCGGCCGCCGGGACCTGCTCGGGGGCCGACGCGTCGAGGACGTCCGTGAACGGCATGCCGGGCAGATCGTGCACCCGGTTGACGGTGCTCAGCGTCAGCGACGGCCAGCGGAACTGCCAGGCCCCGCCCGGGCGGGGCGCGTGGTCGAGGATCACGAACCCGATGCCCGCGTCGGCGCCGAGCCTGCGCAGGTGGTACCCGGCGGACAGCCCGGACTGGCCGGCCCCGATCACCGCGACATCGACGGACTCGTGCATGGTGGCAGCCTGCCAGCTCCGGACGGTACGGTCACATCCATGATCGGGACCAGCAGGGACGGCGACGTCGTGACCATCGAGTTGCAGCGCGAGGATCGCCGCAACGCGCTCAACACCGAGCTGTGTGTGCTGCTGCGGGACGCGGTCGACGAGGCGGTCGGTGACGGTGCACGGGTGATCGTGCTGACCGGACAGGGGTCCGCGTTCTGCGCGGGCGCGGACCTGTCCGGAGACGTCTACGCGGACGGATTCCTCGACACCCTCCTGGAGATGCTGCACACGATCGACTCGGCGCCGATTCCGGTGATCGCCGCGGTCAACGGCCCGGCCATCGGGGCCGGAACCCAGCTGGCGCTCGCGTCGGACCTGCGGGTGGTCGCGCCCGACGCCTACTTCGCGGTGCCTGCGGTCAAGCTCGGGATCTCGGTGGACTCGTGGACGGTCAAGCGACTCGTCTCGCTGGCCGGCGGCGGTCCCGCGCGCACCGTGCTGCTCGGTGCCGAGCAGATCGACGCGTCCGACGCCCACGCCGTCGGGCTGGCCAACAAGATCGGCGGGCTCGACGCCGCCCAGGAGTGGGCCAAGCGGATCGCCGCGCTGGCGCCCCTGTCGCTGCGGCACCTCAAGCTCGTCCTCAACGACGACGGCACGCAGGACGATCCGACCGCGGAACAGGTCGCGGCGCTGCACGCGGCGTGGTCGAGCGAGGACATGCACGAGGCGTGGCTGGCCCGCCGGGAGAAGCGCAGCCCGATGTTCCGGGGGCGTTGACGTGCGCGTGCGGGACGTGGTCGTCGCGGCGTTCGCGGTGGCGGGCGCGGCGGCGGTGGGCCGCGCGGCGTGGGGGATACCGGGCCAGATCGGCGCCTCGGCCGCGGCGATCGCGCCCCGGGCATCCGGCTCGGCGCGCTACCGGGACAACAGATTTCACAACACCGAGCCCAGCACCCAGGTGGTCCGCGGCGACGAGTCGAGCCTGCTGTCGGCGCTGCTGACCCGGCGCCGCCTCGGCCGGCCCCGCCGGCCGATTCCGTTGGCCACGCCGCTGGCGCCCGCCGAGGCGGCCGAGCTCGCGGTCACCTGGTACGGCCACTCGAGCGCGCTGATCGAGGTCGACGGGCACCGCGTGCTCACCGATCCCGTGTGGAGCCACCGGGTTTCACCGTCCCCGCTGATCGGTCCGGCGCGTCTGCACCCGACGCCGGTCGACGTCGACGCGCTGCCGGCCGTCGACGCGGTGCTGATCTCCCACGACCACTACGACCATCTCGACAAGGCCACCGTCACCGCGCTGCTGCGCACCCAGCGGGCCCCGTTCGTGGTTCCCCGGGGAATCGGTGCGCACCTGCGACACTGGCGGGTCCCCGAGGACCGGATCGTCGAACTGGACTGGGAGGAGAACGCCGTCGTCGGCGGGCTCGTGCTCACCTGCACCGAGGCGCGGCACTTCTCCGGGCGCGGGCTGCGGCGCAACACCACCCTGTGGTCGTCGTGGGCCGTGCGCGGACCGAACCACGGCGTCTTCTTCGGCGGCGACACCGGGTACACGCCGCGGTTCGCGGAGATCGGGGACCGGCACGGCCCGTTCGACCTGACGCTGCTCCCGGTCGGCGCGTACGACGAACACTGGCCGGACGTGCACATGAACCCGGAGGAGGCGGTGCGCATGCACACCGACCTCGGGGCCGGGGACAGCGCGGCCGGGGTGCTGGTCCCGGTGCACTGGGCGACGTTCAACCTCGCGTTCCACCCGTGGGCCGAGCCGATCACCCGCCTGCTCGCGGCCGCCGACCCGGTCGGGGCACGGGTGCGGGTCCCGATGCCGGGGCAGCGCATCGACGTGCTGCGGCCGGGCGCCCAGCGGCAGTGGTGGCGGCAACTGGCATAGCCTGGCTGGCATGGCCAACGACGAGATCGACACGGTCGGGACCCTCCCGCCCACGGACGTGGACGTCCGGACCGGACTGACGTCCGAACAGGTCGCGCGGCGCCGCGCCGAGGGCCGGACCAACGACGTCCCGAGCCGGGCCAGTCGCTCGGTCAGGGACATCGTCCGGGCCAACGTCTTCACCCGGATCAACGCGATCCTCGGCGTGCTGCTGCTGATCGTGCTCTCCACCGGGTCGGTCGTCGACGGCATGTTCGGACTGCTGATCATCGCCAACAGCGCGATCGGCATCATCCAGGAGACCCGGGCGAAGCGGACCCTCGACCAGCTGGCGATCGTCAGCCAGTCCCAGCCGGTGGTCCGCCGCGACGGCACCGCCACGGCGGTGGCACCGAGCGAGGTCGTGATCGACGAGATCATCGAGCTCGGCGCCGGCGACCAGATCGTCGTCGACGGCACCGTGGTCGAGGGGGAACTCCTCGAGATCGACGAGTCGCTGCTGACCGGTGAGGCCGACCCGGTGCACAAGCAGCCCGGCGACGCGGTGCTCTCGGGCAGCTTCGTCGTCTCCGGCAGCGGTGCCTACCGCGCCACGAAGGTCGGGAAGGACGCCTATGCGGCCAAGCTCGCCGAGGAGGCGAGCAAATTCACGCTCGTGCACTCCGAACTGCGCAGCGGCGTCGACAAGATCCTCAAGGTCATCACCTACATGATGGTCCCGGCGGGTGTCCTGATCATCTACAACCAGTTGTTCGTCAGCGAGCAGAATCTCGGCTCGGCTCTCAACGGCATGGTCGCCGCCCTGGTGCCGATGGTGCCCGAGGGCCTGGTGCTGATGACGTCGCTGGCCTTCGCGGTCGGCGTGATCCGGCTCGGCCGCCGCCAGTGCCTGGTGCAGGAACTGCCGGCGATCGAGGGGCTGGCCCGCGTCGACGTGGTGTGCGCGGACAAGACCGGCACCCTGACCGAGAACGGCATGCGCCTGGCGGAGCTGCGCCTGCTCACGACCGGTGCGGGCGGCGACGAGACCCGGGTGCGGGACGCGTTGGCGGCGATGGCCGGCGACGACCCGCGTCCGAACGCGAGCGTGCAGGCGATCGCGGAGGCGTTCGACCACGACCCCGGGTGGACCGCGACGGGCGTCGCGCCGTTCACGTCGGCGAAGAAGTGGAGCGGAATCTCGTACGACGGCAACGGGAACTGGGTGCTCGGCGCCCCCGACGTGCTGCTCGACCCGGCATCGGACGACGCCCGCACGGCCGAGGAGATCGGAGCGGGCGGGCTGCGGGTGCTGCTCCTCGGCGAGGGCGACGTCCCGGTCGACGCCGCCGCCGCGCCCGGACGGGTGACGCCGCGGGCGCTGGTGGTGCTCGAGCAGCGGGTGCGGCCCGACGCCGCGGACACCCTGGCGTACTTCGCGGAGCAGAAGGTCGAGGTCAAGGTCATCTCCGGGGACAACGCCGTGTCGGTCGGCGCGGTCGCGCAGTCGTTGGGGCTGCCGGGCGGGACCCGGGCCGTCGACGCCCGCGACCTGCCCGACGAGCCGGACGCACTCGCGGACGTCCTCGAGGACTCGACCACGTTCGGCCGGGTGCGTCCCGACCAGAAGCGGGCGATGGTCGGCGCGCTGCAGTCCCGTGGCCACACGGTCGCGATGACCGGTGACGGTGTCAACGACGTGCTCGCCCTGAAGGACGCGGACATCGGGGTGTCGATGGGGTCGGGCAGTCCCGCGACGCGGGCGGTCGCGCAGATCGTGTTGCTGGACAACAGTTTCGCGACACTTCCGTACGTGGTCGGCGAGGGCCGTCGGGTGATCGGCAACATCGAGCGGGTCTCGAATCTGTTCCTCACCAAGACGGTGTACTCGGTGCTGCTGGCGCTGCTCGTGGGCCTGTCCGGCGTGGCGGCGCAGCTGTTCCATTTCGATCCGATGCCGTACCCGTTCCTGCCGCGGCACGTGACGATCGCGGCGTGGTTCACGATCGGCATCCCGGCGTTCATCCTGTCGTTGGCGCCGAACAACGAACGCGCGCGGACCGGTTTCGTGCCGCGGGTGATGCGGTTCGCGATCCCGTCGGGTCTGGTGATCGGTGTCGCCACGTTCGTCGCGTACGCCCTCGTGTACGCAGGCCCGGACCAGACCGAGACGCAGAAGATCCAGGCCGGGACGACCGCGCTGATCACCCTGATCATGATCGCCCTGTGGGTGCTCGCGATCGTGGCACGGCCGTACGTGTGGTGGAAGATCGTGCTGCTCGCCGGGTCCGTCGCCGGGTACCTGGTGCTGTTCTCGGTCCCGTTCTGCCGGGAGTTCTTCAAACTCGACCCGTCGAACGTCGCCGCGACCACCACGGCGTTCGTCTGCGGCGGCGTCGGCATCGTGTTGGTCGAGGTCGGCTGGTGGGTGTCGGGCCGGTTGCACGGGGAGAAGCGACGGTTGTTCTCGCTGCCGGAGTCGCCGGCGGGGTCCGACGGGTCGTGACCAGCGCTGTGGCGGGCTCCGGCCAAAGCTGTGAGACTGAACGTCGGCGGGGGAGGGTCCTCCGTCGGCAGATGTCCGATCCGGTTTGTCGCCAGAAGGAGCCGTCATGAGTTTCGCCGACACGTTGAAGGGCCTGTTCGGAAAGGGCCAGCAGCTCGCTGCCGACCACGCCGACACGGTGGAGGACGCGATCGACAAGGCGGGCGACTTCATCGACGACAAGACCGGCGGCAAGTACGCCGAACACGTCGACAAGGCGCAGGACGCCGCGAAGAAGATCATTCCCCCGAAGCAGTAGTCGCCATGCCCGCAGTCACGGTCCCCGGCCGCTCGCGCGGCAGGCCGTACCCGGTGGAGCTGCTGTACGACCGCGACTGCGGCTTCTGTGTGTGGTGCGCGCGGTGGCTCGCACGGCTCGACCGGCACGGCCGGGTCACCGCGACACCCCTGCAGACGCGCGGTGCTCCGGAGCGTTTCGGGGTGAGCGTCGACGAGGCGCTCGAGCAGGCGTGGGCCCTCGATGCGGACGGACGACGGCACGCCGGGGCCGGGGCGATCGACGCCGCGCTGTCCGCCCTGCTGGGTACCCGAATCCCGTTGCGGGTGTATCGGATTCCGGGAATCAGGCAGCTGCAGGACGCGCTGTACCGGCTCGTCGCCCGCAATCGGCACCGGCTGCCCGGCCGGGGCGGCAGCTGCGCAGTCGGATAGCCGATGAGCGTCGCGGGGCTGCTGCTGGTCATCGTCACGGGTATCGCGGTCGCGGGGTTCGCCAAACGTCTCGGGTTCCAGGTGCCGCTGGTGCTCGTGACGGTCGGTGCCGCGGCCTCGTTCGTGCCCGGTGTGCCGCCCCTGGTCCTCTCGCCGGACCTGATCCTCTCGGTGGTGCTGCCGCCGCTGCTGTACTCCGCGGCACTCGACCTGTCGTTCACCACCTTTCGCCGCAACATCTGGCCGATCCTGCGGCTCGGTGTCGGCATGGTCCTCGTCACCGCCCTCGCGGTGGGGGCGTTCGCGAACTGGCTGGTTCCGGAGCTGACGCTCGGTGCCGCGATCGTGCTGGGCGCGGTGGTCGCGCCGACCGACGCGGTGACCGCGGTCGCGGTCGGACGCAAACTCGGTCTCCCGGACCGGATGATGGCGATCCTCAAGGGCGAGAGCCTGGTCAACGACGCCACCGCCCTGACCCTGTTCACGCTCGCGACCGCCGCGGTCACCGGGCGGCGCATCGCGATCGACTCGCCGATCGTCTACTTCGGGTACGAGATCACCGGCGGTGTCCTCGTGGGCCTCGCGCTGTCCCTGCTGGTGCGGCTGGTGCGGGCCCGGGCCTCGGACCCGGCCCTGGAAACCGTGCTGGGCGTGGTGCTTCCGTTCGCCGCCTTCCTCGCGGCCGAGGAGATCCACGCGTCCGGGGTCCTCGCGGTCGTGACCGCCGGATTCGTGTTGGGCCGCACCGTCGGTGACGAGTCGGTCAGCACCCGGATCCAGGAACGCTCGGTGTGGCCGACGATCGACCTGGTGCTCGAGACGTTCGTGTTCGCGTACCTCGGGTTGCAGCTGAAGACCGTGATCGACGCGGTGCGCGCGGACGGGCTGCCGGTGCACCACGTGTTCGGCTACGGGCTCGCGGTGCTGGCGCTGGTGATCGTGATCCGCCCGGTGTGGATCTTCGTCAACGCCGGGCTCCGCCGGCTCGCCGCCCGCCGGGTCCGCACGCTGAAGGTCCGGCGCACCGGCCGTCCCGATCAGCTGACCTGGCGGCAGAACCTGGTGCTGTCGTGGGTCGGGATGCGTGGTGTCGTCACCCTCGCCGCGGCCGCCGGCATTCCGCTGGCCACGCAGGCCGGTGCCCCGTTCCCCGGGCGCGGGGCGATCCAGGCCGTCGCGTTCACGGTCGCGGTCGGCACCCTGCTGATCCAGGGTTCCACGCTGCCGACGTTGATCCGGCTGCTCGACGTCGCCGACCCCGACGAGGAGGCCCGCTTCGCGGAGCAGCGGGCGTTGGCGCGGCGAGTGTCCCGGGGTGCCGCAGAGCGTGTCCTCGCCGAGACCCTGCGTCAACCGCCGGCCGCGCTGCCCCGGTGCGAGACGGCCGAGGTGGTCGAGCGGTTGCGGCGTTCGACCGAGGCGAGACTGGCCGCCGAGGACGCCGACGACCTCGGGGAACACGAGGCGCGGGCGCTGAAGCTCGGCGCGCAGTTCAACCGGCTGCGCAACGACGTGCTCAAGGCGCAGCGGCGGGCGCTGATCGCGGCCCGCGACGCCGGCGACCTCGACGACGAGGTGCTGCGCCGGGTCCTCGACGAACTGGACATGGAGGAGGCCGCGGCCGAGGCTCGCGTGCAGCGACAGCGGTGGTGACCGGTCGGTCACCACCGGCCTCGCTCAGCAGTCGACCGGCGGGGTGTCCGGGACCACCCCAGCGCACCGACATGCCGGCACATGGTTCCTACGAAGCGTCCGACACCGTCTGTGCCGACCGTCGACAGATGTGACCGCTCACTGGTTCGATCCGCGGGCCAGGGTCAGCATGCGTTCCTCGATGGTCGCTCGTACTGTGTCCAGGCGGGCTTCGATACCGGCCGACGTCAGCACCGTCCGCAACTTCTGCTCGTCGATGTCGGGTACCCGGATGGCGCGGCCGGCGAGAATCACCGGGACTCCGGCGTCGTTGAGGGCGGCGAAAGCGCGTGTCCAGTCCGGACAATGCACGGCGATCGTGTGGGTGTCGCCGATGATGTCGTCCTCGTCGCCGGCCGCGACGAGCCGCCCGTTCGACATCAGCAGCAGCCGGTCACACTGCTGCGCTTCCTCCATGTAGTGCGTGGTGACGAGCACCCCGGCGCCGCGGTCGGCCTGCTCTCGGATGGTGTCCCACAGGCGCGCGCGTGACAGGGCGTCGACCCCGGACGTCGGCTCGTCGAGGACGAGGGCCTCCGGGGTGTGTGCGAGCGCGACGAGGAACGCGACCCGCCGCTGCGTGCCCAGGGGCAGGTCGCCGACGAGTGTGTCCGCGCTGTCGGCCAGTTCTGGAGGCAGGGCGGGAGCGCTCCCGCCGTAGGCGTGCGCGCTGAACTCCAGGTTCTCGGCGACCGTCATGTCCCGGTACAGGCCGAGATTCTGTGGTACGTAACCCAATCGCGCCCGCCGTGGCAGGTCGGGCGGTCCGTCGAACAGGGTGACCGCCCCGTCCGACGGTGCGAGGAGTCCCAGCATCATGCGGATCAGGGTCGTCTTGCCTGCCCCGTTGGCGCCGAGGAGGCCGACGACCTCACCCGCGCCCACCTCGACACTGACGGCGTCGACGGCGGTGAACGAACCGAATCTGCGCGTCACGACGTCGGTGCTCAGGATCATGGTCATGACGGAACCTGTCGACGGGTCAGTGACATCGCGATCACGATGTCCTCCAGGTCGGGATCGATTCTCGGTGCGTCGGTCGTCACCGTCGGTCCGGGCCAGTACTCGTGACGCTCCCGACCTCGCCGCCATGACCATTCGCGGCGAACCGGCTCCGGGCTGCGGGTGATGGTGCCGTCGAAGCTCGATCGCACCTCGTCGTAGGAGCCCTGCACGAGTATCCGAGCCGAGTCCAGCACCACCAGATGCGTGGCGCGTTCGGCCTCGTCGAGATACGTGGTGGACATGATCACCCCGGTGCCGTCCGCCGCCGTCTCGGACACCATCCGCCACAGGTCGATCCGGCTCACCGGGTCCACACCGGTGCTCGGTTCGTCGAGGATCAACAGGATCGGGCGGTGGATCATCGCCATGGCGGTGCCGAGCTTGCGGCGCATTCCACCCGACAATGCCGACGCCGGCCGGTCTGCGGCCACGGTCAGCCCGCAGCGTTCGATCATTTCGTCGCGCCGCGACCGTAGTTCGCCTCCCGCGAGGCCGTAGGCGCCACCCACGAAGTCGAGGTTCTGCCGTACCGTGAGGGCACCCCAACTCCCGGGACCGGCCGGGAGATATCCCATCTGGTGCTTTTCGGGAGAGGTCACCGTTCCGGATTCCGGAACCACCTCGCGCGCGAGAGCACGCAGGAGCGTGGTCTTCCCGGCGCCGTCGCCACCGACGACGGCGACCACGGATCCGGCCGGAACCTCCACCGTGACGCCGTCGAGCGCGACCCGCTCGCCGAAGCGAACGGTTGTGTTCTCTGCCGCGGCGATCACGACTTGTCCGCGCCAACGCCGGCAGGACGATGTCCGGACTTCACGTTCGGTGCGAGATCCCGTCGGAAGCGCAGAGTGGCACCGGTGAAGACGATGACGGCCATCACGGTCAGGACGACCAGCGGCAGCCACAAGGTGGTGATCGGGGCGCCGCGCAGCATCACACCCTGCGAGATCATCGTGAAGTACGTCAGCGGCAGCAGATAGCCGATCCACCGGACACCCGCGGCCATGGCGTCCAGCGGGAAGATCATGCCGGACAGCAGGATCTGTGGCATCAGGAAGAGGAAGGCGGTCTGAATCGCCTGACCTGCCGTCTGGGAGACGGTCGAGATGAGCACACCGAGACCCAGGACGACAAACAGGAAGATCGCCGCGCCCAGCGCGAACGTCGGCACGTTGCCGTTGAACGGCACCCCGAACAGGACGATGCCGAGGACCGTCACGACGATCATGTCCAGCGAGGCCAGCAGGAAGTAGGGCACGATCTTGCCCAGGATCACCTGGCTGGGACGGATCGGCATGACCGCCAACTGTTCCAGCGTTCCCGCCTCCCGTTCGCGCACGAGCCCGATGCTGGTGATGATCGTGCCGATGAACGTCAGGATCAGACCGATGATCGCGGGCACCATCACCCACGAGGTCTTCAGGTCGGGGTTGTAGAGAACCTCGGTCTGCATGGCACCGCCGGCCTTGTTGAGCACCGAGACGGTCGACTGCGCCGCGAACAGATTGGACCCGTCGACCAGCGCAACGGACGTCGCCCCGGGCACCGATGTCACGATCGCGACATCAACCTTGTTGTCACGCAGCAGATTCTCGGCATCGGCACGGGTGCCCCCGGGCTCGGTCACGGTGACGTCGAAGAATGTGGGCAGCGCCGGCGCGATCTGGGCCGCCTGGGGGCCGACGACCGCCGCCTTCACCGACGAGACATAGAAGTTCGCCGCATAGCCGAAGACCACCAGCAGCAGCAGCGGCAGCACGATCAGCATGGCCAAGGTGCGACGGTCCCGCCGAAGCTCGCGGAACTCCTTGATGATCATCGCCCGCATGTCCGGGATCGTAGGGCGGTGGCGATGAGCGGTCAACAGGTGGTGAATTCCGGCCGGTGAGGTTCCACGGGACGTGTCGCGCCACGTCCTCGACGAATCGTGAAGGGCGGAGCCCGCCGAGGCCGGGGCCCGAAAGTCGAGGTCCACCAGGGGTACGACCGACGGCGGTGACCATCGCGTCCCGGTTCCGACAACGGAGGTCGAACCGCAGCGGGCGGTGGAGACCGCGCGTCACCACCGCCCTCTGCCGTCGGGTCCGTCTACGCGACCTGCAGGTCCAGCTCACCGTTCGTCACTTCGACCGTGACCTCGGCGCCCTCACCGATCACGTCGTCGATCAGCAGGTCCGCGATCCGGTCGTCGACGACCCGCTGGATCGACCGACGCAGCGGCCGGGCCCCGAACTCGGGCTGGTGCCCGTGCTCGGCGATCCAGTCGACGGCCTCGTCGCTGAACGTGATCTCGATGCCCTTTGACCGCAGCCGGTTTCGGCTGTCCTCGAGCATCAGGTCGGTGATCCGGTGCAGCTGCTCGGCGTCGAGCTTGCGGAACACGACGATCTCGTCGATCCGGTTCAGGAACTCCGGCCGCATCGACTCGCGCAGCCGGGCCATCACCCGGTCCCGCAGCGGCTTCTCGGCCGCCGCCGGATCGCCGGTGACGAAGCCGAGCGCACCGCCCTTGCTGGAGATCAGGTCGGAGCCGAGGTTGCTGGTCATGATCAGCACGGTGTTCGTGAAGTCCACCGTCCGGCCGTGACCGTCGGTCAGCCGCCCGTCGTCGAGCACCTGGAGCAGCGTGTTGAACAGGTCCGGGTGGGCCTTCTCGATCTCGTCGAGCAGGATCACCGAGTACGGATTGCGCCGCACCTGTTCGGTCAGCTGACCGGCCTCGTCGTAGCCGACGTACCCGGGAGGGGCACCCAGCAGACGGGAGACGGTGTGCCGCTCGCCGAACTCGCTCATGTCGAAGCGGATCATCTTGTCCTCGTCGCCGAACAGCGACGCGGCCAGTGCCTTCGCGAGCTCGGTCTTGCCGACCCCGGTCGGGCCGAGGAACAGGAAGCTGCCCACCGGTCGGTTCGGGTCGCCCATGCCGGCCCGGGACCGGCGCACCGCCCGCGCGACCGCGCGCACGGCGTCGTCCTGGCCGACGACCCGCTGGTGCAGCTCGTCCTCCAGCTTCCGCAGCCGGTCCTTCTCCTCCTGTGTCATCCGGCTCGCCGGGATGCCGGTGGCGCGGGCGACGACCTCGGCGATCATCTCGGCCGTCACCTCGGGATCGTCGACGGCCCCGACGCCCGCGGTGCCGTCGATCCGCTCCTGCAGGCGGCTGATCTGGTCCCGCAGGGTGGACGCCGTCTCGTACGCCTCGTCGGCGACGGCCTGCTCCTTGTCCCTCTCGAGCTCGGCGAGCCGGGCCGTCAGGGACTCGGTGTCGGCCTTCGGCGAGCGCAGCGACAGCCGGGCGCCGGCCTGGTCGATCAGGTCGATGGCCTTGTCCGGCAGGAACCGGTCGCCGATGTAGCGGTGCGACAGTTCGACGGCCGCGACGATCGCGTCGTCGGCGTACCGCACCCCGTGGTGCTCCTCGTACCGGTCCTTGAGTCCGGTCAGGATCGTGATCGCGTCCGCGGTGCTCGGCTCGTCGACGGTCACCGGCTGGAACCGGCGTTCGAGGGCCGGGTCCTTCTCGATGTGCTTGCGGTACTCGTCGAGCGTGGTGGCGCCGACCACGTGCAGGTCGCCGCGGGCCAGCTTCGGCTTGAGGATGTTGCCGGCGTCCATCGCCCCGTCCGCGCCCGCGCCGGCTCCGGCGATGGTGTGGATCTCGTCGATGAACACGATCAGATCGCCCTTGTGGGCGGTGATCTCGTCGACCAGCTTGGTCAGCCGCTCCTCGAAGTCGCCCCGGTAGCGGGTGCCGGACACCAGCGCCGACATCTCCAGCTGCACGATGCGCTTGCCGGCCAGCCGATCGGGGACGTCGCCGTCGACGATGCGCTGGGCGAGGCCTTCGACGATCGCGGTCTTGCCGACGCCGGCCTCACCGATCAGGACCGGGTTGTTCTTGGTCCGGCGGGCCAGGATCTCGACGGTCTGCTCGATCTCCAGCGCGCGGCCGATCACCGGGTCGATCTGGCCGGCGCGTGCGCGTTCGGTGAGGTCGACACCGTACTGGTCCAGCGTCGGCGTCGTGCTGGTGGATTCGGCCTCGGGTTCGGCCGGGCCGGCCTGGACCGCCCGCTGCAGCGCCTCGAGGGTGACACCCTTCTCGGCGAGCAGCCGTCCGACGGCGTGTTCACGGTCGGACGCCAGCGCGAGGAACAGGTGCTCCGGATCGATGTACGTCGAACCCAGGGCACGCGCGAGCTGGTGCGCCTCGAGCAGCGCGGTCCTCAGGGCGGGGCTCAGCGTGCTCGCCGCGTAACCGGTGGGGGTGCGGCCCTGCGGCAGGCGCGCCTCGGCGGCCTCGGCGACGGCCGCCGGATCCGTGCCCGCGCGCTGCATCAGGGACCGGACCGGGTCGTGTTCGGACATGACGCGGATGACGTGCAGGGCGTCGAGTTCGGAGTCCCCCCGACCCGCCGCGAACCCGGCAGCCGCGTTCACGATCTCCTGCGTGGCCCGGCTCATGAGTCGGCTGATGTCGATGCGGCCGGGACCCTGGGGACCGAAGAATGCTGGCATTGACGAGCCTCCTGGAAGTTGAGTGATCTTGACTCAACTAACGTGTCGGCCTTGTGATCAATTCCCGGGGCGGTTGATTGTTCTGTGATCTGCGCGACAGGCGTCGGTGCCCAGCCTGCGCCGACGGCGGCACCGCCCGATATACTCGCTCATGTGTTCGAACAATGGCGGACCGAGTTCGGCCCACCGCCGCACCGGGTCGTCGATCCGCCGACGCCCGTGATCGTGCACATCGCCACCGCGATCAGCCAGTCCGCGGAACGGTCCGCCAATGCCATCCCCCTCCGCGTCCGCGCGGAAGGACTCGCACTCGACCTCCAGGTTCCCGGGCGGCTCCACGCCTGGGCGCGCACCACCGGCGGTGGCTGGATCTGCCGAGTCACCTTCACGATCCCCACCGGCAACGGCCGAGGGTGCCTCGACGTCGACCAGTGGTGCCCCGCCGCGGCCGTCCGGCCCTGCACGTGAGGCTGGACGAAGAATCGGGTGGCGACCCCGGCTGCCGTCGTAGGGAATGTGCTCGCGCAGCCTGGGGGTGAGTTGCGATGCGCCAGGTACGTAAGTTCCACGGGCAAGAGGTGGTCGGTCGACTTCACGGAGCGCGACATTCGGGCACAGGCGATACGGAACGCCGCCCACCATCTTCGAGGAGGTCGTGACGTCCCACTCGGTGCGCCGGCACCCACCGGCCACTATCCCGCAATGTCATCGACACGATCCAGCCAGGTGAAATGTCACCCGTACTCTAAGGGAGCTGGCGGCGCTTCTCGTACTGGGGATCGAATGTGTTGCCAACGGTGTCCTGCGCTGGGTACGAGTATTTGACCCTCAGCTTGAGGTACTGTTTCTTCTTTGGGTCATTTGAATATGCGAGCAGTGCTGCGAAGAAGTCGACGCCGTCCCCGCTTGGGGCCACTTCAATGCAACCGTGGCTATATCCTTTTCTGGAATTGTGGATGTAGAATCCGTCGCGCTTGTGCATGTCGCCCTGCAGGGGGTTCAGCTTGACCCGCATCGTCCCCCAATTGATGTCAACAATTCCCTGGCCGCCGATACGTAGGAACTGGACGCCCTCCTCGGTGTTGCTCGTTGAGTTGTCGCCGCGTCGGTTGGCGGCTTCGACCGACGCCTGCCCTGGAGAGACGGCCGCCCTCAGCGCAAACAGACCCTCGGGTAGCGGCCCGTGATCCTTCTGATTCTGGGCAAGTGCGATTTGGTGGCCGACGAGTCCCGAAGTCGCCGGAAACAGTAGACTTCCGCGAACGATCGAGGGGCGATTGCCGTGCCAGTACAAATACCGGCCAGAATATGTCATGTCGGTTTCTGTGTCGCTCGCATCGTCCACCCGTATGTTCACGACTCCGAGTGTGGGGACATCGTCGCCGTGCCGCGTGGTCACCGCCGCGGCGGTCAATTGTCCAGAGCCGCTGATTCTTCCCGTCACCCGAAGTGTGCGAAACGACCTCCTCGCGGTGACTCCGGAATTGAGTTCATCAATAAATACGAGCGGCGCGGACTGTCTGAAGAACGCGGTGTGTACATGGTCGCCGGGGGCTCCTTGCCAAACTATCGGCCTGGCCTCTTCACCTGTCTTCAGCGCGAGGTCCGTCAGAGTTCGGAACGGCGACTCTTGAAATGCAAAATTGGCCATTCTGGCAGTCCGTTCATCGTTGTCCGGTTGCAGATCGATCTGACCCGTAGGCCGCACCCCGCTGATACGGCGGACTGCCGGGCGGCCTCACTGTCCGGCGGGAACGGCGAGCGGGGCGCAACCGCAGGCGCGGGCGCGGGAGTGGAGGGATCTGTACCCATCCCGGGCCCCTCACGCGATGGTGGCGAGATTGGAAGTGATCGCGATGTCGGTGCCCGACGTCGGCGTGTATTCGTTCCATTCAGCGATGAGCGCGCCCTTCTCCCCAGGCTGCAGAACAGCAATTGGCGTGGCGGTGCCGTCATGATCGAACGACAGGTTCTCGACGGCGATCTCAGTGCCACTGGGAATCTCGATGATCCGAACCGATTCCTGGAGGCGGCGATCGTCGTCGCTGTCAAGCACCACAGGCAGGCCGGCGACGAACCCTGCACTGTCTGCCACCTTGATCGTCACCGGGGACGGGCTGGCCATCAGTTTCGCCGTCGAGGTCGTGAAGACGGCGTCTTCCAGACGGCTCGCTGACTTTCCCGGGTTGGCCGGTGGAATCCCCGGGTAGTTGCGGTCGTCGTAGGCGGCGATCTCCTGGGCGATCGACAGATACGGTGCTGGTATCGCGGCATCGATCGATCCGCCTTCGGCGAACCGCATCCAGCGTTCTTCCCACCCCTTGCGTACCGTGAGAACGACCCGCGCGGCGCCGGCGCGCAGGAACGCCTGCCGATTCGGGTCGGGGTGGCGCAGATCGCGAACGAACCCCCAGCTGGGCGGGACGTCCCAGAAGTACGAGTACAGGAAGCTGACCACGTTCTCCCATTCGATCGCCTCGTTGATGAACTTGACGAGATCCTCGTGCTGGCGCATCAGCGTCCACTGCTCTTGACTCAGGCCGAGTTTCGATCCGTCGAAGCCGATTCCGTGTTGCAGATCCACGTTGGCGTCCTTGAACGCGTTGAGCACATCGTCCGGCATGAACTCGAAGTTGGCGCCGAGGATGAATCGCAAGACGCTCTTCATGATCTCGTCGCCTTCTTCGCGCCGCAGTGTCAATGTGTCCACGTTGGCCAGTCGTGCTTCGGTCTCGGCGATCCGCCCCGCGATTTCCTGCTGCTGCGCAAAGTACTTCGTCTGGGCCGCGCCGAACAGCGCATTCCACACTTCGTCCTGCCAGCGCTCGATCGTCTCGCGGGTCAGCTCCACGTTGGCTGTGAGTCCGACGAACACCTGCTCCGAGTGGTGGAAGAAGCACGTCACTTTCTGGTGCCCGACCTCGTGCTCGAGAAATGGTGCGTTCGCCGGCGCCAACAGCTTGTGACTGCGGATGATCAGCGGCCCGCCCAGGTTGTTCCAGGCAGGTTGTGGCGCGGTGCCGATGACGTCGAAGTTGAGGTGGTTGTCGTCGCCGTCTTGCTTGCCGATCTGGGTATCCAACAGCACCTCTCGGATCCGGGTGCCCGAAGGTACGTCGAATTCCAGGTCCAGGAACCACCAGCCGCCGTTGGTGCTCACATGAGCGCTGGCACCGACCGGGGCCGGATCGGAGGGATACGGGGGCACGGTAACCCCGTACTGATCGGCAAGCCACTGGTACTTCGGCACGCCGGTCGGACTCGGTTGGCCGTTGGAGTCGACGAGATCGATGGCAATGTCCGAATGTCGTACCGGAAACTCGAATGGCCCCAATTGCCCCCGCAGTTGTTCGAGTTCAGCGTAGGACCGGCGCATCGCGGCGCCCGGCTCGGGAATTACGAGGTCGTAGGTGAGGCGAAGTCCATACCGGTACAAGCGAACCCGCCACTTCCGCATCATGGCGAAGTAGTCGATCCGGA
Organism: Rhodococcus olei; assembly: GCF_039540555.1. Classification (NCBI taxonomy): domain Bacteria; kingdom Bacillati; phylum Actinomycetota; class Actinomycetes; order Mycobacteriales; family Nocardiaceae; genus Rhodococcus; species Rhodococcus olei. Next base: position 96,982 of record NZ_BAABFB010000075.1, on the reverse strand, counting down.
TCGGTTGCTGACTGGGGTTCTTCAAGATCCGCGTCGATGTCTCCGACGAGCCGGTCTCGGTCTTCGTCGAGATCGTGACTTTGTGTTCCTGGCGTGCACGCGACGACGCCTTCTCGGTGGTCGTACGGGCGTGTTTGATGCTCTCGGTCGCGGACTTCGAATGTGCATCCTGGGCCGTGAAGTTGGTTGTGCTCGAACCCGAGATTATTGGGATTCCGCCCTGCACGGTGCCGGTGATGTTGAACTGGTTGGAATGCTGATTCTCCGAGGTTGCGGCCTGCGACAGGTCGGTGTTGTCGGTCACGCCGGTTTCGCTGACGCTCTCCAGAGAGTCGGTGACGATCGTGGTGAACTCCTTGGACGTCACCGACCATTCCTTGTGGGTGACCGCGGTTTCCTCGCCGGGTGCCAGCGGGACCGTTGAGATGAGCTCACCACGCTGAATCCCCGCTGGAACCATTTCGATGCGTTCCAGATTGAGCAGCCCGACCGGCAGCACGGGTGTGCGGTCCAGTTCTCGAGCAGCAATCACAGCAGTGTTCAGCAAAACAGCCGCGTGAATGTCGGGGTTGCGTGCCAGGTGCTCGGCGCGCAGTTCGACCAGTACGTTCGCGAAGGCGGCGAGCTCGGCGGTGGGAAGTGTCGCCATGACTGCGACATCTGGCTGCAGCGAGGGCACGGGGGGCTGCTCGAGTCCAGAGAGCGCGTCGAGTGTCTTCTCCGACACGACTTCGCCATGCATGTGATCGTCGGGGTCGGCGGGCTGCATGCGAGTACGTACCTCGTCGGTGTCGCCCGGAGAAAGTGCAAACTGACGGATCGCCACCAGTTTCGTCAGACCGCCGCTCGCTGGCCGTTCGGCATCCACCGCGGGGCCGTTGGGCTCTCCGGTGGCCGGTGCGACCTGCAGTGGTACCAGGGTGCCCTTCAGGACATACCTGGCCGCGCTGTCGAGCACGAGGGGTGCTGACGGCTTGGTGGGCTCAGGAGACTGGTCTCCCTGATCCAACGGCTTCAACAACGACTCGAAGCTGGTGTTCTGTTCCCCGTGGCGGACATTGAACCCTTCGATCACCGCGGCTTCCAACACAGCGAAGTCGACATCGTCGATTCGGCGCGGAGACGGATTGCCAGACGAGTGCTCGTAGTTGAACACGATCACATCGATGAACACCGGCAACCGTAGAGCGCGGCGCTCGAGCAACTTCAGCAGGGCCGCCGCCACAGCGGGATAGGGGGTGAATTCCGCGTTGGCCAGGAAATCAAGCAGGGACTCTCTCGGGATACTGAAATCGACTCCCACATCGTCGAGGGCTCGAATCACAGCGTCAAGATCAGCAGCCATTACGATCCTCCCGCACACCAGGACTCGCTTCCAGATCGGCCTCTTGCCGATTGTGGCACCACCCCGTACGCGTGGCGCGCGTACTCGACTACTCGTCTTCACGGCCCCCGCGGACTCCTGCCTGTCACGGTGACTCGAGCCCAGCGGTACAGGCAACCTCGCCTGCAGGGCGGGGTATGGATCAACCCGACGACCGACGCCGTGGAGGTGCGTCGCCGATGTGGTCCTCCAGGTCGGGGGTTCGGCCCGCGAGGCGAGCACGAGCCGGCGTGTGCTCGACGCAGGACATCCGCGACGCGGACCGATGTCGCTCAGTTGCCGCTCTTGTCGCCCTTCTCGTTGGTCTTTCCGGCGCCCCCGTTGCCGTTGTGGTTTCCGTGGCTTCCGTTGCCCGGGCCCGGATTGGTCGGCGGGGGAGCGTTCGTCACCGGGGGTGCGACCGGCACGAGGGCGGTGCTCGTGACCGGTGGACGGGTCGGGCTGACCGTGGTGGGGCCGACGGTGCTCCCGTCGTCGCGCATGGCGACCGCGAGTGCCACGAGGGCGACCGCCACCAGCAGAGCCGCGACGGCGGCGATCACGCCCGTTCGCCGGGACCTCCGGACCGGGGCGGGCGATGCGGCCGGCGCGGGTGCCGCGGGGGTGAACACCCGCGTCGGCGGTGGAGCCGTCGGGCGCGGAGCCTGCAGTGCGGTGGCCATGGCGTGTGCGTCGGGAAAGCGGTGCCGCGGGTCGCGAGTCATCGCGCGGTCGATCACCTCGACGAGAGCGGGATCGACGTCCGGCCGCAGTGCGGCCAGCGGCGGATACTGCCCGTTCATGATGGCGTGGGCCAGCGCGATGGACGTCTCGCCCGCGAACGGGCGTCGCCCCGACAGCGCTTCGTAGCCGACGACGCCGACGGCGTAGAGGTCGTCCGCGGCGGTGGCGGGCTTGCCGGCGATGCGGTCGGGACCGAGGTAGGCGACGGTGCCGAGGACCAGCCCGGCCGCGGTGTGGTCGGTGTCTGCGCTCTTGGCGATGCCGAAGTCGGTGACCTTCACGGTGCCCGCGGCGTCGAACAGGACGTTCGCGGGTTTGATGTCGCGGTGCAGGATGCCCGACGCGTGGGCCGCACCGAGCGCGGCCAGGATCTGGGTGAGGATCGTGCGCACCCGCGGTCCGGGCAGCGGGCCGGTGCGAATGTCGTCGGCGAGCGACCGACCGGGCAGCCGTTCCATCACGATGAAGGGGACGCCGCCGTCCTCGCCGCTGTCGTGGACGGCGACGACGTTCGGGTGGTTCAGGGTCGCGGCCAGCCTGGCCTCGGACTCGAAACGCCGACGGGTGTCGGGAGCCGATGCCAACTCCGCGCGGAGTACCTTCACCGCCACCGGACGGCCGAGGCGCCGGTCCCACCCCTCGTGGACGTCCGCCATCCCGCCGCGACCGAGCACTCCCCGCAACTCGTACCGACCTGCGAGAACCACCGTCACCGACATACCCTCACGCTAGACGGCCATTGTCTCGCAACCTCCGGTGGGCCACACCCCGGTCTCGACCGCCGCCGGTCCTCCGGCGCTCAGAGCGAGCCGCCCTCGAAGGCGGCCGGCAGCGCCGGCGCCGGATCTGTCGCGGTGGCGCTGTTCGCCACGGCGACAATGGTTCCCGCCAGCGCCACCAGCGCCGTGAGCACTCCGGCGGCCGCCGGCGCGCGCCGCGTTCGCCGCTCGGCCGAGGGGGTTCGCGCACGCGTCGTCCACAGCACCGCACTCGCGGCGACGAGGACGGCCGCGACGATCGCCCAGACCACGGCCATCACCGCGTGACAAGCGGGCGAAGTCGCTGATCATCACGTCGAGTGCGGGCGAGGCCGGGTCACCCCCGCGCGGGCGGTCGACCAGGTGCTGCCCGAACTGGTCGAGTGTGTCGGCGAGTTCTCCGTCGGTTTCGCCGACCGGCAGCATCGACATCAGCGACAAGAAGGGGGCCATCGCGCCCTGGATGTCGGCCATCGTCGCCACCAGCGCGACCAGGGCGAGCCCGACGACGAGTGCCCCGCCCGTCGCGAGGGCGGCCCGGTGCCGGGCCCCGCGATCGCCGGCCCGCAGATACGCCCGCCACACGAGAGTGCCGAGCGCGACGAGGAGGGCCGGCCGGACCGCGGCGATCACGGCCTCCGTGACGGGAGGGACGGTGCGGCGCGGACGTCATGGGCCGCATTCGACGGTCGGGCCCGGTGGGATGCGGCGCGGCTACGCTCGCCCGCCGGCCGGAACATCCGCCACGTGCTGGTGTTCGGCGGGGTGGCACCGGGTCTGCTGGCGACAATTCTCGCGCGATCGGGTGGTGCGTGACCGGATCGGCTGCGGGCCGCGACGTTTCGGGCTCGGACGACGCCGATCCGGACGAGCGTGGGCGTGCTGTCGTAGCGTGGGGCGCATGACCGCGCCCCGCCCGCTCGACCGGCTCCGCGAGTTGTGCCTGCGGCTGCCCGAGGCGACCGAACGGATCAGCCACGGCGAGCCGGCCTGGTTCGTGCGGCGGGCACCCCAGTTCGTCACCTACGCGGAGCGGCACCACGACGACCGCGTCGCGTTCTGGGCGGCCGCGCCGCCCGGTGCCCAGGCGGACTGGGTGTCCCGCGACCCGGAGCGGTTCTTCGTCCCGCCGTACGTGGGCGGTCGCGGCTGGATCGGCGTCCATCTCGACGTGGGTCCGAACGGTGTTCCCACGCAACGTGACTGGCAGGACATTGAGGACATCGTCGACGACGCGTACCGGACCGTGGCGCCCGCGACCCTGCGGGCCCGGCTCGACGCCGACGGGGGCGGGCACCGATGAGCGCCGCGGTGATCCTGATCCTGTTCGCCGCGCTGGGCGTGCTCGCCGTCGTGGTGCTGCGCGCCCGGACCCGGCGCACCCTCACCACCCCCGAGGAGCGTGCGGTCCACGCCACGCTGCACACCGCGTCGCTGGCCGCCCGGCCGTTGCGGCGCGGCCTCGACGCCGCCTCCGCGGCCGAGGCCGCGCCGCACCTGCGGGCCCTCACCTCAGCGGACTCCCTCGTCCTCGCGGACGCCGACGGGGCGGTGCTGGCGTGGCACGGGCCGAACGAGCACCTCGCCGACCGGTTCGCGGCCGCCGCCCGCGCCGCGGCCGAAACCGGGCGGCGGGAACTGATCACCGACCCCGGCCACGGTGTCCGCGCGTTGATCGTGCAGCCGCTCGTGGTCGACGACGTCGGGGTCGTCGGGGTGATGGGGGTGCTGACGGCCGCCGCGCCCGGGCCTGGGATGCTCGGTGCGATCACCGAGGTCGCCCGCTACGCGTGCAGCCAGATCGAGCTCGCCGAACTCGACGCGTCCCGGGCCCGGCTCGACCGCGCCGAGGTCCGTGCACTGCGCGCGCAGATCAGCCCGCACTTCATCTACAACGCGCTGAACACGGTGGCGTCCTTCGTGCGCACCGACCCGGACCGCGCGCGGGAGCTGATCCTCGAGTTCGCCGACTTCACCCGCTACTCGTTCCGTTCGGCCGGCGAGTACACGGTTCTGTCGGACGAACTGCGCAACATCGACCGCTACCTGACGCTCGAGCGGGCCCGCTTCGGCAGCGCCCTCGAGGTGCGGCTGCAGGTGGCCCCCGAGGTCCTCGGTGTGGTGCTGCCGTTCCTCGCGTTGCAGCCGCTGGTGGAGAACGCGGTGCGGCACGGCCTCGCGGGGCAGGCCCACGGCACCGTCACGATCGTCGCCGCCGACGAGGGAGCCGACTGCGTCATCAGCGTCGAGGACGACGGTGTCGGGATGGATCCCGAACTGCTGCGGTCCGGGTCCCTCGACGCGGTGGCGTCGGGCACCGGCGGACCGAGCGCGACCGAGTCCGCGCACGTCGGCCTCGCCAACGTCGACGACCGGTTGCGGGCCGCGTTCGGCGACGACTACGGGCTGGTCGTGGAGACGGCGCCCGGCGCGGGCACGAAGGTGAGCATGCGGGTGCCGAAGTTCCGGCCCGGGATCAGGGCTTGAGCCCGCCGGTCCGGAGGAGCGTGGCACGATGGTTGTCGTTGTGACACAGAATCTCGAAGGGGTGCCCGATGCCCCGCTGACGGTGCTGGCCGTGGACGACGAGCGTCCCGCGCTGGACGAACTGGCGTACCTGTTGGGCACCCAGTGCGACGTCGGCGAGATCCTCACCGCCGGGGACGCGACGACCGCGCTGCGGGTGATCAAGGACCGGCTCGGTGCGGCGGCGCCGATCGACGCGGTGTTCCTCGACATCAACATGCCCGGGCTCGACGGACTCGAGCTCGCGGGGGTGCTGTCCGCGTTCGCGACGCCACCCGTCGTGGTGTTCGTGACCGCGCACGACGACCGCGCCGTCGACGCCTTCGACCTCGGTGCCGTCGACTACCTGCTCAAGCCGCTGCGCGGGGAGCGCCCCGCCGAGTCGGTGCGCCGGATCCGCACCGCCCGCCGGTCGGCCGAACCCGCGCCCGCCGCGGAACCGGATACCCAGGACGAGGTGATCCCGGTCGAGCTCGGCGGCGTCACCACCCTGGTGCACCGGTCCGACGTCGCCTGGGTCGAGGCCGACGGCGACTACACCCGCCTGCACACCGCCACCGGCTCGCACCTGGTCCGGATCCCGATCTCCGCACTCGAGTCGCGCTGGCAGGCGGCCGGGTTCCTGCGGGTGCACCGCTCCTACCTCGTGGCCCTGCCGCTGGTCACCGGGATCCGCAGCGTCGGCACCGGAACCGTGGTGTGTCTGCGCGTCGCCGCCGAGTTCCCGGTCGTCGAGCTTCCGGTCAGCCGCAGGCACACCCGGGAACTCAAGGATCGTCTCGTGCGGGCGCCGCGGCAGAGTTGGACGACTCGGTGACCGGCCACCCCGGTCCGGACCGGTCCGCCGGCGGTGCCGGGGCGGCCCGCCCGCGTGAGCGGGTCGTGCTCGCGCATCGGCGCGGTGCCCGGACGGTCCGGACCCGGGTCGAGGTCCAGGAACAGACCGAGGTCGGCGACGCGATGATCCGCGCGTTGGTGCGGGCGCAGCTCGGGCTCGCGGTGCGGTTCGCGGCGGCGGTGCTCCTGGTGGTGGCGGCGATCCCGCTGGTGCTGGTGACGCTGCCGTCCCTCGCGGACGCGTCGGTGTTCGGGGTGCGGCTGTCGTGGGTGCTGCTCGGCGTGGCGGCCTACCCGGCGCTGTACCTGGCGGGCCGGCTCTACATTCGCCTGGCCGAGCGCACCGAACAGGAATTCGTCGACCTGGCCGACGACTGAACGCGGAGGTGACGGTGACGGGGGAGCCGATTCCCGTGCTGACGGTCGTCGCCCTGGTGGCCGCCGCGATCGCGACGATCGCGATCGGTGCCTACGGGGTTCGGTTGGCGCGCACCACCTCCGACTTCCTGGTCGCGTCGCGCAGCGTCGGCCCCCGATGGAACGCCGCCGCCATCTCCGGCGAATACCTCTCGGCCGCATCGTTTCTCGGGGTCGCCGGGCTGATCGCGAAGTACGGTGCGGACGCGTTGTGGTATCCGGTCGGCTTCACCGCCGGATATCTGGGACTGCTGCTGTTCGTCGCGGCCCCGCTGCGTCGATCGGGGGCCTACACGGTGCCCGACTTCGCCGAGTTCCGGCTCGGCAGTGCCCGACTGCGGAAGCTCGCGATGGTAGTGGTCGCGGTGATCTGCGTCCTCTACATGGTGCCGCAGTTCCAGGGCGCGGGCCTGGCGCTGGGGGTCCTGCTGGGGATCCCCGCCTGGGTGGGCGCGGTGGTGGTCGCGGCGATCGTGATCGCGAACGTCGTCGGCGGCGGCATGCGGTCGATCACGTTCGTGCAGGCGTTCCAGTACTGGCTGAAGCTGACCGCGGTCGCGGTGCCGGCCCTGGTGCTCGCGGTGCACTTCACCGGTGCGGACCGCGACCTCGGCGGCCCGGCACCGCCCACCGTCGCCGACCGGACCACCGTCGACGTGACCACCGACGTGATCGTCCAGGTTCCGGAACCGTTGTCCGCCACGGTGTCCGGGACCCTCGACCGGGAGCCCGTGCACGGACCCGTCGCGATCGCGGCCGGGGAGCACGAACTCGGCGCGGGCACGGCACTGGTCCTCGAGGCGGGTGCGCCGGTCCCGGTGGTCGCGGGTGCCCCGCCGACCGGAGATCGGTGGCTCGAGCCGGGGTGGGGTTTCGGGGGCTCGCATCCGTGGTACCAGGTGTACTCGCTGATCATCGGAATCTTCCTGGGCACCATGGGGTTACCGCACGTCCTGGTGCGCTTCTACACCAACCCCGACGGCCGGGCGGCGCGGAGGACGTCGCTGGCGGTGATCGGTCTCGTCGGGGTGTTCTACCTGTTCCCGACCCTGCTCGGGGTCTTCGCCCGGTTGTGGGTGCCGCAACTGCTGATCACCGGAACCTCGGACGCGGCGGTGCTGCTGCTGCCGTCCGCGGTGCTCTCCGGTGTCGGCGGGCAGTTGCTGGCGGCGCTGGTGGCGGCCGGGGCGATCGCCGCCTTCCTGGCCACCTCGTCGGGCCTGCTGGTCAGCGCCGCCGGCGTGCTGAGCACCGACGTGCTGCGCGGCCGGGTCCGGGACTTCCGGGTGGCCGCGGTCGTCGCCGGCGCGGTGCCGCTGGCGCTGGCGATCGGCGTGACCTCGATCGACCTGTCCCGCACCGTCGGGTCGGTGTTCGCGGTCGCGGCGTCGACGCTGTGCCCGCTGCTGGTGCTCGGCATCTGGTGGCGTGGTCTGACGGCGCCCGGCGCCGGCGCCGGCCTGATCGTCGGTGGGGTGACGTCGGGGACGGCGGCGTTGCTGGCCTCGCTCGGCGGCATCGGTGCGGGGCCCTGGCACGGCTGGCCGCAGGTGCTGATCGGCTACCCGGCCGCCGTGACGGTGCCGCTCGCGTTCGCGGTGATGGTGCTCGTCAGTCGAGCGACCCGGGGCCGGATCCCGGCCGACGTCGCGCGCACGTTCACCCGCATGCACGCACCCGAGCGGCTCGGTGTCGGCCGCGACCGCGAGGGTGACCTGCGTTCGATGTGACGGGATTCCGGTGGCCGGTCACCGCGATTGACGTCATCGGGGTGCGTCGGCGACCGTGACGGGCGGGGTGTGCGCGCGGTGCGCGCACCCAGCGGAAGGAGATCTCGTGGTGTACTGGCACTGCCTCGGGCCGGCCGGCGACTATCGCGACGGCAAGCCGCACGCCGTCCGCGCCTTCGACACCGATCTGGTCGCGTTCGCGGACCGGGCGGGTTCGATCCGGATGCTCGACGCCCGGTGCCCGCACATGGGCGGGGATCTCACGCACGGCACGGTCGTCGGCGACGTGATCGACTGCCCGATCCACCACTGGTGCTGGGACGGCACCGGCGCCAGCGTGTCCGGTGCGCCGGTGTCCACACCCGCGCGGGCATGGGCGACCGACGAGCGGGACGGACTGCTCTACGTGGGCAGGGCCGAGGCGTCCGAGGCGGAGCGGAGCGGGACGGTCGGCGCCCGCGCGTGACGGACCGGACCACCGGCCCGGTGCATCACGCCGCGGTGAAGCCGCCGTCCATCGGGTAGTAGGCGCCGGTGGCGAATCCGGCTGCGTCCGAACACAGGAACGCCACCAGCCCCGCGACCTTGTCGGCGCGGCCGAACCGGCCGACCGGGTGCCGGGAGATCTGCTCGGCCCGCTTGGCCGTGTCCCACACCTCGGTCATCGGGGTCTCGATGATGCCGGGACCGACCGCGTTGATGCGCACGCCCTGCCCCGCGTACTCGAGCGCGGCGGCGCGGGTCAGTCCGAGGACGCCGTGCTTGGACGCCGCGTAGGCGCTGATTCCGGACGGGCTGCCCACCACGGCCATCGTCGAGGCGAAGTTGACGATGGCTCCGCCGCCGGCGGCCAGGATCGCGGGGATCTCCGCCCGCAGCGCGTGGAACGTTCCGTCCAGGTTGATCGACACCACACGTCGCCAGGTGTCGAGGTCCAGGTCGGCGACCTTCGCGAAGGGACTCTGGCTCACCCCCGCCGCGTTCACGGCGATGTCGAGGCGGCCGAACACGCGCACCGCGGCGTCCACCATCGCCTCGGCGGCCGTCGGGTCGGTGATGTCGGCCGTGAACGGTGTGGCCGCGGTGCCGATCTCGCTCGCGATCGCGTCCGCGCGGGCACCGTCGACGTCGACGACCAGCACCCGCGCGCCGCCGTCCGCCAGCGTGCGTGCGCACGCCGCGCCCATTCCCGAACCGCCGCCGGTCACCAGGGCGACCCGGTCTTCGAACGGAGCGATCACGGTGCGTCACTTCCTTCCACGGTCTGTTCGGGTGCGATCCGCAGCCCGTGCCGGGCGGCAACTCCGCCGAGGAATCCGTCGAGAGCCTCGACGAACGCGGCGGACCCGCCGTTCTCGTGCAGATGGGTCATGAACCAGGTCGAGCGGGGATGACTGTCGGGGAACTGCGCACCGAAGCGGGTCACCAGTTGCGCCCAGTGGTCCGCGAGTTCCGGTTCGGCCGCCCGGTCGCCGCTCCGGTTCTCGATCGCCATCGAGGCCATGCCCAGGGTGAGGCCACGCACCCCGAGGACGACGGAAAGGCTGTGCGGCCGAGGAACTCCGGCCCGCTCCAGTCGTTCGAGCAGCCGCTCCAACTGGTCGAAGGATCCCATGTCGACTCGAAGCCGAGGGGTCGACCAGACCTCGATGAGCCACGGGTGCTGGGCGAAGGCGTCCCAGTCGGAGAACGCGACGTCGCGAAGCGCCGCGTCCCAGGTGACGCTGTCGCCGACGGGCGGACGGCGGTCGCGGATGATCAGCTCGACCATGGCGACGAGGAGGTCGTCCCGATCGGTGACGTGCCGGTAGGGCGACATGGTGGCGACGCCGAGGGCGCCGGCGACACGTCGCATGGTGAGCGCCCCGAGTCCCTCCGCGTCGGCGATCGTGATGCCGGCCTGGGCGAGGCTGGTGCGTGTCAGCGGGGTATTCACGAATCGATGCCTTCCGGACGATGACTCGGCGAGCCATCGATGTGTACATCGTACGCACACCGGTGACGGCCCTCACAAGTCGAGGGGTCGGGGTGGAGGTTGTGTGACGCCCCGCCGGGCCCGGCGCGTGCCGCGGTGGAGCGGGCGCACGGGCCTCGGGACGGGCCGACATCCCCGATGGCCAGGGCGCCGCTCGTCGCGTCGAATCGACCGCCCGGCGCGCGATCGGGCAGCTCGGCGTGTGACCGCCGACACAGCATGGTGCTGTGACCTGGGTCTCACTAGCGTCTGGGTTCGGCCAGCCCATGCTGGCGCCCACTCGACCGAGGAGTCCGACGTGACCACAGCCGACCTCAGTTCGGAGGCGACGCCGACCCGGCGCGTCCCGGACTCGCAGGCCTTCATCGAGATGCAGGCGAGTCCGGAGTTCCAGGATCTGCGACGCCGGTTGCGCCGCTTCGTCTTTCCGATGACGGCGTTCTTCCTGACCTGGTACGCGGTGTACGTGTTGCTGGCCACGTACGCGGCGGACTTCATGGCAACGAAGGTCGTCGGCAACGTCAACCTCGGCATCGTCCTCGGGTTGGGGCAGTTCGTGTCGACGTTCGTCATCACGGCGCTGTACGTGAAGTTCGCGAACCGCGAGCTCGACCCCCGTGCCGCGGCTATCCGCGACGAGTTGGAAGGACCGGTCAAGTGACGATTCTGGCCGCAGGCGGCTCCCAGGTGGGCAACCCGGTGCTCAACATCGCCATCTTCGTGGCGTTCGTCGTGATCACGATGGGCATCGTGATCCGGGCGAGCCGCACCACGAAGAAGGCGTCCGACTTCTACACCGGCGGCGGCCAGTTCTCCGGGCCGCAGAACGGATTCGCCATCGCCGGCGACTACCTGTCGGCGGCGTCGTTCCTCGGTATCGCCGGCGCGATCGCGGTCTACGGGTACGACGGCTTCCTGTATTCGATCGGCTTCCTCGTCGCCTGGTTGGTGGCGCTGCTGCTCGTCGCCGAGCTGCTGCGCAACACCGGCCGGTTCACGATGGCCGACGTGCTCAGCTTCCGGCTGAAGCAGCGGCCGGTCCGGATGGCCGCGGCGCTGTCGACCCTCGTGGTGTCGCTGTTCTACCTGCTCGCGCAGATGGCCGGTGCCGGCGGTCTGGTCGCGCTGCTGCTCGACATCCACGACAAGGCCGGTCAGGCCGTCGTCGTGGCCGTCGTCGGCGTGCTGATGATCGTCTACGTCCTCGTCGGTGGCATGAAGGGCACGACCTACGTGCAGATGGTCAAGGCCGTCCTGCTCATCGCCGGCGCCGGCATCATGTTCGTGCTCGTCCTTCTCGCCGTCCGCGGCAACTTCTCGCAGCTGCTCGCCGACGCGCAGAGCACCGTCGCCCGGTCGACCAACGACGCCGTCGCCGGCCGGGACGTGCTCGCGCCGGGTGCCAAGTACGGCATCAGCTCGATGTCGCGGCTGGACTTCCTCTCGCTCGGCATCGCCCTGGTCCTGGGCACCGCCGGTCTGCCGCACGTGCTGATGCGCTTCTACACGGTGCCCACCGCCAAGGAGGCACGCCGCTCGGTCACCTGGGCGATCGGACTGATCGGCGCCTTCTACCTGTTCACCCTCGTGCTCGGCTACGGTGCGGCACGAATGGTCGGCCCCGACAAGATCCTCGCCGCCCCGGGCAAGGAGAACGCGGCGGCCCCGCTGCTCGCGTTCGAACTCGGCGGCACGCTGTTCCTGTCGATCATCTCCGCCGTCGCGTTCGCCACGATCCTCGCGGTCGTCGCCGGCCTCGCGATCACCGCGTCGGCGTCGTTCGCGCACGACATCTACGCCAGCGTCATCAAGCGCGGCAAGGCATCCGAGGAGCAGCAGGTCAAGGTCTCGCGCATCACGGTCGTCGTGATCGGCCTGGCGTCGATCGTGCTCGGCATCCTGGCGATGGGGCAGAACATCGCGTTCCTGGTGGCACTGGCGTTCGCGGTCGCGGCGTCGGCGAACCTCCCGACGCTGCTGTACTCGCTGTTCTGGAAGAACTTCAACACCACCGGTGCCCTGTGGAGCATCTACGGCGGTCTGTCCAGCTGCCTGCTGCTGATCGTCTTCTCGCCGGCGGTGTCGGGCGCGAAGAGCTCGATGTTCCCGAACAGCGACTTCTCGTGGTTCCCGCTGGCCAACCCGGGCATCGTGTCCATCCCGCTCGCGTTCGTCCTCGGCATCGTCGGCACCCGTGTCGGCCGCCGCAAGCTCGAGGACGCCGCCAAGCAGGCCGAGATGGAGGTTCGCTCCCTGACCGGCGTCGGCGTCGAGAAGGCGGTCGCGCACTAGCGCACGCCTCGCAACCCGCGTCCCGCACCTGGACGGCCCCGACGCCAGGTGCGGGACGGCTCGGCGTCCCCGGCCGCTACCATGCGCGCATGGCAAAGCTGAAGGTCTCGGTTGCGGTGCCGCTCGCACCGGAAGTGGCGTGGGAACGGGCCAGCGATCTGTCGGAATTCGACAAGTGGCTGTCGATCCACGAGGGGTGGCGGTGCGATCTGCCCGCCGAACTGCTGTCCGGCACGACCGCCGAGTCCGTCGTCAGTGTCAAGGGACTGCGGAACCGGGTCAAGTGGGTGATCACCGACTACCAACCCCCGAAGACCTTGGTGCTCGCGGGGGACGGCAAGGGCGGTGTGAAGATCGGCCTGGTGTTGTCGGTGACACCGAAGGATTCGGGCGCCGAGGTCGGGCTGAACATCGACCTCGGCGGCGCCCCGTTGTTCGGCCCGATCGGATCCGGCGTCGCCCGCGCGCTCAAGGGCGACATCGAGTCCTCGCTGCAGAAGTTCGTCACCCTCTACGCGTAGAGGTCCGTCAGCGGCGTTCCCGCACGATCATCAGCGGGCGCTCGATGCGGTGCAGCAGGGCGCGGCTCGTCGAGCCGAGCAGCATGCCGCGGAAGCCGCCGCGGCCGTGACTGCCGACCACGACGAGCTGCGCCGTGTGGGACTGGTCGAGCAACTGCTCGACCGCACGGTCGCGGACCACGACCCGGCGCACGTCGACGTCGGGGAAACGTTCCTGCCACCCGGCGAGACTCTCGGCGAGGGTCGCCTCCTCGTTCTCGGCGAGGCCGGGCCACGGGATCTCCTCGACCGCGGCGGGCAGAGTGTCGAAATCGACGTCGCTCCAGGCGTGTACCGCGACGAGCGGCGCGGCGCGCAGGGAGGCCTCCGTGAACGCGGCCTCGACGGCGGGCGCGCTGTTCGCCGATCCGTCGACGCCGACGACGACCGGGCCGTCGGCGGGATCGGTGTCGACGGTGGGGACCACGACGAGCGGACAGCGGGCGTGGGTGGCGAGCGCGGCGGTCACAGAGCCGAGCAGTGCACCGCGCACCGCGCCGAGCCCGCGGGTGCCGAGCACGATCATCCGCGCGCGCTCCGACTCGTCGAGCATCACCGGGATCGGTGAGCTGTTCACGATGACGGTTTCCGCCTCGAGTCCCGGTGCCGCCGCGGCGGCGACGTCCTTCGCCTCGGCGAGAACACGTTTGGTCTCCCTGTCGAGGTCGTCGTAGAACTCCTGCGACGCCATCAGCGGGCCTCCGTAGGCGAGCGTCGCCGGCTGCGCGGCCACCAACCGCAGCGGCACCGCGTGCCGTGCCGCGGCGCGGGCCGCCCAGGCCGCCGCGGCCTTCGAGGTGTCCGATCCGTCGACGCCCACCACGATCGCGGGGTTGATGGTCATTGCGCCCTCCTGACGCGGAACGCGTGCGGGTGGGCCGTCCACCACCGTTCCGCGCTCCCATACTCGCCCGCGACCGGGCGATCACGGCAGAGGCGAACGTCCTCGGTGGCTCGTGTCGTCGATCACGCCGAGTGGCGTGCCGGGGCGGCCGAGCAGGCGACCGGAACGCCGGCGCGCTGCATCAGCAGGCTCGCGGGGCACCAGCCGACCGCGGCGTAGAAGACCAGGTTGGCGCCGACGAACCCGGTGAGGACCAGCCACCACGGGGACAGGGCGGCGGCGAGTGCGGCGCTGAGCAGCACCATCAGCCCTCCGAGCAGGGGGACGACTCGTGCGACGGTCCATCCGTCGTGATGGGGCAGGGGCATGACGCTCACTCCTCGACTCGGTGTCGATGTCCAAGATACCCCCAGGGGTATGTAGGTGGGATGTCGGATCCGTCACGGTCCCGAGGGAGTGGGCTATTCGAGGATCGACGTGCCGACCGAGTCGACCAACCAGGCCTGCGCCAGCTCGTCGAGGGTGCCGTCGGCGTAGAGCGAATCCACCGCCGCCGACGCGCACGGCGTCAGCCGGCTGCCCTTCTCGAGCACCAGGCCGAAGAACTCGGTCACGGAGTTGGGGCGCGGGAACTGGCCCACCAGGACGCTGCCGGGAAGGTCGGATTCCGTGATCTGGAATCCCGTCGGGATGTCGACCACGAGCGCGTCGATCCGGCCGTCGGCCAATGCTGCCTTCGCCTCGTCGTTGGTGGCGAACGCGACCGGATCCTGCGACGGCCGAATGGTTCCGGTGATCGCGGACAGGCTCGTCGAGCCCGCCTGTGCCCCCAGCCGGAACCGGGTGATGTCGCCCAGGTTGCGGGCGAAGGCGGCCGGGGTGCCCGCCATCGCAACAATCGCCTGCCCGACCGCGTAGTACGGGGACGAGAAGTCGACCGCCTCGCGGCGGTCACCGACGATCGTCACCTGGTTGATGTCGAAGTCGAAGTCCTTCGGCCCCGGCGTGATCGCGTCGGCCCACGGCACCCGCACGAACGTGACCCGGTCCGGCTGGTAGCCCAGGCGATCCGCCACCGCCCGCGCGACCGCGCCCTCGAATCCCTTGCCGTTGGCGGGGTCGTCGTCGACGAACCACGGCTCGTACGCGGGTGAGTCGGTCGCGATCGTCAGCGTGCCCGGGGCCTTCGTCGTGCGACTGTCCGGCCCGCAGTCGCCGATCGCCGCCGTCGGCGGCAGCTTCGTGTACGCGACCGGTGGGAGCGTGGTCGTCGCCGGCGGCGGGGTGTCGGCTCCCGTCGTCGAACATCCTGCGAGTGCGACCGCCGCGGTGATGGCAACTGGCATCAGTGCGGCGGGACGATGTCCGGTTCTGGGCACCGGGACATACTGCCGTGGGTGAGGGTGGGCGGCAACACGCAGAGCGAGCACGCTGCCGGGTGCCGGGGCCGGGTGGTCGAGATCCGCCCCGTGCGCGGTGCCGGTCGTGTCGCGATCGGTGGGTGAGCGGCGGGTCGGGTCGTCAGCAGCGGGTCGGTGCCGGTTCCCCGCGGAAACGGGCCTCGATGTAGTTCCAGGCGTCGCCGAAACCGGCCACGGCGGTGGTCATGTGCTCGGCGATGTCGTACGGGACGAACGTCACCGCCGCACCGGCGGCGCAGTACCGCCGGGCCACGTCGTCGACGGCATCGAACGGCGTCAAGCCGTCGTACACGCCGTGCCAGATGTAGATCGGTGCCGTGGGAACACCGGAGTCGTACCGCAGACTGTTCTCCCGCAGGACCGCCCGGGCCTCCGGGCTGGTCAGGAGGCTGGTCGACGTCGCCACCTGGTCGGCGCTGCGGTTCACCCCGTGGAAGAGCAGGAAGCGACGGCACTCGTCGTGCATCCAGTCGCGCAGCCATCGGCCCGTCGCGTTCAGCTGATCCGACACCGGCAGCCGGTCGGGGTACTCCCGCTCGAGGCCCATCGCGGCGGCGAACGCGAGCCCGAATCCCGGGTGCGGGTTGCTGCCCAGTGCCTGCGCCATCTGCTCGAGATCGGCGGGGATGCCGCCGGCGGCGACCCCTGCGAGCGTCAGCTCCGGCGCGTACGTCGGTGCCAGAGCGGCGGCCCAGGCGCTGGCCATGCCGCCGCCGGAGTATCCGGCGAGGGCGACGGGGCTGTGGGCCAGTCCCAGCTCGGCTGCCCGTTGCACCGCTCGGATGCTGTCGAGGGTGATCATGCCGCCCAGTCGAGCGGCGCCGTAGGCGCCGGTCGGCCCGAGGTGGTCGGGCACGGACACCGCCCAGCCGCGGGCGACGGCCAGGTTCATGCCCGGCGCATCCTGCAGCTCGCCGTTGAACAGGGATCGGGACGGATTGCATTTCGTGCCGAGCGAATTGACGATCGCCTGATACGAGACGAGCGGCGGGTTCGCGACACCGCGCGGGAGCAGGACGGTCGTCATCCCGAGGATCGGCGTGCCGGCGGAGTTCGTCGAACGGAACGCGACCTGCCGGCCGTCGGTGTTCGGGTACATCCAGGTGTCGATCGGACGGATCCGGACGACGTCGCCCGGCTGCCGGGTCGCGAGATCCTCGGGTGCCAGATAGAAGGGATCCGGATCCGGGGTGGGGTAGAGGGGCGCGGCGTGTGCCGGAGCGAGGCCGAGTACGGCGAGGAGGAGCCCGACCGCCAGAGCCGCCGGTCTCAGTCGATGTCGCCGCATGGGTCGGGTGCCTCCTGGTTTGGATGTGGCTGATGCGCCTGCTGTTGCGCAATTGTGCTGAACGTTATCTTTGCGGAGCGTGGTCGGGCATCTCGCGGAGGGTGCACGCCAGAGGGACTGGACGTGACGTCCACCTTCTTGTCGGTACCTCTCGCTGGGCGGTCGTCGATCACCACGGTCGGCCGCTGCATTTGGGGAGGGCGCGGCGGCTGGCTCGGCGGACCGGCGACTGGCTTCGGGGGTACCTCCCTGCACGAAGTGCTTGGGGGAATCGCCGCCTCGCGTGGCTGCACCCGTCCGGGTTACCAAGCGCCCGCGTCGATGACCGCGGTCCACCAGCCACCACCTCGGCGAACTCGTTGCGGCGGCGTTGGTGCACCACCGCGCGCGCCGGGACGCGGGGCTGCGGGAGCATCGGAGACGGTGGGAGCGGAACACCGGCGATACCGATCGTGCGGGTGACGAGGGCTCGTGACGGGCATGCTGCCATCACGTCCGCGAGAGGGAGCGGCCTCGCGCGAGGGAACAGCCGGAGTGCCTGATGCTGCATCTGACCTGGCCTTTTCTTGTGCCCTCGGCAGGATTCGAACCTGCGACACCGGCTTTAGGAGAGCCGTGCTCTATCCCCTGAGCTACGAGGGCGTGCAGCGGTGTGGGCGTCGCCGCCGTCCCCGCTGCACTTGGCAGTGTAGCGGGGCCCGCGACCTGGGGCCCCGCCGCCCGCGGCGCACGCCGTCGAGGGCGGGCACGCGATTGTGCCACGCCGAGCGCCCGGCGAGTGCTATGTTAACGGAAATTCGCGTCGGTCGGGCGGATGTGTCCCGCGGGAGCCGTTGATGCCCAGGCCGTTTCGCGTCCGGGATTGGCGAAGGAGGGGCGCATGCCGCGCAGCTATGTCAATCTCGGCCATCCCCCGCGGCTGACCACCGCGCAGACCCGCATCACGATCACCGCCACGCCGAAACGGTGGACCCGGCACAACCCGGACCTCACCGACGCCCTCGATTTCTGGTCGTTCGCGGGCGCGGCCGCGAACGTCGTCATGCAGATCGGCTGGCCGGAGATCGCCTACGGGGTGATCGAGAGCAAGGTCGAGTCCGGGTCGCTGATGGCGCACCCGTGGAAGCGGGCCCGCACCACCACCCAGTACCTCGCGGTCGCGATCCTCGGCAGCGACGCCGAACGGGCGGCGTACCGGGAGGCGGTCGACGGTGCGCACCGGCGCGTGCGGTCCGACGAGAACAGCCCGGTCCCGTACAACGCCTTCAACCGCGAGCTGCAGTTGTGGGTCGCGGCGTGCCTCTACATCGGCTTCGAGGACACCTTCCAGCTGCTGCACGGCAGGCTGTCCGGCGAGGCGCTCGAGCACTTCTACCAGCGGTCGTCGACGCTCGGAACCACCCTGCAGGTCACCGAGGACATGTGGCCGGCCACCCGCGCCGACTTCGACGTCTACTGGAACACCGCCTGCGAGCGGGTACGGTTCGACGAGCGCACCGCCCGCTTCGTCGACGACCTGGTCGGACTGCGAATGATCAACTGGCCGCTGCGGGCGACGTTCCGGAACCTGTTGACATTCCTGACGATCGGGTTCCTTCCGCCGCTGTTCCGGGAACGGCTCGACCTCGCGTGGACCGAGGACGACCGCCGCCGGTTCGAGCGCCTGTTCGTCTTCGTCTCGTTCGTCAACCGGTTCCTGCCGCGGTTCCTGCGAACCGGCGGCAGTCACCTGATGATGCGCGACCTTCGTCGTCGAATCCGCAAGGGCACGAACCTGATCTGACCGCGCGAACCGTCAGGCGTCCGCCGCGGGCCGCGCGACACCGCGGTGGAAACCCTTGTGGTCGTACAGGACGGTGACGACGAGTCCGAGGGTGAGGCCGATCGCCAGGCCGATGCCGGTCATCGCGACCGCGTGGGCGAGTTCGGTTGCGCCGCCGGCCCCGAAGTACAGCAACGACCGGACACCGAGGAACACCTGGTGCATCGGTTCGAAACCGGCCAGCCACCCGAAGAACGGGGGCGTGGCCTCGATCGGGATGGTGCCGCCGGCCGACGGCAGCCCGAGAATGACGAACACGAGCAGGTTGACGATCAGGCCCACCGTGCCGAACGCCGCCAGCACCGCCAGTGCCGTGACCCCGACCGCGACGATCGCGAACGTGCCGTACATCCACAGCCCCAACGCGTTCGGCAGCGGCATCGACAGCAGGTGTGAAATCCACAGGTACAAACCCGACACCAGCGGCGCGACCACCAGCATCACGCCCCACTTGACCGCGAGCGTCTGCAACCGGGATATCTCGACCGCCGGATTGTGCACGTACCGCGGCCCGAACTCGGTGGGAGCGAAACCGAGCATTCCGTCGACGAGGGTGTTGACGATCATCGCTCCGGTGAACCCGGCCAGGATCACCAGCAGCGCATAGTAGAACGCGGACAGACCGTTGCCGGTGTGCTCCGGGAGCGGCTTGTACGGCACGGTCAGCACGTCGATCGGTGCCGCGAGCGTCAGCCGGGCCGCGCCCGCGACCGGGGTGTTGCCGACCGCGGCCGCCACCTGGTCGGTGAGCTGCTTGCCGACCTTCTCGTTGACCGCGGTCAGTGCCGGGTCGGTGATCGCCTCGGTCAGCCCGACGCCGAACGTGCCCGCCCGCGGGTTGGTGTGGACGGTGATCACCGGCCGATCCACGTCACCCGGCACCACGCTGGACTGGGCGAGGATCATCAGGCGTTTGGTGAAGTCGGACGGGATCACGATCGCCCCGTACACCTCCGCGGAGTCGAGCATCGACAGCGCGGACCCGATGCCGACCTGCTGCAGGTCCACCTTGTCGGACGGGATCCCGGCGACCAGACCGTCGACGATCTGGTCGCCGATGTTCTGCCGGACCCCCGACCCGGGGGTGACGTCGCCCTCGTCCTGGTTGACGACGGCGACCGGGAATCCGTGCAGGTTGCCCCGCGGGTCGAGGATCCCGCCCAGGTACAGCGCGGCCAGCAGGGCCATCAGCGCCGCCACCGCCACGATCGGGGCCGCCCAGAACATCGGACTGCGGAGCATCCGCGTCCGCTGCCCCGGCGAGGCGGGTTCCGGGGCTTCGTGTTTCGGCCTGCTCACTGTCGGTCGCCTCTCGGTGGGGGAACTGCGTCACGGTCGCGGCGTCCGGGCCCGCACGGTCTCGACCAGCTCGTCGACGAGGTCACCGGACATGCCGGGGACGAACGCGGCCAGCTTCGTCAGCGGGGTGCCGGCAGCCATCTTCGCGACCAGCGGATCGACGGTGTCGAACCGGGCGCCGTCGGTGCCGGACGCGAGCGCCTGCATCAGAAGTGGACCACCGATCGGGTGCGCGAACCACTCGGACAGCGAGGACATTCCGGTCAGGGTCGGCAGGACGCCGTCGCCGGGGGAGGCGAAGGTCCCGGCGAGCCGGATGTCGCGGGACGAGGCTCCGACCCGGATCTCGAAGTCCCCGGCCTCGACCACCCAGCGGCGTTCGCGCGACGACCAGTAGGCGAAGGCGCGGTCGTCGAGGCGGATCGTCACCATCCTCGACTCACCGGGCGCCAGCAGCAGTTTCGCGAATCCCTTCAATTCGTGGACGGGGCGGTCCACCGTCGACTCCACGTCGCGCACGTACACCTGCGGCACCTCGGCGCCAGCGCGGTCGCCGGTGTTGGCGACCGTGAACGTCACCTCGAGTGCGTCCTCGGTCGGTGTCAGGACGAGGTCGGAGTACTCGAACGTCGTGTAGGACAGGCCGAATCCGAACGGATAGGCCACCGGCAGGTCGAGGGTGTCGAACCAGCGGTACCCGACGTGGATGCGTTCGCCGTAGACGACGACGCCGTCGGCACCCGGGAAGTTGAGGTGGCTGGGGGTGTCGGACAACCGCACCGGGATGGTCTCGGTCAGTCGTCCGGACGGGTTCGCGAGTCCGAACAGCAGGTTCACGATCGCGGACCCGCCCGCCTGCCCGAGCAGCCAGCCCTCGAGGATCGCCTGGGTGCGGTCCTGCCAGCCGCTGAGCGCGACCACCCCACCGTTCGACAACACCACGGCGACGCGGGGGTTGACGGCCGTGACGGCCTCGAGCAGCGCCAGCTGGTTCGCGGGCAGGTCGATGTCGGTGCGGTCGAAGCCTTCCGACTCGAACTCGGTGGGCAGGCCGAGGAACAGCACCACGGTGCGGGACTTCTCGGCGAGAGCGACCGCCTCGGCGACCAGGTCCGGGTCGGCGGTGCCGTCGAACCGGAATCCGGGCGCGAAGCGCGCCCACGCGGTGCCGCCGCCGAGCGCGGTCAGCGCGTCGACTGCCGAGTCGACGCGGGTCGGCACCACCTGGGAACTGCCCGACCCCTGGAACCGTGGGGTGCGCGCGAATTCGCCGATCACGGCGACCGAGTCGAGGTCGGTGACGTCGAGCGGCAGCAGACCCTCGTTCCTGAGCAGGACCGCCGATTCGGTGGCCGCCAGTGCGGCCAGGTCGTGATGGGCGTCCGCGTCGGCGTCGGAAGGGGGTTCGCCGGTGCGTTCGGTGCGGTCGATCAGAGTCAGCAGCCGTCGCACCGCCTCGTCCAGCGTGGCCTCGTCGAGTTCGCCGGATTCGACCGCCGCGACGACGCGTTCGTCGCCGGCCGCCGCGGGCATCGTCAGGTCCAGCCCGGCCGCCAGTGCCCGCGGCCGGTCGTTCACGGCGCCCCAGTCCGACATCACCAGGCCGTCGAACCCCCAGTCGTCACGGAGAACTTCGGTGAGCAGCCAACGATTCTCGCTCGCGTACGTGCCGTTGATCCGGTTGTACGAGCACATCACGGTCCACGGCGCTGCGGTGGTGACGATCCGTTCGAAGGCGGGCAGGTAGATCTCGCGGAGGGTGCGCTCGTCCACCCGGACGTCGATCCGCATCCGGTCCGTTTCCTGGTTGTTCGCGGCGAAGTGTTTGAGCGAGGCGGCGACACCGCGGGACTGCACGCCCTGCACCCACGCGGCGCCGAGCACACCCGCCAGATACGGGTCCTCGGAGTAGTACTCGAAGTTGCGGCCGCACAGCGGCGATCGCCGGATGTTCACCCCGGGGCCGAGGAGCACCGACACGCCTTGTGCGCGGGCCTCGGTGCCCAGGGCGATGCCGACGGTGCGGATCAGGCCGACGTTCCAGCTCGAGCCCAGGCCGACAGCGGGCGGGAAGCAGGTCGCCGGAACGCTGTCACCGAGCCCGAGCGCGTCCCCGCCCTCCGACTGCTTGCGCAGACCGTGCGGACCGTCGGTCAGCATGATCGACGCGATCCCCGCCTCGGGTGCGGCGACCGTGTGCCAGAAGTCGGCGCCGGTGGTCAGGGCCGCCTTCCGGGCGCGACTCAGTCCCGGTACGACGTCCGAATGCGTCTGGTGTGCCATCGAATTCCTCGCCTGCCCGGGACCCGGGCCACCGCCCGCGGTGATGTCGGCTTCAGCCTAGGCCGGAACCGCGGGCCGACAGGACAACACCGGGCGGCCGTGTCGTCACGACACGGCCGCCCGGTGTGGGGTGTTCGAGCGCGGTTACCGCACGGTGACCGGTTCGGGCTGCGGCAGGTCCCGGCGCAGCTTCTCGCCCTCGATGTCGACGTTCGGCATGATCTTGTCCAGCCACTTCGGCAGCCACCACGCCTTGTCCCCGAGCAGGGCCATCACCGCGGGGATGATCACCATGCGGACGAGGAAGGCGTCGAAGAAGACCGCCGAGGCGAGCGCGAAACCGATCGACTTGATGAACGCGTTGTCCTCGAGCATGAACGCACCGAACACCGAGATCATGATCAGCGCCGCGGCGGCCACCACGCGGGCGCCGTGGCTGAAGCCGATGGTCATCGCCTTCTTCGCGGAGGCGCCGTGCACGTACTCCTCCCGCATCCGCGTCACCAGGAACACCTGGTAGTCCATCGCGAGACCGAACACGACACCGATCAGGAAGATCGGCATGAAGCTGACCAGCGGCTGCGGGTTGGAGATCAGCCCGCCCCAGCCCTCCTGGAAGATCGCGACGGTGGCGCCGAACGTGGCGGCGACGCTGAGCAGGAAGCCCAGGGCCGCGGTCAGCGGCACCAGGATCGACCGGAACACCAGCATCAGCAGGATGAACGCGAGTCCGACCACGATGATCAGGTACGGGACCAGCGCGTCCTGCAGGCGGTCCGAGACGTCGGTCTCGAGCGCGGTCTGTCCGGTGACGCCGTAGTCGACGCCGATCTGCTCGTGCAGCGCCCCCTCCCCGTCGCGGATGGACTGCATCAGGTCGACCGTCTTCTGGTCGGTCGGTGCGCTCCCCGGGGTGACCAGGACCTGTGCGGTGTCACCGGCCGGGTTCATCGCGACGACCTGCGCGTTGACGACGCCGGGCTGCGCGGAGATGGTCCGGACCACCTCGCCGAACGCCTCCGGGGCAGGCACGGTCGCGTCCTTGGCGTCGACGACGACCACCAGCGGTGCGTTGCGTCCGGGACCGAACGCGTCGGACACCAGGTCGTAGGCCTGCCGCGAGCTGGTCGCGGGGTCGCCGGTGCTCTCGCTCGGCAGGGCCAGCTTCAGGCCCGTCGCGGGCAGGGCGAGGGCGCCGAGCACCAGGACGCCGGCGATCAGCGGGATGGCGGGCTTGCGCGCCACCCAGCCGGCGTAGCGGGTTGCCGGGCCCTCGGCCGCGTCCTCCGCCTCCGGGTCCGGGGCCTTGACGAACGGGATCCGGCCGGCGAACGCCTTACGGCCGAGCAGACCGAGGAACGCGGGCAGGAACGTCAGCGCGACGAGCACCGCGACGAACACCGCGAACGCGGCGGCCATGCCCATGTCGCTGAGGAACTTGATGCCGACCACACGCAGCGCGACGAGCGCGATGATCACGGTCAGGCCGGCGAACACGACCGCGGAACCGGCGGTGCCGACCGCGCGGCCCGCGGCCTCCTCGCGATTGCCGGTGACGCTGACCTCGTGCCTGAAGCGGGAGACGATGAACAGCGAGTAGTCGATCGCGACGGCGAGGCCGATCATCACCGCCAGCGTCGGGGTCATCGAGCCGAGTTCGGTGAACCCGGTCGCGATGGTGATACCGAGGCTGCCGATACCGACGCCGATGATCGCGGAGATCAGCGGCAGACCCGCCGCGACCAGCGACCCGAACGTGAGCATCAGGACGACGGCGGCCACCGCCATGCCGATCAACTCGGCCGACCCGCCCGGCCCCTCCGCGGTCTGGGCGGCGGTGCCGCTGAGCTTGACGGTCAGACCGGCGTCGCGGGCGACCTGCGCGGCGGCGTCGACCTGGTCGGTGAGGTCGGTGGTGACGTCCTTGAAGTCGCCGCTGAACGGGACCTCCACGTAGCCGACGGTCTTGTCCGGGCTGAGCGGGGACAGCGCCTGGGCGTCGGCACGGGCCTGGTCGACCGGCTTGCCGGTCTGCTCGGCCTGCGCGGTCGCCATCGCGGTCAGGTGCTCGTCCGCGACGACCGGGTTGACGAGTGCGCCCTGTGCGGCTTCCGGTGACGCGGTGGCGGGGTCGACCTTCGCGGCCGGGTCGACCAGGTCGATGGTGCGCACCTTCGCGAGGGTCGCGTCCATCGCGGCCTGGTTCGCCGGGGTGTCGAGGGTCTGGCCCTCGGGGGCGGCGAAGACGTAGCGCGCCGAGATGGAGTTGAACGGGTCCTTGCCGGTGGCCGGGAACCGTTCGGTCATCAGGTCCTGCGCGGTCTGCGCCGGAGTTCCGGGGATCGAGAAGGAGTCGTTCGTCGGACCGGACAGGGTGGCGGCGCCGACGCCCATCAGGACGAGCAGTGCGAGCCAGATCGACAGGACGATGCCCTTGCGCCGGTAGGCGAACTTGCCGATCCGGTACAGGTAGGTGGCCATGGGAACCCTTCGGGTTGCGGGTGGGCGAGTGGCGAGTGGACCGGGTCGGTCGGCCGCTAGGGGACGGGTGGTTCGGGGATGCCGGCGCGCAGCATCGCGAACGCCTCGTGGATCAGCGGTGCGGGCGTGTCGTCGCCCGAGTCGCCCTGCATCCACAGTTCGATCGCGGACTTGCAGGCCGCCCCGACCGCCATCTGCAGCAGGTTCGGGTACAGGTCGGTGCCGATGTCGGTGCCGGTGCGCGCGGCGATCGCCTCGCCCAGGATCCGGGTGACCCGGCCCTCCAGTTGGAGCTTGCGGGCCAGCAGCGCCGGGCTGGTCTCGATCAGCGCCATCTCCGCGGACAGCGATTCGAGGTCGCGGACCGGATCGAGGGCGATCGCCAGCACCACCGCCTCGAGCGAATCCCAGATCGGCTCGTCGGCGGGTCGGTCGCGCAGGCGCGCCACCCACGAGGTCACGTCGGTCTCGAAGCGGTGGAGGACGGCGTCCTCCTTGGACGCGAAGTAGTTGTGGAACGTCCGCGTGGACACGCCGGCCTCGGAGGCGATGGCCTCCGCGGTGACGCCCTCGATGCCGGCCTGTCTGGCCAGCCGGATCGCCGCGTCGCTGAGCGCGGCGCGGGTGGCGGCCTTCTTCTGGTCGCGTAGGCCGGGTTGAATGCTCACCTCATCCAACGTACGGAAATTGCACGACCCTGCAATCTTGCAGAGGCGTGCAATTATTGTGCCGTTGCCCACAGCGACGGCACGGCCGTGACGCAGGTCACGGCCGTGGCCGCCCGGCCGGGGTTACCGAGACCGGCGGATCGTCCGGGCCAGGAACGGCCGGACCGCGGGCTCGACCAGTCCGCCGGCGCGGATCAGCACCCGGGTCAGGGGGTCGACGGCGATGTGGTGGCGTCCGCGGTCGATGCCGGTGACCACCGCGGCCGCGACGCGGTCCGCCGACACCGGGGTGATCGCTCCCGACACCGCGGCGGTCTCCGGTGGTTTGCGGGTGTTCTCGGTGGCGAACCCGGGAGTGTCGGTGTCCGGCGGGTACAGCACCGAGACCGTCACGCCGGCCGGTTCGGCCTCGTAGCGCAGGCAGTGCGCGAGTTGGTGCACCGCCGCCTTGGTCGGGCCGTAGCCGGAGTACCCGACGACCCCGATCAGTCCGGCGGTCGAACTCGTCAGGACCAGGTGTCCGCGCCCGCGGGCGATCATGCCCGGCAACACCGCGCGCGCCGCATGCACGGCGCCGAGGTAGTTCAGGCGCATCTGGTCGTCGAACTCCTGGATCGGCACGTCGAGGAATCGCCCGGGCAGGGCGGCCCCGGCGCAGGCGACGAGCACGTCGCACGGGCCGGACCCCGTCTCCAGGGTCGCGATCGCCCGGTTCAGTGCCGCGGCGTCGGTGACGTCGGCGGCGACCCACCGTGCCCCGAGCGGTTCCGCGGTTCGCCGCAGGTCCTCCTCGCCGCGGGCGATGAGCGAGACTGCGGCGCCCCGGGCGGCCGCGGCCCGGGCCACCGCGGCGCCGATGCCCTGCGACCCTCCGGTCACGATCACGTGCGTGCTCGGCCACGACATCCGGTCCCTGCGTCTCACCACGCGATCGTAGGGGGACCGGTCACCGATCGTGCTCGGATCGGTCATGCGGATCGGCGGCGACCCTGCGTAAGGTCCACGTGAGGAGTCCCACAACTCGATTGGAGTGTCCGGTGCGCATCGGAACGCAGATCACCTACAGCGGCGGCTTCGCCGACACGGTCGCGGAGGTCGCCGACCTCGAGCGCGCCGGCCTCGACATCGCCTTCATGGCGGAGGCGTACTCGTTCGACGCGGTCAGCCAGCTCGGTTTCCTCGCCGCGAAGACCACGACCCTGCAGCTCGCATCGGGAATCTTCCAGATCTACACCCGCACCCCGTCGCTGATGGCGATGACGGCGGCCGGGCTCGACTTCGTCTCGGACGGACGGTTCGTGCTGGGCATCGGGGCGTCGGGCCCGCAGGTGATCGAGGGCTTCCACGGCGTGCCGTATGACGCCCCGCTGGGGCGCACCCGCGAGCTCGTCGACATCTGCCGGCAGGTGTGGCGTCGCGAGAAGGTCCAGTACGACGGCAAGTACTACCAGATCCCGCTTCCGCCGGAGAAGGGCACCGGCCTCGGCAAGCCGCTCAAGCTGATCAATCACCCGGTGCGCGAACGGATTCCGATCGTGATCGCGGCGCTCGGACCGAAGAACGTCGCGCTGACCGCGGAGATCGCGGAGGGCTGGCAGCCGATCTTCTTCCACCCCGAGCGGGCGAACGACGTGTGGGGCGAGTCCCTCGCGAAGGGAAAGGCCAAGCGGGATCCGGCGCTCGGCGAGCTGCAGATCTACGCCGGCCCCGCCCTCGCGATCGGCGACGACGTCGACCACATGCTCGAGTGGATCAAGCCGCATCTGGCCCTGTACATCGGCGGCATGGGTGCCCGCGGCAAGAACTTCTACAACGACCTCGCCTGCCGCTACGGCTACGAGGCCGAGGCGAAGGCGATCCAGGACCTCTACCTGGACGGCAAGAAGCAGGAGGCCGCCGCGGCCGTGCCCGACGAGCTGGTGCGGGCGATCTCGTTGATCGGCCCCGAGGGCTACGTCCGGGAACGGGTCGCGGCGTTCCGGGAGGCCGGTGCGACGACGCTGACGGTCACCGCGATGGCTCCCGACACCGCAGGCCGGGTGGCCCAGATCGAGAAGCTGCGCGCGATCGTCGACGCGTAGCCGGTCCGCCTCCCGCCGAGCGCGCACCGTGGCAGGTGCCCGCTCGGCGTGGAGTCAGCAGGCGAGCCGGGCCGGCACCGGAGCGAACGCGTCGGCGAGCTCGCCGGGGACGGTGACCTCGTCGACGCCGAACCGGTCCTCGTACGAACGCAGCGTGTCGGCCGCGCGTTCCGGGTCGGCGTCCAGCAGCCCGAACCCGCCGATCCCGCGGAGCTGCTCGGCGGTTGGGCCGCCGCGCGCGAACCAGGACGGAACGCGGTCGCCGACCCCGACGAGCGAGAGTGTGAACGGCATTGCCGGGCCGCAGATCTCACGGGCGCGGGCGGCCGCGACGGCGAGCTCCGCGTCGGTGGTGGCGGGGCCCAGGGCGAGCGCCACCCGGTCCGCGACACGGCCCGCGGCGGCCAGCATCCGAGGTCCCGCGCCCGCCACCACGATCTCGGGGGCCGGCTCGACGCCGCCGCGCACCGCCGTCACCGACTCCTCCATCGCGGCGATCCGGGTGGCCGCGTCGCCCCACCGTGCCCCGAGGCGGCGCGCCTCGTCCTCGGCGTCGGGTCGCCCGGCGCCGATGCCGAGCTCGAATCGGTCGTCCGAGAGTGCCTGCAGCGCCGCGACTTCCCGGGTCAGGGCCGCCGGGGTACGCAGCGGGGCGGCGAGCACCCAGGTCCGCAGCCGCAGCGTCGTGGTGACCGCGGCGGCCGCGCCGAGCGCGGGGAACGGCGACGGGGTCCACAGGGTGTCCGGGACCAGGACCGCGTGAAACCCCATGTCTTCGAACCGTCGTACCCGATCGGCCCAGTCCGCGCCGCCGCGCGGGGCCTCCACCGCGACGATCCTCATCGTCGGGTCTCCCGCAACACGGCGAGCCGCGCCCGGTACTCGGCCTCGGTGATCTCGCCGCGCGCGTAGACGTCACGGAGGGTGGATTCGCCGTGCCTGCCCCGGCGTCGCCGCCCGAGGGCGACGAACACGGCGATGACGACCAGCCAGAAGGTGATCGGGATCAGGACGAACCACGGGCCGATGCCCCATCCCGGTCCCCACGGCCCGTCCCAGTGGTCGGCCAGCAGCAACGAGGTCTGTGCAGTCAGAGTGTTCATGCCCCCGAGCCTGCTCGGATCCGGCCGCCTGCGCGTCGGCCCTCGTACGGCACCACCGGTACGTCCGCGCGCGTACGGCGGCGCGGTCACCGCCAACCGGGGCGGACCAGACCGGACTCGTACGCGAGGACGACGAGCTGGGTGCGGTCCCGGGCGCCGAGTTTGAGCAGGATCCGCCCGACGTGGGTACGGGCGGTGGCCGGACTGAGCACCAGCCGTTCGGCGATCTCCGCGTTGCTCAACCCCTCCGCCACCAGTGCCATCACCTCGCGCTCCCGGTCGGTCAGCGCGGCCAGGACGGTCCCGTCCGGAACGGGTTTCGTGCGGGCGGCGAACTCGGCGAGCAGGCGCCGGGTCACGGTGGGGGAGAGCAGCGCGTCCCCGGCCGCGACCACACGAACCGCCCGCACCAGGTCCGCCGGTTCGGTGTGTTTCACGAGGAACCCGGCGGCGCCCGCGCGGATCGCCTCGAAGACGTACTCGTCGAGTTCGAACGTGGTCAGCACCACGACGTGGACCCCGGCCAGCTCGGTCCGGCCGGCGATCCGGCGAGTCGCCGCGAGCCCGTCGAGGACCGGCATCCGGATGTCCATCAGCACCACGTCCGGGACCAGGTCCACGGCCGACCGCACGGCCTGCTCGCCGTCCTCGGCCTCGCCGACCACCTCGATCCCGTCCTGCGCGTCGAGCAGGGCGACGAAACCGGCCCGCACCAGGGCCTGGTCGTCGGCGACCACGACACGGATGGTCACGACGCACCGGATCCGGTGTCGGACAGGGGGATCCGTGCCAGCACCCGGAAGCCCCCGTCGGGGCGGGGGCCTGCCGCGAGGCTGCCGCCGAGTGCGCGGGCGCGTTCGGTCATCCCGGCGATGCCACTGCCTCCGCCGGCCCCGGACCCCGGCGGTGCATGGGCGGGGCCGTCGTCGTCCACCTGAACCTCCACCGCGTCGGACCGGTACCGCACCGACACCCGGGCCGCGGTCTGCGTCGAGTGCCGTGCCACGTTCGTCAGCGACTCCTGCACGATCCGTGCCGCCGCCAGGTCCGCCGCCGTCGGCAGGGGCCTCGTGTCCCCGGAAACGGTGGTCGCGACCTCGATTCCGGCGTCACGTGCCCGTGCGACGAGTCGATCGAGATCGGTGATCGACGGCGGCGGCGTCAGGGGCGGTGTCTCGGCGCCCCGCCGCAGGGACTGCAGCATCGCGTGCACCTGGACCAGTGCGTCGCGGCTGGCCTCCTTGATCGACGCCAGCGCCACGCCCGCCTGTTCGGGCCGGGAGTCGAGCAGCTCCAGCGCGACCCCGGACTGGACGTTGATCATCGAAAGACTGTGCGCCAGAACGTCGTGCAGTTCGCGGGCGATGTCGAGGCGTTCCTCGCTGGCCCGGCGCAGCCGCTCCTCCTCGGCGACCCGCGCGCGTTCGCGGGCGCGCTGGCGTCGGGCCCGGATCGCCTCGCGCCGTTGCCGGATCACCTCCGCGACCGCGACCAGGGTCAGCAGCCAGGCGGCGACCCCGACCGCCGCCGACACCGGAGGGTACTCGCGGCCGGTCGCCCACGGCACACCCCACAGGAACAGCACGTATCCGATCGGCGGCAGGGCGTACATCGGCCAACGCGGGAGCCTCGGTGCGGCGGTGAGGAACGCGACGACGACCGGCAAGAAGACCGGGCCGATGCCGTAGCCGCGCAGCAGGTACGCCAGCGCCGCCGCCAGCGTCACGGCCAGCACCGTCACCGGCGCGACGCGGCGCCACAGGAGCGCCGCCGACCCGACCGCGAGCAGCACGAAGGCCGCCGCGTCGAGGGGGTGGGCCGGGTTGCCGTGCCGGGCCGCACCCACCGAGCCGGCGGCGGAGACGACTCCGACGGCGACGGCGGCCAGGGCGTCGCCCGGTCGAGGTGGCATGGACTCCAACCTAGCCGCGGATCGGGCGGACGGCGTCGTCCCGCACGCGTATCCGCGGCTCCGTACGACGGCCGACGGGTCTGCGGGCTGCCGGCTATCGGACCCGGCGGCGACCGGTGAGCCAGCCCGCGGCCCAGCCGATCACGAACACCGCCAGCAGGGCCAGCCACAGCGGTGCGTTGATGTGCAGCCACGCGAGCTGGATCGTGGTCGTCGCGGTGTTCTGGAAGATGAAGATCACCGCCAGCACCATCAGGATCAGCGCCAGCCATCTCGCGGGCGTCATCGTCGACAGCAGTGACGGTTTCGCGCTTCTCTGATCGGCCATCGCAACACTCCTGACTGGCTGCGCCCACAGGTCGGCGACCGGCGAATCCGCAGGTCGTCACGATCATCGTAGCCGCGCCGGGGGTCGATCCGGTGCCGGACGAGCGGTGCGCTCGGCGGAGTGGGGACCTTCGGCCCGCGCGGGGCCGGGGAAAAACCGGGACAATGGTCCGGGGTGCGTCGCCCCGACAGCCGGTGCCGGATCGCAAGTGAGGGAGCAGCATGAGCACAAGCAAGCCCGTCGTGGTGGGAGTGGACGGATCGGAATCGGCGTCGACGGCCGTGGTGTGGGCCGCCCGCACGGCCGCGGCCCGCAAGCTCCCGCTGCTGCTGGTCTCGGTCGTGCACGTGCCCGCCTACTACTACACCGAGCCCTACCTGGTGCGCGGCTACGGCGACGACCTCAAGAACGCCGGCCGGGCCCACCTCGACAGCGCCGCGGTCCTCGCGAACGAGGTCGCCGAGGAGGTCGGCCAGCTCGACGTCGACACCAAGCTGCACGAGGGCCGGATCGCGGAGGTCCTGCTGCAGTACGCACCGCAGGCGACGATGATCGCGCTCGGCAGCCGCGGGCTCGGCGAGTTCAGCGGTGCCCTGCTCGGGTCTGTCGCCCGTGCAGTGGCCTCGCACTCGACGGTGCCGGTCGCCGTGATCCGCGGCCGCACCCTCGACGGCCGTCCGCCGACCGAGGGGCCCGTCGTGGTCGGGGTCGACGGATCCGAGATCAGCGAGGCCGCGGTGCCCGTCGCGTTCGAGGAGGCCTCCGCCCGGAACGCGCAACTGGTCGCGGTGAACGTCTGGAGCGACGTCTCCGTGCAGCCGTCGCTCGGCGCCACCGAGGACGACCCGCACTGGAGCGCGATCCAGGCCGCCGAGGAGGCGGTGCTGTCCGAGCGGCTCGCCGGGTGGATCGAACAGTATCCGGACGTGCCGGTGCAGCGGGTCGTGCACCGGGACCGCCCGGTGCGCGTGCTCAGCGAATTCTCCGAGCGGGCGCAGCTTCTCGTGGTCGGCAGCCACGGCCGCGGCGGCTTCAAGGGCATGCTGCTCGGCTCCACCAGCGCCGCGCTGATGAGCACCGCGGACTGCCCGGTGCTGATCGTGCGGCCCGAGTCGGCCGCCGGATAGACCCGGAGACGAACGACGGGCCGGTCCCCGATCGGGGACCGGCCCATCGTCTGCCGGACGAGTCCGCCCCGCTGGTGACGTCGGGGCCGATGTCGGTTCAGCCGAACTCGTCGAGCCCGCCCGCCCGCAGTCGCGCCCACACGTCGGTGGGATGCACTCCGCGCCGGACGGCGTCATTTTCGATCAGCACCCCGAGCAGCATCGAGTTCAGGAAGGCGAGTGCGTCGGGGTCGTGCCGGGCGGACTTCGCCTCCGCCCACCGGGCGACGTTGCCGCGCTTGGCCGCGGCCGCCATCTCCAGCGCCGCCTCGAACAGTGCCTTGGTGTCGGTCGCCGGTCGCTCCGTCGTCACATCGGTCATTGCACACCCACCTTCTGTCCCCGGGCCGCCGCGCGGGCCAGCGCCCGGTCGCGGGACTCCTCGAACCGTGCCGCGTCGGCCTGCAGTCCGTCGAGGAACACCGCCAACTGCTCGCGCAGCGTCTCCGCTTCCCCGGTGAAGTCGGTGCGGTCGAACACCTTCCACGTGCGCAGCACCGGAAGAACGACGTCGTCGAGGTGCTGGCGCAGGTCGTAGATGCCGCCCTTGGCGATCAGCACGGCATTGCGGCGGAACTGCGGCATCGTCACGCCCGGCATCCGAAAGTTGGTGAGGATCTTCAGGATCGCCCGCATCGCCTGCGCGGGTGCGACGTCGAGGGCGGCGCCGGTGATGTTGCGGTAGAACATCATGTGCAGGTTCTCGTCGGCGGCGACGCGGGCCAGCATGCGGTCGGCGATCGGATCGCCGCACGCCCGGCCGGTGTTGCGGTGCGACACCCGGGTCGCCAGCTCCTGGAACGTGACGTACGCGACCGCGTCGAGCAGACCCTCCTGGAGATCGGGATTGAAGCCGTGGGTCATGTGGGTCATCCGGGCGTTCTCCAACGCGACCGGGTCGACACCGCGGGTGACCACCAGGTAGTCCCGCATCACCACCGAGTGCTTGTTCTCCTCCGCGGTCCACCGCCCGACCCAGGTCCCCCAGGCGCCGTCGCGGGAGAAGTTCTCCGCGATCACCCGGTGATACGAGGGCAGGTTGTCCTCGGTGAGCAGGTTCGTGACCATCGCGGCCTTCGCGACGTCCGTCAGCTGCGACTGCTCGGGATCCCAGTCGACACCCCCGAGCGCGGCGTAGTTGCGGCCGTCGTCCCACGGCACGTAGTCGTGGGGGTGCCAGTCCTTCGCCATCGCCAGGTGCCGGTGCACGTTCTCCTCGGCGACGGACTCGAGTTCGCGGAGCAACTCGAGCTGTGTGAGTTCGCGAGTCACGGTTGTGAAGTCCCATTCGCAGTGCCGACAGTCCACACGAGCCTGCTGGACCGGCGACCTGGGCGATAGTGCCGAAAGTCCCGATGTGCTGGGATTGGTGCATGCAGACACGGCTCTTCCTGGTCGACGACCACGAGATCGTCCGGCGCGGCCTCGTGGACCTGCTCGGCAGCGCCCCCGACTTCACCGTGGTCGGGGAGGCCTCGTCCGTGGCCGAGGCCCTCACGGCCGTCCCCACCGTCGAGGTCGACGTCGCGGTCCTGGACGTGCGGTTGCCGGACGGCTCCGGGGTCGAACTGTGCCGTGAGTTGCGCTCGGCGCGGCCGGAACTGAGGTGCCTGATGCTCACCTCGTACTCGGACGACGAGGCGCTGTTCGACGCGGTGATGGCCGGGGCGTCCGGGTACCTGCTCAAACAGATCCTCGGCACCGACCTGATCGCGGCGATCCGCACCGTCGCCGCCGGCGGATCGCTGCTCGACGACCGGGACACGGCCGCGGTTCTGGCCCGGATCCGAGCCCAGCGCAACCAGAGCGGTCTCGTGGACGAACTCACCGACCAGGAGCGGGTCGTGCTCGAGCTGATCGGGGAGGGGCTGACGAACCGGGAGATCGGTGCCCGGATGCACCTCGCCGAGAAGACGGTGAAGAACTACGTGTCGCGGCTGCTGTCGAAGCTGGGCATGCAGCGCCGGACACAGGCCGCGGTGCTGGCCACCGAACTCCGGGGGCGGCCCGAACGAGGCCGGTGATCAGGCCGTCCGGCGGGCGCGGGCGAGGTGGTGGTCCAACAGGACGCTGAGTTGGGCGTGGGCGTCGGCGAACGGCTCACTCGACTCGAGCGCGCGGCTCTGCACGATGGCGCCCTCGATCACCGACAGCAGCAACCCGGCGACCGACCGCGCGGCCGCGTCGTCGACCCCGGCCGCGACCATGCCGTCGGCGAGCCGGGACGTCCACTCGGTGAACGCCTGACCGGCCGCGGACTGCACCGCCGGATCGAGCTCGTCCAGCGCCGCCGCCATCATGAACGAACCCAGCCGGTACTCACTGGACTCGAGCGGCTCACGCCAGAACGCGAACAGGTCGTCGAGCCACTGACCGACTGACGGGGTGCCCGGCAGCCGGTCCGCCATCGCGCTCAGGTGCGAGTGCACCACCCTCGACACGATCCGGGTGGCCGTCTCCACGAGCTCGCTCTTGCCGGACGGGAAGTGCTGATACAGGGAGTTGCGCGACGCGTTGCTCCGTTTGAGCAGCTCGGTCAGCCCGGCCGCGTGCACCCCGAGCTCCTGGACCGTCGCGATGGTGGTCGCGAGCAGTCGGGCGCGCGGTCTGGCCGTGGTCATGCGGGGTCCCTTCCGGAAAATTTGTGTGAACCGATCGGTTCATGTTAGATCCGAACCTGAACCGATCGGTTCATATGGAGAGGATGCCATGCCCGCCCACATCGCCACTGCCAGTCCCGTCGCCCATGCGGCCCTCCTCGGCCTCGGGGCGTACCGGCCCCGGCGGATCGTCCCCAACGCCGAGATCGTCGACCGCATCGACTCCTCCGACGAGTGGATCCGGACCCGGTCCGGCATCACGGCTCGTCGCTGGGCCGAGTCCGACGAGACGATCGTCAGCATGAGTGTCGCGGCCGCCCGCGACGCGCTCGCCGCAGCGGGACTGGCCGCCGACCAGATCGACGCCGTGGTGCTGGCCACCTCGTCGCAGATGGTGCTGGGACCGTCGGCCGGCGCCGTCGTGGCCAGCGAACTCGGCATGCACGACACCGCCGCCTACGACATCTCCGCCGGCTGCGCCGGCTTCTGCTACGCGCTCGGCAACGCGGCCGCCCTCGTCCGGGCCGGGCAGGCCCGCCACGTCCTGGTGATCGGGGTGGAACGGCTGTCCGACCTGCTCGATCCGACCGACCGGACGTGCGCCTTCATCTTCGCCGACGGTGCCGGCGCGGTCGTCGTGGGGCCGTCCGAGGCCGAGGGGATCGGTCCGGTCGCGTGGGGCTCGGACGGCACCCAGACCACGGCCATCAAGCAGGACAAGGACTTCAAGCAGTTCTTCGCCGAGGTCCAGGAGCAGGGCGCCGACGCGGAGCGCCCGTACATCCGGATGAACGGTCAGGCCGTGTTCCGGTGGGCCGTGACGTTCCTGGAGAAGGCCTGCCGCGACGCACTGGAGAAGTCCGGGGTCACCACCGACGACCTGGACGCGTTCGTGCCGCACCAGGCCAACAGCCGCAT
Organism: Rhodococcus olei; assembly: GCF_039540555.1. NCBI lineage: Bacteria > Bacillati > Actinomycetota > Actinomycetes > Mycobacteriales > Nocardiaceae > Rhodococcus > Rhodococcus olei. The sequence goes on along the minus strand of NZ_BAABFB010000075.1, from coordinate 61,566 downwards.
CACCGATGCGCTGATCCGGACGCTCGCGCTGCCCGACACCGTCGCGGTCGCCCGGGACATCGTCGAGACCGGCAACACCAGCGCGGCGTCGATTCCGATGGCCATGGAACAGCTGATCCGCTCGGGCGGTGCCCGTCCCGGCGACACCGCGTTGCTGCTCGGCTTCGGCGCCGGACTGGCCTATGCCGGCCAGGTGGTGCAGCTGCCGCCGATCGCGTAGCCGCGCCCGGGTGCCGCTCCGTCAGCGGAGCGGCACCCGCCACGTCATCGTGGTGCCGCCCGACTCCGGGCTGCGCAGCTCGCAGCGACCGCCGCACGCGCTCGCGCGCCGTTCCAGGTTCGCCAGTCCGCTGCGGGGTTCGGTGCCGGACATCCCGACACCGTCGTCGCCGACGACGATCGTGAAGTCCTCGGCCGCGGACACCGTCACCGTCACCGAGGTGGCGTGCGCGTGCCGACGGGCGTTCGAAAGTCCCTCGCGCAGTACGGCTTCCGCGTGGGTGGCGATCGCAGGCGGGACCAGGGTGTCGATGGGGCCGGAGAACTGCACGGACGGGGTGACGCCGGCGGTCAGCTCGCCGACCACGTCGAGGAGCCGCCGCCGCAGACCCGCGTCCGGCGTCGCCTCGCCGGACTGCAGATCGAAGATCGTGGTCCGGATCTCCCGGACCGTCCGGTCGAGTTGCTCGACCGACCGGGCGAGCACGTCCGCGGTGCGCCCCTCCGCGGTGGCGGACACCGACTGCAGGCTCATCCCGGTCGCGAACAGCCGCTGGATGACGTTGTCGTGCAGGTCGCGGGCGATGCGGTCACGGTCGGCGAGCACGTCGAGCAGGCGTTGTTGCCGCTGCTGGTGCGCGAACTCGAGTGCGACCGCGGCCAGATCCGCCATCGACGCCAGCCGCTGCAGCTCGTCGGGATCCCACTCGGCCACGCCCTCGCCGCTGACCACCAGCGCGCCGCGCACGTGCTGGGGACCGGACACGGGCAGCGTCGCCGCCCGCCCCGCCCCGGCACTGAGCTCTGCGAAGTCGACGTCCCGGGTCACGGTCACCCGCGGGTCGGTGGTCGCGATGACGGTGCCTGCGTCGCCGTCCACGGTGTCGACGAGCGTCACGGCCTCCGCGGAACTCAGGTCCCGCACGCTGCGCACCAGCAGGTCCAGCGTCTCGGGTACCGAACCGCCGATCAGCAGCCGGGACGTGATCGACGACATCGCGCTCAGCCACCGCTCCCGGGTGCGGGACTGCTCGAACAGCCGCGCGTTGTCGATCGCCAGCGCCGCCGACTCGGCCAGCACCGTCAGGATCGTCTGGTCCACGTCGGTGAACTCGGGCCCGCCCTGTTTCTCGGTCAGGTAGATGCTGCCGAAGGCCTGCCCGCGCACGATGATCGGCATTCCGAGGAAACTGCGCATCGGTGGGTGGTTCGGCGGGAACCCGACCGACGCCGCGTGGGTGGCCAGTTCGCGGATCCGCACCGGTCGCGGGTCGTTGATCAGCAGCCCGAGCAGCCCGCGCCCCTCCGGCAGGTGACCCATCGTGGCACGGGTCTCGGCGTCGATCCCCTCGTAGACGAACTCCGACAACCCACCGCCCGGCGCGCGCACCCCGAGCGCGCCGTAGCGGGCGCCGAGCAGTTCCGTCGCCGCCCGCACGATCCGTTGCAGCGTGGTGTCGAGGTCGAGTCCGGCGCCGACCACCAGCACCGCCTCGAGAAGGTCGCGGAGGGTCTCGGGGGAGGCGACCCCCGCGCCGAGACGGTGATGCACGGTGTCGAGCAGGTCGTCCAGGCCGCCTGCGGGATCGTCGACCATGTGGTCGAGCCTACTGGGGAGCCCGAGGTCGCCGGTCAGAACCCGAATGCGGCGGCGACGCCGTCGACGGCCATCGGCACGGCCGGGCTCTTGCCGGGGGCCAGGTCGTGGCCCTTGCCCTCGACGAGGAGCAGGGTGTGTGGGGCGCTGACCAGGTCGAGCGCGGCGCGCATCTCGTCGGGGCTGCCGAACGGGTCACGGGTGCCGTGCACGAACACACACGGGCAGCGCAGGTCCGGCAGGTGCGCGGTGCGCGCCTTCTCCGGCTTGCCCGGCGGGTGCAGCGGGTAGGAGAACAGCAGCAGCCCGTCGCAGGCCTCGGGGCGCTCGGCCGCGAGCATCGACGACTGTCGTCCGCCGTACGAGTGGCCGCCCAGAATGAGTGGGCCGGAGCAGGATTCGCGGATAGCCTCGGCCGCCGCGGCGATGCCGTCCCGGTCCGCGGCCGCGGTCGACGGACTCGGCGGACCCTTCGGCCGGCGCTGCCGGAACGGCAGGTCGTACCGCAGCACCAGCAGGCCGCGCGCCGCGAACTCGGCGGCCGCGCGCTGCAGCAGCGCCGCGGTGCGGTCGCCGCCCGCACCGTGCGCGAGCAGCAGGGCCGCGACCGGGTCGCCCTCGGGCCGGTGCAGGTCGCCGATCACGCCGTCGCGTTCGAACAGCTCGCTCATGCAGGTGAACCTACGGGATCGGCAGGTCCGCCTCGACCTCGTCGAGCGGGAACGGCGGCGCCCCGGTGCCGCTGATCCGGAAGTGCCCCCACGGATCCTGCTCCCCGAGCGTCGCGGGGCGTGGCGCGCCGGTGCCGACGGCGAGCGTCAACCGGGACCGGGTGTGCCCGGCGATGCCGTCCAGTCCGGTCCCGTCGACCCGGCCGTACCAGTGGAAGCGCCCGTCGAGGGGTTCGAAGTGCCCGTTCAGGTGGACCTCGACGGCGAGCGGGCCGGTGTCGGTGCCGAGCACCGCCGGTCCGGTGTAGGCGGTGTCGGGTTCGAGGGCCGCACGGTCGAACGGTTCCGGGGTGCGGTGGCGCCGGATCGCGCGGCGTCGGATCACAGGAAACCCGCCCGCCGCCACATCGCCCGCGACGGCGCCCGCATCAGGCCGTTCTCCTCGAGGAACGCGGCCAGGCTGTCGAAGCCGCGGCGCTGGTTCGCCCGGAAGTACGGGTTCGCCAGGGCCTGCCGACGGGCCTCGCGCGGGTCGAGCCCGGCCCGCTTGTACATCGTGGGATTGGTGAACAACCGCTGCAGCAACAGTCCGCCGACGCCCTGTACCGAGCCGACCCACACCTTCTCGATCGGATGGCTCTGCGCGACCCGGCGGCGGACGCCTTCGCGGGCGAAGCGGATGTGCCGGGCCTCCTCGGTCACGTGGATCCGCATCACCCGCGACATCATCGGCTGCAGCTGCGGGTCGTTCTGCACCCGGCGCTGCGTGGCGTCGAAGATCTCCTCGCCGATCAGAGCCGCCACCCAGAGCATCGTGCCGCGGAACGTCTTCGGCAGCAGGTTCGCCACCATCGCCTCGTGCCTGCGCAACGGAAACGGCTTGACGCCCATCGCGGCGATGGCTCGCCCGAACATCGTCATGTGCCGGCACTCGTCACCCATCTCGGTGAGGGTGTACCGGGTGTGCAGCGAGGTCGGGTCCTGGTGCAGCAGGGACCGCAGCAACGCCTGCAGCAGGATGTTCTCGAACCAGGCGCCGACGCTGAGAATGTTCGCCGCCTCCTGCCGGGACAGCTCGATCCGCTGCGCCTCGCTCATCGACTCCCACATCGGGGTGCCGTACAGCGACAGCACCGTCGGCGGCAGGAAGTAGCGGCCCTCGACGAGCGGGGCGTCCCAGTCGAGGTCCACCGCCGGGTCGTAGGAGCGTTTGATCGACCCGGCGAGCAGGCGGGCGGCGACGACCTCGCGGTCGGCGGGAGAGGTGCTGGTCATCGGTGAGCCTCCGTCGCGTCGGAGAGTTCCGTCACCTCTGGAACGTAGGCCCGCCCACTCACCCGGGTCAAGAGGTGTGTGTGACCAAAATTCACACTCTTTTGGGCGGGTTCCTACTTCTTCGCGACGGTCAGCAGGAACGCGACATCCTCGACCGCTTCGACCCGGTGGCGGACCGCAGGCACCACCAGCAGGTCACCGGTCGACCCCTTCCAGGAGTCGTCGCCGGCCACCAGGGTCAGGGTGCCGCTGAGCACCAGCAGCGTCGCCTCGCCGGGGGAGTCGTGCTCGGCCAACTCCTGCCCCGCGGTCAGCGCGACCACGGTCTGCCGCAGGCTGCGTTGGTGACCGCCGTAGATCGTCTGCGAACTGCGACCGCTGGTCGCCGCGGTCGCGAGTTTGAGTTGTTGCCGCGCAACGGCGGTCAGCGACTTCTTGTCCATGTGCGTGCCTCTCGCTGGGAAAGACCTGATGGGATCGTCGTGCCCCTGCAGTATGGCCCACCCGGCGGCCGGTGGCGCCGTACTCGCCGTACGGTCAGCGGCGAACGTAGGTCACGAAACGGAACCGGGTCCCGTCGCGGCTCGAGATCTGCCAGTCGCCGGTCCGCTCGGCGTGCCACTCGGGGCCGAGGGCGGGGGCGTGCGCGTCGCCCTCGACGTCGAGGTCCACCTCGGTGACCGCGACCCGGTCGGCGCTCGGCAGGGCGGCCGCGTAGATCTCGCCGCCGCCGATCACCCACGTCTCGCCGGGACCGGCGAGCGCGAGCGCCTCGTCGACGGAGTGCGCGACCTCGACGCCGTCCGCCGACCAGTCCCGGTCGCGGGTGACCACGATGTTGCGCCGTCCGGCCAGCGGCCGGAATCGAGGGGGCAGCGAGTCCCAGGTGCGGCGGCCCATGATCACCGGGTGCCCGGTGGTGACGTCCTTGAAGTACGCCATGTCCTCCGGGATGCGCCACGGGATCGTGTTGTCGCGGCCGATCACACCGCGGTGGGCCTGGGCCCAGATCAGTCCCGTCATCAGACCGCGACCGGTGCCTTGATCGCGGGATGGTGGTGGTACCCGGTGATCTCGACGTCCTCGTACGTGTAGTCGAAGATCGAGTCCCGCTTGTGCAGCGTCAGCGTCGGGTACGGGTACGGCTCCCGCGACAACTGTTCGGTGACCTGGTCGACGTGGTTGTCGTAGACGTGGCAGTCGCCGCCGGTCCAGACGAACTCGCCGACCTCGAGGCCGGTCTGCTGGGCGACCATGTGGGTGAGCAGCGCGTAGCTGGCGATGTTGAACGGGACACCGAGGAACAGGTCGGCGCTGCGCTGGTACAGCTGGCAGCTGAGCCGGCCGTCGGCGACGTAGAACTGGAAGAACGCGTGGCACGGCTGCAGCGCCATCGCGTCGAGGTCGGCGACGTTCCACGCCGAGACGATCATCCGGCGCGAGTCCGGGTTCGTCTTCAGCGTCTCGATCACCTTGGTGATCTGGTCGATGTGCTCTCCGCCCGGGGTCGGCCAGGACCGCCACTGCACGCCGTACACGGGCCCGAGCTCGCCGTCGGCGTCCGCCCACTCGTCCCAGATCGTGACGCCGTGCTCCCGCAGCCATGCGACGTTGGAGTCGCCGCGCAGGAACCACAGCAGCTCGTAGACGATCGACTTGAGGTGCACCTTCTTGGTGGTGATCAGCGGGAAGCCCTCGGCCAGGTCGAAGCGCATCTGGTGGCCGAACAGGGCGCGGGTGCCGGTGCCGGTGCGGTCCGCCTTCGGGGTGCCGGTGGTCATGACCAGTCGCAGGAGGTCCTCGTACGGGGTGTGCACGGCTGCCAGTCTAGTGAGGCACCCGCCCCGGTAGCGTGCGCGGCATGCGTGAACTCCTCGTGATCGGCGTCGGCGCCGGCGACCCCGACCAGGTGACCGTGCAGGCGATCAAGGCGATGAACCGGGCCGAGGTGTTCTTCGTCATCGGCAAGGGCGACCAGAAGCAGGACCTCGTCGACCTGCGCACCGGCCTGCTCGACGAGCACGTGCGCGGCGGGTACCGGATCGTCGACATCGTCGACCCCCCTCGTGATCGGACACCGTCCGACTACGAGGGCGTCGTCGACGACTGGCACGACCGCCGCGCCCGGGTCTTCGAGGAGGCGTTCGCCGCGGTCGACGGGGTCGGCGCGATCCTGGTGTGGGGGGACCCGTCGCTGTACGACAGCACGCTGCGGATCGTCGAGCGGGTGCTCGGCCGCGGCGTGGTGGATTTCGAGTACACAGTGGTCCCGGGCGTGACGAGCGTGTCGTCGTTGGCCGCGCAGCACCGGATCGTGCTCAACCGGATCGGGGAGCCGGTGCTGACCACGACCGGCCGGCGCCTGCGGGAGGGCCTGCCCGACGGCGTCCGCGACGCGGTCGTGATGCTCGACGCGGAGAACAGCTTCACCACGCTGACCGGCGACTGGGACATCTGGTGGGGCGCCTACCTCGGCACCGCCGACGAAACCCTGATCGCCGGCGACCTGCGGACGGTGGAGGAGGAGATCGTCCGCGTGCGCGCCGAGCTGCGCGAACGCAAGGGCTGGATCATGGACACCTACCTGGTGCGCAGGCGCTGACCGCACCACCGGGCCGAAGTCGCTCTACGCTGAGGGCATGCCCGAACTGCCCGAGGTGGAGGCCCTGGCTCAGTTCCTGCGCGACCACGCGGTCGGCGCGGTGATCGGGCGGGTGGACGTCGCGGCGCTGAGCGTCCTCAAGACCTTCGACCCGCCGATCTCCCATCTGCGCGGCCGCGACATCAGCGGCGCCGCCCGGTTCGGCAAACACCTCGGCCTGCGGTGCGGCGAGGAGGACGGGCTGTGGCTGATCACCCACCTGTCCCGGGCGGGGTGGCTGCGCTGGCAGGACAACCCGAGCGCGACGCCGCCCAAACCGGGCAAGGGTCCGCTGGCGTTGCGGATGCATCTGTTCGCGCCGGACGGCACCGCACCCGCGATCGACCTCACCGAGGCCGGCACCCAGAAGCGGCTCGCGGTGTGGCTGGTGCGGACACCGGCGGAGGTGCCGGGTGTCGCAAAGCTCGGGCCCGATGCCCTCGACGTCGCCGAAACCGCGTTCGCGACGCTGCTGTCGAAGTCCCCGCAGCGGATCAAGACCGCCCTCACCGATCAGGCCCTGCTCGCCGGGATCGGTAACGCCTACTCCGACGAGATCCTGCACACGGCCCGGCTGTCACCGTTCGCCACCGCGAACAAGCTTTCCCCGGAACAGGTTTCGACACTGCACGCGGTGATGCGGGAGGTGCTCGCCGACGCGGTGGCGCGATCGGTCGGGCAGGACGCGGCCCGGCTCAAGGGGGAGAAGCGATCCGGGATGCAGGTGCACGCCCGCACCGGCCTGCCGTGTCCGGTGTGCGGGGACACCGTGCGGGAGGTCTCGTACGCGGACCGTTCCTTCCAGTACTGCCCGACCTGCCAGACCGGCGGCAAGATCCTCGCGGACCGGCGGATGTCGCGGCTGCTCAAGTAGCCGGGGGCGGCGCGGCAGCCGCGTGGAGTCCGCTTCACGCGGGCTCCACGCGGCGACACCGTTTCCTACCCCGACAGCTCGCCGGCGGCCCCGGCGGAACCGGTGAAGAAGCTCACCGCACCGAACAGGTCGCTCGTCGCGCCGGCGAAATCCGCCGCGAAGTCGAGGAACGGAATGATCTCGGTGGAACCCATCTGTGCTCTCCTGTGTCGTTGCACGGAACATGTGCGGGACGCGGCGTCCCTCGGTCAGCTTTCGTCGCCGCGGCGTGGCTCCGCAACGAGGTATACGGGAAATTGGCGCTCACGGTCCCGCATCTTGACGCCGGGCCACGGGTGCCGGGTAATTTCCGTCAATTGCGAATCTTCTTTGCCAGCCGGCGTCGAAAAGTGGCTGTGCGGCGACGCCGTTGGCTATCCGGACAGCTCGCCTGCGGCCCCGGCGGAACCGGTGAAGAAGCTCAGCGCGCTGAACAGATCGCCGGTCGCGCCGGCGAAATCCGCGGCGAAGTCGAGGTACGGAACAAAATCGGCAGAACCCATCGATGCTCTCTCCTGTGTGTCGCGAAATGGCGGGGTATTCGATCCCCGGGAGAGCATCCGGCAGCCCCGACGAATATGCAACGCAAATGTGGCGCACGCCACCGATTTGTTTTCGACATTCATTGTTGGTGATATTCGCAATTGTTTATTCGTCGAGCGGTGGTGCCGACATTCCTCGTCATCGACGGTGCCGATATCCGATCCACGCCCGTCGCTTGTCGCCGTCGGGGTCGTCCTCCACGCGCGCGACGGTGTCGACGATCAGCGTCTCGCGCCGATCGATGCCGTACACCGGCCAGGTCTCCCGGGGATGCCCGTGCCGGGCGAAGTGCAGCCAGTGCGACTGCAGGATGTTCGTGGCGGCCCGCAGCCCGTCGCGGCCGCCGAGAGCCGCCGCGGCCTTGCCCAGCGGACGGTCGCCTGCCCCGAACACGGCGAGCAGCTCGGTGGCGTGAGTGGCACCGAAACCGGTCCAGCGCAACAGATTCGGCGCGAAGTCGTAGCGGTACATGTAGGTCGGCGCGGCGGTGGTGTGCGCCTGGGCCACCAGGATCGACGGTTCCCAGAACGTGACGTCGCCACCCAACTGGACCGCGGCGTGCCGGTCCGGGTAGCCGGGATAGGCCTCCAGGATGCGGGTCACCAGGGCCGGGTCGGTTTCGGCGAACATATTCTCGATCCGCTCCGGGTCGGTCGGGATGATGTCGAGGAACCGCGGAAACATCGTTCCCTCACGGGCATTGGTTCCGATGATCAGCGGCACCGGATGGGCGAGCCCGGCGGCGAACGCGTCCAGCGGGTGCCGGGGCAGCAGGTCGCCGTCGACGACCGGCGCGAACGCCCGCGTCCCGGGGGCTTCGTCGGCGCCCCGCGCGGCGAGACTGTCGCCGGCCCGGACCAGTTCGTCGGGGTGCGCCTCCGTGAGCGCGCGGACGGGATCGGAGTCGCGGTCGAGCAGTTCGAGGAACTCGCCGGCCCACGCCCGCGCGCGGTCGCGGCCGTACGCGGATGCGGCAGGGGGACTCTGGGCGATCGCGCGCTGGAACAGGCCCGCGGCGGACGGCACACACATCAGAGTCGTGACGGCGTTGGCGCCGGCGGACTCGCCGAACAGGGTGACGTTGTCGGGATCGCCGCCGAACGCAGCGATGTTGCGCCGCACCCACGACAGCGCGGCGACCTGGTCGCGCAGGCCGAGATTCGAGTCGAACGGCCGCTGCGCGGTGGCGTGGTCGCCGAAGTCGAGGTAGCCGAGCGCGCCCAGCCGGTAGCCGACCGACACGTACACCACGTCGCCGCGGCGCACGAGCGCATCCCCGTGGTACAGCGGCGTCGACGGCGCGCCGGTGCTGTAGGCGCCGCCGTGGATGAACACCATCACCGGCCGACGGTCCTCGCTGCGGGCGGCGGGGGCAAGGACGTTGACGGTCAGGCAGTCCTCGCCGGTCCGGATCGATCGGGCCATGCGGCCGGACTGGGGTGCGGCGCAGCCGAACTCGGTGGCATCGTGCACACCGGACCACGGTGTGACCGGCTGGGGCGCGCGCAGTCGCAGGTCCCCGACGGGTGGTTCGGCGTACGGGATGCCCCGCCACGACCGCAGCCCGTGCTGTTCGCGCCCCTGCACCGCACCGTCGGCGGTGACGACGACCAGCGGGTCAGCCACGGCGGGCCTCCAGCAGTCGAAGCCACACCTCGGACACCGTCGGATACGCGGGGACCGCGTGCCACAGCGCAGGCAGCGGGACCGCGCCGACCACCGCGACCGTCGCCGCGTGCAGCAGCTCCGCGACCTCGGTGCCGACGAAGGTCGCCCCGAGGAGGGTGTCGGAGGCGCGGTCGATCACCAGCTTCGCGTGGCCGGTGAAGTCGTCGCGGGACAGCGAGGACCCGGCCACCGCGATGTCGAGGTCCACCGTCTCCACGTCGAATCCCGCGGCGCGGGCGGCCCGCTCGGTGCGCCCGACCGACGCGACCTCCGGGGACGTGAACACCACCTGCGGGACGGCGGAGCCGTCGGCGCCGGCGCGGTACCGGTCACCGTCGACGGAGTGGGACCGAGCCCGGGCCGCGATCACGTCGCCGCAGATCCGCCCGTGGTACTTGCCCATGTGGGTCAGGGGCGAGCGGCCGGCGACGTCGCCGACCGCGTACAGCCAGTTGCCGGTGACACCCGCGACGGTGAGATGGTCGTCGGTGCTGACGGCGTCGAGTCCGACCGACTCCAACCCGAGGCCGGCGATCGCCGGGCGGCGTCCGGCCGCGACCAGCAGTTCGTCGACGACGAGGTCGGAGTCGTCGTCGAGCGAGACGGTCACCGGGCCGCCGTGGATCCGGCCGACCCCGGTGTCGCGTGGTGACGCGCGGCGCACCGCGGCGGCGCTGACCCCGGTGCGTACCTCGGCGCCGCGGGCCCGCAGCGCCGCGGCCACCGCGTCCCGGGCGAACGGTTCGGCCGACGCGAGCAGCGCCGGGCCGCGGACCAGCAGCGTCACCTCCCGAGCCCCCAGGTCCAGCAACCAGCTCGCGGCCTCGCAGGCGACGACTCCGCCGCCGATGATCGCCACCCGGTCGGGCACCTCCGCCAGATTGGTCGCGTCCCGCGACGTCCACGGCAGCGCCTCGCGCAGGCCCGGCGTCGCGGGGACGGTGGGCGACGACCCGGTCGCCAGGACCACCGCGAGCCGGGCGGCGAGCGTGCGGGTCCCGTCGGCCGTGTCGACCACGACCGCGCGGTCCCCGGCGAGCCGGCCCGAGCCCCGGAGCACGTCGACACCCACCGACGTCGCCCAGCTCTCCTGACCGCTGTCGTCGTGGTGGGAGGTGAACCGGTCGCGCCGGCGCAGCACGGACGGGACGTCGAGTGTGTTCCCGCCCAACGATTCCCGGACACCCGCCATCGCGCGTCCGGCCCCGAGCACCGACCCGGGGCGGAGCAGCGCCTTGCTCGGCATGCACGCCCAGTACGAACACTCGCCGCCGAGCAGCTCGTGCTCGACGATCACCGCCGTACGGTCCGAACCGGCCACGGCGTACTGCGCCGCGACCTCGCCGGCCGGACCACCGCCGATCACGACCACGTCGTATTCGGTCGGGGCCACGGCGCCGGATTCGGAGGGCATGCGACCACGGTAGAACGGCGCGCGGCCGGGCGCCGGGTTACTGGAGGTAGCCCTCGACCTGGCTGGCCGGGCTGACCGGCACCTCGTCCGGCGGCAGGCCGGCATCGGCGCGGGCACGCCGCTGCCGCAGCAGGTCCCAGCACTGGTCGAGCGTCTGTTCGACGGAGGCGAGACGGGCCCGCTCGGTGTCGGGGTCGAGCTGCCCGGACTCCGTCTTCGCTCGGAGCTCGTGTTCGGCCTCGACCAGCTCGCGTATGCGGGTCAGGATGTCCTGTTCGCTCATCTGCGGCCTCCCGTGGTGTTCGACTGCCGGTCCACCCAGCCTAGGCCGGACGGTCACCACTGTCGCCCGGTGAGGCCGCGCCGGGCGAGCTCGGTCGCGGCGCGTTCCCGCAGGCCCGGATCCTTCGACACGAGTGCGAGCGTGTACCGGTCACCGAGCCGACACAGATACGCCGACAGCCGGTTTCGGGAGGCCGCCATCCGGTCCGCGGTGATGCCCGGGTGCACCGCCCGGGTCGCGACCGCGTCCGCGCGGGCCCCGCCGATGGTGGCCAGCGCGGCGGGCACGGCGCCGATGTTGGAGCAGAGCACGTCCCGTTCCCCGGGGTCGGGGGCGAGCCGGTACGCCACGGCATCCGGAACCAGCTGCAGCAGCTCCGGCGGAAATCCGGCCGGGCTCGACATCGGCGGGCGGGTGTAGGCGGCGCGCAGCAGGTCACGGACCGCGGCGGGGGAGTCGCCGGGGCGCACCGCGACCTCGACCATGTCGACCGCGTTCCCCGGCATCGGCGGGTCGTGGCGGCGGTCCACGGGTACGCCGACCCCCCGCGGCCCGGGCGCACCGGAGGCGGCGATCCCGACCGCGACCGCGACCAGCAGCGAGTTCGGCGTCCCACCGGCGCGAGCCGCCTCGGCGTCCCACCGGTCCGCGTCGATGTCCGTGATCAGCGACTCCGTCGCCGGTGAGTGCCGGTCACCCCGATCGGGGTGACCGGCACTCACCGGCGCGGAGCGCAGTTCGGCGCGGCGCGACGGGTGGCGGACCAGGCCCGCGACGGCGCGGACGGTGCGCGCGCCCACTCCGATGACCATCCGGGCGGCGTCGGCCGCGTCGTCGCGCACCCGGTGCGACGGCGGATCCTCGGACGGTGCCGGGGCACCGGCGACCGCGGCGGCCAGCACCGTCGCCAGCCCCCGGGCGTCGGCGACCACGTGCGAGCACACCAGCGACAGCACCGTGCCGCCGCCGTCGAGGCGCGCGGCCGCGAGCCGCCATCCCGCCCCGGATTCCGGGTCCACCGGCCGGGCCGCGACCGTGTCCGCCCACGCCACCACCGCGTCGCTGGGGACCGTGGACGGCGCCCACTCGATCGGCCACGGGGCGGCGCCGGGCTGCCAGCGCGGCCGGGCGCCCGGAACCGAGGGGCGGATCACGGTGCGGGAGAGCGGCCCCTGCGAAAGGGCGGCATGCACGCGGACCAGGTCCGACGGTTCGATGTCGCCGCCGCGCCACAGCCCCTGCATCACGACCGGGGTGCCGAATCCGCGATGGGTGCGCAGGAACATCTCGTCGACGACCGACAGTCGCTGCGCCCGGACCCTCGGCGACCGTCTGGACATGACGGCGACCGTACCGCACGTCGGCATCGCCCCGGCGGCCGGGAAAAACCCCACCTCCGCGCTCGGGAACAGGGCGCATACTGGTAGTTCAGTACTCAGTACTCGCTGACTCATGCGCGTCAGCGTCGGCATCGTCGTGGAGCGCAGGATCATGGCCCCGAGCACATCGTGGAGCACCTGGGGGAGCGAGGTCGAGGTGCGTGTCACCGAATGGGCAGCCCTCTCCGAGGCCACCGCGATCGTGAGAGCGACCCTGTCCGAGGTGCGGGCGGCCTGCGACCTCGGTCGCGGCGACGCCGAGATCCACACCGTCAACCAGGCGCAGGGCACGCCCGTGCGGGTCAGCAGCCAGCTGGGCGGTCTGATCCGGGCTGCGCTGTGGGCGGCCCGGATGACCGGCGGCGCCGTGTCCCCGTTGTCGGTCGAGTGCGCCCGGGTGGGAGAACAGACGCCGGCGCAGCCCGCCCCGTGCTTCCTGGACGTGCGGGTCGACGGCGACACCGTGTTCGCACCCTTCGGTGCGTTCCTCGACATCACCGGCACCGCGAAGGCCGGGGCCGCGCACCGGGTGGCGCGGCGCGCCGCCGACACCCTCGAATGTGGGGTCCTGGTCCGCGTCGACGAGGTCGTGGCGACGTGGGGGCACTGCCCGATCGGCGGGTGGCAGGTCGAGGCGGGCAGCGCGGTTCCGGGTCGCGGGGCCCAGGTCGAGGTGCGGGCGGGCAGCGCGCTGGCGTCGGCGCGGGCGCCGGCGGCGGCCGGCGGCGCCCCCGACTCCGGACTCGACTGCGTCACCGTGGTCGCCGACGACGGTCTGTGGGCATACGCGGCCGCGCTCGCGGCGGTCGGACAGGGTGTCGCCGCGCTGCGATGGCTGACCGAGAACGACCTCGCCGCGCGGGTCGCGTACCGGCACGGCAGCGTGCGCATCACCGACGCGTGGCGGCACCTGCCGCCGTACGACCACGCGGCCTAGGCGCCGCACCCTCCCGGGGCGCGGCGGAACGGTCAGACCAGGCGACCGCGCCGGTGCCGGTACCAGCGCACCAGGGTGTCCGTCGACGAATCGCCCTGCCGGGCAGGAGCCTGCGGCTCGGTCAGGATAGGTTCGAGTTCGAGCGCCTGCACCTTGCCGAGTTCGACGCCCCACTGGTCGAACGAGTCGATTCCGAACACCACGCCCTCGACGAACACCTGGTGCTCGTAGAGCGCTATCAGCTGCCCGAGCACCGACGGGGTGATCTTCGGGGCGAGGATCGTCGTCGACGGCCGGTTTCCCGGCATCACCTTGTGCGGCACCAGTTCCGGGGCAGTGCCCTCGGCGGCGATCTCCTCGGCGGTCTTGCCGAACGCGAGGACCTTCGTCTGGGCGAAGAGGTTGCTCATCAGCACGTCGTGCATCGATCCGGCGCCGTCGATCGTCGCGAGATCGTCTGTGGGCTCGGCGAATCCGATGAAGTCGGCCGGTACCAGCCGGGTGCCCTGGTGCAACAACTGGTAGAAGGCGTGCTGGCCGTTGGTGCCCGGCTCACCCCAGAAGATCTCGCCGGTCGGCATCGACACCGGGGATCCGTCGGCCCGCACCGACTTCCCGTTCGACTCCATCGTCAACTGCTGCAGGTACGCGGCGAACCGTCCGAGGTCGTTCGAATACGGCAGCACCGCACGCGAATCCGCGCCGAACAGGCTCGAGTACCAGAGCCCGATCATGCCGAGCAGGACCGGGGCGTTGGACTCGAGCGGACGCTCGGCGAAGTGCCGGTCGATCGCGTGGAAGCCGGCCAGGAACTCGCCGAACGCCTCCCGGCCGATCACACACATCAGCGACAGACCCACCGCCGAATCGACCGAGTACCGTCCGCCGACCCAGTCCCAGAATCCGAACATGTTGGCCGGGTCGATGCCGAACTCCGCGACCCGCTCGGCGTTCGTGGACACCGCGACGAAATGGCCGGCGACGGCGTCCTCCCCGAGTGCGTCGACCAGCCAGCGGCGGGCGGCCGTCGCGTTGGTGAGGGTCTCCAGGGTCGTGAACGTCTTCGACGCGACGATGAACAGGGTGGTCGCGGGGTCCAGCCCGGCGAGCTTGCCGACCAGGTCCGCGGGGTCGATGTTGGACACGAACCGTGCGGTGACACCGGAGTCGACGTAGTGCCGCAGCGCTCGAAACGCCATCACCGGCCCCAGGTCGGAGCCGCCGATGCCGAGGTTCACGACCGTGGTGATGCGCTTGCCGGTCGCGCCGCGCCACTGTCCGGACCGCAGCCGGTCGGTGAACTCGCCCATCCGGTCGAGCACCGCGTGCACGTCCGCGACCACGTTGTGGCCGTCGACGATCAGGGAGGCGCCCCTGGGCAGCCGCAGCGCGGTGTGCAGCACCGCCCGGTTCTCCGAGGTGTTGACGTGGTCGCCGCGCAGCATCGCGTCCCGGCGCTCCTCGACGCCCGCGGCCCGGGCCACCTCCACCAGCAGTCGCAGCGCCTCCCGGTCCATCCGGTGCTTGCTGTAGTCGATGTACAGGTCGGCGGCGGTGACGGTGAGCTCGCGCCCGCGCTCCGGGTCCTCGGCGAAGAACTCGCGCAGGTGCCGGTCGGAGACCAGGCCGTGGTGCGCGCGCAGCTTCTGCCAGGCGGAGGTCGCGGTGATGTCGAGACTCATGTTCGAAACACTATCGGCACCCGCCCACGACCGCTGGGGTGCTTCCAGCAATTGAGAACGCTGAATCGAACCAGCACCGCCGGTCGCCGCGCCGGTCCGGGGACACCGACCGCCGCGCGGGAGTGCCCGGCCGCGTCAGCGCCCGAGCGGTCCGCGGCCGAGCCGGAGCAGCAGCATCGCGAGGGTGTGGCCCTCCTGGCCCAGCTCGCTGAAGCGCTCCAGGACCTTCATCTCCCGGCTGTGCACCAGGCGGGGACCGCCGGACGCCATCCGGGTGCGCCCGATGATCCGGGAGACCTCGCTGCGCCGTTTGACCGCGGCCAGGATCTCGGCGTCGAGCCGGTCGATCTCCTTGCGGAGCTCGTCGATTTCGGCCTCGCTGGTCGGCAGGTCGGCGTCGGTGTTCGTGGTGTCGCCGTTCGGCGAGAGGGGGGCACCCATTGTGTACAAACTCCTCGTGTCACTGGCCGGCTCGGGTGACCGGTTCGGCTCGGGTCACCAGCCGGCGCGGATCACCGGCTGGATCGCTGTCGGCCCTCGGTCGCCGTCCGCTCCGGGCCCTCTCACGAAAAAGCCCCGGATCCGGACGCGGACCGCGGGGCTCGTGGGTTGATCAGGCCACGGGCACCGGAGTCCGGTACCCGTGAAGAAATCGCCAGGGGAGGCGATCGTCGGCGCTGAGCATGACCCCATTTTGCCACGCGTGGCCCGTCGCGTCCGGGAGTGGGTGGAGGTAGGTGTGGCCGCGGCGACCGTTGTCGGTGCACGGCGGTAGCGTGGACAGGCGATGAACACATTCTCCGCAGCAGCTCACCCCGGCGCCCGCACCGCGACCGCGGACCTCCTCGACGGACTGAACCCGCAGCAGCGTGAGGCCGTCGTGCACACCGGGTCGCCGCTGCTGATCGTCGCCGGTGCCGGGTCGGGCAAGACCGCGGTGCTGACGCGGCGCATCGCCCACCTGCTCGCCGAACGGGACGTCACCCCCGGGCAGATCCTGGCGATCACGTTCACCAACAAGGCCGCGGCGGAGATGCGGGAACGTGTCGCGCACCTCGTCGGGCCCCGCGCGAACAGCATGTGGGTGGCGACGTTCCACTCCAGCTGCGTGCGGATCCTGCGCATGCAGGCCGCGCTGCTGCCGGGCCTGAACTCGAACTTCACGATCTACGACGCGGACGACTCGCGGCGGCTGCTGACGATGATCTCGAAGGACCTCGAGATCGACCAGAAGAAGTACTCGGCGCGGCTGCTGGCCACGCACATCTCGAACCTGAAGAACGAGCTGATCGGTCCCGAGGAGGCCGCCGCCAACGCGGAGCTCGAGACCAATGAGGTGGTGCGCCTGGTCGCCCGCGTGTACGGGCACTACCAGGCGCGGCTGCGGGCGGCGAACGCTCTCGACTTCGACGACCTGATCGGCGAGACGGTGGCGCTGCTGCAGAACCATCCGCAGGTCGCCGAGTACTACCGGCGCCGCTTCCGGCACGTACTCGTCGACGAGTACCAGGACACCAACCACGCCCAGTACGTGCTGGTGCGCACCCTGGTCGGCGAGGAGGGGGCGGCGGTGCCGCCGTCGGAGCTGTGCGTCGTCGGTGACGCGGACCAGTCCATCTACGCGTTCCGCGGCGCCACGATCCGCAACATCGAGGAGTTCGAACGGGACTACCCGCAGGCCCGCACGATCCTGCTCGAGCAGAACTACCGGTCCACGCAGAACATCCTGTCCGCCGCCAACGCGGTGATCGCCCGCAACACCGGCCGCCGCGAGAAGAGGCTGTGGACCGACTCCGGCGAGGGTGACCTGATCACCGGCTACGTCGCCGACAACGAACACGACGAGGCGTCGTTCGTGGCATCGGAGATCGACCGGCTCGTCGACACCGGCGACGCGAAGTTCGGTGACGTCGCGGTGTTCTACCGCACCAACAACTCCTCGCGCGCGCTCGAGGAGGTCTTCATCCGGCTCGGCCTGCCGTACAAGGTGGTCGGCGGCGTCCGGTTCTACGAGCGCAAGGAGGTTCGCGACATGGTCGCGTACCTGCGGGTGCTGGAGAACCCGGACGACACGGTGAGCCTGCGCCGGATCCTCAACACGCCGCGCCGCGGAATAGGGGACCGCGCCGAGGCCTGCGTCGCGGTCCACGCCGAGCAGCGGGGCATCGGCTTCGCGGCCGCGCTCCGCGACGCCGCCGACGGGACCGTGCCGCTGCTGAACACCCGCTCGCAGAAGGCGATCGCCGGCTTCCTCGACATGATGGACGAGATCCGCGAGTCGATGCAGCCCGACGACACCGGCCTGATCGACGTCGGCGAGGTGGTCGAGGCGGTCCTCGACAAGACCCGCTATCGCGCGGAGCTCGAGGCCAGCAGCGACCCGCAGGACGGTGCCCGCCTCGACAACCTCAACGAACTCGTCAGTGTCGCACGCGAATTCAGCTCCGATGCCCGCAACGCGGCCGGGATCGACACGGTCGTCGACGACGCTCTCGAAGGGGCGCTGGCCGCGGCCGGGGAGGACGACCCCGCGATCGGTGAAGGCGAACCCGACCCCGGCTCGCTGGCCGCGTTCCTCGAACGCGTGTCGCTGGTCGCGGACTCGGACCAGCTGCCCGACAACGGCGACGGCGTCGTGACGCTGATGACGCTGCACACCGCGAAGGGCCTCGAGTTCCCCGTCGTGTTCGTCACCGGCTGGGAGGACGGCCAGTTCCCGCACATGCGGGCCCTCGGCGATCCGGCGGAACTGTCGGAGGAGCGGCGGCTGGCGTACGTCGGCATCACCCGCGCCCGGCAGCGGCTGTACGTGAGCCGCGCGGTGCTGCGCTCGGCATGGGGGCAGCCGATCACCAACCCGGAATCGCGTTTCCTGCAGGAGATCCCGCAGGACCTGATCGACTGGCGTCGCGAGGACCCGGGCCCGGGTGCGGGTGGCGCGATCGGCGGCGGCCGGTACCGCGGTGGGCAGGGCTACGGCGGTGGGTACGGCAGCGGCGGCGGTTTCGGCGGCGGGGACTTCGGCGGTCGCGGAAAGGCCGAGTCGACGCCGAGTTTCGGCGTGGCCCGTCCGCGTAACAACCACCTCGTGCTCGCTGTCGGCGACCGCGTCAGCCACGACAAGTACGGACTCGGCACCGTCCTCGAGACGAAGGGCGCCGGCACCACCGCGACCGTCACCGTCGACTTCGGGTCGTCCGGCAAGGTCCGGCTGATGCTGATCGGCGGCGTGCCGATGGTCAAGCTCTGACGTCCCACCCGCCGCCGCCCGCGGCGCCGGGAGTGGGAGCGCCGGGCGTGACGACGCCGTGGTCGAAGGCGTAGACGATCGCCGCGGCGCGGTCGCGCAGGTCGAGTTTGACGAAGATGTGGCCGACGTGCGACTTCACCGTCACCTCGGAAATGCCCAGGGCCCGGGCGATCTCGGTGTTGGATCGACCGCGCCCGATCAGGGCCAGCACCTCGGTCTCGCGTGCCGTCAGCTCCGCTGTACCGTGTCGGTCCGTGACCGGAGCGGCGGCGCGGTAGGTGCTGAGCACCCGGCCCGTCACGGACGGATCGAGGCACGACCCGCCGGCGGCGACGGTCCGCACACCGCGGATCAGCTCCTCGGCGGGCGAATCCTTGAGAATGAACCCGGCCGCCCCGGCACGGAGGGCACCCGACAGCAGTTCGTCGTCGTCGAAGGTGGTCAGCACGAGCACCGGCGGGTGTGCGGCGTCGGCCCGGAGCGCTCGGGTCGCGGTGATGCCGTCGACCCGCTTCATCCGCAGGTCCATCAACACCACATCCGGATCGTGCTCACGCACCGCGGCGACAACCTCGGAGCCGTCCGAACACTCGCCGGCGATCACGAAACCGTCCTTGCGGCGCAGGATCCGACGCAGCCCCGAGCGGACGAGTTCCTGGTCGTCGACCAACAGCACCCGAACCTCCGCCGGCGTCGTCACGTCGGCCTCGGGGCGCGCCGGACGAGGCCGAGCGGGCAGCTGCCGCCGGGCATCGGCATGCGGGCGTGCACCCGCCAGCCGTCCGCCTCCGGGCCCGCGCGCAGCTCCCCGCCCAGCAGGGCGACGCGCTCGCGCATGCCGCGCAGTCCGCTGCCCGTCGACCGGTCCGTGCGAGTGGCCGGAGCCCACAGGTGGTTGCGGACGTCGACGGTCACCGCGTCGGCGCCGATCGCGACCCGGACATCGGCACCCGACCCCGGGGCGTGCTTGACGACGTTCGCCAGCGACTCCTGGGAGACGCGGTAGATGCCGAGCCCGGTCGCCGCGGTGACACCGGACGGGTCGCCGCGCATCTCGAACCGCACCGGCAGACCCGCACGCCGGAAGTCGTCGACCAGTTCGGGAACATCCCCGATCCCCGGTTCCGGGTGCGAGTCGGACGGCCCCGTGCCCAACAGGCCCACCGTGCGGCGGATGTCGGCCATGGCCTGCCTGCCGAGCCGCTCCGCGTCGGTCAGCGCGTCGACCGCCTCGTCCACGTCGCGGTCCTGCTCGAGCGCGCGGCGCGCGGCCGTCAGGTGCAGCAGGGTGACGCTCAGCGAGTGCGCGATCACGTCGTGCACCTCCCGTGCGATGCGTTGCCGCTCCGCCGCGGCCGACTGCGCGGCCTGGACGGCGCGGGCCTCCCGCTCCTGATGCAGCAGCCGAAGCTGGATCTGCATCAGGCGACCGATGATCCAGCCCAGCACGACGGCCAGCACGTACCAGGCCGCGGCGCCGCCGAGCCGTCCGCTGATCGCGAAGGCGATCGGGACGGCCGTCGCCGCGGCGAGTGTCGCCAGGCTCACCGTCAGCCCGGACGTGGCCGCCACCTCCCCGGCCATCATCATCAGCAACAGCGGCGCGACGTCGAACTCGGTGGCCGGCGGGTCGAGCATCAGCAGCGTCGTCGCGGCGATCACGATCGCAGCCAGGATCGGCCGGGGCACGAGGGTGCCCGGCTTGACCATGTCCCCGACCGTCGGCGCGACCACTGCGATCACGCCCAGCACCAGTGCCGGGCCGGGCGGTACGAAGGCATCGCGTTGTGCGACCGCGACCACCGCGATCGCCGCGGTGGCGAGGTGTTCGAACAGCGGGACGACCATCGGGTAGTCGTACCCGCTCGCCGCCAGCCGCTGTCGGAAGAACTCCGTGACCGGCACAGCGTCAGCGTAAACGCGGGTGGGGCCCGCCGCATCCGCCCGGAATCGGAGCCGTTCTCCTACCCGGGTAGGAGACGAAGTCCCGACTCCGGCACGGCGACCGCGCCGCGCCGCATCCCTAGCGTGGGTGTCACACGACGTTTCCGTGGAGGTGACGAGATGTCCTGGACCGAATTCCGTGCCCGCCGGCAGGTGCTCGAGGACGTGCTGTCCCGGGTCGAGGCCGATCCGACCGTGGTCCGCAGGCTCGCCGAGATACCCGGTGCCCGAGAGCTTTTCGGATCGTCCGACGAGATACTGCTGGCCCTGCAGCAGCGGTGGAGCGGGCACCTCGCGGCACTGCTCGACCAGGCCGTCGAGGAGGGCACCGCGCCTCGGGACGCCTGGCTGCGGCTCGCCGAGGAGCAACCCGCCCTCCGGGCCGCGCTGGACGCGGGCGCCACGGTCTCCGCCGCGCTGCGCCGCGAGCAGCGGACCGAACAGGAGATGGCCGACGCACACATGACCGGGCGCGCGACGAAGAGGGTGACGGTCGGCTGACGCGGTCGGCGACCGCGACGGGCGTCAGTCCCGCTCGGGGCCCAGGCTGATGCCGCGGGTGGCGAGCCAGGGCAGCGGGTCGATCTTGTTGTCGCCGGCCAGGTGTACCTCGAAGTGCAGGTGCGGGCCGGTGGAGAAGCCGCGGTTGCCCATGCGGGCGATCTGGTCGCCGGCCATCACCTTCTGGCCGACCGACACCAGCGAGGAGTCGATGTGACCGTAGACGGTGATCGTGCCGTCGGCGTGCTGCAGCCGCACCCACATGCCGAACCCGGAGGCGGGGCCGGAGTCGATCACGACACCGTCCGCGACCGCGTAGATCGGGGTGCCGATCGCGTTCGCGATGTCGACACCGGCGTGCAGGGTGCCCCAGCGGGAGCCGAACCCCGAGGAGAAGGTGCCGACCGCGGGCAGGACGAACAGCGGGCGGCGGGCGGCGGCCTCGCGGGCGGCGCGCTCCTGGCTGAACCGCTGGCCCTTCGCGAGCAGGTTCGAGAACTGGCTCAGATCCGCCGGATCCGCGACGTTGAGCACCTGCGGGGCCTGGGACGGCGCGCTGCCCTCGGTGGTGGCGGCGAACTGGGCGGCCTGCGGCTCGGCGGTCGACGCGACGGTCGAGGCGTTGTCGTCGGCGGCGAGAGCGATGTCGGGCGTCTGCTCGGGCCCGCCGTTCGCGGCCTGGCCGGCAGCCACGACCGCGCCGGCGGCGACCGCGACGACGGCGGCGCGGCCCTTCAGGGCGCTGGGCGGGGTGGGGATCCGGTGCGCTCCACCGCGTCGAGCGGGAGCTGCGAGATCGAATGAGTCGGAACCGCTGGGGTCCGTGGTGAACTGCGGGTCGGTCAGCGCGGTGACGACCTCGGTGGGGCCGTCGTCGAGCGAGTCGTCGACCGGGTGGAGCGGGGCATTGCGGTAATTCATGGAGCCGTGGGTCTCGAAACGTGATGACCCGGTGTAACGCTGAGCCGAGTACTGCGGATATGACTGCACGGCCACGTCGTCGTCGGTGTACCGGGCCCCGCGTCTACTGGGAGCCGATACCGATTCCGATCGGTAGGTGACGGTGTGACCTGCGGATACTTCGACCGCGGCCACGTCCGGTACGGGCGTGGTGCCGAAGCGGCGGGTCGCGGAGGGCGCGCGGTGCTTGGACAAGAACCTGCCGTCCTTCCGTTCGTAACCCGTCTGTGACTTGACTCGAGCGACGGTAACGAAACGGTCGCGCGGGCCGCAACCGTGGCAAGCGGCTGACCTCGCCATTGTGAGATGCATCACAAACTGATCACGGCCTTTCGTGGGAATACGGACGACGTGCGCCACCCGATGGGGCCCCGCGCTCGCTAGCGTCGGCACCGTGCCCACCCACCCGCATGCCGACCGCGCCGCGCCCGCCGGGACGGCCGACCCGGCGCCCGCCCGACCCGCTGTCGCCGCAGTCCTGATCGGACTGATCGGCGCGCTGGCCGGAGCGTTCGGTCCCGTCCTCGGCGTCGCACGCCCCGGCGCCGGTCCGGCCGTGGTCGCTGCCGCCGCCGTCGCGACCGGGTGCGCCGTCGCCGCACCCGCCCTCGCACTGGTCGCGCTGTCGCGCCGCCGATACGCCGCCGCCGGGGCGGTGCTCGCCGGTGCCGGCGCGATCGCGCTCGGGGCGGCCGTCCTCGACGTCGCGCTGTGGACCGACACGATCGACGCGAACCGGCTCGAGCTGTTCCGGCCGCTGACCGCGGCGCATCTGGAGGCCGGCGCCGGCGCGTACGCGGTCCTGGCCGGCCACGTGGCCGCGGTCGCCGCGGGCGTGGCCGGTCTCGTCGCCATCGCGCGGGCGTCGCGGGAGGACGGCTACGGACAGGCCGAGGATCCCCGGCAGGAGGGCCTCCCGGTCGGTCGCCGGATCGGTCCGTCCGCGGCTCTCGCGGTCGCCGCCGCCGGCCTGGCCCTCGCCGGATCCTTCGCGGCGCCCTGGTCGAGCGCCGACCCCGTCCTCGTCGTGCACCCGCTCCTCGGTTCACCGGCGCCGACCGCCGTCGGTGGCGCGGTGATCGCGGTCGCGATGTGCGTCGTCGTCGCGACGGCACTGTCCGCGACGTCCGTCGAGGTCGCCGGCCACGCGACGGTCGGCGCGGGCCTGGCCGCGCTGTCGGTGTTCGGCACCCGCGTCGCCGCCGGTGTCGCGGCCGGCGACCGGGTGTCGGTCGCGGCCGGGTCGCTCGTCGCGGCGGTCGGGGCCGTCCTCCTGATCGTGGTCGGCGCGCTGATGCCGCGTGCGGCCGCCCGGCCCCGGGATCAGGAGCCGCGTCGCGCGGCCCCGCCCGCGTCCCGCGCCACCACGCGCGCCGGGGTCGCCGCCGCGGCCGCCCGGGCCCGCACCCGACGCGCCCGCTGGCACGCGGCCGCCGGAGTCACCGGGATGGTCGCCGGCGTGCTCGCCGCCGCCGGCTCCCTGCTTCCGGTGCTCGCCGTGCCCGCCGGGGTGCCGCAGCCGCAGATCCTCGCGACCCGCGTCGCGCTGGTCGCCGGCCTGGTTCTGCTGATCGCCTGCGTCGGTCTTGTGCTGTCGGAGTTCGCGCCCGCCGTCCGGCCCGCGGTCGGGGTGCTGTGGGTCGCACAGGTGGCCGCGGTGGCCGCGGTCCTGCAGGCCGTCGTTGTCGCATCCGACCTGCCGGGTGTCGCGGCGGCGCCGGGCGCGTTCGTGCTCGGCGCGTCGGTCCTCGCGGCCGTCGCGACCGGACTGCTGACGTGGTGCGCCGGATCCGTGGAGCGGGAGGCTCTGGACACCTCCGAGGGCGGCGCGGCCCGGGTCCCGGTGCTGGTGGCCGGCGGGGCCGCGGCCCTCGTCTCGACGATCGCACTGGCGTTACCGCTGTACAGCGGTGCGGGATATTCGCCCGGGTCCGTCGCCACGTGGCCGTGGGGATGGGACCTGTGGGGCAGGGGAGTGCTCGCCGTGGCGCTGTGGGCGGTCGCCGCCGTGGCGGCCCGGGCACGGCCGGCCCGCGCCGCGGCGGGGGCGGTGGGCGCCGCGATCTCGATGGGCGTATACCTGATCGGGTGGCCCTTGACCAGCGGGCGCATCGAGGAGCCGGTGATCGGCCCCGGGGCGGTGGGTGCGATCCTTGCGGTGCTGTTGTTCGCGGTTGCCGCTGTCGTGGCGGTTCGCCCGAAACGGCGGTGACCTGCGGCGCGCCGGTCGTGGCCCGTGAGATATGCCACAACGAACCAACGCGACAGCTGGGTCATTGAGTCAACTAGATACAGTCCGAACGGACCCGCTCCTACCCCTCGAGCGGGCGTCAACGCAGACGAGACGGTGAGCAGATGGATCTCTTCGAATACCAGGCGAAGGAACTCTTCGCCAAGCACGACGTGCCGACGTCGGCCGGCCGTGTTACCGACACTGTCGCCGGTGCCCGCGAGATCGCCGAGGAAATCGGCAAGCCCGTGATGGTCAAGGCGCAGGTCAAGGTCGGCGGCCGCGGTAAGGCCGGCGGCGTCAAGTACGCGGCCACCCCCGACGATGCGCAGACCCACGCCGAGAACATCCTCGGCCTCGACATCAAGGGTCACGTCGTCAAGAAGCTCCTCGTCGCCGAGGCGAGCGAGATCGCGGAGGAGTACTACATCTCCTTCCTGCTCGACCGCACCAACCGCACCTACCTGGCCATGTGCTCGGTGGAGGGTGGCATGGAGATCGAAGAGGTCGCCGCCACCAAGCCGGAGCGTCTCGCCAAGATCTCCGTCGACGCCGTCAAGGGTGTCGATCTCGCGTTCGCCCGTGAGATCGCCGAGAAGGGCCACCTGCCCGCCGAGGTGCTCGACGCCGCGGCCGTGACCATCCAGAAGCTGTGGGAGGTCTTCATCAAGGAGGACGCCCTCCTGGTCGAGGTCAACCCGCTCGTGCGTACCCCCGACGACCAGATCCTCGCCCTCGACGGCAAGGTCACCCTGGACGCCAACGCTGACTTCCGTCAGGCCGGCCACGCCGAGTTCGAGGACCGGGACGCCACCGACCCGCTCGAGCTCAAGGCCAAGGAGAACGACCTCAACTACGTCAAGCTCGACGGCGAGGTCGGCATCATCGGCAACGGCGCCGGTCTGGTCATGTCGACCCTGGACGTCGTCGCCTACGCCGGCGAGAAGCACGGCGGCGTCAAGCCCGCCAACTTCCTCGACATCGGTGGTGGCGCCTCCGCCGCGGTCATGGCCGCCGGTCTCGACGTCATCCTGAACGACGCCCAGGTCAAGAGCGTCTTCGTCAACGTCTTCGGTGGTATCACCGCCTGTGACGCGGTCGCCAACGGCATCGTCGGCGCCCTGCAGACCCTGGGCGACGAGGCCAACAAGCCGCTGGTCGTCCGTCTCGACGGCAACAACGTCGAAGAGGGCCGCCGCATCCTCGCCGAGGCCAACCACCCGCTGGTCACGGTTGTCGCCACCATGGACGAGGCCGCCGACAAGGCCGCCGAACTCGCGTTCGCCGCGAAGTAAAGGGACAAGAACAATGGCAATCTTCCTCACCAAGGACTCCAAGGTCATCGTCCAGGGCATCACCGGCGGCGAGGGCACCAAGCACACCGCCCTGATGCTCAAGGCGGGCACCCAGGTCGTCGGCGGCGTCAACGCCCGCAAGGCCGGCACCACCGTGTCGCACACCGACAAGGACGGCAACGCGATCGAGCTCCCCGTCTTCGGCACCGTCGCCGAGGCCATGGAGAAGACCGGCGCCGACGTCTCCATCGCGTTCGTCCCGCCGGCGTTCTCGAAGGACGCCATCGTCGAGGCCATCGACGCGGAGATCCCGCTGCTCGTGGTCATCACCGAGGGCATCCCGGTCCAGGACTCCGCCTACGCGTGGGCCTACAACGTCGACAAGGGCAACAAGACCCGGATCATCGGCCCGAACTGCCCCGGCATCATCACCCCCGGCGAGGCGCTGGTCGGCATCACCCCGGCCAACATCACCGGCAAGGGCCCGGTCGGCCTGGTCTCGAAGTCCGGCACGCTGACCTACCAGATGATGTACGAGCTGCGTGAGTACGGCTTCTCCACCGCCATCGGCATCGGCGGCGACCCGGTCATCGGCACCACCCACATCGACGCCATCGAGGCGTTCGAGAAGGACCCGGAGACCAAGGTCATCGTCATGATCGGCGAGATCGGCGGCGACGCCGAGGAGCGTGCGGCCGACTACATCAAGGCCAACGTCACCAAGCCGGTCGTCGGCTACGTCGCGGGCTTCACCGCCCCGGAGGGCAAGACCATGGGCCACGCCGGCGCCATCGTCTCCGGCTCCTCGGGCACCGCGCAGGCGAAGAAGGACGCCCTCGAGGCGGCCGGCGTGAAGGTCGGCAAGACGCCGTCCGAGACCGCCGCCCTCGCGCGCGAGATCCTCGAGAGCCTGTCCGTGGGGGCCTGACACCACGGTCGACTCCGACGGGCACCTGCATCTGCAGGTGCCCGTCGGCGTTTCCCGGGGAGTTCGCCCGCAGGTGTCCCACGCGTAGCGTGCGCCCCACGCTCACCACGGCCGGGTGCGCTAGCGTTGCGTGCAGCACCGACTCCGGTGCCCGACCCCGAGGAGCCGACGATGACCTATCCGCCCACCGGACCCGGCTATCCGTCGGCGGGCCCCGCTGCCGGCCCCTCCGGCCCGTCGGGCGTCCCGGGACCGGGCGTGCCCCCGGTTCCGCCGGTCCCCGCGGCGCCCGGCCTGGCCGGAAAGTCGCTGCCGCACCTGCTCTGCATCCCGGTGCTCGCCCTCGGTGTGCTGAACTTCCTGCTCGGCTTCGCGCCGTTCGCGAAGGTCACCACGTTCAGCGACGAGGCGCTGTCCCAGAGCTCGTTCGAGGGTGGCTACCCGGTGATCGCGCTGGCGTTGCTGCTGGTCGGTGGCCTGTTGGCGGGCCTGTCGCTGCTTCCGGGTCAGGCGCACCAGGCGACCGCGGCAGTGACCTCCCTGACCGGTTTCCTCGTCGCCCTGTTCTTCCTGTTCACCCTGTCCGAAGGGGTCAGCCTCGCGTGGGGCGGCATCCTCACGCTGGTCCTCGGGTTCGTTCAGGCCGCGATTGCGATCACGGTCCTGCTGTTCTCGCTCGGTGTCGTGCGGGTTCCGGCGCCGCGACCGGCCGGGTACGGGCCGCAGCCGTACGGCGCGCCCGGCTACGGCCCGCCGGCCTACCCGGCGGCGGGATACGGCCAGGCCCCGACCCCGGCGCCCGCACCGGCCCCGGGATACCCCGCCGGTTACGGTCAGCCGGCGCAGCCCGGCTACGGCCAGGCCCCGAATCCGTACGGGCCGCCGAACCCCTACGCACCGCCGCCGCAGTACCCCCAGCCGCAGCCGACCACCCAGCCGCAGCAGGCGCAGCCGCCCGCTCAACCGTCCGCCCCGACCCCGCCCACGGAGCCGGGTGTGTCTCCGGTGGCACCGACCCAGGCGTTCGACGTCGACAACCACGGCCGCGCCGACGACTGACGCGATCGTCGAGATGAATTCCGTGCTCAGCCGTGGCGCCGGACGGCCCGACCCCCGACGCCGCGCCGGCGGGTCCGCCGCCCGTCGTGGCGGACCCGGGTCCCGGCCGAGCCCGACCCCGGAGCAGGTGCGCGCCCTGCTGACCGTCGCGCTGCGACCCGCGCTCCTGACGGTGATGGTGATCGCGACGTGCGTGCTCGTCACGCTGGTCGGCGCGAACAGCGATCTGACCGGGACGAGCGGCGCGATCGCGGCCTGCTGGCTCGCCGTCCACCAGGTGCCGTTGACGATCGGCGGGGCGACCCTCGGGGTGCTGCCGCTGTTGCCGACGTTGGTGCTGATCGCGGCCGTGGCACGCGGTTGCTCCCGCGTCGTCCATGCGTCCACGCCGCGGCACGAGTGCTGGTGGGTGATCGGTGCGGCGGTCGCCGGACCGGTGGTCGTCACGGCCATCGCGCTGGCGGTCGCCGCGGACGCCTCGTCGGTCATCGCGCTGTCGCCGCCGAATCCACTGGTGGCGTTCGCCTGGGTGATCGCCGTCCACCTGGTCGGAGCCGGGATCGGTGTGGGACTGCGGTTGTGGCGGCCCACGGTGACCTACCTCGGTGTGCCCGACTGGGTGCTGGCCGCCGCCCGTCCGGCGATGCGGGCGGCGATGGCGCTGCTGGCCACCGGTGCGGCGATCACCGTCGTGTCGTTGCTCGCGTCCTGGTCGACCGTCGGGACGCTGGTGGAGGCCGGCCGGGGCGCGATGGGCGGCCTGGGGCTGACGGTGCTGTCGATCCTGTACCTGCCGAACGTCGTGGTCGGCGCGACCGCGGTGCTGGTCGGGTCGACGACCCATGTCGGTACCGCTTCGGTCGGATTGCTCGACGTGGTCGGTGGGCCGGTTCCGGCGCTGCCCGTGCTCGGGGCGTTGCCGGAGCAGGCCGGCGGCGACGGCTGGCTGGTGGGGTTGGTGATCCCGGCCGCGATCGGTGTGATGTTCGGCCGTGACTGCGCACGCCAGGCGGCGTCGCCGTTGCGGGCCGTCGAGACCGCGCTGGTCGGCGCGGTCGCGGTCGCTGCGGTGTTCGCGCTGCTCGGTTTCGTGTCCGGGGGTGCGCTCGGGACGTTCGGGTCGGCCGGGGTCACCGTGGCGACCTTCGCCGCCGCGACCCTGGGATGGCTGGCGGTGTGCGGTTCGGTGTCGGCCGCGCTGGTCCGGTGGCGGTCGCACCCGGAGCCGGAACCACGGCCCGAGCAGGCGCCGACCCGGCCCCGCGCGGACGCCGCCGGTGCGGCGACGCTGGCCCTGCCCGGGGCCGACCGTGCCGCCGCGCCGCCCCCCGAACCGGACGCGGCCGGTCCGGACCCCGAACCCGGCCCCCCGGAACCCGAGACCGCGCGCCCGCGGACCGCGGTCCTGGACGCGGAGCTGGTCGACGACGAGACGACCGCCCCGCCGGTCGCCGACATCGAACCGGAATCGGTCGTCGACGCCGAGGTCGTGGACGAGGAGACCCCCGCGGAGACGGCGCCGGACCCCGATCATGTCCCGGAGGCGGACCTGCCCGACGGGACCCCGACCAGCAGCGACTAGTCTTACCCTTCGGTCGGGTCTGGTCCGGCCGAGTCTCCGAGGAGTAGAGCGCTGACTGCCCCGCATGTCTTCCGGCCCGACGACACCGGCACCCCGATCCGGGTCGTGGTACTCGCTTCCGGTACCGGGAGCCTGCTGCAGTCGTTGATCGCGGCCGCCGTCGACGACTATCCGGCGCGGGTCGTCGCGGTCGGCGTGGACCGCGAGTGTGCCGCCGCCAAGCATGCCGAGGCCGCGGGCATCCCCGCGTTCACGGTCGCGCTGGGTGACCACCCGGATCGGTCCGCGTGGGATCGCGCGCTGACCGAGGCCGTCACCGCGCACACCCCGGACCTGATCGTGTCTGCCGGGTTCATGAAGATCCTGGGCCCGGCGTTCATGGAGCGCTTCGCGGGCCGGATCATCAACACCCACCCCGCGCTGCTGCCGTCGTTCCCGGGCGCACACGCCGTCCCCGACGCCCTCGCTTATGGCGTCAAGGTGACGGGATCGACTGTGCACCTGGTGGATTCGGGTGTAGACACCGGGCCGGTGCTGGCCCAGGAGCCGGTGGTCGTCCTCGACGACGACGACGAGGCGACGCTGCACGAGCGCATCAAGACCGTGGAACGGCGACTGCTGGTGGAGGTTCTCGCCGCGGTCGCGACGCGAGGAGTTGTTTCCGATGGACGAAAGGCCGTGATCCCGAAGTGACCGAACGCAAGGCACTGCGCCGCGCACTGGTGAGCGTGTACGACAAGACCGGCCTGGTGGAGCTGGCCACCGGTCTGCACGAGGCAGGCGTCGAACTGGTCTCCACCGGATCGACCGCCGCGAAGATCGCCGAGGCAGGCATCCCCGTCACCCCGGTCGAGTCGCTGACCGGATTCCCCGAGTGCCTCGAGGGTCGCGTGAAGACGCTGCACCCGCGGGTGCACGCCGGAATCCTCGCCGACACCCGCAAGCCCGACCACCTCGCCCAGCTCGAGGACCTCGGCATCGAGGCGTTCCAGCTGGTCGTCGTCAACCTGTACCCGTTCACGCAGACCGTCGCGTCGGGTGCCACCCCCGACGAGTGCGTCGAGCAGATCGACATCGGCGGGCCGTCGATGGTGCGCGCCGCCGCGAAGAACCACCCGTCGGTCGCGGTGGTCGTCGACCCCGCCAAGTACGGTGACGTGGTCGCCGCGGTCGCGGCCGGCGGGTTCACCCTCGCCGAGCGCACCGCGCTGGCCGCGCAGGCGTTCCAGCACACCGCCGCCTACGACGTCGCGGTGGCGTCGTGGATGACCTCGACCCTCGTCGAGTCCGACTCGCAGTTCCCGGAGTGGACCGGCGCCAGCTGGGACCGCACCGCGGTGCTGCGGTACGGCGAGAACCCGCACCAGGCCGCCGCGCTGTACGTGAACCCGGCCGCGCCTGCCGGCCTCGCGCAGGCGAAGCAGTTGCACGGCAAGGAGATGTCGTTCAACAACTACACCGACGGTGACGCCGCGTGGCGCGCCGCGCACGACTTCGCCGAGCCCGCGGTCGCGATCATCAAGCACGCCAACCCGTGTGGCATCGCGGTCGGCGCGGACATCGCCGAGGCGCACCGCAAGGCGCACGCCTGCGACCCGGTCAGCGCCTTCGGGGGTGTGATCGCCGCGAACCGGGAGATCACCGTCGAGATGGCCGAACAGGTCGCGGAGATCTTCACCGAGGTCGTCATCGCCCCGTCGTACGCGCCTGGCGCCGTCGAGGTGCTGGCCCGCAAGAAGAACGTTCGGGTGCTCGAGGCGGTCGCGCCGACCGAGTCGGGCATCGAGCTGCGCCCGATCTCCGGCGGCGCGCTGCTGCAGGAACGCGACGTCCTCGACGCCGAGGGGGACAGTCCGGCGAAGTGGACCCTCGCGGTCGGCGAGCCGGCCGACGAGAAGACCCTGAAGGACCTCGAATTCGCGTGGCGGGCCTGCCGCTCGGTGAAGTCCAACGCGATCCTGCTGGCGTCAGACGGCGCCTCGATCGGTGTCGGCATGGGCCAGGTGAACCGGGTCGACTCCGCGCACCTCGCGGTGAACCGCGGCGGCGACCGGGTGGCCGGATCCGTTGCCGCCTCCGATGCCTTCTTCCCGTTCCCGGACGGCCTGCAGGTGCTCGCGAACGCGGGCGTGAAGGCGGTCGTGCAGCCGGGTGGTTCGGTCCGCGACAACGAGGTGATCGAGGCCGCGCGTGAGGCCGGGATCACGATGTACCTGACCGGGTCGCGGCACTTCGCGCACTGACACCGGACATCACGCACGAGAGGTGTGCACCCCGCCGGGTGTGCACCTCTCGTGCGTTCAGGCCGCGTTACCGGAGATGACGATGCGGGCGGCGCCGCGGTCGAGCAGTTCCCGCGCCAGGTCGGTGGCCGCGGCGCGCTGGGTGGCGTCGGTGTGGGACAGGTCCAGCGTGACGGCGTGCCCGGTCAGGTCCGCGGGCAGATCCGCGAGCGGCCGGGTCTGGGACAGCTGGTTGAAGCGGAGTTTCATGGTCGGAGCTCCTTAGCTCGGTGGTGCGCCGTCAGTCTCTCGGCGCTGTGTGTTCGGAAGGTTTCGTCGGGACGACGGTTCGGAAAAGGGTTCGGTTCGGCAAAAGAAAAGGCACCCGGGCGATGTGCCCTGGGTGCCGAGAACTCGATCTTTCCTGTCGTCAGGATGGTTCTCGGCGTACACGGTTGGCGAAAATGCAGGAACGCCACATGGCCACGTCTGCTGCCGATACGTGCATAAACGTCGACATGGCCGGGTTCCTTTCTGTTCGCCTGCGAGTGGTTAGCCGAGGACGCTACAGCATCGACGGGGTCGTGCGCATCCCGATATCGTCGGCGGCGTGTCGCCGGCGAGTGTGCACCTGCCGGTGCGAACGTCGAGTGCACACGACAGCAAGTGCACACTCGCCGAGGTCACAGGGGTGCGCCGGCCTCACGGAGCTGCCTGCGGGCGCGCATCGGAATGGTGTGCGGGCGCAGGCGCAGCTGCTCGGAGTTGACGCGGACCACTCGCCACCCGAGCCCTGTCAGCAGCTCGTACCGCTCGATGTCGCGGGTGCGCCTCGACTCCTGCGTCCAGTGGTCGTCGCCGTCGTACTCGACGACGACCTTCCATCGCCGCCACCCCATGTCGCACCGGGCGACAACGACGCCGTGCTCGTCGCGGATCTTCACCTGGGTGCGGGGCCGCGGCAGTCCGCTGTCGACGAGCGTAAGCCGGGTTCGAGTTTCGGGCGGCGACTCGGCACCGCCGTCGACCTGGTCGAGAACCTGCCGGAGCTGAACGATTCCTCTTGTACCGCGGTGCTTCTCGGCGACGCGAACGATGTGCCCGGGAGAGATGCCGGTGGCGTTGCACAGTGCGTCCAGGGTCTCGACGGCGCGGACGAACGGAAGCCTGCGGCCGAGGTCGTAGCCGGTGCGTGCCGGGGTCGACGCGAGCCACTCGCCGGCGATGCAGATCTCGTCGGGTTCGAGTGAATCGCCGTGGACGACGACGCCGCGCGTCCCGCGTCGGCTTCCGGTCCGGAACAGTTCGGCGCGCGCACCCGGGTCGATCCACCGCGTTCCGTGGACGGCAGCCGCCGAGAACCCGGCGAGGATGCCGTCCTCACCCGCCCAGAGACCGGCGGCGTTGGCGCGGGTCCGGGCATCGAGTCCGACTCCCTTGGCGATGAAGACATCACGGTGCAACCGCGTGAAGTCGAGACGGAGTTGGCGATCGGTCAGCAGTCCGGCCTCGACGGCGACGCTGCCGAGGAACGGGTGTCGGAAATCCCCCATGCCTCGACGGTGCCGGACGCGTCACTCACCCCGACAGTGCCGCGACACGGGCTGTGGACAACGTGCGCCGTCGTCCACAGCCCCACGAGTGTGCACCAGCCGTCGCAAACGCCGGGTGCGGCCGACGGCAGATGCACACTCGGCGGTCACCGGGGGAGAGTGGCCAGCCAGTTCACGAATCCGGTCCGGAACTCCGTCGAGAAGGGCAGGTCCTCGATGTAGTCGGCGCCGGTGGAGGGCCGCTCGCCGATCTCCTTGAGCACGTGGTTCGCGGTCGTCATCCGCACCGGTGTGACGGTCGCGGCGGCGAGGGCGGCGTCGAGCGC
Source organism: Rhodococcus olei (assembly GCF_039540555.1). Classification (NCBI taxonomy): domain Bacteria; kingdom Bacillati; phylum Actinomycetota; class Actinomycetes; order Mycobacteriales; family Nocardiaceae; genus Rhodococcus; species Rhodococcus olei. Next base: position 28,494 of record NZ_BAABFB010000075.1, on the reverse strand, counting down.
GTCGACGTCGCCGCAGTCCACCTGGATGTCGCGGATCGAACAGCTCGTCAGCACGGGCAGGCCGGCCGGCAGCTCGGCCGCCAGGGCGCGCGGGTCGAGGGCGTCCTCCTCGGCGAGGGCCTTCGCATTGACCGACACCAGGCCCGCGAGCCGCAACGGCTCGGGCAGGTCGTCCGCGACGGTGCCGTCGGTGCGGAGCGACTCGACCGCGCCGGTCAGGCCCGTGCGTAGTTCGTCCGCCAGTTCGAGGGGCAGCTGACCGGCCGCGACCGCGGCGTCCACCTGGCCGGTGATCTGCCGGGTCAGCAGGTCGAGCAGCCGGACGGCGAGCGGTTCGAGCAGGCCGAGTCCGACGAGGCGCGGCGAGCCCTCACGGACCGCGAGGGTCATCGCGACGAGCGCGCCCTCGCTGTGCCCGATCACCATCAGCCGGTTCTCGTCGATGTCCGGTTGCGCGGCAAGGTTTCTCAGCGCGTCCGCGGCGGCGTCGACGAAGACCGAGAAGCCGAGCCCGGCGACGTCGTCGACGTCGTAGGGGCCGAGCCCGGTCTTGCCGCTGCCGAGCTTGTCGTAGCGCAGGCTCGCGACACCGGCGTCGGCGAGCAGGTCGGCGAGGAAGCGCAGGGTGCCGATCGGTCCGGGCATCACCGCGCTGTCGCCGTTGCGGTCGGTGGGGCCGCTGCCGGCGAGCAGCAACGCGGCCGGAACCGGGCCGTCGACGCCGTCCGGGATGCGCAGGCTGCCGTGGACGGTGACGTCGCCGCTGGTGAACGTGATCTCGGTGTCGGCCATGGCCCACTGTCTACCAGAGGGATCCGGGGTGACCGAGTCCGCGATCGCGTCGGCACGGCGAACCGGGTGATCAGGCGGACGAACCAATGCTGACGTCCTCATCCGTCGAGGGGGCGATCAGAGCGGACCGTCCGCCTCGACTCTCGGCGGGGTGTCGCGATCACCCGGGTGCGCCCGGTGTGGAGGAGGTCGCCACGACCGGCCCGCGGACGCGCGCGTCCCCGGCGTCGTCGCCGCGTGCGGACTGTACTTCCTGTGGCTGTGGGGATTCCACCGCGAGGTGCTCGAAACCGAACCCGGGGACGAGAGCGTCTTCGGGCACTGATCGGGAGGGGACACCCGACCGGACCCGTCAAGGACTCGGAGTGGCCTCGGTCGGGGTGGTGGGCAGCGGAGCGACACGGGGGTCGCCGGCGTCGGCGAAGTAGTCGCCCTTGATCGTCGCGTCGGTGCCCTCGGGCGCCCCGAGCGCCCGTAGGGCGAGGGTTGCGGCGGCCGCGATCACGATGTTGATCACGAACGCGGTCAGTGCGATGTAGCCCATCTGCGCGATGCCGGGGATGGAGGCGAGGGACCCCGCGAAGTGGTCGGCGGTCGGCGACGAGACGTTGTAGGCGACGACCGTGCCGTACACCATGCCGACGGCCCAGCCGGCCAGCAGCGCCCACCGGTGGAACCAGCGGGTGTAGAGGCCGAACACGATGGCGGGGAAGGTCTGCAGGATCCAGATGCCGCCGAGCAGCTGGAAGTTGATGGCGTTCTGCTTGTCGAGGGTGAGGACGAAGATCAGGGCGACGAACTTCACGAACAGTGACGCCAGCTTGCTGACCTTGGCCTCCTGTTCGGGGGTCGCGGCGGGGCGGAACCATTCGCGGTACACGTTGCGGGTGAACAGGTTTGCCGCGGCGATCGACATGATCGCGGCGGGCACCAGAGCGCCGATGGCGATCGCGGAGAACGCGATCCCCGCGAACCAGGACGGGAACGCGTCCTCGAACAGCTGCGGGATCACCAGCTGTGCGTTGGGTTTCCCGTCCAGTCCGATCGGCTTCGTGCCGGCGGCGATCGCCACCCAGCCGAGCAGGGCGAGCATGCCGAGCAGGAAGCTGTACGCGGGCAGGATCGCCGCGTTGCGCCGGATGGTGTTGCGGGACTTCGACGACAGCGTCGCCGTCACCGAGTGCGGGTACATGAACAGGGCCAGCGCGGATCCGAGCGCCAGGGTCGCGTACGCCCAGTACTGCTGGCTGTTGGGGATGAACGAGCCGGTCGGCTTGCCGGTGGCCGGGTTCGGGGTCTCCATCTTGGTCTGGGCGGCGTCGAAGATGTGGGTCCAGCCGCCGAACTTCGACGGCAGGTAGACGATCGCGACGATGATCACCAGGTAGATCAGGGTGTCCTTGACGAACGCGATGATCGCGGGTGCCCGCAGGCCGGACGAGTAGGTGTAGGCGGCCAGCACCGCGAACGCGATCAGCAGCGGCATGTCCTTCGCGATCACGTTCTCCGAGCCACCGACACCGATCACCTCGAGCACCGCCTGGATGCCGACCAGCTGCAGCGCGATGTACGGCATCGTGGCGAGGATGCCGGTGACCGCCATCGCCAGCGACAGCCACCGGGATCCGTACCGGCCGCCGACGAAGTCCGCGGTCGTGACGTAGCCGTGGCGGTGGCTGACCGACCACAACCGGGACATGAACACGAAGATGATCGGGTACAGGATGATCGTGTACGGGACCGCGAAGAAGCCGCTGACGGCGCCGAGCGCGAACATCGCGGCCGGGACCGCGATGAACGTGTAGGCGGTGTAGATGTCGCCGCCGATCAGGAACCACGTCACCCAGGTGCCGAAGCTGCGGCCGCCCAGACCCCACTCGTCGAGGCTGGCCAGGCTCGACGCCCTGCGCCAGCGGGACGCCATGAACCCGAGCACCGTGACGAGGGCGAACAGCGCGATCAGGATCGCCAGCGCGACACCGTCGACGCCGTCGGTGCCGCCTGCCGCGAGCACCTCGTCGCTCATCGGGCGTCCTCGCCGTCGGTGGCGGCGCCGCGCATCGGCCGGTGCGGACGGGCCTTGAGCACGATCTTGTAGGCGCCGAACGTGGCCGCGGCACACAGGAAGACCCACGCGAACTGGTACCAGTAGAAGAACGGGAAGCCGCCGAGCTCCGGCCCGGTCCGGGCGTACAGCGGCACCCACAGGATCGCGACGACGGGGATCAGCAGCAGCACACCCGCCAGGGCCAGCAGACCCCGGTTCGCAGGCGGTGCGGTGGTGTCGTCCTGCTCGGTCACGGCGGTCTCCGTTTCTGGGCGGGTCCGGGTCGGTGCCGGCGCGCGCCGGTGCGCCCGCACCGTGCGAAAACTACTCCGAACCCGGGTGCGGTGTCGGTCGATCGGATTTCGGTTCGACGACACGGGTGCCGAATCCGCGGAAGCCTCGTAGCGTGGAGAGGTGACTGCGCCCAGCCCCGACACCCGCTCGCCGCGCCCCACCGCCCGCACGGTGGGCGAACTGCGGGCCTCCGGCCACGTCCAGCGTCCGGTCAAGGACGAGATGCGCGACAATCTCCTCGCCGCGCTGCGCGACGGCCGCGACCCGTGGCCGGGGATCGTCGGCTTCGAGGACACCGTGCTGCCGCAGCTCGAGCGGGCACTGATCGCCGGCCACGACGTCGTGCTGCTCGGTGAGCGCGGTCAGGGCAAGACCCGGCTGCTGCGCACCCTGCCGCTGCTGCTCGACGAGTGGACGCCGGTGATCGACGGCTCCGAGCTCGGCGAGCACCCGTACGAGCCGATCACCCCCGCGTCGATCCGCCGGGCCGCCGAACTCGGCGACGGCCTGCCGATCACGTGGCGCCACCGCGACGAGCGGTACTCGGAGAAGCTCGCGACCCCGGACACGTCGGTGGCCGACCTCGTCGGCGACGTCGACCCGGTCAAGGTCGCCGAGGGTCGCAGCCTCGGCGACCCGGAAACCATCCACTTCGGCCTGGTGCCCCGCGCGCATCGCGGGATCGTCGCGGTCAACGAGCTGCCCGACCTGGCGGAGCGCATCCAGGTGTCGTTGCTGAACGTGATGGAGGAGCGCGACATCCAGGTCCGCGGGTACACGCTGCGTCTGCCGCTCGACGTGCTGCTGGTGGCCAGCGCGAACCCGGAGGACTACACGAACCGCGGCCGGATCATCACCCCGCTCAAGGACCGGTTCGGTGCCGAGATCCGGACCCACTACCCGCTGGAGGTGGAGGACGAGATCGCGGTCGTCGAACAGGAGGCGCGGTTGCGGGCGGACGTGCCCGCCCACCTGCTGGAGATCCTCGCCCGGTTCACCCGGCTGCTGCGGGAGTCGCCGTCGGTGGATCAACGGTCCGGTGTCTCGGCGCGATTCGCGGTCGCGGCGGCCGAGACCGTCGGTGCGGCCGCGGTGCACCGCGGGGCGATCCTCGGCGAATCCGACCCGACCGCGCGCCCGGTGGATCTGGGCACGGTGATCGACGTGCTGCGCGGCAAGATCGAGTTCGAGTCGGGGGAGGAGGGCCGCGAGTCGGAGATTCTCGAACACCTGCTGCGGCGGGCCACCGCCGACACCGTTCGGCAGCTGCTCGGCGGCGTCGACCTGGCCCCGCTCGTCTCGGTCGTGGAGGCCGGTTGCCAGGTCGTCACCGGTGACCGGATCACCGCGAAGGACCTGATCGGGGAGCTGCCCGAGCTCGACGTCCTCGACGAGATCGCCGGTCGGCTCGGCGCGCAGACGGTCGGGCAGCGGGCGTCGGCGGTGGAACTGGCGCTCGAGGGCCTCTACCTGGCACGCCGGATCGCCAAGGACCCCGACGACGACGGGCAGGTGGTGTACAGCTGATGTTCCAGCGTTACGGCCGCTACCACGGGGGACCCGATCCGCTGGCACCCCCGGTGGACCTGCGCGAGGCGCTCGACGCGATCGGCGAGGACGTGCTCGCGGGGTCGTCGCCGCGGCGCGCGCTGCGGGAGCTCCTGCGCCGGGGCACCTCCACCGCGCGGGGCCTGGACCAGCTCGCCGCGCAGGCGCATCGGCGCCGCCGGGAGCTGCTGGACCGGCACAACCTGAGCGGCACCCTCGACGAGGTGCGCCGCCTGCTCGACCGTGCGGTCCTCGCCGAACGCAAGGAGCTCGCGCGGTCGCTCGACGACGATGCCCGGTTCGCCGAGATGCAGCTCGACGAGTTGCCGCCGTCGACCGCGCAGGCGGTGCGCGAGCTGTCCGACTACGACTGGCGTGACCAGCAGGCCCGCGCCGACTACGAGGAGATCCGCGACCTGCTCGGCCGCGAACTGCTCGACCAGCGGTTCGCCGGGATGAAGCACGCGCTAGAGAGTGCGACCGACGAGGACCGGCGGCGCGTCGACGAGATGCTGACCGACCTGAACGACCTGCTGGACAAGCATGCGCGGGGTGAGGACACCCCGGAGGACTTCGCGCAGTTCATGGCCGAGCACGGCGACTTCTTCCCCGAGAACCCCCGCGACGTCGAGGAACTCCTCGACGCCCTGGCCCGGCGCGCGGCGGCGGCACAGCGGCTGCGGAACTCGCTGACACCGGAGCAGCGCGCCGAACTGGACGCGTTGGCGCAGCAGGCGTTCGGCAGCCCCGGTCTGATGCAGCAGCTGGACCGGCTGGATGCGAACCTGCGGGCCGCGCGGCCCGGCGAGGACTGGGACGGCAGTCGTCGGTTCCGCGGCGACGACGGCATGGGGCTCGGGGACGGGACGTCCGCGCTCGCGGACGTCGCCGAGCTCGAACAGCTCGCCGAGCAGCTGTCGCAGGAGTACGCGGGCGCGCAGCTCGACGACATCGACCCGGAGGCGCTGCTGCGGCAGCTCGGTCCGGAGGCGGCCGCGGACGCCCGCACCCTGGCCGACCTCGAACGGGCACTGCAGCAGCAGGGCTTCCTCGACCGCGGAGCCGACGGCCAGTGGCGACTGTCGCCGAAGGCGATGCGCAAGCTCGGCCAGTCGGCGCTGCGGGACGTGGCTGGGCGGCTTTCCGGGCGCAGCGGGGCCCGCGACACCCGGCTCGCCGGGGTGATGGGCGAGCCGACCGGAGCCAGCCGGCCGTGGCAGTTCGGGGACACCGAACCGTGGGACGTCACCCGCACGGTGACGAACGCCGTTCTGCGCGAGGCGGGTTCGGGCCGCGCGCGGGTGCCGGTGCGGCTGGAGGTCTCCGATGTCGAGATCACCGAGACCGAGCAGCGCACCCAGGCCGCGGTCGCGTTGCTGGTGGACACCTCGTTCTCGATGGTGATGGACGGGCGCTGGGTGCCGATGAAACGGACCGCGCTGGCCCTGAATCATCTGGTGCGCACCAGGTTCCGCGGCGACGACCTCCAGCTGATCGCGTTCGGACGGCAGGCCCGCACCGTCACCCCCGAGGAACTGGCGGGCCTCGACGGGGCCTGGGACCAGGGCACGAACCTGCACCACGCGCTGCTCCTGGCCGGTCGGCACCTGCGCCGCAACCCGAATGCGCAGCCGGTGGTGCTGATCGTCACCGACGGCGAACCGACCGCACACCTGGAACCGGACGGCCGGGCGTTCTTCGACTACCCGCCGCACCCGAAGACCCTCGGACTGACCGTTCGTGAGCTCGACAACCTCGCCAAGCTCGGGGCCCAGGTGACGATCTTCCGCCTCGGCGACGACCCCGGGCTGGCGCGGGTGGTCGACCGGATGGCGCAGCGCGTCGGGGGTCGGGTCGTCGCCCCGGACGTGGACGGTCTCGGTGCCGCGGTGGTCAGCGACTTCATGCGGCTGCGCCGGCGGCGGTGACCGCGACGGGCAAGCCGGGCTACGCCAGCAGGGCGGCCACGAGCCCGATCGACGGGATGGACGCCAGGGTCGTCACCAGGGCGGTGTCCCGGGCGAGGATCATCCCGCGCTGGTAGCGGCTGGCGTAGACGAAGACGTTCTGCGCGGTCGGCAGGGCCGCGACGACCACGACCGCGAACAGCTCGTGACCGTCCAGGCCGAGGGCGAAGCGGCCCATCAGGTACGCCAGCACGGGTTGGGCGACGATCTTCAGTACGGAGGCGAGTGCGATCTCGCGGCGCGGCGCGACGCCGGGCTGCAGGACCCGCACCCCGTACAGCGAGATGCCGAACGCGAGCAGGGCGCCCGGAACCGACGCGCCGCCGACGATGCGGAACGGTTCGGTGAGCGCGGACGGTGGTGCCCACCCGGACGCCGACACCGCGAGCCCGGCGACGCCGGCGAGGACGATCGGGTTCTTCAGCGGTGTGGTCACGGTGTCGACCCAGGACGCGCCCTGACGGCCGGTCGTCAGGTCGAGCATCGTCAGGGCGATCGGGGAGTAGACGACGATCTGGAACAGCAGCAGCGGCGCGACGAACGACGCGTCGCCGAGGACGAACACCGCGATCGGGATGCCGAGATTCGCGGAGTTCACGTACGACGCGGCCAGCGCGCCGATCGTCGACTCGGGTACCGGTCGCCGCATCCCGGTGCGGGCGATCGTGAAATAGACGATCCCGAGCGCGAATGCGGTGGCCGCGGCGACCGCGAGGGTCGGGGAGAAGATCACCGACAGGTCGGCCTTGGCGAGCGAGTCGAACAGCAGTGCCGGTGTCGCGACGAAGAACACCAGCCGGCTCAGCACGAACTCCCCGTGCTCGCCGAGGACCCGCGAACGACCGAGTGCGTAGCCGATCGCGATGACGACGAAGATGACGGTGAAGCCCGCGAACACTCCGGACACACCGACCTCCTCGCGCGACAAACCCGGACGAGTCTAGTCGGAAGCGCCCCTAACGATCGCCGCGCGTCGTCTTGTACCGGGCTCCGGTCGTCGACAGGATGGGCGGATGGCGATATCCCGGGTCCTTCATGCCCTGACCGAGCTGCGGCCGGCGTACACGGCGGCGGTCCCGATCCTCGCGGCCGCGATGATGCTCGCGGCGACCGCGTGCGCCGACGGTTCCGGCACCGCGTCGGCTCCGGCGCCGAGCTCGACGACGGCCGCGGCGGGCGTGCAGTCCAGCGTCGCGCCGACCGCGATCCCGGAATCCGACTCCGGGTACACCGCCACGACCGCCCAGGTCACCGGTGACAACGGGCGCGTCCGGTACGACGTCACCGTGCCGCAGGTCGAGGGGGGTGACCCCGCGGTCGCCGCCGAGTTCAACGAGTCGATCCGGGCCGCGCTCCAGGACCAGATCGACGGGTCGGCGGGGGAGCGGTTCACGCTGCAGTCCGGCAACGAGTCGACGGTCGCGCACATCGGATCCCGGGTGCTGAGCGGACTGCTGGTGACGTCGTGGAACGCCGACCCGCCGGGCGCGCACCCGACGCCGCTGGTCGCGACCGTGGTGATCGACGCGGACAGCGCGCAGCCGATCACGTTGAACACCCTGTTCCCGAACCTGCAGGCGGGCCTGGACCGGCTGTCGGAGGAGTCCGCGCGGCTGCTGCCCGCGACCGCGGCGGGCCCGGAGTTCGAGCGCAGCGGCATCGAACCGACCCGGCAGAACTTCGCCAACTGGGTCGCCACCCCCGCCGGGATGGAGATCCACTTCACCGACTACCAGGTCGGGCCGCACGCGATCGGGCTGGTCGTGGTCACGGTGCCGTGGAACCGGCTCGCGGACGTGATGGCGCCGGCGATGGTCGGGGTCGTGTCCAGCTGACGGCGCGCGGCGGCCCCCGGACACGTCGAACGGGGGTCCGGGCCGGGCGCAGGCCCGGCGAAACGAGAAAGGCCGCGCGACCCTGTCGGATCGCGCGGCCTCCCGTGCCGTGCTGGTGTGACTACCGGCTGGTGAACGGCAGCAGAGCCATCTCGCGGGCGTTCTTCACCGCGACGGCGACCTGCCGCTGCTGCTGCGGGGTCAGGCCGGTGACGCGACGGCTGCGGATCTTGCCGCGGTCGGAGATGAACGTGCGGAGCAGGTTCACGTCCTTGTAGTCGACGTGTTCGATCTTGGCCGCGAACAGCGGGTTCTTCTTGGGCTTACGGCCGGCCTCAGCGCCGCGGGACTTCTTGGACGGGCCCCTCTTGACTGCCATTGCTTCCCTCTCGTGTGTTACCAGCTGGACTTGCGCACGCCGGGCAGTTCCCCGCGATGGGCCAACTCGCGCACGCGTACGCGGGAGAGCCCGAACTTTCGCAGGTGGCCGCGCGGACGACCGTCCGCAGCGTCACGATTCCGCAATCGTACCGGACTGGCGTCGCGCGGCAGACGCTGCAGCGCGGCCTGCGCCCGGGACCTCTCGGCCGCCGTGCTCGACGGCCGCCGCACGATCTCCTTCAGTTCCGCGCGCCGCTGCGCATATCGGGCAACGATCTCCGCGCGCTGCTCGTTGCGGACCACCTTCGACCTGCTCGCCACGTCAGCGCTCCTCACGGAACTCGACGTGCCTGCGGACCACGGGGTCGTACTTGCGCAGGACGATCCGGTCGGGGTCGTTGCGTCGGTTCTTGCGGGTCACGTACGTGTACCCGGTCCCCGCGGTGGACCTCAGCTTCACGATCGGGCGGATCTCGGTCGCGCGGGCCATCAGATCCGCACCCCGCCGGCTCGGATTCGCGCGACGACGGATTCGATGCCGTCCCGGTCGATGGTCTTGATGCCCTTCGCGGAGACGGACAGCGTGATCCGGCGTCCCTCGCTCGGCAGGAAGTAGGTCTTGCGCTGGATGTTCGGGTCCCAGCGCCGGCTGGTCCGGACGTGTGAGTGCGACACGGTCCGGCCGAAGCTCGGCGAGCGTCCGGTCACCTGGCAGTGCGCCGACATGCTGCTCCTCCTATTTTGAAAATGATTTTCGACAACGGCTGGATTGCACTGTAGCGTGACGTCTCGTTAATGACAATCGTTGTCGAAAGGGGTGTTGTCGTGACCGACCGACGAACACCGGTCGTCCTCGTCTCGGGCTGGTCCGACACCGCCGACACCGCGGCAAGCCTGCTCACCGAGGGCACCGTCCTCGTCCGCCACGACCTCGACCACCTGCGCGAAGGGGTGGTCCGACGCACCGTCACCACCGCGGACGGGCTCGCCGAGACGGCCGTGCTCGAGCTCGCCCACGGCTGTGTGAGCTGCACGTTGCGGGAGGACCTGCTGCCGCTGCTGCGGCGGCTGCACACCCGCGGGTCGGTGCGGCGGATAGCGCTGCACCTGGATCGCAGGCTCGAACCGGAGGCGGTCTGCCGGGCGATCGAAGACGTGCACGTGAGCGGGGTGGTCGGGCAGCTCGACGGCCCCGCGTCCCGTGACGTGCGTGTCGAAGCGGTGCTCACGTGTGTCGACGCCGCCACCTGGCTCGCCGACGCCACCGGCGTGGACGAGCTCGGCGACCGCGGCCTCGCGGCGGGCGCGGACGACGACCGCACGGTCGCCCAGATCGTGGTCGGTCAGGTCGAGTTCGCGGACGGGCTGGTGGTCGGCGGGCGGGGCGTCGACGGATGGAGCCAGGCCCGGCTGCACGCGGTGCTGACCAGGCTTGCGCCGACCGCGCCGATCGACTGGATCGGCGACGGCCTCGGCCCGGACGCCGACGGCCTGCTGGCCCGGCTGCCTGCCGACGCCCGCCGCGGTGCCGCCGCCGACGCGCACGAACCGCTGCTGCGGGGGCAGCCGCCGCTCGCCGCCGACTGCGGCGTCTCCATCGTCGAGTTCGCGGCCGAGCGGCCGTTTCATCCGCAGCGGCTGCACGACGCGGTCGACACGCTGCTCGACGGTGTGGTCACCGCACGCGGTCGACTGTGGCTGGCCACCCAGCCCGAGCACGTGCTGTGGCTCGAATCGGCCGGCGGAGGCCTGCGCGTGGGTCAGGCCGGGCGCTGGCTCGCGGCGATGACCCCCGCCGAACAGGACGAGGAGTCGGCGCTGCGCCGCGCGCTGGCCGCGCTGCGCTGGGACGAGCGCCACGGCGACCGGCACACCTCCCTGGTGGTGCTGGCGTGTGGAGCGGACCCCGCCGACATCGACCGGGCACTGCAGCGGGCCCTGGTCACCGACGACGAGCTCGACCGCGAAGCCACCTGGGCGTCCTGGCCGGACCCCTTCGCGGACTGGCACGAGGACCCCTGCGGCGAGCAGGCGTTGCAGGAGCTCCACACCGACACCCACCGAGAAGACCGCACATGACATCGGCACGGCCGTCGATCCATCCCGACTACCACCTCGTCGTGTTCCAGGACCGCAGCACCGGCACCCGGTTCCTGCCCGTTCCACCTCGACCAGCGAACACACGACGTTGTGGGAGGACGGCAGCACCTACCCGCTCGTCGTCGTCGACGTCACCAGCGACTCACATCCGTTCTGGACCGGGTTGTCGCGTGTCGTCGACACCGCGGGCCGGGTCGAGAAGTTCGAACGCCGCTACGGATCGCGGCGCCCGCACGGCCGCTGATCTCGCGTCGGGCCACCCACAGGAGAGGGACAACCATGGCAGTACCGAAGCGCCGCATGTCGCGGTCGAACACCCGTAGCCGCCGCGCGCACTGGAAGGCGCAGGCTCCGGACCTGGTCGAGGTGACGATCGGCGGCGTCACGCACCGGGTGCCTCGGAGGCTCGTGCGCGCCGTCCGACTGGGGCGCTACGACCCCGCGCGGCACTGACGTGTGGATGTCGGGCCGGGGACGCCATCGGCCCGTTCGCTAGGATGACGGCTGCCTGACGTCGCTGCGCGCGCTCGGGCCCGACGTCCACCGACGTCCACTGCGTGCCGTTCACGGCCAGGCCGTGGTGTTCATTCACGGCATGGCCGTGGCGAGGAGCACCCGTGTCCGAAGACACCCAGATCACCCGTGTGACAGAGCAGCAGCCCGGCCTGTCCCGGCAGCTGTCCAACCGGCACATCCAGTTGATGGCGATCGGCGGCGCGATCGGCACCGGCCTGTTCATGGGCTCCGGCAAGACGATCTCCCTGGCCGGGCCGTCGGTCCTGTTCGTCTACACGATCATCGGCGCGATGTTGTTCTTCGTGATGCGCGCGATGGGCGAGCTGCTGCTGTCGAACACCGGGTACCGCTCGTTCGCCGACTTCGCGGGGGACCTGCTCGGGCCGTGGGCGGGCTTCTTCACCGGCTGGACGTACTGGTTCTGCTGGATCGTCACCGGTATCGCGGACGTCATCGCGATCTCGGGCTACGTGTCCTACTGGTGGGGCTCGCTGCCCCTGTGGATCCCCGCACTCGCCGCGGTCGCGCTGCTGGTCGGACTGAATCTACCGACCGTGAAGGCGTTCGGTGAGACCGAGTTCTGGTTCGCGCTGATCAAGATCGTCGCGATCGTCGCGTTGATCGTCATCGGGCTGGCGATGATCTTCACCCACTTCACCGCGCCGAACGGCGCGCAGGCGTCGGTGGCGAACCTGTGGAACGACGGCGGCATGTTCCCGACCGGGTTCATGGGCTTCGTCGCCGGATTCCAGATCGCGACGTTCGCGTTCGTCGGCATCGAGCTCGTCGGCACCGCCGCCGCCGAGACCAAGGACCCCGTGAAGAACCTGCCGAAGGCGATCAACTCGATCCCGGTCCGGGTGATGCTGTTCTACGTGGTCGCGCTCGCCGTGATCATCTCGGTCACCCCGTGGCGGGAGATCAGCCCCGACCGCAGCCCGTTCGTGGCGATGTTCACCCTGGCCGGCCTGGGCATCGCCGCGTCGGTGGTCAACTTCGTCGTGCTCACGTCGGCGGCGTCGTCGGCCAACTCCGGCATCTACTCGACGTCCCGGATGGTCTACGGACTCGCGCAGGACGGCGACGCGCCCGCCGCGTTCGCGCGGCTGACCCGGCGCCGGGTACCCGCGAACGCCCTCTACCTGTCCGGGGTGTTCCTGCTGTCGGGTGTGGTCATGGTCGTGGTGGGCGACTCGCTGATCGACGCGTTCACGATCGTCACCACGATCTCGTCGCTGTGCTTCATGTTCGTCTGGTCGATCATCCTGATCAGCTACATCGTCTACCGGCGCCGCCGTCCGGAGCTGCACGAGAAGTCCGCGTTCCCGATGCCCGGCGGCGTCCCGGCCTGCTACGTGGTGCTGGCGTTCTTCGGGTTCCTGGTGTGGGCGTTCACCCAGAAGACCGACACCCTGCAGGCCCTGCTCGTGACGCCGATCTGGTTCGCCGTCCTGGCCGTGGTGTGGCTGGTGATCCGTCGTCGGCCGCTGCAGGCCGCCCGGGCCGCGACCCACGACACCGACGTGTGAGCGTGCGACTGCGCGGCCGCGGCGCGCGCGACGTCGGCGAGGGGAGGGCGGCGTGCTGCTGAAGGTGCTCGAGTTCGTCGGCGTCGTCGCCTTCGCCGCGTCCGGTTCCCTGGTCGCGGTCTCCAAGCGTCTCGACTTCTTCGGGGTCTGCCTGATCGGGGTGTTCACCGCGATCGGGGGCGGTGTCCTGCGTGACGTGCTGCTCGGCATCACCCCGCCGACGTCGCTGAACACGTGGAAGTTCTTCACCACCGCGCTGCTGACGTCGATCGTGGTGTTCTTCGCGCACGCGGCGGTGCGCCGGCTGCGCCGCGAGATCCTGGTGCTCGACGCCGTCGGCATGGGGTTGTTCGCCAGCAGCGGCGCGACGATCGCCCTGGACCACGGCGCGAGCAGCCAGGCCGCGATGCTGATCGGTGCGACCACGGCCATCGGCGGCGGTGTGCTCCGCGACATCCTGGTCAACGAGATGCCCCTGCTGCTGCACCGTGACCTCTACGCGATCCCGGCGCTGATCGGGTCGACCGTGGTCGTCGCCTGGTCGGCGCTCGGGCTGAACCTGAACACGGGCCTGGTCGTCGGCACCGTGTCTGCGTCGGTGCTCCGGCTGCTGGCGCTGTGGCGGAAGTGGAACCTGCCCGCCCCGCGGCAGGTGGACGACGGCTGAGCCGGCACACCGACACGCTTCAGCCGCCTCTCAGCACGATCTCAGTCATCGGGTGGAAACTATTGGTCATGCGCATTCTGGTGGTCGACGACGACCGAGCCGTGCGGGAGTCCCTCCGCCGTTCCCTGACCTTCAACGGATACACAGTCGACCTCGCGGTGGACGGACTGGATGCGCTCGAGAAGGTCGCCGCGTCGCGGCCCGACGCCGTGGTCCTCGACGTGATGATGCCGCGACTCGACGGTCTCGAGGTGTGCCGGCGGCTGCGCAGCGCGGGTGACGACCTGCCGATCCTGGTCCTGACCGCCCGTGACTCGGTGTCCGAGCGGGTCGCCGGTCTCGACGCCGGCGCCGACGACTACCTGCCGAAGCCATTCGCCCTGGAGGAGCTGCTGGCCCGGCTGCGTGCACTGCTGCGCCGGGCGTCGCCGGACGTGGGCGCCGATTCGGAGGTGTTGACGTTCGAGGACCTCATGCTGGACCCGGTGACCCGGGAGGTCGGTCGCGACGGCCGCCCGATCAGCTTGACTCGCACCGAGTTCGCGCTGCTGGAGATGCTGATGGCGAATCCGCGCCGAGTGCTCTCGCGCAGCCGCATCCTCGAGGAGGTGTGGGGGTACGACTTCCCGACCTCCGGCAATGCGCTCGAGGTGTACGTCGGCTACCTGCGCCGCAAGACCGAGGCGGGCGGTGAGGCACGGCTGATACACACGGTTCGTGGCGTCGGGTACGTGCTCCGGGAGACGCCTCCGTGATGGTTGCTCCGTTCGGACGCTCGGCCACGAATCCGGCCGAGCCGCACGAGATTCCCGAGATGAGACCGCCGATGCCGTTGACCCGGTCGGTCTCGCTGCGGTGGCGCGTGACGCTGCTCGCCGCCTCCGTGGTCGCGATCGCGGTGGCGGTGATGGCGATCGCCGCGTACGCGGTCGTGTCCCGGGCCCTGTACAACGACGTCGACGCGCAGTTACGCAGTCGCTCGACGACGTTGATCGACAACAACTTCGATGCCCTCGACATCCGGGCCATCTCGCTGGCGACGGTGTACTCGAACGACATCAGCGTCGCGCTGATCTTCCCGGACCAGAAGGTGTACATGCCGCCCGGGTCGAACGCGCCGATCGGCGAGGCCGAGATGTCCGTGGCGCGTGGCGAACACGATTCGACGCTGCGCACGTTCGCGGGCCAGCGGGTGTTCGCGCAGCGGACGAACCTGGGATCGACCCTGGTGATCGCGCAGCGACTCGCCCCGACCGGTGAGGTGCTCGAACGACTCGCCTGGGTGCTGTTCGTCGTCGGTGGCTGTGGTGTCGGGTTGGCGGCACTGGCGGGAATGGCGGTCGGCCGCACCGGACTACGGCCGATCGCGCGGCTCACGGCCGCGACCGAACGGATCGCCCGCACCGACGAGCTGACCCCGATCCCGGTCACGGGCAACGACGAACTCGCCAGGCTGACCGTGTCGTTCAACACGATGCTGCGGGCTCTGGCCGAGTCCCGGGACCGGCAGAGCCGGCTGGTCGCGGATGCGGGCCACGAGCTGCGGACCCCGTTGACGTCGTTGCGCACCAACATGGAACTGCTCATCGCCGCCGGCCGTCCCGGTGCGCCGGCGATTCCCGACGACGACATGGCGGAGTTGCGGGCCGACGTGATCGCCCAGATCGAGGAACTCTCGACGCTCGTCGGTGACCTCGTCGACCTCGCCCGTGAGGATGCACCGGAAACCGTGCACGAGCGAATCGACCTGGCGGACACCGTGGAACGTTCCCTCGAACGGGTGCGGCGCCGCCGGAACGAGGTGGACTTCGAGGCCGAGGTGCTGCCGTGGTACGTCCACGGCGACGGCGGGGGACTGGCCCGCGCGGTGCTCAACGTGCTCGACAACGCGGCCAAATGGAGCCCGCCCGGCGCCGAGGTGCGCGTGCGGATGCGCCGGCTCGACGAGGGTCACCTCGCCCTGACCGTCGACGACGCCGGACCCGGAATCCCCGAGGAGGATCGACAATTGGTGTTCGAGCGGTTCTACCGGTCGACCGAGGCGCGGTCGATGCCGGGTTCCGGGCTCGGGTTGGCGATCGTGCGCCAGGTCGTCGTCAAGCACGGGGGCACCGTGGAGGCGGGTGCGTCCGACCGCGGCGGCACTCTGATCACGATCGTCCTGCCCGGGGAGGCGTCCGCGCTCGTCGACGATCGTGCCGGCAGCAAGGTCTCGGCAAACTGACAGGACGGTCTCAGGACCCTCTAAGTCCGGCCGGTCAGGCTTGGGGACAACATCGAATCGGTCGCACCCACCGGTGCGCAGGGGAGAACGGACCACACACGTCATGACCGAGGATCACAGCGGCCACAGCAACTCCGGACAGCAGGGTGGGACCGGACCGCAGGGCTCCCCGTGGGGCCCGAACCCGCAGTCCGTGCCGAACCCGCAGAACCCCGCCGGTCAGGGCACTCCGGACGGCCCGACCGCCCAGTACCCGACGGCCCAGTACCCGACCGCCGAACACCCGACGGCGCAGTACCCGGCCGCGGCGCAGCACTACCAGCAGCCCGGTTACGGGCAGGCGCCGTACGGCTCCTTCCAGCCACAGGACGCGCAGCGGCCCTCCGACCCGCAGCAGGCGGCCACCGGCCAGTTCCCGACGGCCCTCGCGACCAAGCCCCGGTCCGGTCGGACCGCACTCGTCGCGGGTGCGATCGCGCTGGCACTGGTCAGCGGTGGCATCGGCGGTGCCGTCGGTGCCTGGTCCGCCGGTGAGAACTCCACCTCCGGCCCGGTCACCAACGCGCTGAACGCGCCGCGCCCGAACGCGACCCAGACGGCCAACGCGCCGGCAGGCAGCGTCCAGGCGGTGGCGCAGAAGGTGCTCCCGAGCGTGGTGCAGATCCAGGTCGCGGGTGCACGGACGGAGGGTGAGGGATCCGGCATCGTGTTGTCCAGCGACGGCCTGATCCTGACCAACAACCACGTCGCCACCGGCGCCGGTGCGGACGGCAAGATCACCGTCGCGTTCTCCGACGGGTCGACGGCGACCGCGAAGCTCGTCGGTGCGGACCCGATGTCCGACATCGCGGTGATCAAGGTCGACGGTCGCAGCGACCTGACGCCGGTCGAGCTGGGAACCTCCGGGGACGTCCAGGTCGGGCAGCCGGTGGTCGCGATCGGTTCTCCGCTCGGCCTGGCGGGCACGGTCACCAGCGGTATCGTCTCGGCCCTCAACCGGCCGGTGTCGACCAGTGGCGAGTCGGGCAACCAGAACACCGTGATCGACGCGATCCAGACCGACGCCGCGATCAACCCCGGCAACTCGGGCGGCGCGCTGGTCAACATGGACGGCAAGCTGATCGGCATCAACACCGCGATCGCGACGCTCGGCGGCGACGCCGCCGCCGGCCAGCAGGGCGGGTCGATCGGACTCGGCTTCGCGATCCCGGTGGACCAGGCCCGGCGGGTCGCGGACGAGCTGGTCAAGTCCGGCAAGGCGTCCCAGGCGATCATCGGGGTGTCGGTGTCGTCGCGGGACACCGCGCACGGCGCCACCGTCCAGGACGTCACCGGCGGCGGACCGGCGGACCAGGCGGGCATCCCCCGCGGCGTGGTCATCACCCGGGTCGACGACCGGGTCGTCGACAGCGGCGACGCGCTGATCGCGGCCATCCGCTCGCATGCACCGGGCGACAAGGTCAAGATCACCTACACCGACCCCAACGGCGGCAACGCGAAGACCGTCGAGGTCACCCTCGCGGCGGCGCCGACCCAGGGCGGCCGTTGATGCTCGACGCGAACGGCCTCGCCCGCGGGCGAGGCCGTTCGGTCGTTGCCCGTATTCACCGCCAGGCCGCGTCCCTCGGGACGGCTACCACTACCGTAGGACCCATGGACATCGAAACCCCGCTGGCCGGCCGCGCACTCGTGGTGATCGTCGACGACCGAACCGCTCACGGTGAAGGGGTGGACTCGACGGGCCCGCTGGTCACCGAGTTGCTCGCCGAGGCCGGGTTCCTGGTGGACGCGGTGGTCGCGGTCTCCGCGGACGAGGTCGAGATCCGCAACGCGCTGAACACCGCCGTCATCGGCGGCGTCGACCTGGTGATCTCCGTCGGCGGCACCGGGGTGTCGCCGCGGGACGTCACCCCGGACGCCACGGCGGCGGTCCTGGACCGCGAGATCCCGGGGATCAGCGAGGCGTTGCGGTCGTCCGGTCTGGCGGCGGGCTCGCTCGACGCGGGCCTCTCCCGGGGGCTGGCCGGGGTGTCCGGAAGTACCCTGGTCGTGAACCTGGCCTCCTCCCGTTCCGCCGTGCGCGACGGGATGGCGACCCTGACTCCGCTCGCCAGCTCCGTGATCGGCGAGCTGTCCCGCATCGAGGAGTGACGATCACCGACGACGCGCCCAGCGTGCCCCCCAACCGGGACCCGGCCGTCCGGGCCCGGCTGGCGCGGATCTTCGGCGACGTCCTGCCCGACACGACACGCGACGAGCGCCCCGAGCCCGAGGCCTCGGGTGCCGATCGCGAGTCGGCGGGCGACGAGTGGCTGCGCCGTCAGGTGCCCCCGCACCACGGCTGAGGGCCCGTCCGCGTCACACGCTCGCGGCGAAAGCCGTCAACCGACAACGTCATCCACCCGAACCGGTGTCGAAAAGGTGTGGGCTCGTACCGGATTCCGGTACGAGCCCACACTGGTTCCGAGGTCTCAGTCGCGGGAGAGGCGGCGGTCCGCAATCAGATCCCGGATCTCGGTGAGCAACTCGATGTCGGTTGCCTCCTTCTCCTCCTTGGTCATGAACCGTTCCTTGGCGTGGTTGTACGGAACGATCAGAATGAAGTACACGACCGCGGCGATGATGACGAAGTTGATCGCGGCGGTGATGACCGCGCCGACGTTGACGAAAGTCTCCGGGCTGTCGGTGATCTGGAATCCGAAGCCCATCTCGTTCGCGCCACCGAACGCGGCGATCAGCGGGTTGATGATGTTGGTCGTGAACGAGGTGACGATCGCGGTGAACGCGGCGCCGACGACGACGGCGACCGCGAGGTCGAGCACGTTGCCTTTCAGCAGGAAATCCTTGAAACCCTTGAGCATGGTCTGGTCCTCGTTTCGATCGGATCTGTGACGGGGGCTCGGACTGTGGAAAATGCTAGGGGACATCCCGTTCGGATCGGCAACAGAACACGCGGGTGCGGCGAAGGGCACAGTTCAGTGGAACGTCACGGTCAACGCGCCGGTCAGTGACGCCGCGGCGACTGCGGTCGCCGCGTTCTCGGGGAGTGCGGCCAACACCACCGGGCCACGCCGGGTGCGGCCGTCCTCGCCCGGTGACACCAGGACCACGGTGGCCGCGGAGGCGAGGACCCGCGGCTCGGCGGAGTGTTCACCGTCGACCGCGAGGATGTCGACCCGGTCGCCGACGCGCAGCAGCGCGGCCACCTCGGTGTCGTCGATGCGCAGCGGGACGATGCGCGCGTCGGGGCCGGCGGCCGCGCCGGCCAGCCGGGAGCCGAGCAGGCGCACGTCGGTGAGGATCTCGCCGGACCGGGCCGGCCCGGCGAGGGTGTGGCCGAGGGCGTCGTCGACGGTGTGCACAGAGCCCGCGGGGACGGCCGACGACGCCAGGTGGGTCGTCCGGACGTCCTCCGCGCCGAGCACGGACCCCGGCGCCAGGTCCCGGGTCACGGTGACGACCGGCTCCCGATCGTCGCCCGGATCCCCGCGGACGGCGAGAGCGAGGGCGAGCAGGGTCAACGCCCCGGCCGCAACCCGGCGGACGACGGGTGTCCTAGCCCACGCCGGCCTGATCAGGTGGCCGATCCGGTCGAACGGGGTGGGGGACAGGTCGTCGTCGCGGCGCCCGGGAGTGCGGTCCATGACCGCCACGCTAGGTCGGCCGGGGACGCCGCGGACGCCCACCGGACCCGTCCTGTGGATGGATCCGGTGGGCTGTGGAAACTCGCGCCGGTCAGGCGCCGACGTAGGCCGCGAGGTGCTCGCCGGTGAGGGTGGAACGGGCCGCGACGAGGTCGGCGGGAGTGCCCTCGAAGACGATCCGGCCGCCGTCGTGACCGGCACCGGGACCGAGGTCGACGATCCAGTCGGCGTGCGCCATCACCGCCTGGTGGTGCTCGATCACGACGACCGTCTTCCCGGAGTCGACGAGCCGGTCGAGCAGGCCGAGCAGCTGCTCGACGTCGGCGAGGTGCAGGCCGGTGGTCGGTTCGTCGAGGACGTAGACGTCGCCCTTCTCGGCCATGGCGGTGGCCAGCTTGATCCGCTGCCGCTCGCCGCCCGACAGCGTCGTGAGCGGCTGACCGAGACTCAGGTAGCCGAGGCCGACGTCGGTGAGACGCTGCAGGATCTTGTGCGCCGCCGGGATCCGGGCCTCGCCCTCCCCGAAGAACTCCTCGGCCTCGGTCACCGACATCGCGAGCGCGTCGGCGATGTTCCGGCCGCCCAGCGTGTACTCCAGCACCGACGCCTGGAATCGCTTCCCCTCGCACTCCTCGCAGGTGGATTCGACGGTGGCCATGACGCCCAGGTCGGTGTAGATGACGCCGGCGCCGTTGCAGGTCGGACAGGCACCCTCGGAGTTGGAGCTGAAGAGCGCCGGCTTCACCCCGTTGGCCTTCGCGAACGCCTTGCGGATCGGGTCGAGAAGTCCGGTGTAGGTCGCCGGGTTGCTGCGACGCGAGCCCCGGATCGCGCTCTGGTCGATCGACACCACACCGTCCCGTCCGGACACCGAGCCGTCGATCAGCGAACTCTTGCCGGAGCCGGCGACGCCCGTGACCACGCAGAGCACCCCGAGCGGGATGTCGACGTCGACGCCTCGCAGGTTGTGGGCGGTCGCGCCGCGGATCTCCAGCGCCCCGGTGGACGTGCGCACCGTCTCCTTGAGGGTCGCCCGGTCGTCGAGGTGGCGGCCGGTGGTGGTGTCACTCGCCCGCAGCTCGTCCACGGTCCCCTCGAAGCAGACGGTGCCGCCTCCCGTGCCGGCGCCGGGACCGAGATCGACGACGTGGTCGGCGATCGCGATGGCCTCCGGCTTGTGCTCGACCACGAGCACGGTGTTGCCCTTGTTCCGAAGTTGCAGCAGCAGGTCGTTCATCCGCTCGATGTCGTGCGGGTGCAGGCCGATGGTGGGCTCGTCGAAGACGTAGGTGACGTCGGTCAGCGACGAACCGAGGTGGCGGATCATCTTGGCGCGCTGCGCCTCTCCGCCCGACAGGGTGCCCGACGGCCGGTCGAGCGAGAGGTACCCCAACCCGATCTCCGCGAACGAGTCGAGGAGGTGCTGCAACCCGCTGAGGAGCGGCGCCACGGACGGTTCGTCGAGGCCCCGGACCCACTCGGCCAGGTCGCTGATCTGCATCGAGCAGACGTCGGCGATGTTCTTCCCGTGGATCTTCGACGACAGGGCCTCCGCGGTCAGCCGGGTGCCGCCGCAGTCGGGGCAGGTCGTGAAGGTCACCGCCCGCTCCACGAACGCGCGCAGGTGCGGCTGCAGCGCGTCGATGTCCTTGGACAGCATCGACTTCTGGATCCTCGGGATCAGCCCCTCGTAGGTCAGGTTGATGCCCTCGACCTTGATCTTGGTCGGCTCCTTGTAGAGCAGGTCGTGCAGCTGTCTCTTGGTGAACTTCGCGATCGGCTTGTCGGGGTCGAAGAAGCCGCAGCCGCGGAAGATCCGGCCGTACCAGCCGTCCATGCTGTAGCCGGGAATCGTCAGCGCGCCCTCGTTGAGCGAGAGGCTGGCGTCGTACAGGGCGGTCAGGTCGAAGTCGGTGACCGAACCCATGCCCTCGCAACGGGGGCACATGCCGCCGAGGCGCGAGAAGGTCGCCTTCTCGGTCTTGGTCCTGGTGCCGCGCTCGACCGTGATCGCACCGGTGGCCTTCACCGAGGGCATGTTGAACGAGTACGCGTTGGGCGAGCCGATGTGCGGCCGCCCGAGCCGGCTGAAGAGGATGCGCAGCATCGCGTTGGCGTCGGTGGCGGTGCCGACCGTCGAGCGGGGGTTCGCGCCCATCCGCTCCTGGTCCACGATGATCGCCGTCGTGATCCCCTCGAGCAGGTCGACCTCCGGCCGCGCGAGGGTGGGCATGAAACCCTGCACGAAGGCGCTGTAGGTCTCGTTGATCAGCCGCTGCGACTCCGCCGCGATCGTGCCGAACACCAGCGAGCTCTTGCCCGAGCCGGAGACACCGGTGAACACGGTCAACCTGCGTTTCGGGATCTCGACGCTGACGTCCTTGAGGTTGTTCACCCGCGCGCCGTGCACGCGGATCCGGTCGTGGCGGTCGGCAGCGTGCGGTTCTCCCGACTGTGCGCCGTCCTGTCGCTGTGCCCGCCCGGTCGTGGCCGTGCTCATCGTGTCTCCCCCCGTCACGGTCAGCGAAGTTCCTGGATGCGGATCTGGTTGCCGGCGGGATCGCGGAAGGCGCAGTCGCGGACACCGTACGGTTGCTCGGTCGGTTCCTGGACGACCTCGGCATCACCGGCCTGCAGCTTCTCGAAGGTGGCGTCGAGGTCGGGGGTGGCCAGCAGGATCCACCCGAAGGTGCCCTTGGCCATCATCTCGGTGATCGTGCGCCGCTCGTCGTCGGTGATTCCGGGATCGGCGCCCGGCGGGGCCAGGAGGATCGACGTGCCGGGTTGGTCGACGGGACCGACCGTGATCCAGCGCATCGTGCCGGTGCCGACGTCGCTGCGGACCTCGAAGCCGAGGGTGTCGCGGTAGAAGGCCAGGGAGGCGTCCGGATCGTCGTGCGGGAGGACGGTCGTGTTGATGGTGATGTTCATGCCAGCCACGCTAGGTGCTGCTCGGGGCGGGCGCTTCTCGATTCCTGATCGGCCTGGTCACCTGCTTGGTCACGCAGGACGGCATCCCGTCCGGGGCGCGCGCCGCGTCGCGGCGGTAGGTGCTGGGCGGGACGCCGACCAGCTCGGTGAAGCGGGTGCTGAACGTGCCCAGAGACGAGCAACCGACCGCGAAACAGACCTCGGTGACGCTGAGGTCGCCGCGACGCAGCAGCGCCATCGCGCGCTCGATGCGCCTCGTCATCAGATACGCGTACGGCGACTCGCCGTACGCGATCCGGAACTGGCGACTGAGGTGTCCGGCGGACATGTGCACGCCGCGGGCGAGCGCCTCGACGTCCAGCGGCTGCGCGTACTCGCGGTCGATCCGATCGCGAACCCGGCGCAACCGCGCGAGGTCCTGCAGATTCGGCGCGGCGGCGGGCCTACTCGTCACCCGTCGATCGTGCCACGCCCCGGTTCGTCTCGCGGTTCGGAGGACCGGCGTGACGCTAGCCGGCGGCGGCCGCGGGAGCCGGCGTGCTCGCCGACGAACCGGCGTCCGACTTGGTCGCACCGGAGGTCGACTTCGCCGGTTCGCTGACCGTGCTGCTGCCGCCACCGCGGCTGTCGGTGCGGTAGAAGCCGCTGCCCTTGAACACGATGCCCACAGAGTTGAACAGCTTGCGGAGCTTTCCGTTGCACTCGTTGCACTCGGTCAGGGAGTTGTCGGTGAACGACTGCACGATGTCGAAGCGGTTGTCGCATTCGGTGCAGGCGTAGGAGTAGGTGGGCACTGCAGGTTCCTCCGCGCGGGTACTGGGGCCTGGGTAGTGATACGGCAGGCACTGGCACTTTACAGTCAGGAGTGCCAACGCGGCTACCCAGCTGCCTATTCCGGGACGTTCCGGTGTCCACCGGTGTCGAGCGTCCGCAGTCCGCCCCCCGGCGTCAGTGCCTCGTGCATCCGGACGTCGTGCGGGTCCTCCGGCAACTCGTCGACGACCTCGTCGTCGCGCACGACCGCGACCAGGCGGGCCCCGGCCGCGAGTGCCAGCGTCCGGTCGTAGAATCCGGCTCCCCGCCCCAGCCGGACCCCACGCCGATCCACCGCGAGGGCTGGCACCAGCATCACCGCGGCGTCCCGCGCGGCGTCCGGGGGCAGGTACGGCGCGGCCGGTTCCCGGAGTCCGAACGGCGCCGGGACCAGATGCTCGACACCCCGGTACGGCGCCCATGACAGCGGCCCGGGCTCCCGGGCGACCGGCAACAGGACCCGCTCGACCGCGCCGAGGAGGGCGTCGAGCATTTCCGTCGAGCCCGGCTCGCGTCCCACCGGCACATAGGCGCACACGGTCGCGTCCGGACCCAACTGCCGACCCAGCTCCGCGACGAACCCCGCGATCGCGGCGGACTCCGCGGCCCTGGTGGCGGCGTCGAGTCCGCGCCGCCGGCTCAGGACGGCCTCGCGCCACTGCGCCTTCGTCGGTGTCATCGAGCTGCCGATGTTCGTGTGCACATGGCGGTAACCCTAGGATCCCGGGCGCACAGCCCAGACGGATAAGGTGTGGCCATGACAGACTCCGGCACCAACAATTCCCGGGCCTTCCGCACTGCGGTGGTCCCCGCGGCGGGACTCGGAACCCGGTTCCTGCCCGCGACCAAGACGGTGCCCAAGGAGCTGCTGCCGGTCGTCGACACCCCCGGCATCGAACTCGTCGCCGGAGAGGCCGCCGACTCGGGCGCCAACCGGCTCGTCATCGTCACCTCCGAGGGCAAGGACGGCGTCGTCGCGCACTTCGTCGAGGATCTCGTGCTCGAGAGCAAGCTCGAGGCCAGCGGCAAGTCGCACCTGCTCGAGAAGGTCCGCAAGGCACAGGGTCTGCTCCGGGTCGAATCCGTCGTCCAGCACGAGCCTCTCGGTCTCGGCCACGCGGTCGGGTGCGCGGAGGCCGTCCTCGACGAGGACGAGGACGCCATCGCGGTGCTCCTTCCCGACGACCTGGTGATGCCGCGCGGCGTGCTCGACACGATGGCGCGGGTCCGGGAGAAGCGCGGCGGCACCGTGCTGTGTGCGATCGACGTCCCGAAGGACCAGGTCAGTGCCTACGGTGTCTTCGAGGTCGAGGAGGTGCCCGACACGACGAACCCGGACGTGCTCCGGGTGACGGGGATGGTCGAGAAGCCGAAGCCGGAGGATGCCCCCTCCACGTTCGCCGCGGCCGGCCGCTACCTGCTGGACCGCGCGATCTTCGACGCGCTCCGCCGGATCACCCCCGGCCAGGGCGGCGAGCTGCAGCTGACCGACGCCATCGCGCTGCTGATCGCGGAGGGGCACCCGGTCCACGTGGTCGTGCACCGCGGCGGCCGACACGACCTCGGAAATCCCGGCGGCTACCTGCGCGCTGCGGTTGACTTTGCGCTCGACAGCGAAGAGTACGGTCCGTCGCTGCGGGAATGGCTCGTCGAGAGACTGCAGACGGGCCGGTAGTGGGGTCGGGAGGCAGCGACTACATGCGCTCGGTTGAGGAGCAGCAGGCCAGGGTGACCGCCGCCGCCGTCGCGCCCCGGCCGGTGCGGGTCGCGATTTCCGAGGCGCAGGGTCTGCTGTGCGCGGAGGAAGTCGTCACCGAACGTCCCCTCCCGGGCTTCGACCAGGCCGCCATCGACGGCTACGCCGTCCGCAGTGTCGACGTCTCCGCGGCGGGCTCCGGTGAGCTCGGCGAGGACGGTGAGCCGATCGACGTGGTCCTGCCGGTCGTCGGTGAGGTGAGCGCCGGGTCGCGTCAGCCCACCCGGCTGCAGCCGCGGCAGGCGGTGCGGGTGGACACCGGCGCACCGTTGCCGACGCTCGCGGACGCGGTGCTCCCGCTGGACCGCACCGACGGGGGTCGAAACCGGGTGCGGGTGCTGCGGCCGGTGCGCACCGGTGACTACGTCCGCCGTGTCGGCGACGACGTGCAGCCCGGTGACGTCGCGGTGCGGGCGGGCACGATCATCGGCGCCGCCCAGGTTGGTCTGCTCGCCGCGGTGGGTCGCGACAAGGTGCTCGTGCATCCCCGGCCCCGGCTGTCGGTGATCACCGTCGGCGGCGAGCTCGTCGACATCGACCGCACCCCGGGTCCGGGACAGGTCTACGACGTCAACTCGTACGCGCTGGCCGCGGCCGCCCGCGACGCCGGCGCGGACGTCAACCGGGTCGGTATCGCGGGCACCGATCTCCGGCGTCTCCGTGAGGTCGTCGAGGGCCAGCTGATCCGCTCCGAAATCGTCGTCATCGCCGGCGCCGTCGGCGGCGGGGCCTCCGACCAGGTCCGCGAGGCGCTGCGCGAGCTGGGTGACCTCGAGGTCGAACGGGTCGCGATGCACCCGGGTTCGGTGCAGGGGTTCGGCCAGCTCGGCCGCGACGAGGTCCCGACGTTCCTGCTCCCGTCGAATCCGGTCAGTGCCCTCGTGGTGTTCGAGGTGATGGTTCGTCCGCTGATCCGGATCGCGCTGGGACGGCGGCAGCCGATGCGGCGGATCGTGTCCGCGCGGACCGTCGCGCCGATCACCTCGATCGAGGACCGGAAGGGATTCCTGCGCGGGCAGTTGATGCGCGACGAGACCACCGGCGAGTACCTGGTGCAGGCGCTCGGCGGCGCCCCGGGCGCGTCGTCCCATCTGCTGGCCACTCTGGCCGAGGCGAACTGCCTCGTCCTCGTCGACCCCGACGTGACCGACATCCGCACCGGTGACCGGGTCGACGTCGCGTTCCTCGCACAGCGGGGCTGACGCGGTGACCTCGGCGTTGCGCCGGCACACCGTCCATCCCGGGTGGCCCGCTCGGCTGGGCCCGCTGACGGTGCCCGCGGGACGGGTGACGCTGCGGCCGATCCGGCTGCGCGACGCGGCGGCCTGGAGCCGGCTGCGCATCCGCGACGAGGACCACCTGCGTCCGTGGGAGCCGACCGGGGAGGGACCGTGGGACGCCCGGCACCACATCGGGAACTGGCCCGGGCTGTGCTCGTCGTTGCGCGCCGAGGCCCGCCGGGGCCGGATGCTGCCGATGGTCATCGAACTCGACGGCAGATTCTGTGGTCAGCTGACGATCGGCAATGTCGTCCGGGGGGCGCTGCGGTCGGCGTGGATCGGCTACTGGGTGTCGAAGGAGGACGGCGGTGGGGGAGTCGCGACCGCCGCTCTGGCGCTCGGGCTCGACCACGGATTCGGTCCGGTCGGCCTGCACCGCATCGAGGCGACCGTGCGGCCCGACAACCTCGCGAGCCGGGCGGTGCTCCGGCACGTCGGATTCCGCGAGGAGGGGCTGCTCGAACGCTACCTGGACGTGGACGGCGAGTGGCGGGATCACGTGCTGGTCGGCATGACCGTCGAGGAACTCGAGTCCACCGTCGCGGACCGGCTCGTGCGCGCCGGCCGGGCGGCCTGGGGCTGAGCGAGCCTGGTTACATTTCCGCAACCCCGACGTGCAGGCATGCGGCAGTAGTGACTAATGTGGCATGTGGGAAAGATGAGTTCGGCGCGTCTGCGGGGAACAGCGGGTCGAGGGATTTAGCCTGGGTGGGCCGTTCGGGCCGAAATCGCAGGTGACGGCTGTGCTGGCAGATGAGTGGGAGGGAGGTCGCCCAACATGCCGAACTCGCTGCTGTGGATTGCGTTGGTGGCGATGTGGCTGTTCGTGCTGCTCCCGATGCAGGCCAAGCGACGTCCCCGCATCCGGCAGACCACGGACGTGGCGCTGGCCACCCGTGTCCTCGATCGCGACCAGCACGCCCGCCAGACCCGCCGCGGTCCGGCCAGCGGACATCGCAGTGACCCGAATTGGCGCCCAGACCCCAATCGCCCGATGCACGCGGAGGACTGGATGGAAGCGCATGCCCGAACAGACGCGTCCTACGGCGAGCCCGACCAGGACGAGCTCGACGACGACTTCGGCTACGACGAAGCGGACCACGACACCCGTTATCGCCGGGCCGTCCCGCAGTACGACGACGAGGACCCCGCCCCGCACCGTCGCGGTCGCGGCGGGTTCGACCCCGAGGCCGACGCGATCGCCCGCGCGGCGCGTTACTCCTTCCGTCAGCGTGCCGTGCTGGGGCTGGTGCTCGCGGCGATCATGACCGCGGCGCTGGCGCTGATCGTCTCGCCGACCCTGTGGTGGGTCAGCGTGGCCGCGGTGCTCGGCCTCGTCGGGTATCTCGTGTACCTGCGGCGTCAGGTGCAGTTCGAGCAGGAGATCCGGCGTCGCCGGATGGCCCGGCTGACCCGGTCCCGGCTCGGTGTGGAGTCCCGCGAGGACGAGGAGCTGAAGCTGATCCCGTCTCGGCTGCGCCGGCCCGGTGCGGTCGTGCTCGAGATCGACGACGGTGACCCGGTCTTCGACCACCTCGATCACTACGACGCCGGGATCGGTGAGGAGGACGGCCGATCGGACATGCGCAGGGTGGTCGGGGAGTAGGCCGGTCCGGTCCCGGAAAAACCTGCTCCGACCAGCTGATTTCATGGTTGCCGGAGAGGCCTGTTAGAGTTGCCGAGCACTCCTTCGGAGGGCTGGGTGAGGGGCTGTGGCGCAGTTGGTAGCGCGCTTCGTTCGCATCGAAGAGGTCAGGGGTTCGATTCCCCTCAGCTCCACCAGAGGTACCGGAAGGCGCCTCCCGCATCGGCGGGAGGCGCCTTCCGCGTATCCGGGCACCGGTCGTGTTGCCGTCAGATAACTCGTTGCCGAAAACACCGGCACTGTCCGCGTCCGGCCAAGTCGGACATTCGTCCATGTGAATCCTCGAAAACGCCGCTGAGCGGTCAATAGGTGTGATCTACTCCTCGTCGACTTTGTGCCACCGAGGCCGCATGCCGAGGTAACTGGCGCACCGAGAACTGGATTACGACGGGCCACGCCGCCAGCGGTGACACGGTTCGCCGTGGAGGAGACGCATGTCTGAACGCAGTATCCGCAGGATGGTCGGTGGTGTCAGCGCGTTCGCGGTGGCGGCCGGTTTTGCGGTGGCGGCCGGTGCCGGGGTCG